>JANPHF010000119.1:0-6507 GCA_031424315.1 Aestuariivirga sp.
CGCGCTGGGCCTGCTGGCCTTTTCTCTGGGCGTGCATGAACAGGTGTGGCCGGTGTTTGTCTGGCTGGCATTGATTGGAACGGCCTCGGCCTTTGGTAACCCAGCTGCCTCCTCGCTTCTGCCCAATATGCTGAAAGGCGGAGCGCTGGCCCATGGTATTTCGGTGAACACCATGACATGGCAGGCCGCATCGATCATCGGCCCAGCCATCGGCGGCTTGCTGTTGCTGCTGGGTTCAATCTTCACCTATTCCGTTGCGCTGGCGCTTTTGGCCGCGGCCTGTCTTGCCGTTCTCACCATGGGCTTTGTGGAGCAAACCCATCACCATAATCCGGACGCTGACTTTGGCGCAGTGCTGGCGGGTTTCAAATTCATCCTGCAGGAGCCGATTGTGCTCGGTGCCATCTCGCTCGACATGTTCGCCGTTCTGCTCGGTGGGGCGGTGGCGCTGATGCCGATTTATGCCAGCGACATCTTGCATCTCGGCGCGTTCGGCAATGGCTTGCTCCGCGCAGCACCAGGGGTTGGTGCAATCGTGGTTGGCTTGTGGCTGGCGAAATTTGGCATCAAAGACCGCGCGGGGTGGTGGCTGTTCATCGCCGTAGCGCTTTCAGGTCTCGTTATTTTGGTGTTCGGCTATTCGACGATTGCTTGGCTGTCGATCCTCATGTTGGTGCTCTATGGCGCCTTTGACATGATCAGCGTTTATGTGCGCGAAGTGTTGATGCAGCTGTGGATCCCGGACCGGGTCCGCGGGCGGGTAAATGCCGTGAACAATGTTTTCATCGGTGCTTCAAACCAATTGGGCGAAGCGCGCGCGGGCTTTGTGGCTGCGGGTCTGGGCGCGGTAACAGCCGTTGTGATCGGTGGGGCAGGTACAATCGCGGTTGCGGCGCTGTGGTCCTATATGTTCCCCAAGTTGCGCGAGGCGCGGAAGCTGACCGGGAAGGACTGAGCTTTTCAGGCTGCGGCTGGTTTGGTCAGGGCCTTTGGCTTGGCCAATCGGTTTGCCACGATGAATGTAGCGAGCGTGGCAGCAAATGCCACCAGCATCAATTGTGTGGGCCTGTCGCTATAGCCCATCAAGGCCTTCAGGAAGATGCCGGGCAGGCTGCTGTCGGGCAGGATGCTTGACCAATCCCACATTTCATTTTCCATGAATGTGGCCGTGCCTGCGGCTTGCAGAAAATGCGCGGCCTGGGCGGCCATGCCAGATGCCAACAGGGCGATCAGGCCCGTTGTGACCGAGAACACCCAGCGCATGGGAATGCGCACGATGCCTTTATAGGTGACGTAAGACACCAAGGCACCCAAGGCGATGCCGATCAGGCCGCCTGCCAGGGATTGCAGCGCTGTGGCACCACTGCTTGCCGCTGCACCATAGAGGAAGAGCACAACCTCAGATCCTTCGCGCAAGACAGTTGTGGCCACCACCACGGCCACGGCCATCATGGATTTTGAACCACTGGCAGCCTGTTGGCCAAGGGCCTTCAAATCCTGCGCCATCTGGCGGCCTTGGCGCGCCATCCACAGTGTGTGCCAGCCAAGCATAAGCACGGCGAGGATAAGAATGGTGGCATTCAGCAATTCCTGCCCAAAGCCGCCAAACAGATTGGCGATGCCGCCTGCAAAAACCGCCACCACCATGGAGGCGAGAACGCCCGCCAACACCCCGCCCCAGATATACCTCAGGGCCTTTGGCGCGTGGCCCAGCGCTGCCGCCACAATGCCAATGGCAAGGCCTGCTTCAAAGACCTCGCGGAAAACGATGACGGCGGTGCCAAACATTTACTTGATCACAATCTGGCCTTTGGCCACGTCTTCATGCGGTTCATCCACGCAATCATAGCTGCCGGGCTTCGGATTGAGAACCCTCACCATGATGGAGCCGCCAGCAACGACAGGTTTTTCAATTTTTAGGCCCTTGCATTCAAGCTCTGCGGCGACCGCGTTGGTGTTGGTGAATTTCAAGGTGAAAGTGCTCTTGGCTTCAATGGTAAGGACAGGAGGATCGAAATTGGCACCCCTCAACGTCCATTCAACGGGAGCATCTTCGGCGAGGGCTGGGCCCGCGAGGGTGAGGGCGAAAAGGGCGGTGGCAACAGCCTTCATGTTCTAATCTCCTAATTCCGACTAATGCAGTCGGGATATATCCGAGTGAATAAGTCGGGTTTTTAAATGAGTCAAGCCGGATTGTGAAATGCGGCTTTGCGGCGCAGCGGCTTCTTGTTATGCGGGCTGCCATGGCAGGCACGGACCACCGACAGCAACGCGAATTTGGGGCAACACCTTCGGTGATCCTCGTTAATCCGCAATTGGGCGAAAACATCGGCATGGCGGCGCGGGCCATGGCGAATTTCGGGCTGATGGATCTCATCCTGTGTGACCCGCGCGAGGGCTGGGACCGGGAGAAGGCCGAGGCTGCGGCTTCGGGTGCCATTGAAACTGTGAAAGCAGCGCGGGTGGAACCGGTGCTGGCCGAGGCGTTGAAGCCCTTCAACTATGTCTATGCCACCACGGCGCGGCCGCGCGGCATGACCAAGGATGTGATGACGCCAGAGCAGGCGAGTGCCGACATGCACGTCCGCATTGCGCGCGGCGAAAAAATTGCGATCCTGTTTGGGCGTGAAAGATATGGCTTAACCAATGACGAAGTATCCTTGGCGGACATGATCATCACCGCGCCTGTGAACCCTGCCTATGCCTCGCTCAACATCGCGCAGGCGGTTCTGCTGGTGGGTTATGAATGGTTCAAGCCGGTTGCGACCACGCTGGGCATGGCGACGCTAGAGCTTCCAGCGTTGGATGGGCCAGGGCTGCAGATGCCGGGCACGCGGCCTGCCACGAAGGAAGAGCTGTTTGGATTTTATGAGCATCTCGAGAGCGAACTGGCGGCGGCCGGGTTTTTCAAAACCGATGACAAGCGGCCCGGCATGGTGCGCAACATGCGGAACCTGTTTGCGCGCGCGCAGCCAAGCCAGCAGGAAGTGCGTTCGCTGCGCGGGATTGTTTCATCGCTCACGCGCGTGCATGAGCTTCGCAAAGTGAAGAGGGGGGAATGACCAGCCCACGCATCTTGCTTTTTGATTCCGGCATGGGTGGCCTCACCGTGGCGCGTGCAGTGGCGAAGCAATTGCCGGAGGCGCATTTGATTTATTCCGCCGACAACGCTGGTTTCCCCTATGGCGCGTGGAAAGAGAAGCCTCTGGTGGAGCGCATCCGCCGGGTGATGGGCGCGCTGATCACGCGGGCCAAGCCCGATGTTGTGGTGGTGGCGTGCAACACCGCTTCTACGATTGCGATTGCGGATCTGCGCGCCTCGTTCAAGGAACCTTTTGTGGGCACGGTGCCCGCCATCAAACCTGCGGCGGCGCAGACCAAATCGGGCATCATCGGCGTTCTGGCCACACCGGGAACGGTGAACCGGGAATATACGCATTCGCTGATCCACACCTACGCCTATCACTGCAAGGTGTTCCTGCATGGCGCGCCGCGACTGGCTGAGATTGCCGAGCAGAAATTGCGGGGCCATCCTGTCAATATGGCCGAGCTGGCGGATGAAGTTGCCCCGGTGTTTCGTAAGCGCGACGGCGGACGCACGGATGTGGTGGTTCTGGGGTGCACGCACTATCCCTTGCTCACCGAAGAGATTTCCAAGGTGGCACCTTGGGATGTAACCTATATCGATCCCTCGGGCGCCATTGCCCGGCGCGTGGCAGATGTGGCGGAAGAGACTGTTTTAAAAGGGCAAGATGCCTCTGTGCCGGCCCATGGCACGGTTTTGCTCACGGCGGCGCGAAGCGAAAGCTCAGAAACCCTGGCGGCCTATGGCGCGATGGGCTTTCCCAAGCACGAGATCATTGATTTGCCGGTTTGACTTTGGTGCCGCGTTTGGCTATCAGCCGCGTTACTGAGCGGGTCTTGCCCGCTTTTTGCTTGCCCGTGGGACCACTCAGGTTCCTGTCGGCCCCGCGAGGGGAAGAGGAGGGTGGGCTCCAACCGGTGCGCTTGCCGCCAGGCATTCGCACTTCCCGTAAATGGCGCATGCAAAGCATGCGCTTGGGTGGAGCCGTAAAGTCAACGAGCCTGCGCTCTTCGCCTTTGCGCCTTCCCCCGCATTTTGTGAGCTGTAAAATGACAAAGCGTGCAAACGCCAAATATAAACTCGACCGCCGCCTTGGTGAGAACATTTGGGGCCGCCCCAAGTCTCCCGTCAACAAGCGTGAATACGGCCCCGGCCAGCACGGCCAGCGCCGCAAGGGCAAGCTGTCGGATTTCGGCACGCAGCTGCGCGCCAAGCAGAAGCTGCGCGGCTATTATGCCAACGTGTCAGAACGCCAGTTCAGCAAGTATTACGAAGAAGCGCTGCGCATGACAGGCGACTCGTCTGAGAACCTGATCGGCCTTCTGGAGCGCCGCCTGGATGCGGTGGTTTACCGCGCGAAGTTCGCCATCACCATGTTTGCTGCCCGCCAGCTGGTGAGCCACGGCCATGTGAAGGTAAACGGCAAGCGCGTGACGATTGCCTCGATCCAGCTCAAGGTTGGCGATGTGATTGAACTCTCGGCCAAGTCCAAGGATTTCCCGGTGATCGGTGAAGCGCTGGCCTCGGTTGAGCGCGACACCCCGGACTACATCGAAACCAACGGCAAGGATACCGCCAAGCTGACACGCATTCCTTCGCTCGGCGATGTGCCCTATCCGGTGCAGATGCAGCCCGCTCTCGTGGTGGAATATTACTCGCGTTAATTCAGCGCTTGTGCCAATTCAAAGGCCCGCGGTTTTGCGGGCCTTTTCTTTTGGGAGTGTGCCTTCATGGATGACCAATCCCGTGTCACAGAGCTTGAAATGCGCCTGGCCCATCAGGAGAAGGCGATTGCTGATTTGAACGATGTGGTGCTGGCGCAATGGCGCAAAATTGAAGCGCTGGAGCGGCAATTAGCGCGGATGAATCAAGAGATGCAGAATCTTGAGTCAGGTCCTGTTCCGGTGGACAGGCCACCGCATTATTGATTCAATCAAATGCGGCTTCGACTTTGGCATCGGCGACCGCGAAGCAACCAGCAAGCGCGGGGCTGATGGGGAGTTCACGGTAAGCGCCGAGCGCGCCTGCTTCCTTGAGTTTTCCGGCGAGGCCCGGTTCATCGCCTTGCACCACCCAGACAAAGTCCAAGCCTGACTTTTTCACGACGTTGCCGCCCGCCTTGATGATGGCGGCCACGGCCGTATCCTGAGAAGTCGAAGGCTCAAACACCGCTAACATGGTGCCGCTTGCCTCTGGTGGCAGAGCGGAATGGCGCACGAAGAGTGTCATGCCAACGAGCCACAGCAGAAGCACTGAGCCGAAAAAGCCGAGCGCGAATTTGTGGCTGCCGACCATCACACGTCACATTCACACGGCCGCAAAGGCTTCGGCGCGGTGTTCGCGGATGGGCAAGTGAACAAGCCCTGCGAACACGCCCAGCGCCACACTCATCCACCAGACTGGGTCGTAAGAGCCATAGGCATCATAGAGCCTGCCGCCCAGCCATACGCCAAGGAAAGAGCCGACCTGATGGCTGAGGAACACAAAGCCATAGAGTGTTGCCATATAGCGCGTGCCAAACATCACCGTGACCAGGCCCATGGTGAGCGGCACCGTGGAGAGCCACAGTAGGCCAATGGCAGCTGCAAAAAGCAGCGTTGTGGTGGTGCTGATGGGGATGAGGATGAACAATGTGTAGAGCGCGGCGCGCGCCAGATAGATGGCGCTGAGCGGGATGCGCTTCACACCTTTGCCACCGATGATGCCCGAGGTGTAAGCGCCCACGACGTTGAAAAGGCCGATCATCAACATGGCGAGCCAGCCAATTTCCTTCGAGATGCCATGTTCAGCCAGATAGGGCGGGAAATGCACGGTGATGAAAGCCAGTTGGAAGCCGCAGACGAAGAATCCCGCAACGAGCAGCAGATAAGAGCGGTGGCCGAAGGCTTCAGCCACGGCCTGGCCGAGTGGCAAGGCCGTTTCACCCTTTTGCTGCACGGATTTTGATGTGTTCTGGATGAGCAATGGAACTGAAAGCGGAATGATGAACAAAGCCGAGACGGCCAGCGCGATGAGGCCCGCATTCCAGCCCGAGTTGGAAACGATCTGGCCCACGGGCCAGATGAACAGGGCTTGGCCCATGGAGCCCGAAGCGGTGGCCAGACCAAAAGCCCAGCTGCGCTTTTCGGGCGGCACGAGGCGACCCAGCGCTGCCATGACGATGGAGAAGGATGACATGGCAATGCCCATGCCCACCAGAATGCCACCGGTGAAATCCATCAGCGGGCCTGTGTCTGAATAGTTCATGCCGAGGATGCCCAGCGCGTAGAGCACCGCACCTGCCATCAAGACGCGCGCTGAACCATAGCGATCGGCTAACATGCCGGCGAGCGGCGTGCCGATGCCCCACAACAGGTTTTGCAGGGCGATGGCGAAGGAATAGGTTTCGCGCGGCCATTGGTGCGCGGTGCTGATGGGCAGCG
>JANPHF010000120.1:0-2650 GCA_031424315.1 Aestuariivirga sp.
GCCTGTAATAGCTTCTACCACGCGCCGCGCGACTTCATCTTGGACTTCAAAAATATCGGATAACTCACGGTCGAAGCGTTCAGCCCAGACATGATTTCCACCTTGGCCTGCGTCGATCAATTGCACATTGATCCGTAAGCGTTGCCCTGCCCGTCTTGCGCTGCCTTCGAGGACGTATTTAACACCAAGATCATGGGCAATCTGGCGCACATCCGTGGGCTTGCCCTTGTAGGCAAACACAGAATTACGAGCGATCACAAAGAAGCCCGGCACATTGGAAAGATCGGTAATAATGTCTTCCGTCAATCCATCGGTGAAATGTTCATGACCAGTTTCACCACTCATATCGACGAAAGGCAAAACCGCAATGCTACCTTTTGACGGAGCAGCCATAAGTTTGGCAGGAACACTAGCTCCAAGACTAGCCAGTGCCGTGAGATAAAGCGGGTCAGCTGATATGTCAGAGAAATTTGTCATGGTCACTCCGGCAATCCGGCCAACTTCATCCCTCTGACCCAAAGATCAGCGTCACCTGGATTCTTGAACGGTTGACTTGCAAGCCAGCGTCCGACTCGCCAGCTCGGGTTGGCGGCGATGAAATGCCCTGCTTCGGTCTTTGCCTCCTCAATATTTCCCTGCAAAGCCAGCACTGACGCAAGCGACCGCCTCGAAAGTGAACGGTAAGTTTCGTCACGGCGGAGCGTCGCCACGGCATCCCCGTATTGGCCATTGGCGACCTGCAGGTATCCCAGAATCCAGTAGTACCACCCAGGCGGATGTGGATTCAGGCGAAAGGCAATGGCGATTGAATCCATAGCCTCGCGCGGGTTTCCGGTCATGTACTTGAAGTCGGCAATGACGGCAAACGCATCAGCATCATTGGGGTTCATCAGCAATGACGCATCATAGTTGGCCTGCGCTTCGTCCCATCGACGTTCGTGCAACAAGACGTATCCCAGGACCCAGAGCGCGCTTGAATCATTCCGGTCGAGTGCTACAGCCTTCTCCGCCGAACGCAGCGCATTCTGGCGATTGGGATCTGGTTCGCCCGACCAGTACGACCAGGTGAAAAGCTGCACAATAGCGAGCCGCCAGTGGGCCTCAGCGTAATCAGGTTCAAGGGCAATCGCGCGGCTCAGATTGGCGTAAGCCTCGTTATTGGCGATCTCCGATAGCGACCACAGGTTTCGCGACCTCACGCAAAGATCATAGGCAATGAGGTTCGACGGCTTATAGCGTTCTGCACCGGGAGTAGCATTCAGCTTACCCGAGATGGCTTCGACTATCCGGCGCGTCACTTCATCCTGCACCACGAAAATATCGGCAAGGTCACGGTCAAAACGTTCCGCCCAGACGTGCGCCCCACCTTCGCTCGCATCAATCAATTGCACATTGATACGCAAGCGTTGTCCAGATTTGCGGGCACTACCTTCGAGGATATATTTAACACCCAAATCAAAGGCGATTTGACGCACATCAGTGGGCTTGCCCTTATAAGCAAAAGTCGAGTTGCGGGCGATCACGAAGAAACCATTTACGTTTGAAAGATCGGTGATGATGTCCTCGGTCAATCCATCAACAAAGTGTTCCTGCTCGGCATCACCACTCATGTTCACAAACGGCAGAACCGCGATACTGCCCTTGGCCGGAATCGCTTTAAGTTTTGCCGGAACACTCGCACCAAGGTTAGCCAGTGCCGTCAGATACAGCGGGTCGGCATGCAGACTATTGGCTTCGTTCGAATCTTGCAATTTAGGTTTCACCCGATCAGAATTTCACAAGTATTGCGCTATGCATTCCATTCCGTAAAGTGCAATGTTCTGCCATCGTGGCGCGGGAGCATGTGATGGAATTCATAAAACAATACCAAACTTTGGTTTCGGCATCTGTGGCACTATTTGCTTCACTCATAGCCTTTGCTGGTGTTATTTACTCGCAATACCGAGTGGCAAAAATCGCTGAAATTGGCCGCGGCCACCAAGAGAAAATGGCTAAAGAACAAAGCGAGCGCTCTAAGAGTTCAGAGCGCAATTCGTTTCAAAATGCCATCCTCGGAGAACTCGCAGCATTGCAAACCGCAATCGCCAGCGCCATGCGCATTTTGGTGGCACAGATTTCGATTGCTGAAGAAATGGCAAAACAGAATATTGGCAAGCGCACCCAGCCCCGCATCTCATTTCGCTTTGTAACGCCCGTGTTTGATAGCCATGTGGCGCGCATTGGCATTCTTGCGCCGGAACTGTCATTTAAGGTTTCCAATCTCTATGGTCAGATCAAAGCACTGGCCACCAATGCCCAAGACCAAGTGCCCGAGATGGATGCTGGCATGGCAGCACAAGTGATGACATCAGTAAAGAATTCACTCGTAAAATTAGATGCCGACATTCAAGAGTTGCAGGCGTTACTCAAAGAGACTTCAACAAAATAAAAAGCCCGCAAGTTTCCTCGCGGGCTCTCAATCTCAATGTTAGGTGATTAATCCGAAATCTTAGCAACAACGCCGGCACCCACGGTGCGGCCGCCTTCGCGGATGGCGAAGCGCAGTTTTTCTTCCATGGCGATCGGCTGAATAAGCTCAACTTGGAACGAGATGTTATCGCCAGGCATCACCATTTCTGTGCCTTCTGGCAAAGTCACAACGCCAGTCACG
>JANPHF010000121.1:0-36293 GCA_031424315.1 Aestuariivirga sp.
AGGTGCCGAAGGCGGATGAGGGCTCTTTCCGCCGTTTCACCCTCAAAAACTATTCCTTGTTCGAAACACCGGCACTCTCAAACGTCGCCATGCCGTTGTGGCAGGCCAGTGCGGCTTTCACAATGCCCGCGGCCAAGGCAGCACCCGACGCTTCTCCCAGACGCATGCCAAGATCGAGCAATGGCGCCTTGCCCATTTCCTTCAGCAAGCGGCTGTGCGCAGGCTCGGCCGAGCAATGACCGAAGAGACAGTGATCCAGCGCGGTCTTGTCAAACGTGTAGAGAACAGCCGCAGCAGCAGTGGCCACATAACCATCAACAATCACCGGAACATTTTGCATCCGCGCGCCAAGAATGGCGCCTGCCATCGCCGCCAGCTCACGCCCGCCCAGGCGGCGCAGAACTTCCAGCGGGTCTTTCAAATGATCCGTGTGCAGAGCAATAGCGCGGTTCACGGCATCGGCCTTGCGTTTCAAGCCTGCAGCGTCAACACCGGTGCCAGGACCCACCCATTCCTCGCCTTTGCCGCCAAACAAGCCGCAAGCGAGAGCTGCAGCGATCGTTGTATTTCCAATGCCCATTTCACCGATGCACAGCAGGTCGCAACCGCCTGCGATGGCCTCCATCCCGTAAGCCATGGTGGCGGCGCAGTCCTTCTCGCTCAGTGCGGGTTCAACAGTGATATCGCCAGTCGGCTGTTCCAGCGCCAGTTCGAAAACCTTGAGGCCGAGATCATAGGCTTTGCAAATTTGGTTCACGGCAGCACCGCCGTGCTGGAAATTTGCCACCATCTGGAAGGTTACTTCCTGCGGATAGGCGGCCACCCCTTGCTTTACGACACCGTGGTTGCCCGCGAACACGGCCACCACCGTGCGGTCTGCCCGCGGCGGATAATGATGCTGCCAGCCCGCCATGAATTCAGCAATCATCTCCAATTTGCCCAAGGCTCCCGGTGGCTTGGTGAGAATCGCATCCCGCGCCTTCACCTTGGCGATGGCTTCGGCATCTGGCCCAGGCATGGATTTCAAAAGGGCGCGAATATCGTCGAAGGGCAGGCCGGTGGTCATCATTTTTTCCTATTGTTCTTGCGTCAAATTAGGGGAAGCGCTTAACACAGGGACCACAGAAAACGGCATAACTTTCGTCCATGAGCGACAATATCAACAGCGTTGAAGAACAGTCCCCCCGGTTGCGCCCTGTGGCGGAATTGTTGATGGCGCTGCAATTTCTCACCCGTTTGCCCATTCCCTTCGTCCGCACCATAGACCCTGTCCCACTGTCGCAAGCCATGCGAAGCTTCGGGCTTGCGGGAGCAGCGCTGGGTGCTGCGGGTGGGGCCTTTCTTGTGGCGCTCAATTTCTTGCATCTGCCGGGCCTGATCACCGCTGCGATTGCCTTGGGCTTTGGACTCTTGGTGACGGGTGCTCTGCACGAAGACGGCCTGGCCGACACCGCTGATGGCCTCTTCGGTGGCAAGACCCGCGAACGCAGGCTGGAGATCATGCGCGACAGCCGCATCGGCACTTATGGCGCGAGCGCTTTGGTGCTGGCCTACATCATCAAGGCATCGGCCTATCAGGTTCTTCTCACGCAGCCGCCGCAGCAAGTGATCCTGATCCTCGCGGCTTCCGCCGCTTTCTCGCGGGCGATGGTGGTGGATATGATGTGGGCCACAAGGCCTGCCCGCAGCGACGGCCTCTCGCACCTGGCCGGAAGGCCAACGCGCAGCGTCGGCCTGTTTGCAATCGTGACCGCTGGGGCCTTCGCCATCTGGGCAGGTTGGGCGATTGATCCGGTCACCGGCGTGATCGCCATGGCTGTTGCGCTTGCCATCACCGGTGTGATGCGCAGAGTTGCCATGCGTCTGATTGGCGGGCAAACAGGCGACATCTGCGGCGCGGTTCAGGTGTTGACGGAATGCGGCATGCTTTGTGCTTATCTGGCAAGCATTCATTAACCGTGCCTTCGAGAATTTCAGACGCGTGAACCATTTTTGGTTTCCAGCGGCCTAATCTTCACGCCACAGAGTTTGTGGAGTGTTCATGCGTATCTCGTCCATGCCCAGCGTTGCCTTGGCTTTGCTGCTCACGCTTGGCGCTGGCCTGCCAGGAATGCGGCCATCGGTTGAGGCGGCATCGGACGTAAGCCTGATGGCGCTAACCGAAATCAAGGGCGGTGAGAATGGGCATTATTTCGTGAAGGCCCAGATCAACAATCAATCCATCGATGCGCTGGTGGATACCGGCGCCTCGGCTGTGGCGCTGAGTTATGAGGACGCTGACCGCGTGGGCCTGCATCCACACTCGCTGGATTATACGGTTCCCGTTTCAACCGCAAATGGCCAGACCAAGGCGGCGCGGGTGAAGCTCTCGAAGGTCGAGATCGACAACGTGCGCGTTGATGATGTGGATGCCTATGTGATGCCCGAAGGGGCGCTGCAAGGCACGTTGCTGGGCATGAGTTTTCTTTCACGCCTTTCTAGCTTCAAATCCGAGGGCGGCACTCTCACCTTGAAAAACTGACGCGCCCGGGCCAAATCGGTCGCTGTCGGAACGGCCTGTTCCGGCTTTTCTGTTTGAATGGCATCCATGGACGCAATCAATCCATCCGCGATCGAAACACCCTGCGTAAAGATCTGCGTGGTTGATCCCGAAACGCAGCTCTGCATCGGCTGCGGCCGCACGCGCGTGGAAATTGCCCGCTGGATTGGCTTGTCACCTGAGGAACGCCACAAAATCGTGCTCGATTTGCCGGAGCGCCTAGCCACCCTCACCCAGCGCAAAACGCGCCGCGGCGGCAGGGCAGGCCGCGTGGCGCGGAGTGAGACTTAAGCTGCGAGTTTGGCAGCTTGCTCCTCAACAACCGTCAGTGCACGGATGATTACTTCAAGCCCTGCGCCGCGCTTTTGGCCATCCATCGTGAGAATCTGCCGCCACATGCGACCGCCCGGTTGCGCGTGATAGAGGCCCAGCAAATGGCGGGTGATGTGATGCAAAGGCGCACCTGTTGCCAGATGCCGCTCGATATAGGGGAACATCGCCTCTGCCGCTTCGCGCCGCGTTGAAACGGGGGCCGCAACACCAGCAAACAACGGGTCAACCTCAGTGAGCATCCATGGATTGTGATAGGCCTCGCGGCCATACATCAAGCCATCCAAATCCGAAATATGAAAAAAATCACTTTTAAGGCTTGACATTCCTCCATTAAGGATTATATTCAAATCCGAAAAGGAGTTTTTGAGCTGATGTACACGTTCATAATTCAGGGGTGGTATCTCGCGGTTCTCTTTTGGCGAAAGGCCTTTCAGCCAGGCCTTGCGCGCGTGAACCACAAAAGTCTTGCAGCCCGCAGCGGCCACGGTAGTCACGAAATCTTGCAGGCCCTGAAACTCATCCATGTCGTCAATGCCGATCCGGCATTTGATGGTGACGGGAATTTTAACAGCCGCCTGCATGGCCGCAAAGCAATCGGCCACCACCTTGGGCTCTGCCATCAGGCACGCCCCAAAATGCCCGCCCTGCACACGGTCCGATGGGCAGCCGCAATTCAAGTTGATCGCATCATAGCCAAAGCCCTCGCCAATGCGCGAAGCCTCGGCCAGCTTTGCAGGTTCGCTGCCACCCAATTGCAGAACCACGGGGTGTTCCCCAGCATCAAACCCCAGCAGCTTCTGCCTGTCCCCATGGATCACCGCCGGGGCCGTGACCATCTCCGTGTAGAGTACGGCTGCGCGTGTGAGCCTGCGGTGGAAGATACGGCAATGCCGATCTGTCCAATCCATCATGGGAGCTACAGCGAATGTTCTTCCTTCGAATACCAAGAGAAACCTATTGATCAAGATGGTGAAGACAAATTCCTGACACCTGTGCAATGTCAGAGTTTATCTCATGATGTGCGTTCTGGGCGCCCGCGACAAAGGTTGCACATGAACCGGAAAAGCAGTGCACACAATTGGCATCGATTGTCAATTTTCCTTCTGGAAACTGCGGGCTGCGGTTCCGAGGAGACAAGTGATGCCTCAGTGCGCAGGCGGCGCAGTTTGAGAAAACTGAACGGAGGACGAAAAGGCTTTGCACCGCCCAGCATTGTGAGCGGCCCGAATTCCGTCTGCCGTTCGTCTGCCGTTAACTACAAATTGCGACCATCTCGGCCCGATCGTCATTCATGCTTAACGGCTGCGGGATTGTAGTGATGCGCTTCTGGGGTGCCGGACATCATTGCAGGAAACTGGAGCATTGCCTTCGCCGGGCGCGAGAACTGCCAGCGGTTCCTGCCTTCACTCAGTCATCTTGCTGATTTCCAGACAAAAATACTGGTCCCATCGCAATTGCCCGCAGACTTGAAATTGCGCATGATGCAACCCTCAAAAGCTGCCCTTCAGCGCTTCGTGGCATGAGGAGAGCGGGACCACCCGTCGTTGGCGTTTTGCAGCCATCACGAAACTTGAATCAAAGTTTAGAGTCTTGCCAAAGCTGGCCTTAAACCGCCTTTGCTAGCCTGAACTCCAGACTGCAAGCGATTGCAGAATTGGAGGGATGAACATGATCAATGCAAGAATCGGTGTTCTGGTTGCCGGCATGGTGCTGGCAGGCAGCGCCATGATGGGGCAAGCCAACGCGACTGAAATTTCTGGCGCCGGCTTCAACACGCTGAAGCACAAGCCGCTTCTGCTCAAGAAGCACGTGCAGAAGGCAACATTTGCAGTGGGAACTTCGGCCATTTATAGCCGCGCTAACCTGTTGCCCAAGACCGAGCGCTTCGTGCACCCGGTTGTTGCCACCAACGCCATCTATGGCAATGGCGGCAATATTTGCGGCATTTCCGGTCTCGGCCACCGCTCAAGCTGCTTCTAATACGCTAAGACAATCAAAAACGGCTTGGCGAATTTTCGCCAAGCCGTTTTCTTTAGTTCTGCGTGAGTGAACCACCGATGATATTGTGGTCGACCCGCCAATCCGGCAGGCCATAACCCCTCATCCACGGCCAAACTTCGCGGTCGTTGAAATAGACATTGGCTTCGAGTTTCGGGAATTGTGGATATTTGATCTCAGCCGCCTTCTGCCAATTTTCGACATAGGCTTTGTTGCCAGAATAACCCAACTCGGCGACCCAGATGGGTTTGCCCAATTTCACCGCCCGGTTATATTCCGGCGTGAGGATATCGAGATAGGTCTGATCATGGCCGATGACGCCGCGATCAAAGGGCTGGAAGCCGAAGACTGAAAGCCCCACAATATCCACGACATCGTCGCCCGGATAATAGTCGGCCAGATTCTCGAGCCCTTTGGGCGACCACATGAACTTCACGTTGGGAGCAATCGCACGGCACTTTGTCACGAAGGCACGATATGCATTCTTGTATTGTGCCGGTGTCCAGTATTGCCAGGAAAAGCGCCCGATGTGATCTTCCATCTCCTGGGCCCAACGAATTGTGGTGGCAGACTTGTAACCCGAGACGATGCCACAAATCTTGTCGATGGGGCCGTTGTAGTTGCCGTTGATGATATTGGCATAAAGATCTTCGGGATTGATGCGCCGCTTCTTTGACCAGGACCAGGGTTCAATGGTTATCAAAAGCGCACGGTTACGCGCCAAGGCATAGGCATCTGCCTCATGCAACAGCGTGAGATCAACATCAATCCATGGCATGAACAGGTGTTCGATCTTGGGGAACTTGTCGTCCTTGAAGTTGCCGGGCGGATCATAAGCCCCGAACGGGATTGAATCCGCATAGATGAATGGCCGGTTGTCGGGTGGCGAGTTGATCGGTGTATTGTCGCCGGCAAACGCCGGAGCCAACGCAATTGTTGCGGCGGCCAGCAGGCCACCGATCATTGACTTGAATATCGACCCAGCTTTCATGGCTTGGCCCTCCTTGCTTGAACTGTTGTGTTGCTTTTTTGATTTTCGAAGATTGATGGTCATGTCCCTAGGCCTTCTTTCCAATGGCGCACTTGGGGTTGGCTTTTTTTAGGCGTGAGAGCTCTGTAAGCTGGCCTGCGTTGAGATTGAGTTTGATTTGGTTGGCCGCCGTGATGAATTTGCAGCTGACAAGATCGCCCGAAACAATCGTGCTGATCATGTCATCCGGCTTTGTCTTGGCTGATTTGATCACATACCATTTTCCGGTCAGATTTTTTGCCTGGAAGAACTGGCCTTTGAATTCGGCATGGTTGAAACAGGTCATCACCCGTGAGGCAGAATATTTGGTGCCCGACCAAAAGGCATCAAAACACATCCTTCCGCCGCTGGTCACCAGCCAGCGCCCCGCTGCCACACTCACATCTTCGCCATCCCCGGAAGCAGCAATGAATGTGGCGTCTGGGCCAAAATAGGCGCCGCCTGTCCCCCATTTCCAGGTGTGGTCTGCATAGAGCTTGCGAACGTCGCCCGCAGACATGTTTTGTGCCAATTCGGGCAACACGGTCTTGGAGACGGCAGCTGACGGCATAGAATGCGCGAGAGCAACCGCTGCAGCCAACAGAAGTGCAATTTTTTTCATGGCCTCGCCCCTTCGCGTTCAAACATGTGAAGACGCTGCGGATTGCTGGCCCGCTTCGGCAATGGGTGAGGATTCCATCTTGCTGTCGTCAACCAAGCCGTTGCTGCGCCCAAGTGAGGTGACAGCAAAGCCGCTGTGTTGCGCAGCTTCAAAATCAATGAGGTTTCTGAGGTCAAGCAGGACATTCCCGTGCATGACCTTGCGAAGTCTCGCAAGATCGATTTGCTTGAACTCCGCCCATTCTGTGACAACCACCACCGCATCAGCACCTTCAGCACAACCGTAGGCGTCGCCGCACAGCGCCACGTCAGGTATGGCTTTGGCCACCAGCGCCATGGCTGCTGGATCATAGGCGCGCACCCGCGCACCCATCGCTAGCAAATCTTCAATCATGTCGAGAGCTGGAGATTCCCGGATGTCATCAGTGTTGGCCTTGAAACTGAGCCCCAGCACACCGACAGTCTTGCCAGCCATCTCTTGACCGAGTAGCGCTGCCACGCGGCTTGCGAGATGCGACTTCCGGAACTGATTGGCGATCACCGTCTCTTTCACGAGGCCAAGAGTGACGCCGTTTTCCGCAGCCACCTTGAGAAGCGCCAATGTGTCTTTCGGGAAGCAGGAACCGCCATAGCCAGGTCCCACATTCAGGAAAGCCGGCCCGATGCGATGGTCCAGTCCCATGCCCAGTGATAGATCAGAGATATCAGCGCCCACCTTCTCGCACAAATCGGACATCTCATTGATGAATGCGATTTTCGTGGCAAGGAAGGCATTGGATGAATACTTGATCAGCTCAGAGGTGCGCCGCTGGGTGAATACCATCGGAACCTTGCGCTCCACGAGCGGGCGGTAAGCTTCCAGCATCATTCGTCTTGCTTCAAGATTCTCGGTGCCAATCACCACGCGGTCCGGATTCATGAAATCGCTGATCGCACAACCTTCGCGCAGGAATTCCGGATTTGAAATCACTGCCACATCATCCCGGCCGCGGATTGATCTGATCAATTCCTGCACCCGGTCTCCTGTTCCCACAGGGACGGTCGACTTCATGACGACAACCGTGCCGGCTTCGGCAACATTGGCGATCTCTTCGGCGGCAGTTAAAATCTGTGCCAAATCGGCCGCACCATCAACCGCTGAAGGTGGTGTTCCCACCGCAACAAAGATGAGCGCAGCACCAGTGACATTGCCCCGCAAACTGCTGGCAAAACTTATTTTCTCGGACGCGACGGCATCCTTGATCAAGTCATTCAGGCCGGGTTCGTAGAATGGCGCGCGCGCTTGACGCAAGAGGCCAAGCTTGTCGGCATCACGCTCAACGCAAACAACCTCATGCCCCCAGGTGGCGAAACATACGCCGCTTACGAGCCCTACATATCCAGTTCCCAAGATTACGATTTTCATGTCAGTTACGTGTTGCCACGCCCCCTTCATTTGATTGTGCAGGCAATATCAGTTCTGAA
The DNA here is from genome assembly GCA_031424315.1 of Aestuariivirga sp. Classification (GTDB taxonomy): domain Bacteria; phylum Pseudomonadota; class Alphaproteobacteria; order Rhizobiales; family Aestuariivirgaceae; genus Aestuariivirga. The sequence goes on from JANPHF010000121.1 coordinate 7,965, forward strand.
TCATCAACCCAGTGCGGATGGAAAGAGACACTCCACTCACCGTCGCCGCCCTGTCCGGCGCCCGAAACCGGAAAAGTCCTGTCAGTCAATTCAACATAGGGAATGCCGTAGGTCACTGCGTCGAGACCCCGCAAACCACGAAGTTCCCAACCGAGACCAATCGCCAGGAACATAGCGCACGAAGCAATTACCGTGCCGGTCGCATAGGTAAAGCCGTAGGCGGGAACCCTTTTTTCGCGCTGATGCTTGACCAGGGCCAGCGTAAAAATGGTGCCATAAATCAGCGCATTTATGAGGCCAAAAATGTAAAAGCCGGAAGCGAATTTGGCATTTGGCACGGCGATCGCCGGAGCGGCAGAAGCAATGGAAAGGAACGCATAGGGTGCAATCACCCTGAACGGCAGCGGATCAGCGGCAGTCGTGCCTTTGGGTGTCACTTTGAAATCAACAAAACTTCCCGTGACCCAGTTGTAGAATGCCGAAATGGCTCCAAGCAGGGCCCAGGGCCAGCGTGCAAACAGGAAAACCGGGATTTCCCATGAAATGACCTTGGAGCCGACAGGCCTCAGCAAGTTTGCCTTCCGCAGCCACAACACCATCCCGATCAGCACGGCGCCAACAGGTGCTGCGTGGAGCAAGTAGTCTGGATAGGTGACGTCCACAAAAGTGGTTTTGCCGAGCAGCGCAATGATGGGCAGAACCGCCGAGGTGGTCATGAACAATGCGAACAGCGGATACCAAAGTTGGGAAAACAGGAATTGGAATCGCAAGCGAGCCGGAAGCCCCTTGAGATACACAGGCGAATATTTAAGAAGAATCATGACCAGGCTGCGCGACCATTGAAATTCCTGGGTAATGAGATCCGCCAGGGTTTCGGGTCCGTCGCCATGGGCAATGGCCTCAATGGCGTGAACACCGTGCCAGCCATGTGCGTTCATCATCAGCGTCGTTGAATGGTCTTCAGCCAGCTCGGGCCCAAGGCCTCCGATTTCCTTCAGCGCCTTGGTCCGCACCGCGTAATGCGAGCCAATGCACAGCGGCGCCCAGCCGCCATTGTAGCCGGCTTGAAGCGCGCCGTGCAGACTGGCCTCCGCATAGAGCCGCCCACGTGCCGCCCAACTGGTGGCTGCGTTCTTGTCACAAATGCTCGGCGCAGAAACATAGCCGATCGACGGATCGGAAAATGGCCGCATCATTTCGCGCAGATATGTGGGTGTGGGAACATGATCAGCGTCCAGCTGGGACACAAAATCATAATTCTCATAGCCGTAAGTGTCATAGAAATAGGCCAGGTTGCCTTCCTTGCAACGCGTGCGCCTTGGCCATTCACTGCGGTGGTATTCCGCGATGCCTTGGCGCGTGGAAATGTGAACACCATGCTGCGCGCACCAATCGCGCGTTCTCTGGTCAGGGGCTTCATCCGCCAGCCAGGTATCGTGCGGATAGTCCTGAGAGAGCATGGCCATCAGGGTTTCGCGAACCACATCAAATGGCTCAGATGGCGCCTTCGTCACCACCATGGCGACACGCGCGCCTTCGGGCAGCGCCAGCGGACCTGCTGGCTTCTTGCCGTTGAAAAATATCAGCAGGAAATAACCCGGCAAAAAAGTGATCCAGGCCTGCAAGACTGTCACATAGCCAAACGTCCAATTGCCGATGTTGTGCTCCGGCACAAACCACCAAGTCCAAAAATACAAGAAGGTTGCGACCCAAGCGATGCAGCCAAGTACGAATTCAAGCTTCAGCCTACCGTGCAACAAGGGAACCAGAGCTGATCCGGTGCTCAGGCGCTGCCTCTCAAACCATCGCTGGCTGTTCAAGCGGGTTGCGCTCATGACATGCCCCCGAGACCGAAAAACGGTGAGGCCGTGGCTACAATTGTTTCAAGATCGGAAAACCTCGGCACGAAGCCAAGTGTCTGCCTGGCCATGTTGGCGCTGGCCACCAGCACCGGCGGGTCTCCAGGCCTGCGCGGCATAACGGCCATGGGAACTTCCTTGCCCGTAACCTTCTTGATTGTGGTCAACACATCGAGAATGGAATGGCCGCTTCCAGTGCCCAAGTTGGCAAAGAGGTTTGGCCCACCTGTCAACAAATGTTGCAAGGCGGAAAGGTGGGCTTCAGCCAGATCTGACACGTGAATATAATCGCGGATGCAGGTGCCATCGGCCGTTGGATAGTCATCACCGAATATTTCCAGCGGACCCGCCTGCGCCGCCGCCGCCATTATGGCGCGCGGAATCAGATGGGTTTCCGGCGTGTGCCATTCGCCCAGCTGAGCTTCTGGATCAGCACCAGCTGCATTGAAATAGCGCAGCGCCACGAAGCGAATGCCATAGGCATGGGAATAGTCCTGCAGCATGCCTTCGCAGATCAGCTTGGTGCGCCCATAGGGATTGATCGGTCTTTGCGGCGTGGCTTCCGTGATGGGCAAGGTGTCCGGAATGCCATAAGTCGCGCAACTGCTTGAAAAAACGATGCGATTCACATTTGCGCTGCGGCAGCAATCAAGCAATGTCATCATGCCGCTGATATTATTATGGTAATATTTTGCAGGGTTTGTGACAGACTCTCCAACATATGCAGAAGCTGCAAAATGCAGGACAGCGCACGGCTTGTGGTTCTGCAACGCAGCCAGCAGAGCCTTTTCATCACAAACGTCACCCTCGACCAACGGGCCCCACTTCACGGCCTTGCGGTTGCCGGTGGAGAAATTGTCATAGACAACCGGCACAAAGCCATTGGCGGCGAGCAACTTGCAGCAATGGCTTCCGATGTAACCGGCGCCACCCGTGACAAGAACCGTGTTGTTGGAAGCAGGCTTCATGCCACCACCCTTTCCAACCTGCGCGCGCCCGAGAGCTGTTGGTCGAAATATTCGATGGTCGTTTGCAGGCCCTTTTCCAGACGGATGGACGGTGTCCATCTCAGCAGATGTTGCGCCTTTGAAATGTCTGGCCGCCGCTGCGTTGGATCGTCAGAAGGCAAAGGATGGAATTCGAGTTTGGACCGCGAACCCGTCATCTGCAGCACGCGTTCTGCCAACTCAAGAATTGTGAACTCTTGTGGATTGCCCAGATTTACAGGCCCATCGAGCGGGCCATTAACGTTCATAAGTGCAATGAGGCCCGCAACCAAGTCGTCGACATAACAGAAGGACCGCGTTTGCGATCCATTGCCAAAGATCGAAAGCGGCTTGCCGGTGAGCGCCTGAACGATGAAATTCGATACCACGCGCCCGTCATCAGGACGCATGCGCGGACCGTAGGTGTTGAAAATGCGGGCCAAGCGCACATCAAGCCCGTTCTGACGTTGAAAATCGGTCAGCAGTGTTTCTGCGCCACGCTTGCCTTCATCATAGCAAGAACGGATTCCGACTGGATTGACGTTGCCCCAATAGCTCTCTGCCTGCGGGCTGATCCCCGGCTCGCCATAAACTTCAGAGGTTGAGGCCTGCAAGACCCGGGCATTGCCCTTGAGAGCGGCCTGTGCAGCATTGATTGCGCCGAAGACGCTTGTCTTGAATGTGTGGATTGGATCAATCTGATAGCGCGGGGGAGAGGCAACGCAGGCGAAATTGTAAATTTCATCTGCCCGTGTCTCGTAGGGCTCAACAACATCGTGCTGAACGAACTTGAATCGCGCGTTGCCGAAATGGCTTTTGAGATTCTCCACCGAACCCGAAACCAAACTGTCATAGGCAATAACGCGATGGCCTTGCGCCAACAGGCGCTCCACCAGATGCGACCCGAGGAAGCCAGCACCTCCGGTTATCAGAATTGTCCGTGACATCTGATTTCCTTTTGGTTCTCTGAAGGTTCGTGAAAGTGTGCAGATTTGGGCATTTGCAATGATTGTGCAATTGCGATGCCAGCGCATCCCTGCGCAGTTTCAAGACATGCGATTTCAATACGGCCCGCAGTCACAGCGCCGTTCGGCCGAGACCGATGGTTCACTCTAGTCATTGCCGTTATCGAATTGACATTTATCTATCTGCCAATCCGTCCCTGTTGCCCCCAGGGTGCCTTGCAATCAAATTTCCCGATCGGATTGCATGGGGTTGTAAAGACGTAGGCGTTTACCCTTTGTTAATCAATAGTTCTTCACAAATTTGTCTTAAAATTTACGTTAATTATGAACGCTCCCGTCGATGCTAGACAACAGGCGACAACTCCAAAGTGCTCAATAATATCAGTATGATATGATCGTCGCTGGACGGTTCTGGCAAATTGCCCCTGCGATTTTGGCAGATCCCACAACGCTACTTGCATGGGCGAACAAAACCCTGCGGACGCGCAAAGTCTACGTGGGTAAGTCGCCAGCACGCATTAAGGCCGCTGACAACAATATTTCATCTCGGGTTTTGTGACACCGAGCCGGCAAGATTCGGCGGTGTTGGCGCCGGGCTCAGAGCCTAAGCCGTCAGCTTGATCAGCCTGCGTTGGGTTTCGCTTTCGCGGGCAAGCTCGCCCTGCAGGGCAATGCGCGGGCCGGAAAGAACGCGGCGCGCCGGGAAATTGCACATCACATTGGTGCCTTCGCCCAAGGTGCTGTCGATATCCACGCTGCCCCCGTGCAAGCGCATGATGCCCTTCACAATGGAAAGCCCGAGGCCTGCACCGTCAATGGCTTTGGTGGTGGCAAGGCGGCCGCGTGTAAAGGCCGAGAGCGCCTGCTTCACTTCTTCTGCCGGAATGCCGGGGCCGTTGTCTTTCACACTGATTTGAACCGAGCCATCGGGCAGGCGGCTCGCGCCCAGAATCACCTTGCCGCCCTTGTGCGTGAACTTGATGGCATTGGTGAGCAGATTGATCATCACCTGTCGCACGGCGCGTTCATCCGCGACCACCTTGGGCAATCCGTCGGCTATATCTAGGCTCACCGATATGCCCTTTTCCATGGCGTGGATATCCAGGAGGTGCTGGGCATGTTCAATGGGTTCCATCAAGTTCAGCGGCTCCTCGGCGATTTCGCGGCGCCCGGCCTCAATGCGTGAGATGTCGAGGATGTCGTTGATCAAGCCGAGCAGATAGCGCCCCGAGTTGTTGATGTCGCCCGCATAGTCCTTGTAGGCCGTGTTGGCGAGTGGGCCGAACAACTCACGCTGCAGGATTTCTGAAAAGCCCAGGATGGCGTTGAGTGGTGTGCGCAACTCATGACTCATGTTAGCGAGGAACGTGGATTTCGCCGCATTGGCTTTCTCGGCCTTGGTGCGCTCCTGCTCAGCACTGTCTTTCGCCTGGCGCAACTCCCTGATCAGCAGATCCTTTTGGTTGCGGTAGATCAGCATGTCACGTGCCGTTTCCTGAAGTTGGCGCGCGACGAAGAGGAAGAACACTTCCAGCGTGATCAGCATGCTGCCGAGGCTGGCATAAACCACGTCAAACTCCGCGATGCAGCGCAGCGCCACGCCAATGGTCATGATGCCTGTGCCGGCCACAAGCACGGGCATGAAATTGCTAACGATGAGAAAGCGCAATGCATTCACCGCCATGATTGCGGCGACGAGGAAAGTTCCTTGCTGCGAATTGGAGCCCGGCCAGAACAGAAAAAGCGGCAACACCCAGAACATGCCTTGCATCAGTTCCGAGGCGGCCATGATGCCGATCCATTCGCGCTGCTCGTCGCGGCTGCGGTCAACTTTGAAATATAGCTTGCAGAGATAGAGTTGGATCAGGTTGCAGCCGGTCACGCCAAACAGCCAGGGCGACACGGTGGCAAATCCGCACCACATGGAAGCAGTGAGGCTGAGCACCAATGCAATGAGCGGCATGGTGGGCGCCAGTTTGAGCTGGTTACGCAGGAACTGTTCCAACAGGTCACGCTGCCAGGGAATGGTGTCTTCCGCCGGCAACGATTCCTCGAACTGCCCTTGCTTCATGCCTTTCGAAAGGCCAATATCAGAAAACAGGCTGTCGCGCGTTATGCCATTGACTTCAGTGGCTGTGCTCATGACGCATTCCCTTGGTTTGCAACCATGGCTATCAGCCCGCGCTGAACTTTCCCTTGGCAAACTCGGTAAAGATTGAACGAAGTTGCACGCACATTACTGCCTTGCGGAATTGACGTTGGACTTTGGAACAAACCTTCAATAATCGGCTAACCAAACCTACCAGGATCTGGATGCAAAGATGGCTGAACTCTCAAACGAAATCATTCTGGCCGAACTGCGCAAGATCGCAGCCCCTGACGGCCGCGGCAATATTGTGAGCGCCGGACTGGTGTCTGAAATTGCGGTGAACGATGGGCAGGTGATGTTTGCACTCAACACCGACCCGCAGCACGCCAAATCCATGGGCCAGCTTCAGGCCTTCGTCCAAGACCGTGTCTCGAAAATTCCCGGCGTGAAAAAGGCGCTCGTGGCCCTCACCGCTGAACGCCCGCCGCAGCGCGAAGCTGGCCCGCGCGCGCAAGCCGCAGCTGCGGGTCGCGCCAACAGCATTCCCGGCATCAAGCACTTGATCGCCGTAGCCTCTGGCAAAGGTGGTGTTGGCAAATCCACCACTGCCATTAACCTGGCGCTGGCGATGAAGGCCAATGGCTTGCGTGTGGCGGTTTTGGATGCCGATGTTTACGGGCCTTCCATGCCCAAGCTCTTTGGCATTCATGGCAAGCCTGAAGCTTCCGACAAGGATGGCAAGCGCATGAAGCCCATGAGCCGCTTTGGCGTTGAGGTGGCTTCCATCGGATTCCTCGTGGATGAGGCCACGCCGATGATCTGGCGTGGGCCGATGGTGATGTCAGCTCTCACTCAGCTTTTGCGTGAAGTGGAATGGAGCGAGGCCGATGTGATGGTCATCGACATGCCGCCCGGCACGGGCGATGCCCAGCTCACGCTGGCGCAGCAGACGCCGCTGTCAGGCGCCATCATTGTTTCCACACCGCAAGACCTGGCGCTGATTGATGCGCGCAAAGGCTTGAATATGTTTGTAAAAGTGAATGTTCCGGTGCTCGGCCTCATCGAGAACATGAGCTATTTCATCTGTGACTCTTGCGGCAAGCGCCACGAGATTTTTGGCCACGGGGGCGCAAAAGCCGAAGCCATCAAACTGGGCCTGCCATTCCTTGGCGAAGTGCCCCTTGATGCCAAACTGCGCGAACGCTCGGATTCAGGCGAGCCTATCGTGGTGAGCGAGCCAGGCTCGCCCCATACCGCCACCTATCGTGACATTGCGGCCAAGGTTTGGGCCGCGTTGGAGCAGGGCACCGGCCAAAGGCCGAGCCCACGCATTGTTGTAGAAGGCTGATGGACGCATTCGCCCGGGAGTGTTAGTTTCGGCTTCAGAACCTGTTAACCATAGGCAGGCTTTAAGGAATTTGAGTTGAAGAAGGCTCGATTCGAGCCGCCCGAAATAAAGGGGAAAGCATGTCCAATCTGATGAAGCTCTTTGGCACCTTGATGGCCGTTCTCGGCGTTGTTCTGGGGGTAGTGATCCTGGCCAAGCCCGGGTTCCTTGACGCCATGGGCATCCGGTTGGACACCGCCGTTCTGCTCTTGGTGGGCGGCGTCTTGGCCCTTGGCCTGGGTGGCGTGATCGATATGCTCAAGGGCCAACGCACCCGTCATGTCGCTGAAACAGTGTCGACCGGCAAGTTCGAAAAGATTGAAGATGTCGCACTTGCCGAGCCGATGAAACCGAATTTTGGCCGTAAACCCAGCGAAGCTGCGCCGTTTGCCGCCAGCGTGAGTGCTGTTTCGGCGGCGACCGCCGCCATTGCTGAAGTTGCGGCCAAGCCCACACCAGAAATCAAGAAGGTCGATCCTGTTGCCGAAACGATCTCGGCGCTGGAACAGGCCAAGGCTGATGTCATCAAGTCAATGGGCGGCATGGATGCTGTGACGACTTCGAGCGAACCTAAGCATGCTCCAATGGAGACCACAGCGCCCACGGCCGTGGTTGAAGAGCCTGCCGTTGAAGATGCGACGAAGGAAGAGGGCGATGAAACCGACGAAGATCTTTTCGTGGTCGAGGAAAAGGTCATCCGCGGTCGCCCGGCCCGCATCTTGTCGGATGATACGGTGGAGGCCGAGACCGACGAAGGTTGGATGCGCTTCGAAAACCTCGAACACCTCAACGAGTATCTGGACTCGGTGGAAGAACAGGCGAGCTAGACCATCGCCCGCGGCATCAAATCATAAGGGTGCTTCCAGCCTGGCAGCGCCTTTAGTCTTTCGCTCCAGGCTTTTACATTTGGCGTGATCTCGAAAGGCAACTCGTCGCCATAATACAGATAGCCGCACAATGAAATGTCAGCGATTGTGGGTCGGCCGCAAGCGATGAAATCACTCTTGGCCAGATGCGTCTCAACCACTTTCATGACGTTGTTGACGCGGCCCTTGAGGAACTTTGTGACATCATTCTCGGGCTGTTTCGACAGCGCAATGAGGAAGCGCAGCGTGGCAATGTAGCTGGTGAATTTATGATTATCGAAAAGCACCCAGCGATAGATCTCACGCCGCTCATCTGAATTCTGCCAGCCAAACTTGCCGGTGATTTCGGCCAGATAGTCAAGGATCACGCCAGATTGGGTGAGCAGCTTGCCCTTGTGTTCAAGAACCGGAGCCTCACCCATTTCATTGAGCTTTTCCTTGAATTCCGGCCCGCGTGTCTCGCCCTTGAAGAATTCAATCTTGAGCGGCTCCCAATCCAACCCGCAGAGTTCCAACATCAGGGCGGGCTTGTAGGAATTGCCGCTTTCGCCAAAACTGTGGAGTTTGAATTCAGCCATTTCCTACCTCACGTCCAAAACACTGGTGGATGCTTTCTGCACCACCTCTGTGGCGATGGAGCCGCGCAGCACGCGTTGCAGGCGCGAGCGGTGTTCATCACTCACCACAATGGTGCCGTAGGCATTGCCCACTTCTACGATTTTTTGAACCACAGGCCCAACCGCCACCTTGGTTTCCATGACATTGATACGCATGGCCTTGAGCAGGGCTTGCGAATTGGCCACCGCTTCACGCGCCGCTGGCAGGCTGGCCTCATCCGGTGCCACGGAAAGCAGCGAAATACTGCGATGCATTGTGTGGGCCAGAACCGCCGCGCGCCGCACCGCTTGCATCGAGCGCGAAGAGCCATCGGTGGTAATCAGGAAGCCCATGCGCTCATTGGGTTTGCGCGCCACCAAAACCGAGCAGGGTGCCATGGTGGTGACAGTTTGCACCACGCCGGTTTCAAAGAATGCCATGAATTCCGAACGCCAGCGCGAGGGTTGGCCCACAATGATGAGGTTATAGGGGCCAAGCTCATATTGATCGAGAATGCCCACAGCCTCATCCGGCGCAGTCTTGAGTTTGAAGACCACGCTGCGGCCCGTGGGCCCCTTGTATTCAATCTTGTTATCGCCCGCAGGATCGCCCCAGGCGTTCTGGTTCACCACCTCGCGCTGCCAGTCGGTCACATCCAAACCTTCAGCCTTCAGGATTTCCATTGCGCGTTTGAGGTGTTTCACGCCGGGCAGTTCGAAGCCCGCATCCATCATGTTCTGCCGTGCCAACCGCACTTGCAACCCGCCGGAATGCAGGCCCTGATCGATCGGCCGCACCAGAAGAATGATAATGTCGCACTCATCGCTGGCGCCAAAGCGCGCAGCCTTGCGCACGCTGATCATGCTTTCTTCCGAACCATCAATGCAGGCCAGGATGCGGAAACGGTTGCGGCGTTGCGCGCGCAAGTTTGACAGCGTCTTTTCAACGGCGGCTTCTTGCCGGACGGGCAGCAATGGGCGGGTGAACAGCTTCATGGCAGCAACGGCCAATAATACTCTGCCGTGAGCAGCAGAACTACCAATGACAACACACCCATGCGGATGCCGATCTTGAAGAAGTCAGACGTCTTCAAATAACCTGATGCATAGATGATCGTAAATGCAGGTTGGGCAGCTGGCGTGAGATAGCCAAAAGCAGAGGACAGCGCGGCGAGAAAGCCCACCTGCAGCGGATCATGCCCGGCAGCCACAGCCGTTTTGAGCACGATGGGCGCAAGCACCGCCACAGCAGCGCCCGCCGTCATGGTGTTGGAGACAAAGATCGTGAGGAGCGAGATGGTGGCGTTAAACGGAAATCGGCCGGTGGCCCCCAGCGCATCCATTCCGTTCAACACCGATGAAGCCACCCATTCGGCAGCACCCGTAGATTTCATCTCCACGCCGAGAGAAATGGCTGCGGCGTAGAGCCAGATCACGCCCCAGTTCATGCCGGAATTGATGTCTTCCCAGCGCACCAGGCCAAACACCAGAAACGCCGCCGTGCCGGCAATGGCGATGGTGCCAAGGCCGATCTGCGATGAAAACGCCACCCAGCCCGCAATCGTGAGACCAAAGATCAGGATGGTCATCCACTCCGCGCCGCGCATTGGCCCTTGCATGGAAACCTGCGTGCGAAGCCGCGATATGGCGCGCGTCATGTCGGTGGTTTCAGGCTTGAACGTCCACACCAGGAGCAGCGTGACAAAGGGCAGCCGCAGCAGGAACATGGGAAAGGCATAAAGCGCCCAGTGCAGGTAATCCATCAGATAGCGCTGGGTGGAGGGGTCTGCCGGATTGTAGAAGAAATCTTTCCAATACGAGATCATGATGGCATTGCGCGCACCACCGGAGGGCGTGGCCACGCCGGCAATGGAACAGCCATAGGAAATTGAAAACAATAGCACCGCCGCAAGATTGTGAATCTTCTTGGGGTCGTTCGAAGTGAGGGTAATCAGCGTCACCCCCACTGGCAGCATCATGGCAGCTACAGTGTGTTCGCCAATAAAGGCTGCCAGCAGACCGCACACCACGGTCAAACCCAGACTGATGGCATAAACGTTGGTGCCGGTGAGGCGCACGATCCACCAGGCGATGCGCTTGTCCAGCCGCTGTTTTACAACCGCCACAGCCAGCATCAGCGATCCCATGATGAACAGAACAGAATCCGTCATCAGGCTTTGCGCCACCTTCGTCGGGTCCATCTTGAGCAAGATGACCTCACCGACGATGATCAGCAGGGGCACAGTTGGCAGCGGCACAGCCTCTGTCATGAACAGGATGGTAGACATCAGTGACATGCACAGAACGATCTGGCCATTGTGCGTCAGGCCCGCAGGTGTTGGCGCTGCCATCAGCAGGAAGCCCAGAACCATTGCAATGATGAACCAGCGCCGCTTCCACAACAGCGAAAAATCAATGAAATTGCGGATGAGCAGGAAGCGTTGGTAGCCGCGCCGCCGGATGCGCCCAAGGCGCGAACCCGGCTCATGCGCCAGCAGGCTGTCACGCGACAGGAGGAAATGGGGATGTGCCTGCTCTATGCTCATGCCGTCTGTGCTTTGATAGTGGCTGTTAGCTCGTGTTATGACGTTGCCGGACAATGCCGGATTCGCCTCATTTCATGCTTCAAGCCGTACTCTCAAAAATCGATGCTGCGCAAGCGGAAACCATGGGCTTTCTGTTTGATTTGCTGAGATTTAAATCTGTGGGCACCGATCCGGCATTCCACCCGGATTGCCGGGCTTGCGCAGGTTGGCTGAAGGGCTGGCTGCAAGCGCGGGGCTTTGAGGCCAGCCTGCAAGAAACCACGGGCCAGCCCGTGCTGCTGGCGCGCTGGGGTGCAGGGCAGGCGCATCTGCCGCATGTGCTGTTCTATGGTCACTATGACGTGCAGCCCGTAGATCCTCTGAACTTATGGGAAAGCCCGCCCTTTGAGCCGCGCCTTGGCCAAAACGCCCGCGGCCAGCCTGCCATCTTTGCGCGCGGTTCAGCCGATGACAAAGGCCAGTTGATGACCTTCCTCACAGCAGCGGCGCGCTGGCTGGAAGTGGCGGGTGAATTGCCCTTTCGCCTCACCATTCTGTTGGAAGGCGATGAAGAGGGCGACAGCGAACATCTGGACCGGTTTCTCAAGGCGCAGGGCCGGGCTTTGAAAGCCGACGTGGCCATGATCTGCGACACTGAGATGTGGAACGCGGTGACACCCGCGGCGACCACTTCGCTGCGTGGCTGCATCGGCGAAGAGCTGACAATCAGCGCCGCACGCATCGATCTTCACTCCGGCTATTTCGGTGGCCCTGCCACCAATCCATTGAAGGCGTTATCCGCCCTGATAGCCAAGCTGCATGACGCCAAAGGCCGCATCGCCATTCCAGGCTTCTATAATGGCGTGAAGCCGCCTTCTGCCGCCCGCCGCGCGGCATGGAAGAAACTGGGCATGTCGGCCAAAACCTATCTTGGCCAGGTCGGCTTGAAATATCCCGCTGGCGAAACGGCATTCTCCTTGGCCGAACAGGTCTGGGCCCGGCCCACTGTCGAAGTGAACGGCTTATGGGGCGGATACATGGCAGAGGGCCGCAAGACAGTTCTGCCCGCTGAGGCCCACGCCAAATTCTCCTTTCGGCTGGTGGATGGGCAAAACCCAGCCAAGGTGCGCAAGGCTTTCCGCACTTTCATCAAGAAGAACCTGCCCAAGGATTGCCGCGTGACGTTCACGGCGGGTGGTGGAGATTCAACTGGCATCACCATCGATGATCAAAACATTTGGCTGAAAATGGCAGTCGCCGCTCTGCAGGATGAGTGGGGCACGAAAACCGCGCTGGTGGGCAGCGGTGTTTCCATTCCCGTGGTGGAATGTTTCCGCAAGCACCAGAAAATGGAAAGCCTGCTCGTTGGTTTCGCACGCCACGATGATGGCGCCCATAGCCCCAATGAAAAATATGATGTGGAGAGTTTCCACAAGGGTGCGCGCTCCTGGGCGCGGCTGTTCGCTGAAATTGGAAAGAGGAACATGAAATGAGCATCGACAAAGTTGCCAGCGCTGCAGAGAGCGCATTCAACGCCAGCTTGAACCGCCTGATGGAACTGTTGCGCATTCCTTCAATCTCAACCGACCCGGCCTATGCAGACGATTGCGCCAAGGCAGCGGATTGGTTGGTGAAGGAACTTACGGCATTGGGCTTTGATGCCTCATCGCGCAACACGCCGGGCCGCCCGATGGTGGTGGCGCACTACACGCCCAAGGGCGCCACGCCGAAAACACCGCATGCGCTCTTCTATGGCCACTACGATGTGCAGCCAGTGGACCCGCTTGAGCTTTGGAATACCAAGCCCTTCGAGCCTGTATTGAAGAAGGGTGCCGATGGTGTGGAGCGCATCTATGGCCGCGGCACCGCCGATGACAAAGGGCAATTGATGACTTTTGTTGAAGCCGCACGCGCCTGGATCACCGCAACAGGTTCGCTGCCGGTCAAGGCCACATTCCTCATTGAAGGCGAGGAAGAAAGCGGCTCGCCCTCGCTCATTCCCTTCCTTGAAGCCAACAAGAAAGAATTGTCCTGCGACGTGGCTTTCGTCTGTGACAGCAATATGTGGGACGAAAAAACACCAGCAATTACAACGCGCTTGCGCGGTCTTGTTCATGAAGAAGTTGAAGTGCAGGGGCCGTCAATTGATTTGCATTCCGGCATGTATGGCGGCCCGGCCACAAACCCCATCCGCGCGCTCTCCAAACTTGTCGCGGCTTTGCATGACAAGAATGGCAAAGTGGTCATTCCCGGTTTCTACGATGGCGTTTCACCTTTGCCCAAGGCCACCAAGAAGCAATGGACCACGCTGAAATTCTCGGAAAAGAAATTCTTGGGCAGCGTGGGTTTGAAATCATCTGCGGGTGAAAAAGGCTTCAGCGTGTTGGAGCAGATATGGTCACGCCCTACTGCTGAAGTGAACGGCATGTGGGGTGGCTATACAGGTGCCGGCACCAAGACGGTGATCCCCGCCAAGGCCTTTGCCAAATTCACGTTTCGTCTCGTTGGCAAGCAGAGGCCAGAGAAAGTGCTGAAGGCTTTCCAGGCCTTCGCGAAAAAGCACATGATGAAAGATGCCAAGATCAAGTTTTTGGGCCAAGGCGGCGGAAGCCCCGCATCAGAAATCTCTGAGAACAACATCTACATCCAGAAATCCGCCGCTGCGCTGAAGGCCGAATGGGGCCGGGATACGGTTTTGATGGGCTCCGGCGGTTCCATCCCCATCGTGCGCTCGTTCAAGGATATTCTGGGCATGGACTCTGTGCTCGTAGGCTTCGGCCTGAATGATGACGCCATCCACAGCCCCAACGAAAAATATAATCTGAACAGCTTCCAGCGCGGCATCAAGAGCTGGGTGCGCATTATCGGCGAGCTGGCGTAATGATCGAGAAGGTCGTTGCCTACACAAATGCGCTTAACCGCCTTGACCTCGATGCGGTGGAGCGCATGTTCGCCGAAAACGCCATCTATATTTCATCCGGGATGGATGGTGCCTATCATGGCCGCAGTTCAATCATGGCGGCTTTCCGGGCCTATTTTGCCAATCACCCGGATCAAGTGAATTTCGATAAGCATTTAAAGCGAGTGGGTCCCAATGATGTCCAGTCAGATTGGATGCTCACCGCCACCAATGCCCAAACCGGCAAGCGCATATCGCGCAAGGGCATTCAAGTGATCACCTTCAATGAGGCCGGCTTGATCCAGGTGGTTCAAGTGATGGATTTCTGAATTATCTCTGTCCCCACAAGGGGAGACGACTACTAGCCGATCTTGAAACTCTTCACATGCTCCGGCGCGGCCAGGCCTGCCGGCAGGCGCGCGCAATCAATCGGCGCATCGGTCTGCACCCGCATCGGGATCACCCCGGCCCAGATCGGCAGCGCGAAATCTTCCTCATCATCGCCCGGCCCGCCCGTTCTCACCTTGGCAGACACTTCGTTCAACTCCAGCCCCAAAATCATGGTGGCCTTGAACTCCTGCTTGGTCATCGGCCGCAGCATGTCCCACCGCCCTGGATAAAGCGTATCGACAAAATTCCTCATCTTCTGCTCTTTTTCATCCGCGTCCGTCACCTTGAAGGCGCGCCCGAAAGCCATCACCGAACGATAATTCACCGAGTGGTTGAAGGCCGATCGCGCCATCACCATGCCGTCCGCCATCATCACATTTACGCACACCTCTGCACCATCGCTGGCTTCAAGCATCCGGCTGGCGGATGAGCCGTGCCAGTAAATGTGATGGCCTTCGCGCCATTGCATCGTCGGCGTCACATAGGGCTTGCCATCGAACACATAACCCACCGTGCAAAAGGGCTGGGCATCCAGAATGGCGTGAACGGTGGCGGCATCATAATGTGCGCGCTTGGCAAGGCGCTTGACGCGCGTGCGTTCGGTTGGGGCGTTTGTCATCGGCGCAAACTAGCAAATCTAACCCAAGGTTAGAGCGCCAGTTGCAGCTAAACACTGGCCCCGCTTGTCCCAATTGTCACCCGCCGGTGACGCTCATGTGCCGCGCCACGGCGGGCTTGTTGTGGTCGCGGTCGATGATGAAGTCATGGCCCTTGGGCTTGCGCCCGATGGCCTCGAGAATGGCTTGCATCAGCAGGTCATCGCCCTCTGAGGCCCGCAATGGCGCGCGCAAGTCGGCGGCGTCATTCTGGCCCAGGCACATATACAAAGTGCCCGTGCAGGTGAGGCGCACGCGGTTGCAGCTTTCGCAGAAATTATGGCTGAGTGGCGTGATGAAGCCCAGCCGACCCCCGGTTTCGCCCACGCGCACATAACGCGCCGGGCCGCCCGTTTTGTAGGGAATGTCTTCGAGTGTGAACTGGTCCATCAGGCTGGCCCGCACTTGGCTGAGCGGCAGATATTGATCCGTTCGGTCGCCATCAATATCGCCCAACGGCATGGTTTCAATCAGCGTGAAATCCATTTTCTGCCCATGCGCCCAATGGATCATCTCGGGGATTTCGGATTCATTAAACCCCTTCAACGCAACGGCATTGATCTTGACTGCAAGGCCTGCATCCTGCGCGGCCTTGATGCCATCAAGCACCTTGCGCAATTCGCCCCAGCGGGTGATTTGGCGGAATTTGGCCTCGTCCAGCGTGTCCACGGAAACATTGATGCGCTTGACGCCGGCCTTGGCCAAGTCGGTCGCAAACCGCGCCAGCTGGCTGCCATTGGTGGTGAGGGTGAGTTCTTCCAACGCGCCTGATTTCAAATGGCGCGACAGGCTTTCAATCAACGTCATGATGCCCTTGCGCACCAGGGGCTCACCGCCCGTGAGGCGTAATTTCTTCACGCCCTGTGCGATAAAGGCCGAACACAGCCTGTCCAGCTCTTCCAGCGTGAGCAGATCGGCCTTGGGCAAGAAGGTCATGTTTTCCGACATGCAATAGCTGCAGCGGAAATCGCAGCGGTCAGTCACCGATACACGCAGATAGGTAACATGCCGGCCAAAAGGGTCGATCAGATCAGTCATTCAGGCATTTTGCGCCGGATATGTCGCAGGCGCAAGCGGGCCATTGCCGCCCACGGGTGCTTGCCTATAGTGCATCCATGAGAGTGCCCTGCCCGTCACGCCGCAGCGTTATGACTAGCCTGGCGGCTTGCGCACTGGCAAGCCCTGCCGTGGCTGCGCCCAAGGTTGATCTGGCCCTGGTTCTGGCCATTGATTGTTCCTACAGCGTTGATCAATCGGAATATGCCCTGCAGATGAGCGGCACCGCACAGGCGCTCATGGCGCCAGAGGTATTGCAGGCCGTGCGCGGCGGTCTTCGTAAGCAGATCGCTTTGTCGGCCTTTCTGTGGTCGGAGCCTGCCAACCACTTCATGCTGGTGCCCTGGCAGCTTCTGCGCGGGCCCGAGGATGCAATGGCGATTGCCAACATGTTCTTGCGCGCGCCCCGCGATGTGCCGCGTGGCACCACGGCCACAGGCTCCGCGCTCTTGTTTGCGCAAATGCTGCTGGAAGACGCCCCACCCGCGATGCGCCACGTGATCGACATTTCGACCGACGGCGAATGCAACGAGGGACCGAAAGTTGAAGGTGTGCGCGATGCCCTGGTGGCCAAGGGCACGGTGATCAACGGGCTTGCCATCACCACGGACACCAAGGATTTGGATGATTACATGAAACAAAGCGTGATTGGGGGCCACCAGAGCTTCGTCATCAAGACCAATGATTTCGGCGCCTATGGCCACACACTGCGGATCAAACTGTTCCGCGAAATTGCGGGCGTGGATATTATCTGAGCCACCTTAATAGCCCGGTGGCGGCATGAAGCCGCCAAACTCCTTCTCCAGCAGTTCCGCAAAGCGAATGGCTTTCAAATCATCAAATTCGCGCGTGATGATCTGCACGCCAACAGGCAGGCCATCAGCCGCAAGGCCAAGCGGCGCAACAGTGGAGGGTAGATAATATCCACCGGAATATCCCGCCCAGAAGCGCTGATCGATGGTTGAGACCTGCTTACCGTTAACGGTGATGAAGCGCTCATGCCGCTCACCCACTTGGTCATGCAGGAATGCAGTGGTGGCGGCAGCGGGGCAGAGCAGTACGTCCCAATCCGTAAAGAACTGATCCCAGATCAGCCGCATCTGGTTGCGCCGCTCATGCACGCGCAGCCAATCGCGGTGTGAAAGTGCAAAGGCCCGCGTCATCATGGCCACATAGGAGCGGTCGTCATCAGGTAACGCGATGGACTTGGCCAAGGCATCCTCATACTGCTTGTCCGAAAGCCGCTTGGCCGCCGTCGCGCGCAGCAGCGTGATGAAAATCTGATAGTTCTCTTCATCAGAAAATGCTGGCACGGCGTCGAACGAAATTTTCTTCACTTTCTTGGCAAGTGCTTCGCCCAGTGACTTGATCTTGTTCTCAACCATCGCGTCCACTTCGGCCACGCGGCTGTTCAGCTTCACGGCCACGCGAAAATCCTTCAGTGATTTCTGCTCCGCCTTGGGCAAGGCAGCCTTCAGCCCGCGCCCTTCGGGTAGGCTTGGCCCGGCGAGCAATCCAAGCAGGAGTGATAGATCCTTCGCCGATCGCGCCAAGGGCCCTGCCACCGTGATATCGGCGACAGACACATCGCCGGGCCGCGCATGCCCGCGATAGGAAACCAGTTGATAGCTTGGCTTGTGGCCAAACACGCCGCAATAATGCGCGGGGTTGCGGATCGAGGCGCCGATGTCAGAGCCCACCTCAATGGCACTCATGCCCGTGGCCAGTGCTGCGGCGGCCCCGCCGGAGGAGCCGCCGGGCGCGCGCGCCAAATCCCAAGGATTGTTGGTCGTGCCATAGACGGCATTGAAACTCTGCCAATCTGCCAGATCCAGCGGCACATTGGTTTTTCCGTAGAGCACCGCCCCCGCGCCCACCAGGCGGCGCACCACGTCAGCATCGTCCTTGGCGATATTGTTGGCCAGCGCCGGGTCACCAAACGTCGTCGGCGTGCCCAGCCAGTTGAAACTCTCCTTCACCGTCATCGGCACGCCGTCAAAGGGCGAAAGCGCAGCACCGCGTTTCAGCCGCCGGTCTGCGGCTTCAGCGGCCTTGAAGGCGCGGTCGATATCCGTCACCACCACCGCATTCACCGCCGCATTGTGCTTGGCATATTGGTCCAGGCAGGCGCGCAGCAGCTCCTTGGCGGAAACCTTGCGGGCTTTTAACATTCGACCCAATTCATGGGCGGGCTTGAAAACGAGATCACGCATGGCGCGAAGATGACCCATGCACAAATCGCGGGCAAGGGGTGGGAGACAAATCTTGTGAGACCGCCTATGGCAAACCAATGAACCGGCAAAATCTTCTGGGTTATTTCTATGCGGCGCTCGGCGCCGCACTTTTTTCCACCAAGGCAATATTCATCAAGCTGGCCTATATGGACAAGGTTGATGCCGCGCTGATGCTGGCGCTCCGCATGATCACGGCCTTGCCCTTTTTCCTGGCCGTGGCGCTCTATGTGATCTGGAAATCGAGGAAAGATGGCAAGCCCTTACCGCCGCGCGGCGTTTGGGTCTCGGCTATCGCCATTGGCTTTCTTGGTTATTATCTCTCGGCCTTGCTGGATTTTGAGGGCCTGGTTTACATCACGGCCCAGTTGGAGCGGCTGGTGCTGTTCACCTATCCCGTCATCGTTATGGTTCTGGGCTGGTTGTTCTTCGGTGGTCAGATCACCCGCTGGGGCCTGTTGGGTGCCGCAATCACCTATGCTGGCCTGTTGCTGGTGTTTCTCAAGGCCTTGCCCGAGGGTGGCCATGGCACGATTGTTGGCACGGCCCTGGTGTTGGGCTGTGCGCTGACCTTTGCGCTCTATCAACTGTTGGCCAAGAAATATATCGGGGTGATGGGCAGCCTGCTGTTCACCGGCGTGGCGCTCACAAGTTCGGCCGTGGCCTGCATCGCACATTATGTGGTTGTGTCAGGCGGCTTTGATTTTTCAGCCACGCACCGCTTCTATTGGCTGGCGGCAGGTTGCGGCTTTTTTGCCACGGTGTTGCCCAGTTTTCTTGTCAACGCCGGCCTCTCACGGGTATCGGCGCAAGCGTCTTCCATGATTGCGTCGATCTCACCCATCATCACCATTTCACTGGCGGTTTGGATTCTGGGCGAGCATTTCACGTTCACTGATGCCATCGGTTCTGCCATGGTGATTGCAGGCATCGCCGTCTATGCGGCCACCGACAAAAAGCCAGAGGCAGAAAAGAAACAGGAACTGGCCGGGGAATTGGAACCGGCCTGATCAGCCTGCCTTCTTCAACCACTCACGCAGAGCGTCGTTGATCCGCGTTTGCCACATGGGCCCTTGAGCCCGGAACGTTTCCACAATGTCTGCATCGAGGCGGATGGTGGTAGAGATTTTTGGGTCTGTAAGAATTGGCCTGCCACGCGAAACTTTGACAGAAGCAAATTTTGCCCGCCATTCCGGTGATGAGAGATCAGGCGCGTCGTCAGGATCAACCCAGTCTTTCTGAATAATTTTCTTGTTCTTTGGCATTGGCTTTCCTCATGCTGATGATGCGATAGGCTTCGCCCCGCTGCGTCCAGGTCACAACAACCATCCTTCCACGCAACAGACCGACCGTGATCCACCTCACTTCACCATAGTCAAGCCTTTCATCTTGATAAGTTAGGGCAGGGCCTTGCAACACGTCTGCGGCATCTTCAAAATCCAGCCCACGAAGCGCAATGGTTTTAAGCCGTTTTTCGGGATCATATTCGATCTCCATGATTTATTGTTACTACAATAAATCACCGCTGTCAATCAGCTCATGCTCTCCGGCAACTCCGCCTTGCGCTTGGCCATGAAGGCGCCCAGCGATTCATCGATACCTTCATCCAGCGCCGGGGGCACATAGTCCCGCAGCATCTGCTTCCACTTGGTGTTGGCGCGCTGCACGATGTCCTTCGAACCCTCGTCCTGCCACTGTTCGAACGAGTTGTTGTCAGCCAGCGATGAGCGCCAGAAGGCGTCTTCGAAGTTCTTCTGCGTGTGGGTGCTGCCGAGGTAATGCGAGCCGGGGCCCACCTCGCGGATGGCATCCATGGCTTGGCCATTTTCGGAGAAATCCACGCCCTCGGCAAATTTCTGGAACATGGAAAGCTGGTCGGCATCCATGATCAGCTTTTCATAGCCCGATGCGAGACCGCCTTCCAGCCAACCGGCCGAATGCAGGCAGAAATTCACGCCCGAAAGAATGGTGGACCACAACGTGTTGGCGCTTTCATACGCCGCCTGCGCGTCTGGAATTTTTGAGCCGCACAATCCTCCACCCGAACGGAAAGGCACACCCATGCGCCGCGCAAGCTGGGCGGCACCGAATGTAACAAATGCCGGCTCCGGCGTGCCGAATGTGGGCGCACCGGACTGCATCGACATGGAAGCCGCAAACGTGCCGAACACGACGGGCGCGCCGGGGCGGCAAAGTTGCGTGAAAGCAATGCCGACGGAGGCTTCCGCCAAAATCTGTGTCAGCGTGCCAACCGTGGTGGTGGGCGACATGGCGCCCGCCACGATGAAGGGCGAAATCACCGTTGCCTGATTGGCACGGGCCAGAACTTTCAATGCACCCAGCATCACGCCATCCCACACCATGGGGGAGTTGGCGTTGATGAGTGATGTCATCACGCAGTTCTGGTCAACGAATTCCTTGCCGAACAAAAGCTCGCACATGGCCACGGAGTCAGCCGAGCGTTCACCCGATGTCACTGAAGACATGAACGGTTTGTCGGAATATTTCATGTGGGTGTAGGTCATGTCCAAGTGCCGCTTGGGCACTGGAACATCGACTGGTTCACACAAGGTGCCGCCGGCGTGATGCAGGCTGGGCAGCATGTAGACCAGCTTGGCGAAATTGCGGAAGTCCTCAATCGTGGCATAGCGGCGGCCCTCATCCAGATTGCGGATGAACGGCGGGCCATAAACCGGGGCGAACACCGTGTTGTTGCCACCGATGGTGACATTGTTTGCTGGGTTGCGCGCATGCTGCAAATATTCACGCGGCGCCGTCTTGATCAATGAACGCACCAGCCCCTTGGGAAAGCGCACACGGAAGCGACGTGCTTCCGAACCCTGCTTCACGTCTGCGCCGGCGTCCTTCCACATTTGCACCGCTTCTTCGTCTTCATAGAAGTCGATGCCAGTTTCCTGCAGAACGATTTCAGCGTTGTTTTCGATCAGCTCAAGCTGTTCATCCGTAAACGGCTCATAGGGCTTGATGGCACGGCGAATGAAGCCGGCCTGCTTGACGGCAGGGTTGGTGCGCAACAGCCGTCGGGCATCGGCACCACCGCGGGCGCGGCGACCAGTTGGGGCAGGGGCGGAGGTTTCGTCAGACATAATTTGCCTCTGTTGAAAATTGCTCAACTCTTATTAGCCTCTGGCTCAATTGAGCACGGGCCATCAAGCGCCCCCAAAGTCACTTAAAACGACAGTTTGCACCCTTGGCCATTGGCGCGCATTGACCGCCTAGGCCCAAACGCCTAGTTTGCCGCGCATGCAGAATGTCTGGGCGAGACTGGTAAAAGGGATGCGGGAACTGCGGCCCCTCATCACTTCATCGCTGGCTGTTGCCTTGATATTGCCTGCACTTCTGGGCTTGGCGCCCGAAGCCCAAGCCAACCCGGCGGAAGAACTGCTGCAGCTTTCAGAACTGCAACTTTGCGCCCAACTAGGCCACTTTTCAGACGACACTGGCAAGGCGCCCAAAGGCCAGCATAATCACGATTGTCCCTGCTGCCTGCCAGGCGCTGCCGCTACTGTGGCAGCCCCGCTGCTCGCCGCAGTTGACGAATTGGTGCCCTTCGCGCCGCGCCTGTTTGCTCTGGTTCCAGCAGAATGGGTCACACCGGCGCAGCTGCCGCATGACCGGAGGCTGGCCCTGCAAACCGGTCCACCTGCATATTCCAATTCCTGAAAAGCAGCTGTGTGGCCGCTTTGCGGCGCGCTATAAACCCTCCAATTGGAATATCTCACCATGAAAATCACCCATCAATTGGCCTTGGCCTGTGCACTTTCCGTCGCCGCTTTATGCGTGACCGGCCCATCCATTGCCCATGAAATCAAACTCGGCAATCTCGTCATTCACCACCCCTGGATCAAGCAGCCGCCGGGTGGAGCGGAAGTTGCCAGCGCTTACACGACCATCGATAACAATGGAAAAGAGGATGACACATTGCTCAGCATTGCTGTCGATGGCGCCTCCATGACCATGATCCATGAAATGAAAATGGAAGGCGATGTGATGAAGATGCACGAGGTGCAGGGTGGCCTCACCATCCCGGCAGGCAAGACCGTCGAACTCCAGCCCAAGTCCTACCATGTCATGCTCATGGGCCTTAAAGCCCCATTCATGGAAGGCGAAGAAGTGAAAGGCTCATTTACCTTTGCCAAGGCCGGAAAAGTGGATGTGGATTTTGAAGTTGTTGCCGCTTCGGCCAACGCGCCAATGAAGCACTAGGGGAAAGCCCATGGCCAGCGCAAAAACACTTCGTGTCGCCCTGTGGGGCATGGTGGCCCTGGTTGCCGCCATTATCGGCCTGATCGCACTGAACGGTTCGCGCCAATCAGGCGATACTCTTGCGCTGGCCAATTTTGGCGCGCCCTTCAAACTGGCCTCTAGCCAAGGTGGCGAACTTGATTCCGCCACGCTGAAGGGCAAGCCTTACGGCGTCTTTTTCGGCTTCACCCACTGTCCGGAAGTGTGCCCCACCACGCTCTTTGAGATGTCGGCCACGCTGAAGGAACTGGGCGACCAAGCCAAGGATTTCCGCCTCATCTTCATCACTGTGGATCCGGAGCGCGACACGGTTGCAAACGTGAAAGACTATCTCGCCAATTTTGACCCGCGCATCGAAGGCGTGGTGCCCACCATGGAGCAGTTGCCGGAAGTGGCACGCGCCTATCACGTCTATTACAAGAAACAGCCCACCAGCGATGGCAGCTACACGATGGACCACACCGCCACCCTGTTCCTGATCGATGCCAATGGCAACTTGAAGAGCACACTTTCCTTCGATGAAACCCGCGACACGCGCGTCGAGAAGATGAAAAAACTGCTCACGGGCGGGTGAACAAAAGAAAAGGCAGGCGCGAGGCCTGCCTTTCGTCGATTTCTATTTGGCGCCGGCCTAAAGCCAACCGGCCATGAGGCCGAAGCCCGCAACCGCAATTGCGGTGCCAGCCATTTTCACAACGCCAGATGAGCGTGAGCCCGTGGCCTGCAGCGTGGCCACGCCCAATCCAAGGCCGAGACCATGCAACAAGATTGTGGCCGCGATGAAACCGGCACCGTAGCTGAATCCAGAAGCCACCAAAGGCATTTCTGATCCGTGCGCATGACCATGGAAAAGCGCGAAGAAACCTGCCAGGCCCATGGCCGCAGCGGCGGGCAAACTGAATTCAAGCGCAACTGCTGCACCCAACACGATAACCGAAGCGGCAATGCCAAGTTCCACATAAGGCAAGCTGAAGCCATTCATGCCAAGGATGCCACCCAAGGCCATCATCGCCGCGAAGGCGCCAGGCACCTGCCACAAAGCCTTGCCACCCAGGTGCGCGGCAAACAGGCCGACGGCCACCATGGCCAGCATGTGATCAAGCCCGCTCAGCGGATGGGCAAAGCCAGCCGCAAAACCCGCCGTGCCGCCATGGCCGACATGCGCCTCGGCCGCGCCGCTGAAGGCCACCAAAGCAGCGCCCACTAAAATCAGTTTCTTGAATCTCTGTGCCATCTGCCGCTCCTTTTGCTCTTGCTTCGCGCCGTCATGGCGCATTCTGGCTGCATTCAATCTATCAAACTGCGATCACAAATCCATCACTTTGCGAAGCCTCGCCGCACAAGGCCGACATGCCTGATTTCCAGGCAGTTCGGCTAGCGTGGCCTCACCTTCAGGCTCTCCAACCCGTGAAAGTGATAGGCGTCCTTGTAACGCGGCGCTTCCGTCAGTTGCATGTTGGGGAGGCGTGCAAACAACACTTTCATCGCCTCCAGCATTTCAAGTCGAGCCAAAGGCGCGCCAATGCAGAAATGAATGCCGGCACCAAAACTCACATGCGGGTTGGGCTCGCGTGTCGGGAGGAATTGATCCGGGTTTTCAAATTTCGCGGCGTCATGGTTGGCCGCGCCCAGCATGAGCCCCACCGTTTCGCCCTTCTTCAATTTCACGCCGGCGAATTCCATGTCCTCCAGCGCATAGCGGGTGAACATGTGAAGTGGCGGATCATAGCGCATGATCTCTTCGATCAGTTCTGGCGTGATCGGCCCACGTACATTCCGCTCGAGCAATGTTTTCAGGCCGTTGCCCATGGAATGCACTGTGGCTTCATGCCCGGCGTTGAGAACCAGTATCGCGGTGGTGATGAGTTCGTCCTCAGTAAGTTTCTGCCCTTCGCTCTCGGCGCGAATGAGTTCTGAAAGCAGGTCACTTCCCAAATTCTTGCGCCGCGCGGCTATCAGCCCGCGCATATAGGCCGAGAATTCCGTCACCGCTTTCACCGCCGCATCTTCAATCGCCCGGTCACGCTTGGCCATATACATCGCCACATGATCATGGCTCCACGCCAGAAACTGCGCCGACATTTCAACCGGCGCACCAAGCAATTCGCAAATCACCGCAACAGGAACTGGCGTTGCGAATGCCGCCAGCAAATCCACTTCATGCTTCGCTTCAATACTGTCAACCAACTGGTTGGAAAGACTCACCAAATAAGGCCTGAGCCTCTCAATCTGCCGCGACAGGAACGCGCGTGAGATCAGCCCGCGCAGCCGCGTGTGGATCGGTGGTTCCAATTCCAAAAGAGAATGCTGTTCATGCTCAGCAAACACGCGCAAATGCTCGGCCACTTCCGGCCAGCCCAATTCCTCGCGCGTGGCGACGTGAAGGATTTGCCGCCCGAAGCGCCTGTCGCGAAGCAGCGCGTTCACATCCTCAAATCGCGAGAAACACCAATGTCCATATTGCTCCCATTTGAACACCGGGCATTCAGCATGCAGCCGCCGATAGGTAGGATAGGGGTTCTCGTAGAACTGCGCGTCACGCGGGTCTAGGTCGACGGAACGTTGGGTGGCTTCGATCTTCATATTCGGCTAATACGCCCTTTCTTTTCCTGAAGGTAACGCTCCTCATGTCGCCTGCCAAGCAAGAACACCACACACCGGAGTTTGAGTTCATTGCACTTGTGGCAGTGTTGACTGCGCTCACCGCCATGTCGATTGACACCATGTTGCCGGGCATCGGCATCATGGCGAAGGATCTTGGCGCGCTGCATGACAATGACCGCCAGTTCATCATCCTCGGCTTCTTCGGCGGCATGACGATTGGCACGCTCATCTTCGGCCCCATGTCGGATTCCTCCGGCCGCCGCCCGGCAATCTTTGCCGGCCTTGCGGTCTATTGCCTGGGCGCGTTGCTCTGCATGTTCGCCTGGAATTTCCCGGTGCTGGTGATTGGCCGAATCATTCAGGGCATCGGCGCTTCAAGCCCGCGCATCGTGGCGCTGGCTATGGTGCGCGATGGCGCCAAGGGCGCTGCCATGGCGCGCATCATGAGTTTTGTGATGTCAGTTTTCATGCTGGTGCCCATCCTGGCGCCCTCGATTGGCCAATGGGTGTTGGACATTTCCAATTGGCGCACGATCTTCACAGGTTTCGTCGTGGCGACATTTGCTGTGGGCACGTGGTTTGGCCTGCGCCAGGAAGAAACGCTGCCACCAGAACTGCGCCAACCATTTGACGCAGCAAATCTCTGGCATGGCGCAGTGGAAGTTTGCACCAACCGCGTGTGCTTTGGTTACACATTGGCATCGGGTGCGATCTTTTCGGTCTTCACGGCCTATCTGGGTGTGTGCCAGCAAATCTTCGCTGAGCAATACCATCAGGGCACCAACTTCAAATATTGGTTCGGCGCGATGGCAACAGCCATTGCGCTTGCCATGATCCTGAATGGCAAACTGGTCATGCGCCTTGGCATGCGCAACCTCTCGAAATGGGCCCTATGGGGTTTCGTTGGCGTGTGGATTGCCATGCTGGCCCTGTGCCTGATCTTTGCGGGCCAGCCACCGTTGCTGCTCATTGCCGTGCTGTTCTATTTCTGGTTCTTCTGCGCGGGCTTCACCTTCGGCAATTTCAACGCTTTGGCCATGGAGCCGATGGGGCATATCGCGGGCATGGCTGCGGCCATATCGGGTGCGCTGTCACAGGGCCTGGCGATCGTGCTCGGTGGTTTTGCCGGCCGGTTCTATGACGGCACACTGACGCCGTTGGCCATGTTCTTCGTGGTATTTGGCCTGATGGGCATGGGCTTTGCCGCCTGGGCCGAAGCGGGCCGGCCACTGGTGAAAAAATCTGTGGCCTAGAGGCCTGCGTTTTGGTTTAGATGGCAGCCATGGCCAAAGGCTATTCTGTATTTTCGATCCTGCGACACGCCTTCCGGCCAACTGAACCCTGGCCGGAGGCATGGCCCAAGGCATCCCCAAAATCGAACTACGACGCCATCATCATTGGCGGCGGCGGCCATGGCTTGGCTACGGCCTATTACATGGCCAAGAATCACGGACTGAAAAATATCGCGGTTCTCGAAAAGGGTTACATCGGTTCCGGCAATGTGGGCCGCAATACAACCATCATCCGCTCCAACTACATGCTTGGCGCGAATACGGCTTTCTTCGAAAAGTCGCTGCAGATGTGGGAAGGCTTGAGCCACGAGTTGGATTTCAACCTGATGGTCTCTCATCGGGGCCAGATCGTGGTGGCAGTGTCTCCTGTGCAAATGGATACTTTCGCAAGGCGCGGCAACATCATGCGCCTGCATGGCATCGACGCCGAACTTCTCGACCGCAACGAGCTTCAAAAGGAAGTTCCCTATCTCGATTATTCCAAGAATGCCCGCTTCCCGATCTGGGGCGCCATTCACCAGCGCCGCGCCGGAACCGTGCGCCACGATGCGGTGGCCTGGGGCTATGCCCGCGCTGCGGCGGCGCTGGGCGTGGACATCATAGAGAATTGCGAAGTCACGGCAATCTTGAAATCTGGCAACAGGGTCACTGGCGTTGAAACTAGCCGAGGGCGCATCCTGTCGGATAAGATCGGCATTGCGGTTGCAGGCCACACCTCGCAAGTGGCCAAAATGGCTGGCATCAAACTGCCGGTGGAAAGCCACATCCTGCAGGCCTTTGTGTCAGAGCCCATCAAACCCATCTGCCACCATGTCATCTCGTGGGGTGCAGAACTATTCTACATGTCGCAATCCGACAAGGGCGGTATGGTGTTCGGCGGTCACTTGGATGGCTTTAACACTTTCACCCAACGCGGCCAGTTTTTCAAAATGAAGGACGTGATGGAATGCGCCGTGGCGCTGGCCCCCTTCATGTCGCGCCTGCGTCTGCTGCGCCATTGGGGCGGCGTGAATGACATGACGCCCGATGGCTCGCCCTATGTTTGTGTAACGCCTGTGGAAGGCCTCTATCTCAATGGCGGCTGGTGCTATCAGGGCTTCAAGGCCACGCCCGCCTCGGGCCTTACCTTCGCCCACACCATGGCCCACGACGCGCCACATGAACTCAATGCCGATTTCGCGCTCGACCGCCTGATGAAGGGCAAGGAGCTTGATGAACATGGCATCGGCAATTGGACATACAAGCAATGAGAATCCCTTGCCCCCATTGTGGTGAACGCGACGTAAGCGAGTTCCGCTATGGCGGAGACGCATCCAAGAAGCGCCCGGAACACGGCGCGGGCGGCCAGAAGACGTGGCACGACTATGTGTTCCTGTTTGAAAATCCCAAAGGCCCACACGATGAATTCTGGCAGCACACCTTGGGCTGCCGCCAATGGTTCAGGTTGAAGCGCAACACAGCCACCAATGAAATTCTGGGAGGTGGCGAATGAGTGCAGTTTTCGTTCTCTTGACTGATCTCCCTTCTCCCCTTGCGGGAGAAGGTGGCGCGCAGCGCCGGATGAGGGGTCGCTCCGAAGTTGAAGTTTCAGCGCTACCCCTCATCCGTCTTGCGCCTGCGGCGCAATCCACCTTCTCCCGCAAGGGGAGAAGGACGAATGAA
>JANPHF010000122.1:0-3282 GCA_031424315.1 Aestuariivirga sp.
CATGACAATCGCCAAGACCTATGTCTTGACTGACATTGGCGGCGGCACGGCCGGCAAGGCCGATCTGAACGAGACTGTTACCTACACCTATGTCATCACCAACAATGGCAACGTGCCGATGACCAATGTGCAAGTGAAAGACATGCATGGCACGCCAGCAGTTCAGGTTTCGCTCGGTGCGGGCGGAATCACATCTGAAACGCTCACCACACCGGGCCCGCTCGGCGCCGGTGCCTCGACCAACTCCACGGCCAATGACGGCATCTGGGACGTGTTGGCCCCTGGCGCTGCTATCACACTCACCTGGGCCCACACCGTCACCCAGGCGGAGATCGATCACGGCTAGGCGCTTTCCGGCCTGTGGCCAGAAAGTGTGGCCCCTGCATCCCGCGGCAATTTCATGAAGGCGGGCAGGGCAAGAAAACCACTTAGCGCCACCACGAAGAAGGCGGCCGAAAAGTCGGCTTGCCCCAAGGTGTCCGATCCGCGCAGCGACTGCGAGATTTCCAGAATGATGGCCGCTGCCGCAACACCCAGTGCCAATGAAAGCTGTTGCATCACGGTGTAGAGCCCATTGGCGCGGGCAATGTCCCTGTTGTTCACATCGGCATAGGCAATCGAATTGAGCGAGGTGAACTGCAATGACCGGGCCAGCCCGCCGAACAGCAGAACACCATAGATGATGGCCAGCGGCGTTGTGGCGCGGAAGAGGCCAATCGCCGCCATGAATATGCAAGACACAATGCCATTGAAGATAAGCAGCTGGCGATAGCCAAATGTCCGCAGCGCCCGCGCCGCAAGAAACTTCATGAGCAGCGCCCCCGCCGCCGAGGCACAGGTGATCAGACCCGAATGAAATGGTGAAAGGTTGAACCCAAGTTGCAAGAGCAGCGGCAGCAAGAATGGCACGGCCCCGGCTGCCACCCGGTAGAATGACCCCGCGAGAATTGAAACGCGCAGCGTTTCAATGCGCAACAAGCCGATGTCGAGGATCGGGTTGGGCACCTTGTGAGCATGCGCCACGTAGCCCGCCACAAAGGCAAGACCCACCGCCACTAGGCCAATGGTTTGCGGAATGCTCATCAGGTCGCGCCCGGCAATGGTGATGCCAAACACGGTGAGGCTGAGACCCAGGCCGGATAGAATGAAACCGCGAATGTCCAGCGGCGGCACATCATGCGGTGGATAATCCGGCATATAGATGCGCGACAGGATCAGCCCCAGAATGCCAATGGGCAGATGCATCCAGAAGATCCAGTGCCAGGAAAAATAAGTGGTGATGAAGCCACCAATCGGGGGGCCCACCAAAGGGCCAACGAGGGCGGGCACCGTCAGCCAGGCCATGGCGCCCACCAACTCCGCCTTGGGAATGGTGCGCAAAACGATGATGCGCCCAACAGGCACCATCATCGCTCCACCGAGGCCCTGCACGGCCCGTGCCGCCACCAGCCAGGCGAGGCTTGGCGCCACCGCGCAGGCCAGCGATGAAAGCGTAAACACCACCATGGCGAGGCGAAACACCCGTCTGGCGCCAAATTTGTCCGAAACCCAAGCCGAAATTGGCAGGAAAACCGTAAGCGTCAGCAGATAGGTGGTGAAAGCCAACTTCAGTGAGACGGGGCTCGACCCCAAATCCTGTGCCATGGCTGGCAAGGACGTGGCAATGATCGTCGAATCCATGTTTTCCATGAACAGGGCCGAGGCGACGACGAGCGGGAGGATACGGTTGGAGGAAACCATCCATGCGAAATATCACATCCGCGCCGCGTGACGCCTGAAATTTCCGCAGGGCTGGCTTGCCGACGGAATTTCGGCACTGTGCTTTTCGCCGCAATCCATCACAGCAGCAGGGTTTTGACCTTTTGGTCCAAAGCGCCCATATAGGCCCTATCCATGATCAACCGATTTTTCACCTGGCTGGAAGGCCGCGTCGATTCCTTCCCGCCCATTGCGCCCTCCATGCCCCAGGCTTCAACCTGGGGCTTTATCCGCTTTTATGCGCGGCCCTTCCTGCCGCTCATCGTGGCTGGCCTGCTCCTGTCGATCGCCATCGCGGTGATCGAGGTGCGTGTCTATGCCTATGTCGGCAAGCTCATTGATCTGTTGGGTAAGGCCAACCCGACGACCTTCTTTGCCGATCACGGCACCGAAATGTTAATCTATGCCACCCTTGCCCTGCTCATTCAGCCGGGATTGTCGATGATCAGTGACTCGGTTGAGAACCAAGGCCTGCGCGGCAACTTTGCCATGCGCGTCCGCTGGCTGGCGCACCGTTACATGCTGCGCCAGTCCATGGCCTTCTTCGAGAACGAATTTGCCGGCCGCGTGGCCACCAAGGTGATGCAAGCCGCCCTCGGCGTGCGCGATGTGGTGATGAAGCTGACGCAGGTCATCTCCTGGGTGGCGGTGTTTGTGGTCACCGCCCTTGCTTCTTTCATCGCCAATGATTGGCGCCTCGCCATCCCCATGGTTGTCTGGCTGGCGCTCTACGCCGTGACCATGCGCCACTTTGTGCCGCAGATGGGCGCGCGTTCCGAACGCCAGGCAGACATGCGCTCGCTCGTCACGGGCCGCATCGTAGATACCTACACCAACATGACCACGGTCAAGCTCTTTGCCCACGCCGCCCGCGAGGACGACTATGCCAAGGAAGGCATGGGCTGGATGCTGCA
Organism: Aestuariivirga sp.; assembly: GCA_031424315.1. Taxonomy (GTDB): domain Bacteria; phylum Pseudomonadota; class Alphaproteobacteria; order Rhizobiales; family Aestuariivirgaceae; genus Aestuariivirga. The sequence continues at coordinate 2,673 of JANPHF010000122.1, forward strand.
GTCGGTCTACGATTCCATGCGCGTAGCCACCCGGATGAACATGGCTTTGAACGCGCTCAACGGCGGCGTGCTCACCGCCACGGCCGCCGTCGCCATCTGGCTTTGGTCGAAAGAGGCCATCACCGTGGGCGCCATCGCCTTCTCGGTGGGCCTGGTGTACCGCATGCTCGGCATGGCCCACTGGATGCTGTGGGAAGTAGCAGGCTTGTTCGAAGATTTCGGCGTGGTGAAAGACGGCGTGGATGTGATCGCGCGGCCCTACACAGTGGTGGACAAGCCCGGCACGCGTGAATTGAAAGTCACCAAAGGCGAAATCAACTACAAGGCCATCCACTTCAACTATGGCAAGACGGTGGAACATGGCCGCGAAGTGGTTGCTGGCCTCTCGCTCAAAATCCGTCCCGGCGAAAAAGTGGGTCTGGTGGGCCGCTCTGGTGCGGGCAAGACCACGTTGACCAACCTGCTGCTGCGCTTCTGTGATCTGAGTAGTGGCGCCATCTTGATCGACGGTCAGAATATCGCTGACGTCACACAGGAAAGCCTTCGCGCCGCCATTGGCGTGGTGACGCAGGATACCTCCCTGCTCCACCGCTCGGTGCGCGACAATATC
>JANPHF010000123.1:0-2034 GCA_031424315.1 Aestuariivirga sp.
ATAGGCATAACTCCACCGACCACCGCTTTCGCGATGATGGTTGATACTTACGGACTGACTTTTTTTGATTTTGGCCGAGCGATTCAGGCGTGTGATAAATGTTTCACAATTGTGGCGAGTAGGCTTTGGGCGGGAACTGGAAGTAAGGCGGAAGCCAATCCATTTTATGTTCACGGCCATTTGTTCCATGCAGGAAGTCCTTGATGATGCCTTTCTGCACTTTGGTGGTTTCGCCCTTGTTGCCATCGGCAACGGCGGGTGAGGCAATGTCTGCCAGCATGGCTTGCACCACATCTTTGCCAGCTAAGAGATCAAAGAACGTCTCATCGGGACGCCAATCATGGAGGGTGGCACTGGTGATCATGGCTGTGGCTTCTGCCGTGGCACTGCCACTGGCTAAAGTTTCCGCCATGGCCAAAGCCATAAGCCGCAATACATCATCTTCTGGCAGTTTGAGCAATCGTGCAAAGAGACTGGTGAGGCTGTAATCATCGCCATTGGGCCTGACCAATTCGCTGCGGTCCTCTTCAAATCCACAAAGAACCAGCAACTCTTTGCGCCGTTCTTCGAAGACTATAGTTGCGGGATTGGCAGCAACAGAAGCGCCAATCTCTGGCTTTACTGCCTTCATCGGTTCGGGCTTCACCATCCACAAAATTGAACCCGCAATCATGTGCGCCAGCACAAGACGCAAGGCAATTTGTGGTTGGTTCAAGAGTTCAAGACGGATAGCGGCAAGCCTGTGCAGTTCGACGTAGTTCTGCATCGGTTTGGTCAATTCCGGTTTTTCGGATTTGACTTGCGGGTTTGCCGTTCCCGTGGCTTTCGCCTCAGCCTTTCTGACTTCGGCGCGTGTGAGATAACCTTCATGGGCTTCGACTTCGCCACGGTCTGAGACGGTGATAAACACCGCTCCGCCCTTCTTCTTGGCGGTCTTCTCATAATCCCAATCGTTAAACCGTTGGTCCTGTTCCATGACCTCAACACGGGTCCAGCCATGGGCTTCAAAGGTGGCTTTGAGGGCTGCGATGGCTTGGTTTTGTAGATGCCAAAACGTATCTGGGTTGGCGAAGTAGCTTTCTTCGCCAAACAAATCTGAGACGATCTCACCTTTGTAAGCTGTGAGGTCAAAGATGGCAGTGGTGGTGGGAATTTGTGAACCGCCAAGCAGCCAGCGTTTGAGATTGCCGCCGCGTGGAGCATGTTGTTCTGGGTCTTCAAACAACAGAAGCCAGTCTTTCTGTTGTTGTTTTGACGCAAGGGTCAAGGCCCGCAAGGTTTCGCCGTCGATTTCCTCAGCGCGGTAAGCCGTCCTGATCTTGGGCGCTAGATTGGCAATCGCCAAGCGGCGCTTCACCATGATCTCGGTGACGCCAAAGGTGTTGGCAATTTCTTCGATGGTACGGCCTTCTTTGAGAAGCCGTTGGAAAGCCTCGAACTGGTCCATGTCATCCATTGGTAGGCGGTGGATATTCTCAATGAGAGAAGCTTCAACTGCTGCCGCGTCATCACCTTTAGCCATGATGGCGCAAGGAATAGCTTCAATCTCCAAGCCCTCCTTTTCCAAGGATTGAACGGCGAGATAGCGCCTTCTCCCTGCAACAATCTCGTAGCCTTTGCCGTTCTTACGCACCAAAAGCGGTTGCAGGATGCCGCGCTGGCGTATGCTGGGGATTAAATCTTCATAATCAGCCTTCTTCACGCCATGCCTGACATTGGTCTTGGCGATTGAGAGTTCACTTAAGGGGATATGCATCAAGTCCATGATCTTAGTCCTTTCGGGTTGGGGAATTGGCGCTGAATAAATCCATCTGGTTTCGTGCCACATCGTCAAATAGACCGATGTCACAGGGCTTTTGCAGCCTGTTGGAACCAAGGGGATGCGCGGCCAGCACCTCAAGCCGCGCCTTTATCGAAACGGGCCGCACTCCAGGAACCAGCGTTTGCGGGCCTAGTGATGTGGCTTCGGTTTCGAAGGGGATAGGAGCGGTGGCACTCATGCCGCCTGCTCCAAATCTGAATTGTCTTTGCTTG
>JANPHF010000124.1:0-4913 GCA_031424315.1 Aestuariivirga sp.
CCTGCTTGCCGAAATCGAAACAGCACCACCGCTTCTTTGCATGGCCGGGAACTTCAAACTCTCAAAAAGGCCCGCTGTCGGCATAGTCGGTGCGCGAACGGCGTCCGCCAATGGTCGCAAGATGGCACGCATCCTGTCGCATCAATTGGTGGAGGCGGGCTTTCTTGTCACCTCTGGCCTGGCCCGTGGCATTGACACCGCGGCCCACGAAGCCGCAACACCAACATGTACAGCCGCAGTGATAGCTGGCGGCATAGACCACCGCTATCCGCCGGAAAATGCGGAGTTGCAAAACGCCATCGCCCGTGACGGACTTTTGATCACAGAAATGTCGATCGGCTCAGCTCCCCGTGCCGAACATTTCCCACGGCGCAACCGCATCATTTCCGGCATGAGCCGGGCCGTGATTATCGTCGAGGCCGCGCTCCGGTCTGGCTCGCTCATCACCGCCCGCTTTGCCAATGATCAGGGCCGCGAGGTTTTTGCTGTCCCGGGTTCGCCGCTGGACCCGCGCTGTGAAGGCACCAACAAGTTGATCAAGGATGGTGCCAATATCCTGACGTCACTTGATGATGTGCTGAATTTTCTGATCGCCGAACAGTCGCCGCTGCAAGGTGCCTTGTTTGAACGCAACGCCGAACCGCTGCTGCCGCCCGATCAGGATGCCGATGACTTAACACGGCGCGAGGTGATCGGATTGTTGTCAGCCAATGCGGTTGATATCGATGACTTGATCCGCGAAGCCCAGTGTGAACCGGAAGAAGTGATGGCGGTGTTGCTGGAACTGGAAGTAGCGGGACGGGTGACGCGGAGTGCGGGCGGCATGGTGGCGTTGAAGGTGGGGTGAGGAAGAGACCTCATCAGCCCTTCGGGCAGCTTCTCCAAAGGAGAAGCGACATGTTGGCGCACCTATCAAATTGGTCAGTCAGGAAGGGAGGAGTCAATGCAGTCACTTATCCTATGGAGAAGCTGTCGCAACGCGACTGATGAGGTCACTTTCTTTGGGCATCAATCCACTTCATCCTCAGGCACAATCCACTTCTCGGCCTTGCTGTCTTCTTTCCACTGCAAAAATGCAGGCGTGTTCAACACGGCTTGCATATAGGCTTTGGTTTCTTTCTTCACCGGGATGGCAAAGCTTTGCAACCGCGACACCACAGGTGTGAACATGGCGTCCGCCGCACAGAATTTGCCGAACAAGAAAGGTCCGCCCTTGCCGAAGTCCTTGCGGCAGTCGGCCCAGAGTTGCTCAATCCGCGCCACATCTTTCAAAATAGCTGCGGTCAAACCACCCGGCGGCAATTTATGCTCACGCCGCAGGTTCATGGGACAGGCCGAACGCAGGCCGCGGAACCCGGCGTGCATTTCCGCTGACACTGAACGCGCCCGGGCGCGGGCAGCCTTGTTCTTCGGCCAGACGCCCTTCGACGCCCACGTCTCCGCCGCATATTCGATAATGGCGATCGTATCGTTGATCATCAGGCCGTTGTGAAGCAGGATGGGCACCTGCCCGGCTTTCGATATCTTGCGCACTTCGCGTGTGAAGCGCGGCTCGCCAAAGCGGATCATTTTTTCCTCAAACGCAATGCCCGTCATGCTGAGCGCCATGTAAGGCCGCAATGACCAAGAGGAATAATTCTTGTTGCCGATGATGAGAGTTGGTTTTGTCATGCTCCGACTGTGACCAAATCACATGGACTTTGGCAAGTATTTCCATGTGATGACCGCCAAAAAAGCGCCGAGAATGGCAATGACAATGAATACAATGCCCACGTTGAAAAACAGCAACAGCCCCATGAACACAAAACCCGGCAACAATTCTGCACATTCAAAGAAAGTGCGATAGACGCTGGTCATGCGTTGGCGGTCACGCGGGCGCACCGCCCGGTAAAACGGAATGCCGCCTACCCCATCAAGGCCCGTGGCACAGACGGCCGCTGCCAGCAAGGCGACAACGGCGAGCCTCACATGCGCCGTTCCCAACACTCCTGTTATCAGGGAAAATACCGCCATGAAGCCAAAGCAAGCAGCAATGACCCGTCTCACGCCAAAGCGTCGTGCGAGTTGGCCGTGAACGACGCTCAATGGCAAGGTCAATTGGCTGGCTGAGATGATAAGGCCCGCAGTCGCCTTGGCAAGTCCGCCTTCGATGATCAGCAGCGGCCCGTAAATAAACAGCGCAGACCAGAAACAGGATCGGCCAAAGGCGATGGACCACGCCAGTCTCAGCCGTGGTTGCTTGATAAAATCAGCCGCATTGGCAAGCGGGTTGAAGCCTGCAAGCGTTCCCGCTGGTAAAACAGCAGGCTCGCGCAGGCGCACCATCCAGAACAGGACGAGATGCAAAAGACCAGCCGCCAGCACAGCCAATTGCGGCACGATTGAACCGTAATTCGCATAGAGCCAAGTGCCAAGGGCCGGGCCTGCCACCCAGCTTGCCGTGGCAATTGTCATCCGCATCGGCTCAACCTTTGTTAGGTCAGGCTTTGCGATATTATCCATGATATAGAGGGCCAGCGTCACATTCATCACAGACGCACCAATGTTGCGGAAATAGCTGGCCAGCACCTGCCCTGCCACCATATTGGCCGCAAACATGGCCGCCGCCGCCATGACCAGTGCTATGCCGATTGTATAGACCCAACGCCTCCGCAAACCTCGGAACACGAATGGCAGACTGAGCGTTGTAAGCAGAACACAAAAAGATACAGCCGTTGAAACGATAGAAACCCTCTGGCTTGTACCCAACAAGTCATAGGCCTGAATGGGAATGACACTGACGTTGAGTGCCCGCAACAGCGACTCTCCGGCAAACAAGGCACTGATTGTCCATGCTCCAGCCTTGCGACCGGAGCCGGGAATATCAAGGGTGCGATCAGCCGTCATGCCCTATGTATGCCACGAAATGACGAGTCGCAGATTAGCCAGTCCGGTGATATTTCTGTGCCAACCGACAAAACGAAAAGAACATGAACCACAATCACTCCCACGAAAAACAACGCGTCGCCCTGCTCTCGCTTTTGGCATCAGGTGGCCTGGCCATCGCCAAATTTGCAGCGGCCCTGCTCAGCGGCTCGCTTGGACTTTTGTCGGAAGCTTTTCATAGCCTGATGGATTTTGGTGCAACGGCTCTGACCCTTATCGCCGTTCGTGTGTCCGGCAAACCCGCTGATGATGATCACCACTATGGTCACGCCAAGGCTGAAAGCCTGGTCGCCTTGATCGAGGCTGGCATGTTGGGCGGCATTTCCATCTGGGTCGCTTATGAAGCGATCAAACGCCTGTGGCAGGGCGGTCACGAGGTGGAACTGAGCTGGTGGCTGTTTGCCATTATCATTGCCTCTATCATCATCGATTTCAACCGCGCCCGCGCCTTGAAACGAACCGCCGAAAAAACTTCAAGCGACGCCCTTGCCGCCGACGCCCTGCACTTTGCAGCTGACATGTGGAGCTCCATCGCGGTTTTGATTGGGCTTACGCTGGTATGGTTGGGTTTTGGCTTTGCTGACTCACTGGCGGCCTTGGTAGTCTCCGCCTTCGTGGCCCATGCCGCCTGGGACTTGGGCAAGAATACCCTCGACAATCTGCTGGATGCAGCGCCTGCGGGAGTATCCGCAGAAATCCAGGCCATCACTGAAACCACCAATGGCGTTCTGGCCATCCGGCAACTGCGGGTGCGCCCTGCGGGGCCGGAACTCTATGTTGATCTTACGGTCGACGTGGCCCGCAATACTCCGGCGGCGCGGCTTGAAGGTGTGCGACGTGATCTGGTGCAGCGCATTGCTGCCAAATTTGACAATGCTGACTGCACCATCCAGCTCAATCCCGTGGAACTCGATTCAGAATCCGCCTTCGACAAGGTGGCCCACATTGCCGACAAGCATGACCTGAAGGTGCATCACCTTATCGTGCAAAGTATAAACGGTCGTCTCGCCATCAGCTTTGATGTTGAAATGCCGGCGGACCTCAGCCTGCTGGACGCACATGACAAGACAACTCTGCTGGAATGCGAAATCCGTGATGGCTTGGGAACTGATGTTGAGGTGGAGAGCCACATAGAACCCATGCAGCCAAATCTTCTTGACGGTGAGGCCCCTTCAACTTCGATCATCAAAAAAGTGGAAGCAACCTTGCAGGCCCTAGCGCGCAAGGAAAAGGCTCTGAGCGATTTGCATAACATCCGCGTACGGTCAAATGCGGCAGGGCTTTATGTGCATTATCACTGCCGCTTCAGGCCCGAGTTGTCGATTGCAGCCGTACACGAAATCTCAGATCACATCGAAGTGGCGTTAATGGTGGCCTTGCCACATGTGAAACGCGTTGTCGCCCATGCCGAACCAATCGGGGCCGGGCCGCACCAGCTTTAGCCAGCGAGCACCACAACAGGAGCCAATGTGGCGAGAGCCATCGCCGCTGCCAATCCAATGAGAATCAGGCGGCGCACATGCATGACGCGCTTGGCTTCATCCACTTTGCGTGCAGAAAAACGATCTGCTTCAATGACATGTGATGTTGTAACCATGGTCGTCGCCATCTCCGGGGCGCTTCCACCCCTTGTCTTCAATTACACCGTATACGGAGCATCAAAGGCATCGGTTGGGCTGAAATGCGCCAAAATCATGAACTTGAGACGTAAACTATCAGAACACGGATGAGTTCCCGCTGAATGCAAAATTCATCTTGGGTTCATGTGGGGAATGGCCCTCCCCGGCGCGTTCCGCGTTGACTTGCCAATGAGATATGCGCGCACAGCCACATCCTCCGTCAAGCCAATGGCCCGTCGGAAAGCCGTTGCTGTGGCTTGTTGGTCGGCACCCAGCTGCTGCAGCAATTGGGCCTTGAGCGCCCAGAACGGCTGATAGTCCCCCGTCACCGCTTCGGGCAGCTGCGCCAGTTCATTGAGGCCCGTTTCA
>JANPHF010000125.1:0-5924 GCA_031424315.1 Aestuariivirga sp.
GCATCGACGTGGGCGCCAAGTTTGAAATCTATGGCATCATCAACAAGCTGGCGGAGGCCGGCAAGGCGGTGATTGTCATCTCCTCGGAAATGCCGGAACTGCTGGGCATCACCGACCGCATCTATGTCATGAATGAAGGCCGCTTTGTGGGCGAGATGCCAACCAAAGAGGCCAGCCAAGAATCCATCATGCGCACCATCATGAAATCCTGGGAACACTGAACCATGAGCACACCTGCTACCCCGCAAGGCGAAACCCCCAGCATCATGGGCTTCATAAAGGCCCATTTGCGCGACTATGTGCTGTTGATCGCGCTGATCGCCATCATGGTGTTCTTCCAGTTCACTACGCATGGCACACTGTTCATGCCGGTGAACCTCACCAACATCATTTTGCAGAACAGCTACATCATCGTGATGGCGCTGGGCATGTTGCTCATCATCATAGCGGGGCACATTGACCTTTCAGTGGGTTCACTCTCCGGTTTTATTGGCGGTGTTGCGGCCCTGTTGATGACGGGCACCATGCCCTTCTTCAAGGATGCAAACCTGCCTTTCAAGTTTGATCCCTTTTCCACGGCCCTGATCTGCCTCATCCTTGGAGCGGCCATTGGAGCGGTGCAGGGTTATTTCGTGGCCTATTACAAGATTCCGGCCTTTATCGTGACCTTGGCGGGTATGTTGATTTTCCGCGGGTTGGAACTGCAGGTTCTGGGCGGGTCTTCTATTGGCCCATTCCCAAGCATTTTCCAGGGCCTTTCCAATGGCTATGTGCCAGACATTTTCGGCATGACGGTGGGGGATGCGCCATTCAATACGCTGGCGGTTATCGTTGGTGTTCTGATTGCGGGGGCGCTGATCTATTTCAATGTCAAATCGCGCCGTGCACAGCTCTCCCATGGCTTGGCTGATGAACCGCAACAAATTTTCTGGGGCCGCAATGCGTTGATCGCTGTTGCCTTTATCGGCTTCGCCTGGCTGATGGCCTATTATAAGGGCCTGCCCAACGTTCTGGTTGTAATGGGCGTCTTGGTGGCGCTATTCATCTTCATCACCACGCGCACCACCTTTGGCCGCCGCATCTATGCGCTGGGTGGCAATGAAAAGGCCACCAAGCTTTCGGGCATCAACACCGAACGGCTCACGTTCCAGATCTTCACCATCATGGGCGCGCTGTCAGCGCTTGGCGGCATGATCTATGCCGCGCGGCTCAACGTGGCCACACCCAAAGCGGGACAGGGGCTGGAGTTGGACGTGATCGCGGCCTGCTTCATCGGCGGCGCTGCCGTAACGGGCGGTGTGGGCAAGGTGATGGGTGCCGTGATTGGCGCTTTCATCATCGGCGTCATGAACAACGGCATGTCGATCCTTGGTGTGGACATTGGCTGGCAGTTCGTCATCAAAGGCGCCGTGCTCATGCTGGCCGTGTTCCTCGACGTTTATTACAAGAACAAGCGCTGATTTTCGGGGCCGCCTGCGGGTGGCCCTGCTCAAGGCCACAATCTGCCCATATTTCAAATTATTAAGACGAGGCCGAAGCGGGTGGACGTTTGCTGCCGCCTGCGATAAGTGCGCTTTTTTGCGCCGCTGGGCCTTCAGCCCTGTCGTCGCTTTCATGTTTGGACTTGGGATGGATTTTCTAAAACGAAACTTCGGCAGTATCGTCAGTCTATTGCTGCTCTTCGGCAGTCTTGTAGCCATGTGCTTTTTTGTGCCGCACTGGTCCACCAAGGAATTCTGGATGTCGGTGGCGCCAGCTGCGCTTTTTCTGGCGCTGCTGGTGTCGATCCGGAACTGGATATTGCGGCTGATCCTGATTGACGGCTTCTTCCTGATCGCCGGTGCATCCTTCTTTGCGCGCGAAGTTTACAAATATGTGTCGAAAGACATGATCCTGGCCACGGTGGGCGTTAATTTTGAAGTTTCGGTCGGAGTTCTGGAGACCGCGGAGCCTATCTATCTTGCTGCCTTCGCCGGTTTCATGCTGCTCATCTCGGTGCTGGCTTATTTTGCCTATGTCAGCGTTCCAGGCTGGCTGAAGTTCTACATCATGCCGCTGCCATTACTTGGCTCGCTGATGGAGCCGGCACGCGAGACACTGGATGACTGGGGTTACCGCAATTTTGTGATCAACAATGAATATTCACCCACCTTCATGGCGCAAGACTATCTCGACATGTACAAGATTTTTTGGGGCGACACGTTGGCCAGCGCAATGGTTGGCCTTGAGCAGTTCAGTGACCGACTGAAATACACTGTCACGCCGCATGCGAAAGTGCCGGATTTTGTGAAGCCTGGCGGCAACGGCGAAGACAAGATCGTGCTGGTGATTGGCGAGTCCTCCAATGTGAAGCGCTACAGCCTCTATGGCTATGGCCAGCCCACCACGCCCAATCTCGACAAGATGCAGAAGGATGGCGCGATATGCCATGTGGAGAAGGTGCATTCGGCAACGCCCACCACGCGCACGTCCGTTCCCACCTATGTTTCAATGTCCACGCCGGAAGATCGTGACGCACTGTTCAACTATCAGAACATCATCGAGATGGCGAAGAACAGCGGCTACAAGACCTATTGGATTGGCACGCAGCGGCTTGATACGCTGTGGGACAAGACTTATGGCTTCGTGGCCAAGTATTCCGATGTTCTGGTGAGCCCGGATCACAACAACGGTGTTGAGGTGCGCGACACCAAGGACGATGACCTGCTTGCGCCGATCCACACCTATTTCTCTTCAGCGCCACAGAAGTCTTTTTTCATCATTCACATCTATGGCAGCCATCTGCCATACAAACGCAATGTGGATGATGCAGACCGCTTCTCGCTGCCCGACGCAGACATGTATGACAAGTCGATCCATCACACCGACCGCACCTTGAAAATGATCATGGATGAGGCAGACAAGAGCCTGGGGCTCTACAAGTTCGTCTATCTGCCCGACCACGGCGAGGCGGTGGACAAGGGCCACGGGTTCATCTCAAAATTGAACGAGATGTATCTCATTCCGCTGATTGCCAATGACGCGGCTTCCTGCTCGGCGATGGACACGTTGCGCGGCGATGATGGCTATGTGCGTTCGGATGCGGTGAAATATCTGGTGTTGAGCTGGCTGGGCTACCGTGTTGACGCGGTTGCACTGGATGACGCCAAGCGCAATAGCCACAATGTGATGACGGGCGACGAGCGCATGCTGGATTTCCGTAACTTGGCGGACTGCACGGGCACCGATTGCACGGATTGAAAGCGGCTCGACGTTTTTGTGATTGAGCAATTGATCCTGGGTCGGGCGATCAATTTGGGTTCTGGCTTCACTCAAATCCGCCATCGCCGGCATAAGCTGGCGATGACGGTTTAAGGAGAGTTACATTCTCGAATAACTACTGGGGCGTCACGCGACCACAGGTTCGGGCTGCGTAACAGGTGGTGACGCCACGGCCTTTGGCACTGACTGCGGGCGCCGCATGGGCTGAGCAGGAGAGCCCACCCAGCTTGAACGCGCGGGCAAGGCCTCGCCCTTCATCACCAGTGTGAGTGGGCCAATTTGTGCGCCATCGCCGACATTGGTGTCGTAAAGCACAATAGAACCTGCACCAATGGTCACATCATTTCCAACCTTGATGCGGCCGACTTTCATGAGGCGATCCTCATAAAGATGGGTTTGCAAGCTGGCGCCGGCGTTGATGCTGACAAAGTCACCAATCGTCACACAATCGAATTCGGTGATATCGCCAGCGTCCATGAATACGCCCTTGCCGATTTTCACGCCGAACAGGCGCAACGTCATGGGCAGGAATGGCGTGCCACGGAAATGATCCAGGATGGTCTTGCCCGCCATGCCCCAATACATAACGGCCACGGCCTCGGTGCGCAGCGCCCACCAAGACCACATGGGCTTGATGGTGGGGCGGTAAACGCCCATGAAAATCCATTTCACTGCAACGGCAATGGCGATCTGCGCAATGTCAATGCACAACACCACCGCAAGACTTGTGGCGATGGCCTCAATCCACGAGCCTTCCTCAACTGGATCATAGAGAAGTTCCATGCCGAAGGTGGCAAGTGTCACAAAAATCGCGGTGGGGAGCGAAATGTTGAAGGCCTCGAACAGCGCGCGCCCGATCATCATCCAGCGCGAGGGTTTGAAGGTGGCTGCGTCGGTGGACGCAAAAGTCTGGCGCGCGGGAAATTTGATTGAAGGCGAGCCGAACCAAGTCTCGGAAGCTTTCACCTCGCCGCCCTCAGGGGGGCGGGACTTGACACCGATCAGCGCGCCCGACTCCACCGAGTAATTGAGTGGAACAACGGCCTCGTTGCCAATGAAAACCTTCGCTCCGGTTTTCACCGTGCCAAGCGTCATCCAGTTGCGGTGCATCCCTTCATCGGCCAGTTGCACGTCATCCGCGATGAAGTTGCCCGGGCCAATATCGATGAGATCATAGCGGCCGCCGAGATTGGTGGAAATTTCCGAACCCTTGCCGATTTTTGCACCCATCATCCGATACCAGGTGCGCATGTAAATGGTGGCGAAGATCGAGGAAATGGTGTCGAGCATCACTTCAGTGGCCAGCGTCACAATCCATTTGCGCACATAGAGGCTGCTGAATACGGAATAGCGACCTGGCTTGAGGCGTGGCATCACGGCCCAGCGGATTGCTACAATGAGCAGGCAGGACAACACCACCATGGTGAATGCGGCCGGAAGGGCAACAATGGGATAATACCAGTTGGAATTGATGTCCCAGAGAATGGGGGTCAAAAGGCTGTCGATGCCTTCCATCATGCGGAAGGCCGGAACAATTGGCACAATCCCAATCGGCGGAACAACCACAAGCAGGATGGCGTAGAACACGGTCTGCAGGTTGCGCACGGTGTTGCTCGCAGTCGCCATTTCCGGAAGGCTTGCAGGATCAATGTCGGCAATTTTCTGGGCCGGGGAACCGCCCCAGCTTTCAAAGCGCGGAATACGCGTGCCAGCGATCAACGATGTCAGGTCAGAAACTTCCGCTCCCTCTTCGATCACCACGTCGCTTTCGGCAACACAGGAAGACCCAACCACCGCGTCATTACCGATCGTCACCGGGCCGACGATATATCTGTCGCCATTGGCACGCGCGTTGTCGATGATGAACTTGCCGCCCACCGAGGCCCTGTCGCCAATCGTGAGAAGGTCAATGGCGCCGGCATTGATGTCTGCAATCAAGGCATCCTTGCCAACTTTGGCGCCTAGCAGGCGCAGATAGAAGCGGATGATGGGTGTGCCTTGCATCCAGTTCAAGTGAACCAGGCCGGTGAGGCGCTGAACCAGCCACATGCGATAATAATAAGTGCCGTAAAGCGGGTAGGAGCCCGGCACCGTTTTGCGCAAAATGAGGAACTTGGCAATCGGCACGATGAGATAGTTGAACATCGTCACGAACATGAAGGCGACGAACACCATCCACATGTCGTTGATCAGGGTCGCATCATCTCCACTCAGGGCCGAATAGCTGATGAAGATGGCAAACCAGGGTGCCGCCTGCAGGGCAAGGAGGAAAGGCAGAGTGAGCGCCTGGGCGACGCCACACCAGAAACGGCGCGACATCGAGGGCCGGGTCGGGGGCAAGTGAGTTGACTTGTCTGCAACCGCTTCAAGCGCGCCACGGCCAATCAGCAGTTTGGCGATGTTTGCGACTGTGCGGCCGTTATACATGTCCTGCAAGGTGATGGTCTGGCCAAAGGGGCTCAGGCGCACCTTGGAAATAAATTGCGCGGCAATCAGCGAGTGGCCGCCGAGATCGGTGAAGAAGTCGGCATCGCGCGTGATGGGCTGGCCGGGGAAGACCTGCTTGGCGCAGTCGATCAATACATCTTCAACAGGGTTCTCACCCTGATCGGATTGGCTGGAATCGGCCATGTCCAGCGCCAGGGGCAGGCTGCGCAGGGACT
>JANPHF010000126.1:0-1524 GCA_031424315.1 Aestuariivirga sp.
GGCAAGGTGGTGTTCCGCAATGACGTGTTTGAGCTCATTCAATACACGCCCACCACGGAACAGACGTTTGAAATTCCACTGCTGATCGCGCCGCCATGGATCAACAAATTTTACATTCTTGACCTGACACCGCAGAAAAGCTTCGTAAAATATTGTGTGGACAACGGAATTACGGTTTTCGTGATGTCCTGGGTCAACGCTTCGGAGGCGCAGGGCCGCAAGAGTTTTGGCGACTACATGCGCGAGGGGTTCCTCACGGCCATTGATCAGGTGCAGAAGGCCACGGGCGCCAAGAAAGTAAATTCCATCGGCTTCTGCATTGGTGGCACGATGGTGGCAACCGCCTTGGGTTACTTGGCGGCCAAGGGTGATGCGCGCATCAACGCCGCCACCTTCTTCACGACGCAGGTGGACTTTGAAAAGGCAGGCGATCTCTGCGTTTACGTTGACGAAGAACAAGTGAAGTGGATTGAAGGCCGCATGGAGGACAAGGGCTATTTGCCCGGCAGCCGCATGGCCGATGCCTTCAACCTGCTGCGCTCCAATGATCTGATCTGGTCTTGCGTGGTCAATAACTACATGTTGGGCAAAGACCCGATGCCATTTGACCTCTTGTATTGGAACAGTGATTCCACGCGCATGCCGGCGGGCGTGCATTCGTTCTATTTGCGCGAATGCTATCTCAACAACCGCCTTAGCCACGGCAACATGGTGATTGAGAACACGCGCATTGATTTGGGCAAGGTGAAAATCCCAATCTACAATCTGGCGGCGCGCGAAGATCACATCGCGCCCTTGCCTTCGGTGTTCCGCCTGAAGGATCATTTCGGCGGGCCGGTGAAGCTGGTGGTTTCCGGCTCAGGGCATATCGCCGGCGTGGTGAACCCACCCTCATTGAAGAAATATCAGTTCTGGGTGAATGATGCCGAGCCAGACACGCTGGAGGAATGGCTGGCCGGAGCGAAGGAAACGCCCGGCAGCTGGTGGCCCAACTGGCTGGAATGGATTTCAGCCAAGAGTGGCGACAAGGTGAAAGCGCCTGTGCCGGGCGAAGGCGGGCTCACGGTGCTGTGCGATGCGCCGGGCGAATATGTGAAGGTGAAGGGGGAGTGAAGCTGCCTCTTGACTTGCCATACTTTGTCCATACATTGGTGCCATGAAGGCCATACGGTGGGATTCAGAAAAATCAGCTTGGCTGAGGGCGAACTCATCACGTGGCGGAATTGGATTTGAGGAATGCTGCGCTGAAATCGAAAGTGAACGGATTTTGGCAATTGTTGCCAACCCCAGTTCCAACCATCGCAATCAACGGATGTTTGTGTTGAACATCAACGACTATGCGTATTGTGTTCCATTTGTTGAAAGCGCGAATGAGATATTTCTCAAGACCTTGTTTCCCAGCCGCAACATGACGGCATTGTTTTTGACAGGCCAAGAAAATGAAAAAGAGTAAATCTAAACCTTACGTCAGCGACTTCATGGATGACGATGAGCGGCATATCATCCTGCGCACGATCGAGGCGA
>JANPHF010000127.1:0-2855 GCA_031424315.1 Aestuariivirga sp.
CGAGTTGTCACATCGCGCTGGCGGATGGTTATGCATTTGAGGGCCATATCCCGTATGCCGACGTTGTGAGGTTCCTCAAGGAACGGCCGTCCGGGGCCATCGGACTTGTTGTCCCCGGAATGCCTACCGGTTCACCGGGCATGGGCCCCAAGGGCAGCGGTGGGCCTTATGAGGTGTTGCTCCTTGCGGCCAATGCCACTCCGATTGTCTACGCAACCCACTGATTGGGAGACCACTCATCATGATGCAAGGATATGGCGGCATGGGATGGGGCATGGGGCTGACCAGCGTGCTTGTGCTGGTTCTGCTCGTCTTGGGCGTCGCAGCTCTCGTCAAATATCTCAAAAATTGACGATGCTCTCATAGCCATCAGAACGTCAGCTTCTGGCCCAGAGCAGAACACGCGTTCCTAAAGACAAATGTCCCCTAGTACTCGGAAACCAGACGCATCAAGAATTGCAGTCGACTTCTGATAAGGGCCATCAACGGACTAACTGCAACAAACGGTGTCAATGCATTCCTTTCGGTCCAGACTTGTTATCTATGATGCTGGAGAATTCGAGGTCCAGTTCTGTTATCATTGTCATAGATTCTTTAGCAGGGTACCTAGATGTCTGCAAAAGTTACTTCGCCTGCTATGCCGCCAGGGTGGGTTACGGCTCCAAAAATGGCTGGGCCAACCTGCTGAGCGTATTTCCACAGCGTTCCGGAATTATAGCCGGTTTCGCGCGGCCTCCACGTAATGCGCCTATTGTGTAACTCTCCTTCGCTGACGTCGCAATCGAGCTTGCCGTCTACCGCATCAATAGTGACGATGTCCCCGTCTCTCAGCAAACCGATTGGACCACCGAGCTGCGCCTCGGGCCCCACGTGACCGATACAAAATCCACGGGTTGCGCCCGAGAATCGCCCATCAGTTATCAAGGCAACCTTGTCGCCCATGCCCTGACCGTAGAGGGCTGCTGTAGTAGATAGCATTTCACGCATGCCAGGTCCGCCTTTTGGACCTTCATAGCGGATAACAAGAACCTCGCCTTCTTTGTACAGCCGATTTGAAACGGCGTCAAAACACGCCTCCTCGCTGTCGAAACATCGGGCAGGACCATTGAATTTCAGGGTTTTCATACCCGCGACCTTTACTATGGCTCCTTGGGGAGCGAGATTTCCCTTGAGGACAACAATACCTCCACTCACAGTTATGGGCTCGTTCGCTGGTCGGATGACGTCCTGGTGCGCGTTCCATCTGACGCTTGCCATGTTCTCTGCAAGAGTCCGCCCAGTTACTGTGAGACAGTCACCGTGAAGATAGCCATTGTCCAACAAAGTCTTCATGAGCTGTGGAATCCCTCCCACTTCGTATAAATCCTTTGCAACATAGCGCCCGCCTGGCTTGAGATCGGCGATGTAAGGTGTGCGTTTGAAGATATCTGCTACATCAAAGAGATCAAATTTGATGCCGGCCTCATGCGCTATGGCAGGAAGGTGAAGTGCGGCATTGGTTGAGCCACCCGACGCGGCGACCACAGTGGCCGCATTTTCAAGTGCCTTTCGTGTGACAATGTCGCGAGGCCGGATGTTTCGGGCAATGAGTTCCATCACTTTCTCGCCCGCAGTGTAGCAGAAGGTGTCACGAATTTCGTAAGGTGCGGGCGCCCCGCAAGAATAGGGTAGCGCCAGACCGATCGCCTCAGCGACTGTCGCCATTGTGTTGGCAGTAAACTGTGCACCGCAAGATCCAGCGGAGGGACAGGCCTTTTGCTCAAGTTCAACGAGGTCTACGTCCGACATAGCGCCGACTGAGTGCTTGCCCACCGCTTCGAAGACATCTTGGACGGTAACCGGCTGGCCTTTAAAGGTTCCTGGAAGAATGGAGCCACCGTAGATAAAGACGGATGGCACGTTCAGACGCAGCATTGCCATCATCATTCCAGGCAAAGACTTATCGCAGCCAGCAAGGCCAACCAGCGCATCATAACAATGCCCACGCATGGTGAGTTCCACAGAGTCCGCGATGACTTCGCGAGAGACCAGGGAAGCCTTCATGCCCTGATGGCCCATGGCAATGCCATCGGTGACCGTGATTGTGCAAAACTCCCGGGGCGTTCCTGCGGCGGCGGCCACGCCCTTTTTCACCGCCTGGGCCTGCCGCATCAAAGATATGTTGCAGGGTGCAGATTCGTTCCAGCACGACGCAACCCCGACAAAAGGTTGGCCTATTTGCTGTGCGGTCAGACCCATCGCATAGTAATACGAGCGATGAGGAGCCCTTTCAGGTCCGACGCTCACATGGCGGCTTGGAAGTTTACTCTTGTCAATTCTTGGCGTGTCCATTTGTTACTGATTTCCTGTGGGTCTAGTTTTAGAAGTATCCCTGCCGCTTCTTATCCTCCATGGCGGAGGACCCGTCCTTATCGATCATTCGGCCTTGACGTTCTGATCCTGAGGCAGAGAGCGTCTCCACGATTACTTCCCGCACCGATTGGGCACTGGAGACGACGCCACCTGTCAGGGGATAGCAGCCGCAAGTTCGGAATCTCACCGAGAGTGATTCCGGTGTCTCTCCTGGCAGAAGCGGCATTCTTTCGTCATTCACTGCGATAATCTGCCCATCGCGCCTAACGATGGGCCTTTCTTTTGCGAAATAGACCGAGGGAAGTTCTATCTTCTCCCGTTCGGCGTAGAGCCATACGTCAAGTTCCGTCCAATTCGAAATCGGAAAGACGCGCATGCTTTGACCCGGACAGTCGTCCATTGTAGTTCGCCCAGAGTTCCGGCCTTTGGTTCTTGGGATCCCAGCCATGATTGGAATTGCGAACTGAAAATATTCTTTCCTTGGCTCTTGCTTTTTCTTCGTC
>JANPHF010000128.1:0-20641 GCA_031424315.1 Aestuariivirga sp.
GCCGTCCACATGGCCGAAGGCTATGCGCGCAGCACGGGCAAATGCGGCGTGGCGCTGGCCACCTCCGGCCCGGGCGCAACCAACTGCGTGACGGGCCTCACCGATGCCATGCTCGATTCCATCCCCATGGTGTTGCTGACAGGGCAGGTGCCCACCCACTTGATCGGCAATGACGCATTCCAGGAATGTGATACGGTCGGCATCACGCGGCCCTGCACCAAGCAGAACTGGCTGGTGCGCGACGTGAATGATCTCGCGCGCACCATCCATGAGGCTTTCTATGTGGCCACCACGGGCCGCCCCGGCCCGGTGGTCGTGGATATTCCCAAGGACGTGCAATTCGCCAAGGGCAGATATTCCAGCGCCAAGGGCGTTGTGGTGAAATCCTACCGCCCACGCACGGCGCCAGACATGCACGCCATCGAGGCCGCGTTGGATTTGATCGCAAAAGCCAAGCGCCCCTTGCTTTACACGGGCGGCGGCGTGATCAATTCGGGCACGGAAGCTTCGAAGCTGTTGCGGGAATTCGTGGCGCTGTCGGGCATTCCGATCACCTCAACCTTGATGGGCCTTGGTGCTTATCCTGCCTCCGGCAAGGAATGGCTCGGCATGTTGGGCATGCACGGCATGTATGAAGCCAACATGGCCATGCATGATTGCGATGTGATGATCAATGTGGGTGCCCGCTTTGACGATCGCATCACCGGCCGCATCGATGCCTTCTCTCCAGGTTCGAAGAAGATCCACATCGACATTGACCCTTCTTCCATCAACAAGACGGTGAAAGCGGATATCCCTGTTGTGGCGGACGTGAAGGAAGCGCTGGCTGCCTTGATTGCGGGCTGGAAGAAGCGTGCGATCAAGTTGGATCAGGCCGCGCTGGCTTCTTGGAAAGATCAGATCGCCAAATGGAAGGCCGTGGATTGCCTCAAGTATCGCGCCAACAAAGATGTGATCATGCCGCAGTTGGCCATTCAACGGCTCTATGAGCTGACGAAGAACCGTGACACCTACATCACCACTGAAGTGGGCCAGCACCAGATGTGGGCCGCGCAATTCTATCGATTTGAGGAGCCTAACCGTTGGATGACCTCCGGCGGCTTGGGCACGATGGGCTATGGTTTGCCAGCCGCTGTTGGCGTGCAGGCAGCGCATCCCAAATCTTTGGTGATCGACATTGCCGGCGATGCCTCTGTGCAGATGACGATGCAGGAATTTTCAACGGCCATCCAATACCGCCTGCCCATCAAGATATTCATCTTGAACAATCACTACATGGGCATGGTGCGCCAGTGGCAGCAGCTTCTGCATGGCAACCGCCTGAGCGAAAGCTATTCGGATTCACTGCCTGATTTCGTGAAACTGGCGGAGGCCTTTGGCGGCAAAGGCCTTCGTTGTTCGAAGCCGTCGGAACTGGATGCAGCGATCATGCAGATGATCGAAACGCCGGGCCCGGTGATTTTCGATTGTGAAGTTGCAAACTTGGCCAACTGCTTCCCCATGATTCCCTCCGGCAAGGCGCATAATGAAATGCTGCTGGGTGCTGATATTTCGGACGAAGAAGTGGGCACGGCGATTGACGCCAAAGGCAAGCAGTTGGTGTAAGGAGCCAAAGACATGAACGCACATCAACAAGCCACCGGCTCTGCCTATTTCATCGACACAAAAAAGCAGGAAGTGCAGACGCATACGCTAGCGGTGATCGCTGAAAACCAGCCCGGTGTTCTGGCCCGCATCATCGGGCTTTTTGCCGGTCGCGGCTACAACATTGACTCGCTCACCGTGTCCGAAACCGAGCATGAAAAGCATGTCTCGCGCTTCACCATTGTGACCACAGGTACCGCCTCAGTAATCGCCCAAATCAAGGCGCAGTTGGACCGTATGGTCCCGGTTCATTCGGTGGCTGATCTGACCGTTGACGGCAATTTCCTCGCCCGTGAACTGGCGATGGTGAAAGTGCGTGGCGAAGGCGAAAAGCGCGTGGAAGCCCTGCGTCTCGGCGATGCATTCCGCGCCCGGGTGGTGGATGCCTCAACGGAGAGCTTTGTGTTCGAATTGACGGGCAAGCCCGACAAGATCGACCAGTTCATTTCGCTGATGGTGCCGCTCGGCCTTGTCGAAGTAGCACGCACGGGTGTGGCGGCAATTGTGCGCGGATCGAAGGCGATGCGGGAGTAGCCCCCCGCACCGCCTTCTTAGAGCATCGAGCGAACAAGTGAATTCACTTGTGAGCGAAAAGATGCGACCAATCAAACGACTGGAGTGCGGGAGCGAGCGGATGCGAGCATCCGCCGCTCCAGTCACGCCGTCTTGCCCTCAGATTTCGTTGCAAATAACCAGAGCATCGTTGCAGTGCTGACGATGACCAGCACTGAGCCGACTTGCAGGAAGAGTGTTTCAGTTCCGTCATTGTCAACCATGATCTTGCCGATGATGAGTAAGGCAACGCCCACCTCGTAAATCACAAATTGCCACAGCGCTGCCCGCGAATTGCGCATGGCCGGAAAGGCCCAGTGCAACATGCCGAACAAGGTTGAGGTAACGAAGCCCAACAAATTGATGTGGGCGTGCGAGTTTGCGAAATTATTGTGATGTGATGCGCCGAGCCACGCGCCGTAGATCATGCCCACGATAACCCAACACAAACCGAGTAAGATGTAGATCCGATCGAGCCTTTGCATTGTTGCCTCCGATGCAGAAACCCCCAGATTCGGAGAGTCTACGGTAGTTTGAGGGCATAAGCCATGGCGCTCTGGGTGCAACGCTTTGGAATTGCCTGCTTCAGGTGGCGATCAGCGACGCCTGCCAAACGAACCACCACCAGCGGCGGCAACGCCAAAGGATGGCCGAACAGGCGCCGCCGAGGGAGCGGTGTGGCTGGTTGCAGCCGGGGCGTTCGTCGAATGGCCCGAGCTGGGCACCGACCGGCCGGAAGCGATCTGCAATTTCTCGATTTCTTCGTCCAGGTCAATCGTGCCGCTCAGGCCAGATGGGGGGCCAAAGTCATTATCTCCTGCTGAGCCTGCAAAGAAGCCGAGTTCCGCCCAGCGCCAAACGGATGCCGCAAAGAGCAGGAAAAACAGAAGCCCCAGAGGCGCCGAGCTGCTGCCAATATCCTTGCCAAAAACCTTGAACAAGAAAACCAGCACGATCGCTGGCGCGGCATAGACCAGGCTCCACCATCCGGACTTGTCGAGATCATGCAGGCGCCTGATATCATTGATGATGCCGATCCAACCGCTCACCATGACGAGGGCAAAAAACACCAGCATCGCAGCAATGAATTTACCCAGCTCAAATCCAGAACCATCCTTGAGTGCCTGGATTTGTTCGGGAGACTTGGCGAAGAGGAGGACACTGAAAAGTATGATGAGGAAGGCCGGCGCAAAGCTCACCGTCCACCACTTCAGGCGGCTGTTCCGCCCATCAATCCACAACAAACTGCCCAGCATTGTCGTCTCCCGCGATTTTGGGCGACAATTTAAGATGGCGGAGCCTAAACCCCGCTTAAGAGGACTGGCAAAAATTTACTGAATAAAATGCCAAAACTTGAAAGTGTTATACGCGGGAGAGGGTGACCCTCAACGACGTTTGCCGAAAGAGCCACCGCTGGCAGGGGCAGACGCAGCAAGTATATGGCGTCCCGGCTCAGCAGCAACGGGCGCCATCTTTGCCGCCTGTTCGGCGGCATAGCGCTTGGCATATTCAGCCAGATAGTCGTCGTTCACTTTAACGAGCACGCCGCTTTCCGTGTCTTCATTTTCGCTGCCAAGGCCTGCCCTGTTCGACGAACCCTGCGGCAAACCATAATCATTTTTTCCAACTGTTCCGGGCGTGAAACCAAGTTGCACAATCTGCCAAATATTGCCGACCAGCGGAATGAAACTGTTCAGCGCCCACCAACCACTTTTATTGATGTCATGATAGCGGCGCACGTTATTCACCCACGTCATCCACCAAATTGGCAGTGCTGCATAGGTGGCGAAACTGCCCATCGCCTGCAGGTTGGAAAGCATCGCAGCTTCGTGCGCGAGCTCGATCTGGTTTTGATGTGAGCTATTCGCCAGCAGCATGAATGTTCCAGTGGGCGCCAGGCTCATCCACACATAGCCAATGAAGCAGCCGTAGATGAGCTGGATGACCCACCATTTTGAGCGGTTATTCCGCCCTTCGACCCAGAGAATGCTGCCAAGCATCATTGCCTCCCTGCTGGCTCGGAGCTAAAGCCTAGGGCGTGTCGCCTAAACATCTGTTAAGAGGAATAGGCAAGTCGGGGCTATGTCGAATCGACGGGGCTTCCTAAAACAGGCCGCAACAAGGGCAAGGGGCTGCGATGCCCGCTAGGCAATAAGTTATGAGCAAAATCAAATACAAACGCATTCTGCTTAAGATTTCTGGCGAAGTGTTAATGGGCACTCAAGGCTTTGGCATCGACTTGGCCACAGTAGGCCGGGTGGCTGATGAAATCATTGGCCTGCGCACTGCTGGCGCCGAAGTGGCGCTGGTGATCGGCGGCGGCAACATCTTCCGGGGCCTCGCGGGGGCGGCCAAGGGCATGGACCGAGTGTCGGCAGATCACATGGGAATTATGGCAACGGTGATGAACGCGCTGGCCATGCAAGGTGTATTAACTTCAAAGGGCCTTGATGCGCGTATGCTGTCGGCTATTTCCATGCCAACCGTGTGTGAGACCTATGCTGCCGCCAAGGCCATTCATCATCTCAACGCGGGCCGCGTGGTAATTTGTGCGGCTGGCACCGGCCTGCCGTTTTTTACGACAGACACGGGAGCCGCCCTTCGCGCCGCCGAAATGAAATGCGACGCCCTGTTCAAAGGGACTTCGGTCGATGGCGTATATTCAGCTGACCCGAAGACGGACCCGAAGGCCAAGCGCTATGACCGCGTGAGCTTCTCCGAAATCCTGTCCAGGGATTTGCGGATCATGGACCCGGCGGCAATCGCCCTTGCGCGGGACAATGACATTCCAGTAGTAGTCTTTTCCATCCGTGAGCCCGGCAATGTCGCCAAAGTGCTGGCAGGCAAGGGCCTCTATACCGTTGTTGAGAAGGAATAATCATGGCCGCACCCGCCCCCTTTAACGCTGCCGATCTGAAGCGCCGCATGACAGGCGCCGTTGACGCCTTGAAGCATGATTTCGGTGGCTTGCGCACTGGCCGCGCCTCAGCCACTTTGCTCGACCCAATCGTTGTGGATGCTTATGGCGCCAAGACGCCGCTGGTGCAGGTGGGTTCCATCGCCGTGCCGGAGCCGCGCCTGCTACAGATCAGCGTGTGGGACCGCGGATTGGTCATCGCCGTTGAAAAGGCCATTTTGCAATCCAACCTGGGCCTCAACCCGCAGACGGAAGGCAACGTCATCCGCCTGCGTATGCCCGACCTGACGCAGGACCGCCGCAAGGAGTTGGTGAAAGTAGCCCACACTTATGCTGAAAAAGCTCGCGTGGCTGCGCGCAATGTGCGCCGCGATGGCATGGACCAGTTGAAGGCACTCGAAAAAGCATCGGCGATGAGTGAGGACGAGGCCAAGACAAAATCTGACGAAGTTCAGAAGATGACAGACGCGACGATGAAGGACATCGACGCCGCACTGAAACACAAAGAAGCCGAAATCATGCAGGTATGATGCGCCTGATGCCGTCCCAGACCTCAGCCAAGATTCCGCGCCACGTTGCCCTTATCATGGATGGCAATGGCCGTTGGGCTGAAGCACGTGGGCTGGTGCGTTCTGCCGGTCACAAAGCAGGCATCGACGCCTTGCGCCGCGCAGTCCGTGCGGCAGCAGATTTCGGCGTCGAATATCTTTCGATCTATTCCTTCAGCACGGAGAACTGGAAGCGGCCCAAGGCCGAGGTGGCTTTCTTGCTTGGCCTGTTGCGCCGTTTCATCCGCCAGGATGTGGCAGAGCTTCATGCCGCCGGTGTCCGCATCAAAGTGATCGGCTCGCGTGATGATCTGGAGCCCAGTTTGGTTCGCTTGCTGGATGACGCCGAAAATCTCACTGCTGGCAATAGCAAGCTCAACCTCATTGTGGCCTTTAACTATGGCGCGAGGCAAGAGTTGGTGCGGGCCGCAAAGTCGCTGGCTGAGAAGGTTCAGAGTGGCCTTCTCACACCGGCTGACATCAATGCAGTGGCCATGGAACGCGCGCTTGAAACGGCAGGCATGCCAGATGTTGACTTGTTGATCCGCACAGGTGGCGAGGAACGCATTTCCAATTTTCTGCTATGGCAATGCGCCTATGCTGAGTTTGTGTTTCTCGACGAGTTCTGGCCAGATTTTGATGCGGCCCTCTTTGGCCGCGCCCTCGCTGAATTCAGCGCGCGTGATCGGCGCTTCGGCGGGCTGAAAGCCCGCTCTGCATGAGCAATCCCACGGCCGCCGCGCCTGCGGGAAAGTGGGCCGATCTTGCCTTGCGCAGTGCTTCGGCTGTGGTGCTGATGCCCGTCGCGCTCTATTGCGTTTGGCAAGGTGGCATCTGGTTTCAAATGTTCCTTGGCGTGTTGGCCGTTTTGATGGCCCACGAGTGGGTGGCAATCGTTCACGGCGGCAATGTGCGCAGCCTTGCATTGCACGTGTTGGCCGGCCTGAGCGGTGTGTTCGTAACCGCCGCCCAAGGTCTTGATGCTGCGTGTGCCGCCATTCTCATGGTATGGCTGCTCAGCGTCTTGCAATGGGTGATGAACGCGGGAACCAGCAGTGTCTGGTCGCTGTTTGGCGTATTTTACATCGGCTTGCCGATGATGGCGTTCGTATTGCTGCGTGAAGATGCAAGCCTTGGACTCTGGGCGGTGTTGTGGTGCTTCCTCATTGTATGGGCGGCAGACATTTGCGCCTATTTTGCGGGCCGCACCATTGGCGGGCCAAAGCTCGCGCCTCGCCTTTCGCCAAAAAAGACCTGGGCAGGGCTGTTGGGCGGCATGGCTGGGGCAGGGCTGGTGTCGGTCATTTTCGCCTGGGCGCTGGGGCTCAACGTTTCGATGCTTTTGCTACTGGCCTGCGTCCTCACCCTGGTGGAGCAGGCCGGCGACATTCTCGAAAGCGCTTTGAAACGCAGCTATGGTGTTAAAGATTCAGGTAATTTCATTCCCGGGCATGGCGGTGTGCTGGACCGGGTGGATGGCCTGATTGCGGTTGTTTTCGCAAGCGCGGTGATTGGTTTTGCCCATCAAGCAGGCAATGCCGCACCCGGGCTTTTGCATTGGTAACCATAATGCCCGATTGTTGACTCAATCGGCGCCTTTTGTAGTTAAAAATCGGTTAAAACCTGATTTAAATACTACCGAATGACGCTGGGAGTTGAGTTAACATGCAGGCAGCTTTGAGTATTCCGGGAGTGATGGTGGTGTTTTCGATCTTCGCTTATCTGCTGGCTGTTCTTGTGATCGTGTTCATTCACGAGATGGGCCACTTCCTTGTGGGCCGCTGGTGTGGTGTTGGTATCGAGGCATTTTCGTTGGGCTTCGGCAAGGAAATCTGGGGGTTCAATGACAAACATGGCACGCGCTGGAAGTTCTGCTGGATCCCCTTGGGTGGCTATGTGAAGTTTGAAGGCGACGCCAATGCCGCCTCGATGCCGGACTTCAAAACAACACCAACATCCACCTCTCTACCTGGCGCCAAATTGTGGAAGCGCATGTTGATTGTGGCTGCCGGTCCTGCTGCAAATTTCATTCTTTCGATTGTAATTTTTGCGGCTGCCTACATGTTTGTGGGGTCTCCCATCATGGAGCCGCGCGTTGATGACGTGGTGGCTGGAAGCGCCGCTGAACAGGCGGGCGTCAAGGCCGGCGATTTCATCCGCAGCATCGATGGCAAGGAAATCGTGGGCTTTACCGACATTCAGGACGCGATGTTGCTGCATGACGAAACACCCATCGCGCTGCTGATCGAGCGCGCTGGACAAAAGCAGGAACTTTCCCTCACGCCCAAATTCGCTGAAGTTGATGATGGCTTCGGTGGCAAAGTGCGCAAGGCTCAAATCGGCATCAAGCATGATGGCAAGCTCGATCCGCAGACAACGGTAAAATCAGGCCCGGTTGATGCGGTGGTGAAAGCCACCGGCCAAACCTGGCTGATGGTGGAAACCACATTGCGCTATATTGGCAAGGTGTTCGTTGGTACCGAAAGCGCCAACCAACTTCACGGCCCGGTCGGTGTGGCCAAAGTTGCCGGTGAAGCTGCCGTGATGGGGCCTTGGACCTTCATCGCGTTCATTGGCTTTATCAGTGTCTCCATCGGTCTCGTTAACCTTTTCCCAATCCCGATATTGGATGGTGGTCACCTGCTTTTCTACACTGTGGAGGCCCTGATCGGCCGCCCAGTGAGTCAGGCTGCGCAGGAATGGAGCTTCCGCATCGGATTGACAGCGATTCTGATGCTGGTTGCTTTCGTCACTGTGAATGACATCCCGATTCTCCGCGGGCACTAATTCGTTAACAAATTCTTCAATGCGTGCGAGGCCTTAGCACGCATGGGGCATGGCCAAAATCGGGGCGATGTTTCATTTGCAATCGCACTCGAAATGGTTAAAACGGCGCTGGTTCGGCGGTTCGACCGTAGGGCACGGCTTATTGTGTTTGAGATTGCGATTGATGCGAAAAAAATTCGGCCTTATCGGCCTCCTTGTGTTGGCGTTGAATGTGGCCCTGCCGCTAGCGGCGGGGCTTTGCGTATTTGTGCCTCAAGCCGCTCTTGCCGCTGCCAATGGCGTTGTCATTGAAGGTAACCAGCGGGTAGAGCGCGAGACAGTGCTGTCTTACCTGCAGTTCGGCCCCAATGAGGCCGCCACGCCGGAAAAAATTGACGCCTCTATTAAGGCTTTGTTCCAGACCGGCTTGTTCTCTGACGTGAAGATTGAGCGCCGTGGCGGCAACATCGTGATTCATGTTGTCGAAAACCCGATGATCAATCAGGTGAACTTCGAGGGCAACAGCGAAATCGATGACGAGACGCTGCAGAAGGAAGTCGAAGTTCATCAGAGCATGATCTACACCAAGGCGCGCGTGCAATCTGACACGCGCCGGGTGCTTGAGCTTTATCAGTCAAAGGGTTTCTACAATGTACGCGTAGACCCCAAGCTGATCCGTCTTTCCGATAACCGCGTGAATGTGGCCTTCGAAATCTCTGAAAACGGCAAGACCGAAATTTCCGAGATTAACTTTGTTGGCAACAAGTCAATCAGTGCTGATCGCTTGCGCGGCGCCATGGTCACCAAGGAAAAAGCCTGGTGGAACATATTTGGTCACAACACAACTTACGATGCCGACCGTCTGGAATATGACAAGGAATTGATCCGCCGCTTCTACTTGAAGAACGGCTTTGCCGACGTGCAGGTTACAAACGCGGAATCACATCTTGCGCCCGCTGGCGACAAGTTTGTGATCACGATCACCATTGATGAGGGCCCACGTTACAACGTGGCCGACGTGGCCGTGAATGTGGGCGCCGCCAATCTCAATGCCGATCAGTTGAAACGCAAGGTGAGGACCGGCGTGGGCGACACCTATGACGCATCGAAGGTGGATAAGACAGTTGAAAACCTGACACTCGAAGCTTCTGACCAGGGATTTACCTTCGCCAAGGTGGAGCCAAAAGTTGATCGCAACCCGGATGGCCGGTCCATCAACATAACTTACAACATCACCGAAGGCACGCGCGCCTATGTTGAGCGCATCGACATTGTGGGCAATAGCCGCACACGCGATGAAGTGATCCGCCGCGAGCTGCGCCTCTACGAAGGTGATGCATTCAATCGCACGCTGATCGAGCGCGCCCGCCGCAGGCTGACTGCATTGGATTTCTTTGAAAAGATTGATTTCAAGGAACAGCAGGGTTCTGCGCCAGACAAGGTCATTCTCACTGTCGATGTGACGGAGAAGTCCACTGGCTCACTCACCTTTTCCGTCGGCTATTCTACCACTCAGGCAGTGGTGGGGTCGGTTCAGTATGCCGAACGCAACCTGTTCGGTATGGGCTTGCAACAAAGCCTCGGCACCAGCTTGAGCTGGACCAACCAGTCACTCAACTACTCTTTCACTGATCCCTATTTTCTCGGCTCGCCAGTCGCCGCTGGTTTTGATTTGTTTATGAACAACAGTGATAACCAGGTGTCTTCCGCTTACACTTCAACCCAATATGGCGGCGCATTGCGCACGGGCTTCAGGCTGGACGAATTCCAGTCGGTGACGTTCAAGTATGGCTTGGCCTATCGGCGGATTTCAGGCGTAAGCGCAGCGGTAGCTGCACCGGCAGTTCTGGCTGAACAAGGCACAAGCTGGAAGAATTTCGTTGGTGCGGGCTACACCTATGATGATCTGGACAATCCAAACCTGCCAACCTCCGGCTTGCGCGCGCAGTTGAACGCCGAATTGGCGGGTCTGGTGGGCGACGCCCAATATGGCAAGTTGGAAGGTAAGGCTTGGTATTTCATTCCGCTGATGGATGATCAGGTTGTGGTGAAACTTGAAGCCACGGGTGGCCATATCCAATCGCTTGGCAACGAGATCAACTTGCAGGATAAATTCTTCAAGGGTGGCGACAGCTTCCGCGGCTTTTCGCCTGGCGGCGTTGGGCCCAAGCAGGTGGGCAATGGTGGAGGCCTTTATTCCATCGGTGGCAAGGACTATGCGATCGGCACGGTGGAAGCCAATTTTCCGCTGGGCTTGCCTGAGGCGTTCGGCATCTCTGGTGCGGTTTTCTCAGATTTCGGTACAGTATTCAATGCAGGCAATGTTCCTGCGCTCGGTGGTGGCCCCGGTTGTGGTGCCGCACTTCCTGGCTGCGCAGTTTATGACGACAACGTTCTCCGCCTTTCTGTCGGCGCGGGCATCGTCTGGCAATCGCCCTTCGGCCCGTTGCGCCTCGATTGGTCTTATCCAATCCTGAAAGCGCCAACCGACGATGTCATGAATTGGCGCTTCTCAATCGGTACGCGCTTCTAGACCAAGCGCAACCAAGACGTTACAAGGGGCGGGGATTTCCGCCCCTTTTCATTTTGAGGACAGCATGACAGAAGCCGCCGCACCGCCCAAAAAATCCATCGACATCCTGCGGATCATGCAGCTTCTGCCGCACCGTTATCCCTTCCTGCTCATCGATAAGATGATCGAGATGGATGGAGAGCAATCTGGCATTGGCATCAAGAATGTCACCATGAATGAACCGTTCTTTCAGGGTCATTTCCCTCAACGGCCGGTCATGCCCGGTGTGTTGCTGGTGGAGGCCATGGCACAGACGGCAGGTGCGCTGGTACTGGAACACCATGCTGAACACGCCGGCAAGCTGGTGTTCTTCACGTCAATCGATGGCGCAAAGTTTCGTCGCCCAGTAGGGCCAGGAGATACCGTGCATTTTCATGTGAAGCTGTTGGCCAAGCGCCCGCCGATCTATAAGTTTTCAGCTGAAGCCACCGTCGATGGCAAGAAAGTTGCCGAAGCCGAGATTGGGGCCTCGCTGATTGACAGCAAGTAACGCGGGCCTGCGATAAACAAAAAAAGCCGGACAGAAAGTTCGGCTTTAGCATTTTCGGGTTGATGCTTTAGCGTTTCTCCACCGCTACATAATCGCGCTTGGCAGGGCCAACATAAAGCTGGCGCGGACGGCCGATCTTCTGTGCCGGGTCGTCGATCATTTCCTTCCACTGCGAAATCCAGCCCACGGTGCGCGCCACGGCGAAGAGCACAGTGAACATTGATGTGGGGAAGCCCATCGCCCGCAGAATAATGCCGGAGTAGAAATCAACATTGGGATAGAGCTTGCGGTCAATGAAATATTGGTCAGAGAGTGCCACCTTTTCCAGCGCACGCGCCACATCGAGCAGTGGATCATCCTTCACCCCCAGGGCCTCGAACACTTCATGGGCAGAGGCCTGCAGGATCTTGGCGCGCGGATCATAGTTTTTGTAAACGCGGTGGCCAAAGCCCATCAGACGCACGTTGGAATTCTTGTCCTTCACCTTCTCAATGAAGGCGGGGATCTTGTCGACCGTGCCGATCTCTTCCAGCATTTTGAGCGCGGCTTCATTGGCCCCGCCATGGGCAGGCCCCCACAGGCAGGCAATGCCAGCGGCAATGCAGGCAAACGGGTTGGCGCCCGATGAGCCGGCCAATCGCACCGTGGAGGTGGAGGCGTTCTGCTCATGGTCAGCATGCAGTGTGAAGATACGGTCCATGGCGCGTGCGAGAGCCGGGTGAACCTTGTATTCCTCGCAAGGCACCGCAAAACACATATGGAGAAAGTTGGCCGCATAGGAGAGATCGTTGCGCGGATAAACGAAGGGCTGGCCGATGTGATATTTGAAAGCCATGGCCGCAATCGTCGGCAATTTGGCAATCATCCGATGCGCCGCGATCTCGCGCTGGCGCGGATCATGGATGTCTGTTGAGTCGTGGTAGAAAGCCGACATAGCACCCACCACGGCCACCATGACTGACATTGGATGCGCGTCACGGCGGAAGCCCTGATAGAAGCGCGCCATCTGCTCATGAATCATCGTGTGCCGCGTGATGGTCTTCACAAAAGTGTCACGCTCGGTGGCCGTCGGAAGTTCGCCGTAAAGCAGCAAATAGCAGCTTTCGAGGAAGTCGCCCTCAATGGCCAGTTGTTCAATCGGATAGCCGCGGTAAAGCAAGATGCCTTCATCACCGTCGATATAGGTGATCGATGACTTGCAAGAGGCTGTTGAAGTGAAGCCGGGATCAAAAGTGAATAGTCCGGATTGGCCATAGAGCTTGCCAATATCCACCACGTCTGGGCCGATCGTGCCCTTCATCAAGGGCAGGTCAAGGTCCTTGCCTTCCACTGTGAGTTTCGCGCTCTCGGCCATGTGATCCTCCTCGATTTTGTTGAACTCTATCGCAGCGCAATAGATTGGTCAATAATGCTGCCCTATCACAAGCCCGTGTCCGGCCAGCGGCATGGCGTCTCAGTTCATCTGGTCAGCAATTCGGTTCAGGGCCTCTTCACGCCCTAACACGGCCAACACATCAAAGATGCCAGGCGAAGTTGACGTTCCTGTGAGCGCGGCCCGCAGCGGCTGGGCGAATTTGCCCAATTTGATGCCTGTGGCCTCGGCGTGAGCCTTCACAATGCCTTCCAGCGGCTGCGCCGCCCATTCGGGGGAGGCGGCCAGCAGGGGATGCAACGCCCTCAATGCAGCCTTGCCCTCATCATTCAGCAGCGCCTTGGCCTTGTCATCAACGTTTAGCGGACGTTGCGCGAAAAGATAGGCCGCATTGGTCTTCAACTCCACCAAAGTCTTCGCGCGCTCCTTGAGGCCGGGCATGGCGGCCAGCAGTTTTGAATGCACAGGGTCATCAATCTTGGCCAACATCTCAGACCCACCCTCAACATGCGGCAGGAAAGCGATGAATTCCTTCAGCAATTCGCCGTCATCCAGGTGCCGGATATAGTGCCCGTTGAGGTTTTCCAGCTTCACGAAGTCGAACCTTGCGGGCGACTTGTTGATTCCCTCCAGCGAGAACCATTCCACCAATTGATCTGTCGAAAAGATCTCATCATCACCATGGCTCCAGCCCAGCCGAGAAAGATAGTTGCGAAGGGCGGCAGGCAAATAGCCCATGGCCCGGTAAGCTTCCACACCCAAGGCCCCATGGCGCTTGGAAAGCTTGGCGCCATCCGGCCCATGGATCAGCGGCACGTGAGTCATGTTTGGCACATGCCAGCCCATGGCGAGATAAATCTGCGTCTGCCGCGCGGCATTGGTAAGATGGTCAACACCACGGATGATGTGGGTCACACCCATGTCATGGTCATCCACCACCACTGAAAGATTGTAGGTTGGGTTGCCGTCAGACCGCAGGATGATGAGATCATCCAGATCCTTGTTGGGGATCACCACGCGGCCCTGAGCATTGTCGTGGATGACTGTTTCGCCCGTCTGTGGAGACTTGAAGCGGATCACCGGTTTCACGCCTGCCGGTGCTGTGGCCGGGTCACGATCCCGCCAAGTACCATCATATCGGATGGGGCGCTTCTCAGCCTCGGCCCTTTCACGCATCGCCGTGAGTTCTTCCGGCGTGCAATAGCAGTGGTAGGCCTTGCCCGCCCTCAACAATTCATGCGCCACTTCGGCATGGCGCTGCATGCGCGAATATTGCGATATCGCATCGCCATCCCACTCCAAGCCCAGCCATTTTAGGCCATCGAGAATGGCATCAACGGCGGCGGGGTTGGAACGCTCACGGTCAGTATCCTCAATGCGCAGCAGCATCTTGCCCTTGTGGCCGCGAGCATAGGCCCAGTTGAACAGGGCGGTGCGCGCGCCGCCGATGTGGAGAAAGCCGGTGGGCGAGGGGGCAAAGCGAGTGACAGTTGATTCTGCCGATGACATTCGGTGCAGTTTCCTTTTAAGAATGGCGCGGGGAGAAGCGCTGATGGCGTTTGACGCGCTCGGTAGCACAGTTGAGCAGGGTGTAAAAGGGAGGGGCGGGCCAAGGTTCTGGCCTGCGCTGGAGCCTGCAGCGCTCCTCATCGCCCTGCGCGAAGCCCTGCACGCGCAACAACAGCATTTATTGCTCTATGCCCCCATGTTCCTGATTGCTGGAAACTGGACTTACTTTCAACTCGCCAGCGAGCCATCGCCGCTCATCGCCATCGTGCTCTTTGCTCTGGCGCTGGGTCTTTTGTTTCAGCGTCGTCGCAATGCGACGCTCTTCTGCATTGGCTTGGTCCTGCTTGGCTTCAGCGCCACAAAATTTCGCGAGGAAATGGTGGCAACACACATGCTGCGCGGCCCAGTGAATGGCGTGATCGCGGGCGGCTATGTGGCCGACATTGCGAACAAGGCGAAGGGCGCCAAACAACTGGTGATCACTCTGGAGGAATCTACGGTCATCCCCGAAGATGAAGTGCCGCGCCGCATTCGCATCTATGCCGCCGAAGCAGGGAACTTGCAGATTGGCGACTATATCACATTCGAGGCCTATCTCTCGCCTTTGCCGCGCCCGGTTGAGCCCGGCGGATTCGACTTTGGTCGCATGCTTTATTTCCAATCCATTGGCGCTGGCGGCCGCATGCTGGGCGCACCATCTGTGGAAGACAGCCCGGTGCCATGGCAGTTCGAATACCGCCGCCTCTTCCGCTCCATTCGCTCTGCAATCTCCAACCGCATTACTGCTGTCATCCCCGGCGCGGTAGGTCATCTGGCGGATTCCATGGTGTCGGGAGAGCGCTCCGGCATCCCGGGTGAAATGAACGCAAGCCTGCAGATCTCAGGGCTGGCCCACATCATCTCAATTTCAGGCTTGCACATGAGCATGGTGGCAGGCGGTGTGTTCTGGGCTGTGCGGGCGTTGCTGGCCCTTATCCCCTTCGCGGCGTTGCGCCTTCCAATCAAGAAGATTGCTGCTGTGGCTGCATTGTTTGTGGGCCTGTTCTACACGCTGCTGGCCGACTCTGGTTCCGCCACCGAGCGCTCTTACCTGATGATCGCGGTGATGTTCTTTGCCATTCTGGTTGACAGGCCCGCCATAAGCCTCCGCAATCTCGCCATCGCCGCCATTATCATCTTGCTGATCACGCCGGAGGAGAGTGTTGGCGCCAGCTTCCAAATGTCATTCCTTGCAGTCATGGGCATCGCCGCTTTTCACCAGTGGTGGACGAAACGTGAAGCGGCAAAAGCTGCCGTGGCACAGCCCGCGCACCTTTCATGGCTCGCTCGGGCGAGGCGTTTTGTTGTCGTCGCAAGCATGACAACGCTAGCCGCCAGCGCCACCTCCACCATTGCCGCCGTCTATCACTTCGACAGACTCTCGCCCTACAGCATGATCGCCAATGGCCTCACACTTCCGGTGAGTGAAGCCTTGGTCATGCCTCCCGCCATCGTCGCAGTTCTGCTGATGCCATTCGGCCTTGAATATTGGCCCCTGAAGGTGATGCAATTCGGACTGGAGGCAACCATGAAAGTGTCGGACTGGGTGGCAACACTTCCCGCCGCCAACCTGCTGGTGGCGAAGCCGCATGTGGCCGGCATTGTGCTGATTGCGGCGGGTGCGGGCATCATCGCTGCAGGCGTAGGCAGATTTCGCTGGGCCGGTGCTGCCCTTGCCGCCTCCGGCCTTATAGCCGCTAGCTTCAATGCGCGACCGCAAATCTTGATCGAGGATCGAGCCGCCGCCGTGGCTGTGATGGGTGTAGACGGCAACTATGTATTTTCAACCGGAACAAAGAACAAATTCGCCAGCGGCAAGTGGCTGCAAGGCAACGGCGAAAACACGGGTCTTGTTGACGCTGAAGCCCGCCCCGGCTGGGATTGCACGAGCGGCGACTGTTTCTCCGACCTCGCACCCATGAGCATTTCCTACCTGCATGAAAAATCAGGGCAGGGCGCCTATTGCCCGCCAACGCCCATCATCATTGCTGACTATCCTCTGCATCACGCCTGCCGCGAGGCCCGGTTGGTGGTTGATCGCATTGATGTCTGGCGTAAGGGTGCCCATGCGATCAGTTTCTCGAACGGCCGATATTTCCTCGCTACAGCCCGTGATGAACAGGGCAATCGCCCTTGGGCCTATGACAGCCGAAAGGGCATCGGCACCAAGCCTCACGCCACAGAAGCTGTTGCGGCTTCCGCCTCTCCCTCTCCCTGAGGACGGGTCTCCCTTCCCGCGGAGCCATGTGTTATGTCTGCATCATGGATCACTCGTCATTCTATGCCTTCATTCTCGCTGCCACGGCGCTGGCCATCGTTCCCGGGCCAACCGTCACCGTCATCATCGCCAATAGCTTGAAGCACGGCACGCGCGCTGGGTTGCTCAACGTGCTGGGCACGCAGATCGGTGTCGTGATCTGGCTGGCCATCGCAGCGCTTGGATTGGGTGCCGCCATTCGGCTGATGGGTGTTTGGTTTGACCTGCTGCGCTATGCGGGCGCTCTCTACCTCGTTTGGCTCGGCATCAAGCTGTTCCGCTCCAAAGGCGATCTCGCCGTTGCGACAGAGCGTGCCAGGCCAAACGGCAGCTTTCTGTTGCAGGGCCTTGTGGTGATCCTCTCCAACCCTAAAATGCTGGTGCTCTTTGGCGCACTCATCCCGCCCTTTATTCCACAAGATGCGGATGTGATGACATCGACCCTGAAGCTCGGCCTCACTTTTGCGGCCATCGCCTTGGTGGGCGATTCCTCTTATGCCCTTCTGGCGGGTAAGGCTGGCAGGTGGCTCTCTCAAAAGCGCATCCGGCTTCTTGAAATTGTGTCAGGTTCCTGCCTCATCGGTGGTGCGGCCTGGATGGTATTGAAAGGCAGGGCCTGAATGCGCATCGGTTTTTATCCCGGTTCTTTTGACCCCATCACATTTGGTCATTTGGATGTGATCGCGCGTGCGGCCCGCGTGGTGGACAAACTCGTGATCGGCATCGGAACCCATGGTTCCAAGCAGGGGCTGCTTTCGCCTGAGGAGAGGCTGGCTCTGGTTGGAGAAGTTGCCCGCCCCGTGGCAGAACACTCCGGCTTGAAATTGGAGGTCGTCACCTTCTCGGGCTTGACGGTGGAGGCAGCGAAGGCGGCCAAGGCCAGCGTCATCATCCGCGGCCTGCGTGATGCCAGCGATTTTGACTACGAAGTGCAAATGGCCCAGATGAATGGTGCCCTTACCCCCGAGGTCGAAACCATTTTCCTCGCCGCTTCACCCGCCACGCGCATGATTTCGTCTTCGCTCGTCAAGCAAATCGCCAAGATGGGCGGCGACACGTCGCTTTTCCTGCCGGAAGCTGCCCAAGCCGCCCTGAAGGCGAAAATCAGCAATGCTGGCTAAGTCTGATGCGCAGTGAACTCGCGATCTATGATCTGGCCTCTGGCAAGACATCCTCCGTGCTTGAAACGGATCAACTCATTGAAGCACCAAACTTCACCCGTGATGGCAAGTCGCTCATCATCAATGGCGATGGCCACATCTATCGCGTGGATATGCAAACGCGGAACCAAGTTCAAGTCGACACCGGTTTTGCCACCGCCTGCAATAACGACCACGGCGTTTCACCCGATGGCACAACACTTGTCATCAGCAATGGCAGCGTGTTGGGCGAGAGCATCGTCTACACCCTGCCAATCACTGGCGGCATGCCGCAGCGGGTGACAGAAATGTCGCCCTCCTATTGGCACGGCTGGTCGCCCGATGGGGCACGCCTTGCTTATGTCGCCAATCGCAGTGGCACCTACCAGGTCTTCACCATTCCCGTTGCGGGAGGTGATGAGTTTCAGGTGACGCAGGATTTCGATCACTGTGATGGGCCGGACTACACGCCGGATGGAAAGTGGATTTGGTTTAATGGCGAACGCAATGGCTCCGTGCAGCTCTGGCGCATACATCCTGATGGCAGCGGTCCTGAGCAGATGACATTTGATGAGCGTGTGAACTGGTTCCCGCATCCATCGCCTGATGGCCAGCGTGTGCTTTATCTTGCCTATGCCAATGGTGTGAAAGGCCACCCGCGTGACCAGCATGTTGAACTGAGGTTAATGCCCGCCGCTGGTGGCCAGTACAAAGCGCTTCTCGAACTTTTTGGCGGGCAGGGCAGCATCAATGTGCCTTGCTGGGCACCGGATTCCAAACGTTTCGCCTTCGTGCGCTATCGGCCCGCATAAGCCTGCTTGACTTCGAGATTCGTGGACGGCATACAGCGCCACGCTTCGCGGGCCCTTTGCCGCGAACTAGAGCGGAATGACTTTGCAAGGCAAAGTCATTTTCGCCCTAAGTAACTGTTGGCGATCAACTTGTCTGACTTTTGACGATTCCGTCAAAAGTCAGGTTGATCTAAGAAATCGGGGGAGAGTGTCCCGAGTGGCAAAGGGGGGGGACTGTAAATCCCCTGCTTTACGGCTTCGTAGGTTCGAGTCCTACCTCTCCCACCACTTCCCCTTCGCAAGGTCTTCTGTTAAGCACCGCGCAACGCGGGTGTAGCTCAATGGTAGAGCAGCAGCCTTCCAAGCTGAATACGAGGGTTCGATTCCCTTCACCCGCTCCAGTCCTATAATTTGCCACTTTTCTGCCTTGGTCTTGATCAACTTCAGGGCTCGGACAAAAGGTCGGACATGTAAATCGATGTGGACTCG
This sequence comes from Aestuariivirga sp., assembly GCA_031424315.1. GTDB lineage: Bacteria > Pseudomonadota > Alphaproteobacteria > Rhizobiales > Aestuariivirgaceae > Aestuariivirga. Next base: position 19,086 of record JANPHF010000128.1, read on the forward strand.
TGCATTCTTAACCGCTGGAATTTTTCTGGCATGGATGATCTCTTATGAGGCCCAAGCGAGAATCGATAATACCGCTTCGTCACTGCAGAAAACAAAGATCACATTAGAACGAGGCATGTGCTTCGGAACTTGCCCTATATATAAAATCGAAATCTACGGATCGGGGCGCGTCGTATTCTCTTCTGACACCCGATATCCCGGATCGGCAGACAAGAAGCTTCCCCTATTTGCCTATCCTGATGGGGTATTGTTGCCGGGTGTACATGAGGACATCGTCGATCCGAATGCAGTCAGTGATTTGATCAACTCATTTAAAAGAGCGAGGTTCATTGACCTGCGTGATCAATATTTGGCTCAAGTGACCGACATGCCCCAATATCGGCTAACCTTGCAGGTTGGGAACCGCCAGAAAATAGTCATTGATTATGTAGGGCAAGCAGCCGGAATGCCCAAGGCGGTGACCCAACTAGAGAATGCCGTAGACAAATTGGCAGGAACTGATCGCTGGGTGGAAGGGACACCCGATCTGATCCCCTGGCTCGAAAGCCAGAAATTTGATTTTCATTCTGCACAAGCAGGCCAATTGGCGGCAGCTTCGGCAAACTACGGCTCAAACGAAGACTTGGCGATTGGTTTGATAGAAAAAGGAGCACCTCTCGACGCAAGCTATGGCGAACTAAAAGTGTCGGCAAGAGATGGTGAAGAACCTCTAAAAAGATCAAAGGTGGCGCAAGCCGTTTTGGGGGGCGCAATCGCAAAGGGTAAGCTGAAACTTTTCAACCGAATAGTGAAGTCTGATTGGTTCAAATGGCTGGACTTGGACAATGCGGCATTGGTTTTCGCCGAACGCGACGCAGTCTGCTCTCCGCAACTGGTTGATGCGGTTGCTGCAGCAGGAATCAAGATTGATGCAACTACGCCGTTTGATCCTGAAAATGGATTGAACCATGGTAGGTCCACTACCGCTCTCTTCACTACGCTGTCGACCGTCGGCAACTGCGAGGGCCACGAAGAATATCGGCTAGAGACGGCGCGAAAGCTCTTGGCATATGGAGCCGACCCAAACCATATGAACGGCGACGGCGAAACGCCCATTTTCTCAGTCAGGACGGTGGAAGGTGCTAAGCTCTTGGTAGAAGCTGGAGCAAATCTGAGCGCCATCGACAATGATGGTGTGAACGCACTGTTTTCTACTTTCGATGACCCAGTTGCCATGTTCCTGCTAGAGAAAGGGGTATCGCCAGCAGGCAAGGACAAGCAGTGTCAAACCTTTTTAGAGTTGGCTAAGGAACGCAAGCTTGTTAAGGCGAGCAAGTGGGTGCTCATGCACCCCGCAGTGCTCAAGGCCCCACTTCGAGGGCAGCATCCAATTAATGAACGCTGCAAACCGTTGAAATCTGTGTATTGACGTCGGCCTGCGGGCCTTGCATTCAGCCCTTGCCATTCCTACGTAGTTTTTCTAAAGACGCGCCCGATTTGGCATCACCGCCAAATGGCGCGTGATTTGTTTTAACAGGATGGAAGTGAGCCATGGCAAAAGAGAAATTCAACCGCGA
>JANPHF010000129.1:0-70051 GCA_031424315.1 Aestuariivirga sp.
TTATGGTAGGCCCGTCAACAGGTGGGCCAAATCTGGGTGACGCAATGGCAGTGGCAGGAACAATGACCCAAGGCTTGGCAACCGTTGCCATTCGCCGCAACCCTGCAGTCACCATGTTGCCCATGGTGTGGCTTGCTCAAATCCTGTCGGTTGTTGTGGCGCTGCCCTTAGCCCAGCACTTGGGAGACTTGTCTTTGCGCGATTATGTGGTGGCCGCTGGCTTTGGCCTTGGCCCCATGACGCTGGGCATCGCCCTTTATGTGGCGGGATCAGCCTTGATCGCCTCGTCCCTTTCGGCGCTCATTGGCATCGCTGAAGGGCCATTTGGCGCATTCTGGGCCTGGATCGGCGTTGGCGAAGTGCCAACCACCGCCACGGTGATTGGCGGCGCGCTGGTCTTGGCCGCAGTGATTGGGCGTGTGCTGCTGGAAAAAGAGGAATAGGTGAAGGCCGTTTACCCCAACACCTTCTCGGCACTCACATAGTCATAGCCCAGATCGCGGGCCACGGCCTGATACGTCACTTTGCCACCAGCCACGTTTAGGCCATTGCGCAGATGGGCATCATCCTTCAACGCCTGCTTCCAGCCCTTGTTGGCAATCGCCAAACCAAACGGCAGTGTTGCGTTGTTGAGCGCGAAGGTGGATGTGCGCGCCACGCCGCCGGGCATATTGGCCACGCAATAGTGGACCACATTGTCCACCACATAGATCGGATCGGCATGGGTTGTGGCGTGAGAGGTTTCGGCACAGCCGCCCTGGTCGATGGCGACATCGACGAACACAGAACCCGGCTTCCAATCCTTCAGCATCGCCTTGGTGATCAGCTTCGGCGCAGCGGCACCGGGGATGAGCACGCCGCCGATGACGAGATCAGCCGCCGCGCATTCGTCTTCAATGGCAGCCTGGGTTGAGGCCACGGTTTTGAGGCTGAGACCGAAGCGCGCCGTCAACTCTTCCATGCGGTCGTTGGACTTTTCGATGATGGTGACATCAGCGCCCATGCCGATGGCAATCGCCGCCGCATTGGTGCCGACCACGCCGCCGCCGAGAATGACGACTTTGGCAGGGGCCACGCCCGGCACGCCACCCAGCAACATGCCGCGGCCACCTTGGCGCTTCTCAAGGCAATGAGCGCCAGATTGCACGGACATGCGCCCGGCAACCTGGCTCATGGGCGCAAGCAATGGGCGGCCCCCGCGCGCATTGGTAACGGTTTCATAGGCGATGCAGACGGCGCCGGACTTGACGAGATCCTTCGTCTGCTCTGGATCGGGCGCCAGGTGCAGATAGGTGTAGAGGATCTGGCCGTCGCGCAGCATGGCGCGCTCTGCGGCCTGCGGTTCCTTTACCTTCACGATCATGTCGGCCTTGGCGAAAATTTCCTTCGGCGTGTCGATGATCTCGGCGCCTGCGGCCTTGTAGTCAGCGTCGCTTGAGCCGATGCCCGCGCCCGCGTTCTTCTCAACAATCACCTTGTGGCCATGGCGCACGAACTCGCGCACCGACAGCGGCGTGAGGCCCACGCGGTATTCATGATTCTTGATTTCTTTCGGCAGGCCGATGAGCATTGTGGATTCTCCCTTAATTGTTTCGGCCCCCGTCCCCTGCACCCGTCATCCCGACGAAGGCCGGGATCCCGCTTAAACGGCAAGCGTTCAACCCAGACAAAGCGGGCCCCGGCCTTCGCCGGGGTGACGGAATGTGATGCGGTGGCCCAAAATCACTACTGGATTGACTGTAGATGGAGAGCTGCGGAAATTTCTTTCAATTCCAAGGCTTGTGTTCGCCCTGCATGGTGTTTCATTCGGAATTATGGTATAAAATTCGAATGAGACACCACAAATTCGATAAATCAGACAAAATCATCCTCGCCGAGCTGCAGCGCCGCGCCACCATGCCGATTGCTGAATTGGCGGACAAAGCTGGGCTTTCGGCCTCGTCCTGCCACCGCCGTGTGAAGCTGTTGGAAGAGGCAGGCGTGATCACCGGCTATGCCGCGCAGTTGGAGGGCCGGGCGCTCGGCTTTGCCAACGATTTCTTCGTGGAAGTGTCTCTGGCCGCACAGACTGAAGAGGCCTTCGAGAAATTCGAAAAGGCCGTGCAGCGCGTGCCTGAAATTCTCGAATGCCATTTGATGAGCGGGCAATTTGACTATCTGCTGCGCGTGGCCGCTGCCGATGCCAATGACTATGAGCGCATTCACCGCACCAAGCTGGCGCGCCTGCCGGGCCTGCAACGCATCCAATCGTCACTGGCCTTGCGGGCGGTGAAACGCTGGAGTGGCTATCCCATTCTGTGAAATTTGCGGTCCATCGCCACCATGAATAGCCCGGCGCCAATCACAATGCCGGCACCCAGCAGCGTGTAGAAATCCGGATAGTCGCCAAACCACACGATGCCGTAAGTCACGGCGAACACCATGGCGGAATATTCCAGTGGCGCGACAAAGTTCGCAGGAGCGGATTGATAGGCGCGCACGAAAAACACCGATGACACACAGGAGAACAGGCCCATCAGTGCCATGACCGAGAGATCCTTCATGCCGGGCCAAACGAACGGCTTGGTGAGCGCGGCAAATGTGGCGCTGCCGCTGGCGTCTATATGCAGGGTGGAAATCACAAGCCCGATCGTCAGCGATCCTGCGAAATAGAGCACGCTCTGCATGTTGGCGATCACCAGTGGTTCGGCGTGTTCTGAAACCTTGCGGCTGAGCAATTGCCCCACCGCATAGCCAAGCGCAGAATAAAGCGCGAGGAGGGCGGCGGGCGTAAAACTCTCGCCACCCGGGCGCACGCTGACGAGCACGCCGCCAAAACCCAGCACAATTGCCAGCCAGCGATAACCCGGTACCTTTTCACCCAGCGTCCAGCCTGCAAGGCCGCCCACAAAAAACGGCATGGTGAAATAAATTGCAACAGCATTGGCCAAGGGCAGCGTGGCAATGGCGAGCGCGAAGGCCATATAGGCAGAAAACAAGATGACCGAACGCAAGAGAATCAGCTTCCACGCCGCGGGCATGGCGAACAAATTGAGTCGCGCGAAATAGCCCCAGATCAAGAAAGGCGGAATGGCGGTTGCGCCACGAAAGGCCACGGCCTCCCATGTGGGATAGCCGCCGGCCAGGGCTTTCACGATCGCGTCCTGCGATGTGGCAAAGGCGATGGCGCCGAGCAGATAGGCAATGGCCCGTGGCTTGTTATTGAGGCTCATGTATTCTGCTTGATCAACTCGGCCAGCAGGCGAATGCCCGGTTCGATTTTCTTTTCATCAATGGATGAGAACGCCAGGCGGAAATAATTGCGCGGGCCATTCGCCGCACCAAAACAGATGCGCCCGGGATTGATGAGAATGCCTTTGCCTTGCGCGTCTAGGTTCAGTTGATCGGAATCGAGCTTGGTGGGCCCCTTCACCCAAAAGCTCGTGCCGCCAAAGGAGGGAATGCGTGTGGACGAGGGCAGATGTTTTGACAGCGCATCGCCCATGATTTCCCAGCGCGTACGGTAGGCCTTGTGCAGCTTGCGGATCAACGCATCGTGATGGCCGAGCGAAAGAAACAGCGCGGCCGTGCGCTGGTTGTTGCTTGGCGCATGGCGCACCATCAAGCGGCGCAGCGCGCGCGCTTCGGCAATGAAGGCGCGTGGCGCAACCATGAAGCCGATGCGTAAGCCCGGGAAAAGTGTTTTGGACAGCGAGCCCACGTAAATCACCCGGCCATCATCATCCAGCGACTTCAGCGCGGGGCATGGCTCATTCACGTAGTTCGTTTCAAACTCATAATCATCTTCGATAATGATGAAGTTTTTCTCCGAAGCTTTCTTGAGCAGGCCCATGCGCCGTTCCAGCGGCATGGTGACGGTGGTGGGGAACTGATGGCTGGGTGTGGTGTAAACAATGTTCACGTCATCTAGCGCCTCGCCCAGCATGAGGCCGTATGCGTCCAATGGGGCCAGTGTCATCTGCTGCGTGTGCAGGGCGAAGATATTCCGCATGTCAGGATAGCCAGGGTCTTCCATGGCCACGCGCGTATCACGCGACACGAGAAGCGCGCAGATCAGGAAGATCGCATTTTGCCCACCGACGGTCACAAGGATTTCGTCATCACTGGCCATGATACCACGGCGCGGCAGAATGCGGCGACGGATTTGCTCCACCAGCAAAGGGTCATCGGCGGCGCTGGCATCATTGGTCCAATCACCAAGCCACTTCTTGCCCAGCGCCTGCCTGGTGCAATCGCGCCACTCGGCCAGCGGAAACAGGTTGTGGTCCACCTGGCCATAGATGAAGGGATATTGATAATCCTGCCAGTTGCGCGGCTTTTCCGAATTGCGCTGCTGCGAAGGGTGGCTTTTGACCAGATTGTCCCAATTCAGCCCCGCATGTTTCGGCTTCTCCGGCAACGCTTTGCCATTCTTGCGCGGCACATGGTCTTCCAGCGCCTTGTCCGCCACGAAATAGCCAGAACGCTGACGAGCGAGCAGATAGCCATCATCCATAAGCCCCTGATAGGCCAGCACAACGGTATTGCGCGAAACGCCGAGCGACTTCGCCATCTTGCGCGTGGAGGGAATGGGCTCCTGTTGATCAAGCTGCCGGTCAAGAATGGCCGAGACCAAAGCCTCGCGGATTTGGGTTTGCAGCGAGGCATATTCGCCGCGCTTGATATGAATCAGCCAGTCACGCATGGGCCACTCCCTAAACTGGCTCTATCATGGGGCCAGTTTTGCTGCCCGTCAAATTGGCGACGCGAATGCGCCAATTCCCGCCGCGCAGAGCTGGGTGGCGCGCTGCAGCTCGGCTAAGATGCAGCTTGCACAAACCAGGAAATCATATAAAGATTTCTTTATATAGTTTTGAAAGGCCCCTTGCCCATGACCCGCCCGTCCTTCACCGAAGCCCTCAACAGCCGCCCCTGGCTTTTGGCCGATGGCGCCACGGGAACCAATTATTTCCAGATGGGCCTGGTTTCGGGCGATGCGCCGGAAATGTGGAATTTCGAACACCCGGATCGCGTGCGCGACCTGCATAAGCGTTTCATTGAGGCGGGTGCTGACATCGTTCTCACGAATTCCTTCGGAGGCAACCGCCACCGATTGAAGCTGCATGACGCGCAAGACAAGGTGCGCGAAGTGAACATGGCCGCCGCCAAGAATGCCCGCGCCGAGGCTGATACAGCAGGCCGCCCGGTCTATGTCGGTGGCTCCATGGGGCCAACCGGCGAGATTTTCGAACCCGTGGGCGCCTTCCCTTATGCCGAAGGCGTGGCGGCGTTTGAAGAACAGGCCAAGGCTCTGAAAGAGGGCGGCGTGGATGTGCTGTGGATTGAAACAATGTCGTCCGAAGAGGAATTGCGCGCCGCTGTGGAAGGCGCTGCCAAGGTGGGCCTGCCGATCGTTACCACCATGAGCTTTGACACCAACGGCCGCACCATGATGGGCATTACGCCTGCAGCCTTTGGCAAACTGGCGGGCGAACTTGCCGCCACCCCGGTTGCCATCGGCGCAAATTGCGGCGTGGGCGCATCTGAATTGGTGGCGACAGTGATGGGCATTTCCGCCGCAAGGCCAGATGCTGCGATCGTCGCCAAGGGCAACTGCGGCATCCCGCAATATCACGATGGCCACATTCACTACACCGGCACGCCGGAGCTGATGGCGGACTATGCCCGCATCGCTCTGGACGCTGGCGCCAAGATCATCGGCGGCTGCTGTGGCACATCACCAGAGCATCTCGCCGCGATGCGGAAATCACTCGAAGGCTACACCAAGGGCGCGAAACCCACGATCGAGCTTGTAGAGCAAAAACTGGGCGCGGTTTCCGAACTCGCGCATGGCGTTGACACCGCCGCCGCAGGCGCCGCCCGCCGCGAACGCCGCAGGACGTAACATTAGGTTCGTCATTCCGGCGCAAGCCGGAATCTGCCACAGTTTGTCCATGGAAGAGAAGTTCCCAGCGGTTTACATTTTAGCGCACAAGCCGCACGGCGTGCTTTATGTCGGTGTGACCAGTGCGTTGTGGAACCGTGTCGCCGCTCACAAACAAGGCGAAGTTAAAGGCTTCACACAGAAATACAATGTGAAGTTACTAGTCTGGTATGAACACCATCACTTCATAGAGAATGCGATCAAGCGCGAGAAACAAATCAAGGAATGGAAGCGCGAATGGAAGATTGAATTGATCGAGAACTTCAACCCTGCTTGGGCGGATTTGCATGATTGGATTGATCCGGTGGGGACGTTGGTTGAGTTTGATCTTGCCAAAGATTCCGGCTTGCGCCGGAATGACAAAGGCCTTGGTGCGCCTCATTCCGGCGCAAGCCGGAATCTTCTTCAAGGCCGCTCGAGTTCAAACCTCTCGTCGCTTCACCGCCTGCCATTCGCGCCAGGCGAGGAGTATGATGAAGGCATCAAAGATTGAGATGATCAAGAGCGGCGGCGCGTGAGTGAAAGCAAAGCGGTTCAACTGATAGATGATGAGCAGGCCCAATGCGGCGATGCCAAGCGGGAAGGCCCAGAGCCGCTCACTCCACAACCCTGCCACCACGCCAATTTTCACCAAGCCATGTAGCATCAGGTAAATGCTCACGAACGTGTGCCGCGTCACATCATAGTCCGCCAACTGATGCTGCATGAAATTGGCGAAAAAATCGTGCCTGTCAGCCACCAGCTGGTTTTTGAACATAAAACGGATGAGTTGCCCCAGAAAATCCGGCGGCGTGAAATAAAGCGCAAGGCCGGCCGCAAACTCCAGCAAGGCAAAAAGGCCCTTGAGCAGGATGGAAACCAGAAACAGGAGATGACGCGGATTGCGGTTCACGAATACTCTTTGCAACGCTTTGACGCGTTTGTCACCTTGCAGAATGTTCAGTCTTTTAACAGGTGCGTGGCGTTGAAATCGTGGAACCTCAGTCCCACTGAAACTTCTGCACTACCTTAGGCTTGGCCAGCATATAGGCATCGCAGATAAGTTGCAGCGGCGTGGCATCTGTGTCTGACTTGCGTGCCTTCAGCAGCTTGGCAAATTTGGCATAGATCATTTCATATTCTTCGAGCTTGGCCTTGATCACCAGCTTGCCATTGATGGAAAGCACGCTGCCGCCATTGGTGAAATTCATCTCCATGCCATCGGAGGTTTTAAGATCGATGTTCCAGGTCTGCTCGCCGCGCTGGCGCCAATCGAACACCGCACTCATGTCGGCGGGCTGGCCATCACCACGCTTGAAAGTGATCTGCACACCAATGGGCGTGGCCCAATTCTCGGGCACTTCGATAACGCTGCTTTCAACGAATATGGGCTCCGGCAGAATCTTGGTGACGGCGGAGAGCGCGTTGATGCCGGGATCAAACACCCCAAATCCGCCGGGCTGGGCGATCCATTCCTGCCCCGGATGCCATTTGTTCACATCTTCCTTCCAGGTGATGCGGAGGAAGGTGACGTGCTTGCCTTTCAGCTTTTTCTTGGCAATGTCCAGCGCCTCATTGTAGCGCGAATGCCAAGTGGCATAGAGCACGCGTTTTCTCTTCTTGGCGTGTTGGATCATGGCTTGCATTTCGCCCACTGTCGGCGTGGGCGGCTTCTCGATCAACACATCAAGTCCGGCATCCAGCGCTTCACGTGCCATGGCAAGGCGCACGGAAGGTGGCGTGCACAGGGCAACGCAATCCACTTTCACCTTGCTGGCGATGAGTTCGCTGAGCGAAGTGAAATGAGGCACATCTGGCAGTGAAGCATGGCGGCTGACGGTGGCCACCAATTTGAACTTCTTGTTCTTGCGGATACAGGGCACATGCTGATCGGTGGCAATCTTGCCCAGGCCAACGATGGCGATTTTGTATGTCATGGTTCTCACTTCAATGAGGAATGGAGGGAAGAGAGCAGGGCATCCACCTCTGCCGTTGTGTTGTAATGAGCAAGGCCGACGCGCAGTACGCCACCCTTGTTTTCAAGGCCCATGCGCTTTACGGGTTCCAACGCATAGTTGTGGCCAGACCAGACGAAGATGTTGTCGGCCGCCAGATGCTTGGCCATGGCATCAGGAGCAACACCTTCAACCGTGAACGAAACTGTGGGCACGCGGCGGTGCATGGCATTGTCTGAAGTGACACCACGAATGGTGAGGCCCTTGAACTGCTGCAAGCCCTTGATGAGATGCAGCGTGATGCCTTGCTCATAGCCCGCCAGCTTGGCCCAAGCCGACTTGATCTTGGCGGCGCGCGTGGCGCCTGTGCCAAATTGTTCGAGATATTGAATGGCCCCCACGCAGCCTGCCATGCCCTCGTGGCTTTGGGTGCCGGTTTCAAACTTGTGGCCGATGTCACTGTCCGCCACGGCGCGCACCTTGTAGGCGAAGGTTTCCTGCAAGAGATCTTTGCGCGCCCAAAGAATGCCTTGGTGCGGGCCGAACCATTTATAGGCCGAGGACACGATCACATCCGCGCCAATGGCCTGAACGTCGATGGAATAGTGCGGCGCATATTGCACGCCGTCGAGATAGACCAGCGCACCTGCCGCCTTGGCCTCACGCGTGAAGCGGGCCACATCATTTACCGTTCCCGTGCAATTGGAGGCCATGCCCATGGCCACCAACTTGGTCTTGCTGGTGAGAAGTTTGGTCAAGGCATCATCAGGGAATTCATAGGTGCCGGTGTCAAAATCCAGCCACTTCACCACCAGCCCCAAATCCTGCGCGAGCAGCAGCCACGGCGCCACATTGGCATCATGGTCCATGCGGCTGAGAATGATCTCGTCACCGGCTTTGAACTTTTTGCCCAGGCAGCGCGAGAAATGGAATGTCAGGCTCGTCATGTTCTGGCCGAACACAATCTCATCTGGCGAGGCGGCGTTGTAAAAGTCTGCCAGCGCCTGATGCGCCTCATCCACAATGGCCACGGCATCCTGCGTTGTCTTGAAATAGCCGCCGAGGTTTGCGTTCTTGTGCTTCAGCACATCCACCATCCGGTCAATCACGATTTGTGGCACCTGCGTGCCGGCAGGGTTGTCGAAATAAACCCGCGCGCGGCCTTCGTCCTTGAGGCTCAACGCGGGAAACTGGGCGCGAATGGCGGAAAGATCTAACGTGGCGTTCAATTAATTCTCCCTATTTGTCATAACATAGCGGCTGTACCCGCTTGCCTCAACCGTCGCAATCAGGCAAGCCTGTGTCGCATGGCGAAGTGGCCCGCGTTTGGGCCGGATTAAACTGCGACTGGTAATTTTGGAGTGCTGACATGAGCGATGGTGGCGATCTTGATCTCAATTCCCTCAATGATGAGGAGCTTGTCCAGCAGATTCATGACGATCTCTATGACGGCCTGAAGGAAGAGGTCGAACAGGGCGTCAACATCCTCCTTGGCCGCGGTTGGGCTCCTTACAAGGTGCTCACTGAAGGCCTGGTGGAAGGCATGCGCATTGTGGGCGTGGACTTCCGTGATGGCATCCTCTTCGTTCCGGAAGTGCTGCTCGCCGCCAATTCCATGAAAGCGGGCATGTTCATTCTGCGCCCGCTGCTCATCGCAACCGGCGCGCCGCGCCTGGGCAAGATGATCATCGGAACCGTGAAGGGCGACATTCACGACATCGGCAAGAACCTTGTGGCCATGATGATGGAAGGTGCGGGTTTTGAAGTCATCAACCTTGGCATCAACAACCCTGTTGAAAATTATCTGAAGGCGCTGGAAGAGCATAAGCCCGATATCATCGGCATGTCGGCACTGCTCACCACAACCATGCCCTATATGAAGGTAGTCATCGACACCATGAAGGAAAAGGGCCTGCGCGATGATTACATCGTTCTGGTCGGTGGTGCGCCCTTGAACGAGGAATTTGCAAAGGCCATCGGCGCTGATGCCTATTGCCGCGATGCGGCCGTTGCAGTGGAAACTGCCAAGGCCATGATTGCCCGCAAGCACAATCAGATGGCTGCTGGCTAAACCAATTTGAGTCTCAATCGAAAAGCCGGGCTTGCCCGGCTTTTTTGCTTTTGAACGCAAAAAGCGCCGGACGTTTGTCCAGCGCTTTCGCTGTAAGAACGAGCCCGCCCGAAGGCGAGCTGCAATCTATTACTTGCCCGTAGCGATATGCGAGCCGAGGTTTGAGAACTGAACCGTAACCTGGCTGGCCAGCTTTGGCATGATCAGCACAAGGGCAACGCCCATGGCGGCGGCGATCAGGCCGTATTCGATGGCGGTGGCGCCAGATTCGTCTTTGAGGAACTTCTTCATTTGGAACTCTCCATTTTGCTTTCAGCACACACTTTCACCGATCGCCGGTGAAGTTGCAGCTCAAACTAGGTGGCATCTCTTAACTGCGGCTGAAGGCAAAAGGACAAATGCTGCGCAAGGCAGATGGAGTGAAAAATACAAAGAAGAAACAGTTAACGCGTATCAGGGCGCATCCAAACGCAAAAAGCGCCGGACTTTCGTCCAGCGCCTTCGCTGTAAGCAAGACGCCTGCCCGAGGGCAGACGCCGAAGCCATTACTTGCCCGAAGCGATGTGCGAACCGAGGTTCGAGAACTGCACGGTGACCTGGCTGGCCAACTTCGGCATGATCAGAACAAGGGCAACGCCCATGGCGGCAGCAATCAGGCCATATTCGATGGCAGTTGCACCAGATTCGTCCTTGAGAAACTTCTTCATTTTAAACTCTCCAATTTTGATTTCAGCGGCACATTCACCTTCATCGGTGAAGTTGGAACCACCCTAGGCGGGCCGTCTTAACTGGTGCTGAAATGGGTCTGTAAAATTGTATCGAGCGACAAGCCTGTGGATAACGCAGTGAAGATTCAGTTACCGTGGCAGTGGTGGCGATAGAATGCAAAAAGCGCCGGACTTTCGTCCAGCGCTTTCGCCGTCTCGATGGCACCTGCCCGGAGGCAGGCACCGAATTCATTACTTGCCCGAAGCGATGTGTGAGCCGAGGTTCGAGAACTGCACGGTGACCTGCGAGGCCAACTTCGGCATGATCAGAACGAGGGCAACGCCCATGGCAGCAGCGATGAGGCCGTATTCGATGGCGGTCGCACCAGATTCGTCCTTGAGGAATTTCTTCATTTTAAACTCTCCAAATTACTTACAGCACCGTTCAGTTGCCTCATTGCCCCTGAACTTGAAGCCAAAATTACGCGCAACCTCTTAACGCGTCCTAAAATCGAAGTGCACAATTCAAGGCACCACACCAAAAGGCTGTGGGAAACTCCGCGATGGTTGACGGCCCGTAAATCACCAAAACAAGCCCTGCAAAATGGGCGTTTTTTGTATGACTTGCCGCAACGCATATCGCGCATGCCGCAGTGCTATGGTTTATGCTTGGTGAAGAAGCTAGAGTTGCAGCGATGTCAAACCTTGATCTTAAGCCTTCAGAAACCTTCAATCTCAATGCGGCGCGGCCGGAAGTGTTGATCCTGGCCTGTGGCGCGCTGGCGCGCGAGATCGTGGATCTGATCAACGTCAACAAGTGGGGTGTGTTCGACATCCAGTGCCTGCCCGCGAAATGGCACAACACGCCGCAATTCATCGTTCCGGCCCTGCGCGAGAAGATCATTGCGGCCAAGGGCAAGTACAAAAACATCTTTGTGGCTTACGGAGATTGTGGCACGGGCGGCCAGCTTGACACCATGTTGCAGGAGCAGGGCGTTGAACGCCTGGAAGGCCCGCATTGCTATGCCTTCTTCTCTGGCAATTCGGCCTTCGCCGCGCGTGCCGATGATGACATGACGGCCTTCTTCCTTACCGACTATCTCGCCCGCCATTTTGAAAAGCTGATCTTGGAAGGCCTCGGCCTGCTGGCTCACCCTGAGTTGCGCGATGACATCTTTGGCCACTACCGCAAGATTGTCTATCTGGCGCAGACAAAAGACGCGGCGCTGGAAGAAAAGGCGAAAGCGGCTGCCCGCAAACTTGGCCTCGCCTATGAATACCGCTTCACCGGTTATGGTGAGCTGGAAACCGAATTGGCCAAGCGCTCAAGCTAAGGCATCGCGAATACGGTAATACATCATGGCCGCCACCAGCATCGGTGTTCGTAGTGCACCGCCGGGGAAGGGCAGGTGTTTGACACGCGCGAAGAAATCAAAGCGCTCTGCTTGTCCGCGAATGGCTTCGGCCATCAGCTTTCCATAGAGCCCCGCTAACGCTACGCCCTGACCTGAATAGCCGTGGGCATAATAGGTGGTGGGTGAAAGCCGCCCACAATCAGGAATGCGGTTGGAGGTGATGGCGATGAAGCCGCCCCAGGTGTAGTCAATCTTCACATCCTTGAGCTGAGGGTAAACCGCCGTCATGCGCGGGCGCATGTATTCAGCGAGATTGCCGGGTTCCAGCGTGGAATATGAGGCGCGCCCGCCAAACAGCATGCGGTTGTCGGCGCTGCGGCGAAAATAATCGATGATGAAATTGGTGTTGGCCACCGCCTCATTATCGCGGATCAGGCTTTTGGCGCGGTCCTCGCCAAGTGGCTCAGTGGCAAGAATGTAGCTGCCCACAGGCATGATGCGCCCATAGAGCGGCTTCACCATCTTGCCGAGATAGGCGTTGCCGGCAAGAATCAGGAATTTCGCTGAAACCTTTCCTTCGGCGGTTTTCGCAAAGGGGGCAGGGCCGGAATCAATTTCAGTGACTTCCGCGTTTTCGTAGATCGTAGCACCCGCCATCACCGCAGCATCGGCGAGACCAAGGCAATAGTTGAGTGGGTGCAAATGCCCGGCGCGCGCTTCGCGCAGGGCACCATGATAAATCTTGGTGCCAACTTTCTCTTCCACTTCGGCCTTGGTGAGTAGCGTGTTGCCGCCGTAACCCAGTGCCTCATAGTCCGCCGCCCATTCTTCAAGATGATGATAGAGATGTGGCTTCAGGATGCAGTGCAGATAGCCCCAGGTGAGATCACAATCGATCTTGTGCGCGGCAATCCGGCTTTCAATCAGTGTCTTGGCCTCTTCTGCCATGTCAAAGGCGCGCTTTGCATCGGCCTTGCCAAGTTGGGTCTCAAGCGGCCCCTGACCCGGGGAAAAGCCAGTGCAGATTTGCCCGCCGTTGCGGCCAGAAGCGCCAAAGCCCACGCTTTGCGCCTCCAACACCACAACTTTCAGGCCCGCTTTTGAGAGCTCTAAAGCTGCGGAAAGGCCCGTGTAGCCAGCACCGATGATACAGACATCCGCCTTCACATCGCCGCGCAATTGTTGCGTGGCAACCTTGCGGTTGGCGGTGGCTTGATAATAAGAGGGAACGAAGATTGATGCGGCCATGGCGCTTGATAGCCGTGGCTGTTTGCTTGCGTCAACAAGGCAGGCTAAGGTCACTCATCGTCAACAACACATGATGTGTCATGAGCCAATCGAAATTTGAAGACTTTCTCGCCGAACACAAGATCAGTGAGGTGGAATGCCTTGTCGCTGACATGAATGGAACGGCGCGCGGCAAGATCCTGCCGCCGAAGAAGTTCCTGAAGGGCAACCGCTCCAAGGGCTTGCGTATTCCAGAGGAAGTCTTCACGCTCACCATCAATGGCCGCTTTGTGTCAGATACGGAAGCGGTAAGCGATAGCGCCATCGACATTTATATGCAGCCTGATGCCGACACCATCCGCATGGTGCCGTGGTACAGCGAACCCACTGCTCAGGTGATCTGCGATGCTTTCCATCTGAATGATGCCGATGTGTTGATTTCGCCGCGCGGCGTGCTGAAGCGCGTGCTGGGCCTTTACAAGGAAAAGGGCTGGAAACCGATCATAGCGCCAGAGCTTGAATTCTATCTGGTCAAGAAGAACCTCGATCCGGATTACCCGCTTGATCCGGCCGTGGGTCGCTCTGGCCGCAAGGAATCAGGCGGCCAGGCCTATGGCATCGACGCCGCCAATGATTTTGACCCCATCGTGGAGGACATCTACGATTGGTGCGAAGCGCAGGAACTCGACGTAGATACGCTCAGCCACGAAGCAGGCCCCGCCCAGCTTGAAATCAACTTCAACCATGGCGACCCGCTGGAACTGGCCGACCAGGTGTTCCTGTTCAAGCGCACGGTGCGCCAGGCAGCCTTGAAGCATGACATGTATGCCACTTTCATGGCCAAGCCTCATGCCAATGAACCGGGCTCTTCCATGCACATTCATCAGTCGGTGGTGGATCTCAAAACCGGCCGTAGCGTTTTTGCCGGCAAGGATGGCAAGCCCTCCAAGTTGTTCCTCAATCACATCGGTGGCATGCAGCGCTACATGGCGGCGGCCTTGCCGATGCTGGCGCCGAATGTGAATAGCTATCGCCGCCTTGTGCCTGATTCCGATGCGCCCACCAATGTGCATTGGGCCATCGACAACCGCACGGTTTCGTTGCGCGTGCCTTCATCTGACCCTTCCAACCTGCGCGTGGAAAATCGCGTGCCGGGCGCAGATGCCAATCCCTATCTGGCCTTTGCCGCTTCGCTGGCTGCTGGCTATCTCGGCATGACGGAAAAGGTGAAGCCATCTGAACCAGTTACAGGTTCAGCCTATCGTTATGCCCACACGCTGCCCATCTCGCTGGACGAGGCGCTGGACAAGCTGTCCTACACAAAGGTGCTGCGCCAGGTTCTGGGTGAGTTGTTCTGCGAAGCCTACAACGACGTGAAATTCTCTGAAATGCAGAACTTCCGCCGCACCATTTCATCATGGGAACGCGAATATCTTCTGCTGAACGTGTGATTGTTATATCTTCTGCGAGTCGTTTTGGGGGAACTGGCATGAAGATGATGATGCGCATTCTGGCCTTTGCGGTGCTTCTGTTTGCAGCAGCGCCACTTCACGCCCAGCAAGCCGGTGTGCAGCAACAGGTCGTGGCGCTGCTGACCGCCACGCAGCGTATGGAGTTGCCGATCGAGCGCATACGCCCCGCGCTGATGTCTTACTATGTAGCTGGCCGTGCAACGCCCTATTGGGTGGGCACCGGCCGCATGGACCAATTTCTCACGCGCTTGAACGGCGCTCTCTATGATGGCCTCAACACTCAGGACTATCCCATCGACACCCTGGTGCAGATGCGCGATGCAGCAAATTCCGGCGACCCTGCTGCAGCCGCTCGAGCCGAGCTCTATTATTCCGCCTTCTTCGTGGCCTATGCCAGTGACTTGCGCACGGGCCGCGTGACGCCGCAGAAGGTTGATCCCAACCAATTCCGCAATCCTAAGGTCGTCGATCCCGCGCAGGCCCTGTCTACGATGGGCAAATCGCCGAATCCGTCGCGCGCTTTATCGGCTTTTGAGCCGCGCAACCCGCATTATGTGGCCTTGAAGCAGATGCTCAAGGTCTACAGTGATGCCATCAACAGCGGCCTCAATTGGCCGGTGATCGGCGCAGGGCCAAGCGTGGGGCCCGGCGGCAACGATGCCCGCATGCCCGCCTTGCGCCAGCTTCTTTCGCTCACCGGTGACTACGAAGGTGCGGCATCCTCATCACCGCAATTTGATCCCGCTCTCGCTCAGGCGCTTATCCTGTTTCAAACCCGCCATGGGCTGGAGGCAAAGGGCCTGCTTGGCAAACAAACAGTTCTAGCGCTGAACATTCCTCCCGCCGAACGCCAGAAGCAGATCATCATCAATATGGAGCGTTGGCGTTGGCTGCCGGACGACCTCGGGGCAGAGCATTTCCTCGTCAACATCGCCGGATTTGAGCTGGAGCATGTGCTGCAGGGCACGGTGGTGGACCGCATGAATGTGGTGGTGGGTGCGGTGGCCACGCAGACGCCGGAGTTTTCTGGCGCCATGCAATATATCGAGTTGAACCCCTATTGGAATGTGCCCACAACCATTGCCATCAAGGAAATGCTGCCCAAGCTGCGCGCCAATCCGCTGGCCTATGCCGAGGATTTTGAACTCTTCGCACGTGGTCGCCCGGAAAATTGGGCGGGGGTGAATTGGGCCACGGTTTCAGAAGCTGGCTTTCCCTTCACCATCCGCCAGAAGCCGGGGCCGAAAAATGCGCTGGGTCAGGTGAAGTTCATGCTGCCCAACCGCTTTGACATTTACCTGCATGACACGCCTGCCAAGGACAAGTTCTTCAACACGACCCGCGCCTTCAGCCACGGCTGCATCCGCCTGTCGAAGCCGCAGGATCTGGCCTACGCAATGTTGGCCCGCGCGGGGTTGGACAAGCCAGCCATCGACGCCATTTGGGCAGGCGGGCAGAACCAGCGTGTAAATCTGCCCAAGGCGGTGCCAGTTCATATCGTTTATGCCACCGCCTTTTCCAGCGACCGCGGCATTGAATTCCGCACCGATGTCTATGGCCGTGACCGCAAACTGGCCGACGCGCTGTTTGGCAGAAGGCCAGCGACTTAATCAGCCTAGTGGCGCACACGCCGCCTTCAGCCACTCCAGCGCTGCACCCGACATGCGCGGTGCCAGTTCCTTCTCCACGCGCGCATGATAAGCGTCCAACCAACGCAGCTCATCGCGGGTTAACAATGTCTGATCAATCAACTTGCGGTCAATCGGCGCGAGGGTGAGCGTCTCGAAGCCCATCATTTTGCGCTCGCCGCCGGCGATTTCCGCAGGCTCGGTCACCACCAAAAGGTTTTCAATGCGGATGCCATAGTGGCCCGGCTTGTAATAGCCGGGTTCATCCGAAAGGATCATGCCCGGCTTCAACACCACATGATTGGCCTTGGAAATGCGCGCCGGGCCTTCATGCACCGAGAGATAGCTGCCAATGCCATGGCCTGTGCCATGATCAAAATCCAGTCCCGCCATCCACAGGCTCGCGCGCGCCAGCGCATCGATATGCGCGCCAGTGGTGCCTTCCGGAAAGCGGATGAGTGAAAGTGCAATCATGCCTTTCAGCACGCGAGTAAAACGGTCTTTCATCTCGGCCGTGGGCGTGCCGGTGATCACCGTGCGCGTCACGTCGGTGGTGCCGTCGCGGTATTGACCGCCACTGTCGATCAGAAAAATCTCATCCATGCCCAGCGCGCGCCCACCATCGGCCGGCACATGATAATGCGGCATGGCGGCATTCGGCCCAGCGGCGGAGATGGTTTCGAAGGACAAATCCTCCAGCATGTTGGTGAGTTTGCGGAATTCGAGAAGCTTCGCTGCCACCTGCGCCTCGTTGAGCCCACCTTTGGGAGCGGCCTCGGACAGCCAGTGCAGGAAACTGCTGAGTGCCGCACCGTCGCGCGCCTGCGCGTCGCGGGCACCTTGCTGTTCCACCGCATTCTTCTGCGCCTTGGGCATGGTGCAGGGATCAATGCCAAAGATTACCCGCGCCCGCGCCGCCTCCAAAACGCCGCGCACATAATCCGGCGTGGAACCATCATCCAGCAATACAGCCTTGCCCTTGAGTTTCTTTAACTGCGCAGCCAGTGCAGACGGTGGATGCACCACCGCAACAGCTTTCAGCGCTTTCTTGACATCAGCAGGCAAGCGTTTGTCTTCCACAAACAACTCCGCCTTGCCCTTGGCATGCATGATCGCATAGGCGAGAACCACTGGCGTGAAAGGCACGTCCGTTCCGCGCAGGTTGAACAGCCAAGCCACGGAAGAGGGCTCCGCGATGAAGGCTGCGTCTGCCTTCTGCCTTGCCAAGCCAGCGCCGAGTTCCTTCAACTTCTGCTTGGAAGACTTGCCAGCAAACTTGTCGGGCTGCGTGAACAACGCGCCAGCCGCGCGGGCAGGTTGGTCCATCCACACGCTATCGATGAGATTGCGTGCCACGGGCACGAGCATTGCCCCGGCTGCTGCCAAAGCCTTCTCATAGCGCCGCGCTTCGCCCACGGTATGCAGCATTGGGTCATAACCAAGCTTGGCGCCGCGCTTGAGATTTTGCGCCGCCCAAGCTTGAGGTGGTTCATCCACCAAATGTTTGAATTGCCAACCCTTGGCCTTCACCTGCTCGCGCACCTGCGTGGTGTAGCGGCCATCAACAAACATGGCGGCCTTGTTCGCCAAAACGATTGCCGTGCCCCAGGATCCGGCAAAGCCTGAAAGCCAGCGCAGCCGCTCGGCATAGGCTGCCACATATTCACCCTGAAATTCGTCTTGCCGCGGCACAATGAAGCCATCCAGCTTTTGGGTCTTCATGGCGGCGCGAAGGGCTTGAAGGCGGGCAGTCTGTGAATCAGTCATTTTTTGCATCCTGTGTCGCGCATTGATTAACATAGCTCACGCGGGCTCGTGACGCGTTTCACACTCAAGCAAGGGAGGTGTGGAAAAAGCCTCAACTGGCGGCTTACCACAAGGGGGAATTGGAGTTGTTTCCAAGAGTTACGGGAGCTACTTCAGCTTGCAGTTTGGCTGGCACGCGCGTGAAAAGATCGAGGCGCTGCAAGGCGGCTACAACGCAAAGCTCTCGAGCTAGATCCTTCAGGATGAGATGTTTTGAGCGAAAAGTTATGCGAATTGAGCATGGCTGGGGTCACATTAACCTTCTATTAAGGCCGTTACGGGATAGGTCAACGCCAGAAATTGGACCAGTTGGCGTCATAATCCTGCTATAATCTTCAGTTATTCAGCAGCTTATTGAAACACAGGTTGTTATGCGCCGGATGCATGAAGTGTCCGGCGAGTTTTTGTGAGTTTTGGAGATGACGATGACTTTGATGAGCTTAGAACGTGAAACCGTGCGTCACACCCCTTCTGGCACCATGCCGGGTGTGCTGACGCGCATGATGAATTTTGCGGCCCGCAGCCGCGCTGTCCGCCAGCTGCATCAGCTGGATGACCGCATGCTGGCCGACATTGGCCTGTCGCGTGGTGATATTGAATCGCGCGTTTGGGGCGGCCGCTAAGGATTAGGCGTCAATCTCCCAGCCCGGTGCCCGGGCTGCGCTCTGTGTTTCAGAAACCCGCTGGGGCCCGCCCCGGCGGGTTTTCGTTTGGCGCACTGGCTTGCGGAGAACCAGGCTCACCCAGTTTCCGCAATGTACAATGCGCCGCGCCACAAGTCCCTGGTTTCGGTAGCATGCGCGGATCCAGCGCTCCTGGTCCAACGTGAGGCCGGAGAGAATGAGGTCTCCACCCGGCGCCAGAAGCGCCGATAGGCCGTGCGCCAGCAGCGCCAAGGGCCGGGCGAGGATATTGGCAAAGATCAGGTCATAAGGCGCCTTGGCCTTGAAGACCGGGTGATGCAGACCCGGCGCGGTGACACCTTGGAGCAGGGGCCCGGCACCATTGCGAACTGCATTGAGCTTAGCCACCCGCACCGCCTCGGCATCAATATCAGTGGCCAGAACGGACTGTTTCACGGCCAACGCTGCCGCCAATCCCAACACGCCGGTGCCCGTGCCCAAGTCCAGCATCCGCACCGGGCGGCGGCGCTTGAGGATTTCATCCAGTGCCAGCAGGCAGCCCGTTGTCGTGCCATGGTGGCCCGTGCCAAAGGCTGTGCCTGCATCAATCTCAAGCGCAATACCTCCGGCGCGGCGCAAGGCGCGATCATGCGAGCCATGCAGGAAAAATCGTCCAGCGTGCACAGGAGCCAGCCCCGCCAGCGATTCCCGCACCCAGTCGCGCTGCCGCACAGGTGCAATCACGGCACCCGACAAACCCAGTTCAGCGCGCGCCGCATCTGCCTCAGTCTCGTCGCCAAACCAAGCCACTGTTTCCCAAATGGCGCGCGGCTCGTCGGTTTCATTGATGGTGACGGCAATGGGGTCCAGCGCAAAACTCTCTTCAATGCGCTCCAACATGGCAAAGGCCCCAGCATGGCTGAGGCCTCCAATGGTCAGTGTAAATCGCGCTTCGCTCAAGATCAGGTCAGCGGCAGAATGGTGATTTCAACGCGGCGGTTTTGCGCCTTGCCCGAAGGTGTGGCGTTGGAGGCAATCGGGTCGCTGGCGCCGTGGCCTTCAACCGAGAAACGGTTCGGATCCAACTGCTGCGCTGAAAGATACTGTGCCACTGAGGCCGCGCGTCGGCGCGAAAGATCGTAATTGTGGTTGGCATCACCCGATGAATCAGTGTGGCCCACCACGTTGATCAGCGTTTGCTTGTATTCCTGGAACACCAGCGCCACCGAATTCAATGTATTGTAGAACTGCGGCTTCACGTCAGACTTGTCGGTGTCGAATGTCACGTTAGAGGGCATGTTCAGAACAATGCTGTCGCCCACGCGTGTCACCGAAACGCCGGTGCCTTGCAACTGCTTGCGCAGCTTGGCTTCCTGGTTGTCCATGTAGAGGCCGATGCCGCCGCCTGTGAGCAGGCCAACGCCAGCGCCAATCAGGGCCGCCTTGCGCACGTCCGCGCCAACTGCAGCGCCAAGAAGCGCGCCGCCAATGGCGCCGATGCCTGCACCAGCGCCTGCGCCCACAGCTGTGTTGGCCGGCTTTTGCTCACCCGTGAACGGGTCTGTCGTGCAAGCCGAAAGCAGCAGGGCCAGGCAAGAGGCCGGAACCAGAAACATCTTCATCGTGAAATCCCCTAAATGAGGCCCGCCTTGTCATGGCCAGTTGTGGCGGAATTGAGGAAGGCAATGGCAGGTGCGCTGAGAGTCGTAAAGCCCCCGCCGAAACCGGCTTACTGTTGCAAATAGGCCATAAGGGCGTTCACATCCCCGCCATGCGAGCGGATGACGCCGGTGAACTTGTCGCGCAGCGCAATGCCAACCCAAATGCCGGCGACATTAACATCCTGAATGCGACCGCCGCCGGACAGACGGAAGATCACGGTGCTGCCGCCCGCCGTCTTGGCTGAAACGGTATTGCCGGAACACGAGGTGATGGTCAGCCCATCACTGCCGGCAAGCGAACTGGCATTGTCTGCCATGAACCGGCCGATAAAGCCCCGGGCCAGAGACACGTAGCGCCCTTCCTGCCCTGCGGACAGGTCAGACCGGTAAGAGCCCAGCGCAAATAGCGCCAAGCCTCGCAGGTCAGCAAAGCGTGAAGCTGCAGATGTAAATGCGGAGGCAGACCCGCTGCGTGCCGCTGCTGAAAAAGCCGACCCAGCACTTTGAATGAGGCCCTCTGCCGGACATGCAGCCGCGAAAGTGGGTTGTCCACCAAGCACCAAAAAGAAGAACAGTGCGCCAAACAGTCTACGCATGCGTCTCACCTGTAAAAGGAGCAGTATGTCATTTTGCACCCAAGCTGCGATTCACGCAAGTCAAAGCAGCGGTCAGGATTCCGTTGAAGGCTTCCAACCCTTGATGCGCCCAATGCGCAGATGCAAATTCCTGCGGTCGCCCTTGATGTCGCTGGCCTGCGCCAGGTCATAAGTGCGCTTGCGAAGTTCGCGCATCATCTCTTCGCGGCTGCCAAATTTCGCCAGCTCGGAATAGGGTATGGGTTGGCCTACCCGCACTTGCAGCCGCGAGCCAATGCGCCGTGCTGTTTCGCGAAACACAAGCGACAGCCGCAACGTTAGGCTCAGATGGCTGGCAATCTGAAACAGGCGTGAATTCTGCCCGGTGAAGAAGATGGGAACCACGGTCGGTTCCGTCATGCGGATCAGCTTGGCAGTGAACGGCGCCCACGGCAGGTCAACCGCCATGGCCTTGTGAACCCGCTCTGAGGTTGAAACGCCGCCGCCCGGGAAAATGCCCACTGCGCCGCCCGCCTTCAGCAACTGCTGCGCCTCCATGCGCGAGCGCACGTTGGTTTCGCGGGCCTCGCGTGTGGGGGCAAATGCGACCGGCAGCAGATGTTTGGCGGCACCGGGATCCTGACACAACACGTCATTGGCCAGAACCTTGGTGTCGGGCCGCACCTTGAGCGCCAGCCAGGTGAGGGTGATGCCATCCAACACGCCGTAAGGATGGTTGGAGATAAACAACACTGGCCCCTGTTGCGGGATTTGCGCCAGTGCTGCGGTGTCATATTTCACATCGATGTTGAGCAGCGCCATGGCGCTATCAAAAAAACTTTCGCCCCGGCTGATGTTTTCCTGATGTCGGATGTAGAGCTTCTTGAGTTTGCGCTGGCCGCCGAGCTTTTCGATAGTCTGGATGATGGCCCTTTGAATCAAGGGTTGATCCAGCGTGGAATAGGAAAATCGCATCTTGCGGGCGGAAATTGTGTCCATGACAATCCATTGCTTGCCAATCAGGCTTCAGGCTTATAGCCCGCTTTGATGACAATCAAAAGAAACCTGTCATGAATCAAAATGAAACCAAAGGCCTTTGGTTGGGTTTCGTGGGCGTGGCCATATTCGCCCTTACGCTGCCTCTCACCCGGCTGGCGGTGCAGGAGTTTTCACCCTTTTTTCTTTCGATTGGCCGCACGGTGCTGGCCGCAGCAGTGGCCTTGCCCTTGCTCCTGCTCACAAGGCAGCCGCGCCCGCAGGCCGCGGATTTGCGGCTGTTGGCCTTTGTGATCGCTGGCGTGATTTTCGGCTTTCCGGTGTTTTCAGCCTTGGCACTGAAAACCGTTCCTGCCTCGCATGGTGGCGTGGTGCTGGGCGCGCTGCCCTTGGCCACAGCGATGATGAGCACCGTGTTTGCGGGCGAGCGGCCGTCCATAAAATTTTGGGTTTGGAGTGCGCTGGGCTCCCTCGCCGTCATCACCTATGCGCTATGGGACGGCGGGGCGGAACTGCATGGCGGAGATACCCTGCTAGTTGTCGCAGTGATCCTCGCCAGCGTAGGCTATGCGGCGGGTGGCCAACTCTCCAAGCGCCTCGGTGGCTGGCAGGTGATCTGCTGGGCCCTGGTTGTGGCTTTGCCGCTCACGCTGCCCATCACGTTTTTTCTCGCGTGTGATCTCACCTTCCACGAAAGCGCCATCGGCTGGGGCTGCTACATTTATCTCAGCCTGATGAGCCAGCTTGCAGGCTTCTTCTTCTGGAACAAGGGCCTTGCCATCGGTGGCATCGCCCGCGTGGGGCAAGTGCAATTGCTGCAAACTTTCATGACACTGGCCGCATCAGCGGCAATCCTCGGCGAAGCCATCACACTGCGCGCCATCATCTTCGCGCTCATCACCGGCGCTTGCGTCTGGTTCGGACGCAAGGCCGTGGTGCGGAGATGACAGTCGCAAACGTCAAGCACCGCCCACTCTGATGCCGTCATGGCCCGCTTTAAGCGGGCCACCCAGACCATGAAGCCAAGTCCATCCGCTTGACCTGGTGGGTCGCCCGCGTGAAGCGGGCGATGACGATGTTGCCATTCGTTGCCGACTGAATTGATCTACAGCACAGGTTCCGGCTGGTGCACATGCGGCGGCATTGAAGCGCCGTCTTCAAAGTCAGAAGGCTTGGTCTGGTCATCGCCCGCGTTGGGCATGATGAAGGAGAGCACCACGGCAACCAGCGCATTCACCATCACCGAGAACAACCCGATGTAAACCGAGAAGCCTGCTGGTGTGGCCCATGTCGGGTTCCAACCGGTCGGGGCCCATGCCAAGTAAATGCCAAGTAGCAAGCCGACGACCCAGCCGATCAGCAACGGTGTGCCGTGAATGCGCCGTGTATAGAGGCCGAACACCATCGCCGGGAAAATCTGGATCATGACCACGCCGCCCAGCAATTGGAAATTGATTGCGAACTGCGTGGGGATGAAGAGGATGAAGGCCAATGCTCCCAGTTTCACGATCAGAGAAACCAGTTTGGCCATGCCAGATTCCTGCGCTCCGCTCATGCCGGGGTTGACGAAAGGCCGCCAAACATTGCGCGTAAACGTATTTGCCGCGCCGATTGACATCACCGCCGCTGGCACAAGTGCGCCAATGGCAATGGCCGCAAAGGCAAAGCCCACAAACCAGTCAGGGAACATCTTGAGGAAAAGCTGCGGCACCACATCCTGCGGATTTTTCAGATCAAGCCCGGCAGCACGGCCCATCAGGCCCAGCAATGCGATAAGGCCAAGCACCAGCGAATAGGCCGGCAACGTCATGGCATTGAAGCGGATGGCGCGCGGGCTTGAAGCTGAGAGAACTCCCGTAAGTGAATGTGGATACATGAACAGCGCCAGCGCCGAACCAAGAGCCAGCGTCATGAATGGCATAACCTGCGCGGGCGCAAGCGTGAGGCCCATGGCAGCTTTCACTGGCGGTGTGAGCGCCGCATTGGCCGCCATCTTGGCTTCAAAAGCCTTGGCTGCAAGATCGAAGATGTTGGTGAAACCACCCAATTGATACGGAATGATGATGACAGCAGCGATGACGAATATGTAGATCATCGCGTCTTTCACAAACGCAATGAGGGCAGGGGCGCGCAAGCCGGATGAATAAGTGTAAAGCGCGAGGATGACGAAGGCGACAGTGAGCGGCAGATGCGCCCAGATGCCTTCGCCCGTCAGGCCCAACGCCTGGATCACTTTCTCCATGCCCACCAGTTGCAGCGCGATATAGGGCATCGTGGCAAGAATGCCGGTGATGGCCACAGCCAGCTCAAGCCCCTTGTTGCCAAAGCGGCCCAGCACAAAATCCCCCGCCGTCACATATCCATGGCGTGCCGAAACATTCCACAGCCGCGGCATGATGAGAAAGATCAGCGGATAGATGATCACTGTGTAGGGAACGGCAAAGAAGCCGTAAGCACCGATCGCATAGACCAGCGCAGGCACGGCGATCACCGTATAGGCCGTGTAGAGATCACCGCCGAGAAGGAACCATGTGATCCACGGGCCGAATTGCCGCCCACCCAGCCCCCATTCATCCAGCTTGCTAAGGTCGCCCGCCTTCCAGCGCGCGGCCCAGAAGCCCATGATGGTCACAAGCGCAAAGAACAGGATGAAGATGGTGGTGGCAACAACATTGACGCCGCTCATTGCCCGCCCTCCATCCGGTCAGCTGCAAAAATGAAGATCACCGATACAGGCACCAGCAGCAGGTTGAACCAGTAGAAAAATGGGAAGCCGAAAAGCGTTGGCTCAATCGAATTGTAAAATGGCGTGGCCAAGGCCAGCACGCATGGAATGAGCAGCATGATGTATTTCACGTTGGGCCTCCCCTTGAAGGTTGCGCCAGCTTGTTGCCGCCAGCTGCAATTTGGTGAGGGACACTAAACGGCGAATCGCCTGCTTGGCAAGCGTGCGTCAGTTGCTCAATGACAATAAGGTCCGCCGCCGCGCCGCTCGCGCTGGCGGTCAAGGTGAATGTGATCGCGGTGAAATGGATCGGAACCTGGGCCCAACACGGTATGGAACGGCCCGCAAGCTTGCGCGCGGATGGTGCGCAGAAAGCGCTGGTCTTGCGCGCTGCCGTAATAGCCCGTCAGCACCACCACTTCGCGGCCATTGGCCAGCGTGAAGGCGGCTATGTCGATGGCATCCCCTTGACCATGTTCCGAGAGCCTAGCGCCGCGCACATTGTTGCGGGCACGGCAGGCATAGGATGCGGCCACACGGATCGACACAACTTGCGAGCCATAGATCTGCTGTGCTGTAGGCTGAACAGAACTTTGGAACCACGTGTTCAATGTGTCGGCCAGGTCGCAGGTGATCGTAGCCTGCTCGCTGAAGCCAATGCCTGCAATGCTCATCACGCGGTAGCCTTTGCTCACGCCACAGCCATTGCCTTCACGGAAATCTGGAATGGGCGTGGCTTCGCCAAAACTTTGCGGATTGACGGGACATTGCGATGGGGGCGCTTGGACGCCGTCCAGCGTGAACTCTGCGGATTGCCGGCCGCCCGAAGAACAAGCCGCTAGAACAGCAAGGCAAAGCGCCACTGCCGCCCATTTCAATATGTGCTGCATTACCTGTTGAGGGCCGCGATCAAAGCATTCACATCGCCATCATGCTTGGCGATATAGCTGGCAAAAAGGCTGCGTTCCTGGCCCGTCATGGAAAAGCCCATAAAGCTGGCGTCAGCCACCTTGTAGGTGCCGCCCTCCCAATTGAGCTTCCATGTCACGCTATAGGTTTGCCCCGCCATCAAATAGACCTTGGAACCCACCTGAACATTCTTGTCCTTGTCCACCGTGGCCTCGCCGATTTCAAACTTGGCCACTGGAAAGTTGCGGCTCTGATCGGCCATGTAGCGCGAAATGAACGCGGCAACGCCGCGGTGATAGCGCGAGGCCTGGCCTGACGGAACTTCATAGGTGCCGATGGACTCGTCCGAAATATTTTCGATGTCGGCGTAGCGCTGCACAACGCGCATGAAGGCCGAAACCGTGCCTTGGCGGTGGGCATGCAACAGCTCATCGCCAACGCGGTTCATGAAGGTGACAGAAGGATGCTCCTCCGCAGCGCGTGCGGAGGTGACAAATGCGGCTGGCAACAGCCCCAGGAAAAAGCGGCGGGTGATCATGATTCGAGCTCTCTCCCCAAATTCTCAAACCAGTGTGGTTAAGGCAAGGTTAATTACCAGGTTTCGGCTTCACGCAACTTTTCATAAAGCGGGTGAAAATCGCCCTTGGAAGCGTTGAGCGTGTCCTCAAACATCTTCTTCATGGCGATGGACAACCATACACCTTTCACATTGATGTCGGCAATGCGGTAGCCGCCGCCTGAGCCGGAAACACGCCAGCGCAATTGTTCGCCGCTGCCCGTGATCCTGCTATCCACCGTGGTGAATTTGCCTTGGTCGGCAGATCCGGTCACATTCAAGTCGCTGCCCTGGAAATCCTGCACATACCAGACGAAAAGGGCCGCCGCATAGTTGGAAACAAGGTCATAAAACATGCCTTTGTCGCCTGCCGGCAGGCTGGCGCGCTGGGTGCCCAGTGCGAAATTGGCCACACCGGGAATGTTGATATAGCGGTTGAGCAGGCTGGCAAACCGCCTCTGGAGGGCCTTATCGCCCCGGTGCCCGCCCTTTGCCAGAGCCAGAACTTCGGTGCCCAGCTTGTGCACATAATCTTCAGCGCCCGAAGCAGCCAAGGCCGGGGCGGCAGCGGCGCCTGCTAAGAGGGCAGCGCCCGAAAGCAGGAAGGCGCGGCGAGTGATGGTCATGTCAAAGTCCTCAAATGAAGCCCCACACATCAAATCGCGGGCAACTATGGCAATGTGAAGGTGTTTTGTGAAAAATCAAGCACAGCCATCGAAGTTCGCGCGTAAGATCATCAAAATCCGACCTGTCGCAGCCCAAAAGCGAAACATCTTGCGACCTATATAAAGATATGTTTATATAGTTTTCAAGAGGTACCCATGGATGAACTGCTGGCAGGATTGAAAGCTGTAGCCGAAACAACGCGGCTGCGCATTCTTTTTGCCTTGTCCCATGGCGAGATGAATGTGACTGAACTTACCCAGCTTCTGCAGCAGAGCCAGCCGCGCGTCAGCCGCCATCTGAAACTCATGGCCGAGGCGGGTCTCATCAGCCGTCACAAGGAAGGCAACTGGGTGCTGTTTCGCCAGCGTGAGGCTGGCATGGGCGGGGTGTTGTCGCGCGCACTGGTCGACATGCTCCCGGCGCAAGACCCCCAGATCAAGGAAGATCTCAAGCGCCTCTCCGAAATTCGCCGCCAGCGGCAGGAACAGGCCGCAGCTTACTTCGCCTCTAATGCTGCGCAGTGGCAGCAGCTGCGCTCGCTGCATGTGCGCGAGGATGAAGTGGAAGGCCAGATGCTGGCGCTGCTCGGCAAACGAAAGTTTGACACCGTGCTCGATCTTGGCACCGGCACGGGGCGCATGCTCGAAGTGCTCGCCCCCAAGGCGCGCCAGCTCTGGGGGCTGGACCAGAGCAGGGACATGTTGGCCATCGCCCGCGCCAATCTCGATCAGCGCAATATCAAGCATGCGCAAGTGCGCCAGGCTGATATTTACGAGCTGCCCTTCAGCGATGACACGGCAGACTTGATCTCCATTCATCAGGTGCTGCACTTCCTCGATGATCCGCAGTCAGCCTTGCTGGAAGCGCGCCGCGTGTTGAAGCCGGGTGGAGAAATGATCATCGTGGATTTCGCGCCGCATGAACTGGAAGAACTGCGCACCGCCCACGCCCATCGCCGCCTTGGCATTTCAGCTGAACAGATGGCGGGTTATTTCGCGCGCGCCGGTCTGGTGCTGCGCGAGCACAAGGTTCTACCGCCACCCTGGCTCAAGACTGGCCCGGGGCTCACCGTTTCTCTCTGGCTGGCGCAACTGCCTGCGGCTGCTGGCAAACCCCACCTCCAAGCGAAGGCCGCACAATTGTGAGCAATCTTTCCGTTTCCTTTGAATTCTTCCCGCCGAAAAATGACGAGTCGGAAGCCAGTCTGTGGAAAACACTGCGCAAACTTGAAACGGTGAAGCCCAGCTTCGTCTCCGTCACTTACGGCGCGGGCGGAACGACACAAGACCGCACCTTGAACACCGTGCGCCGCATCGTGAATGAAACCACGCTGAAACCGGCGGCTCACCTCACCTGCGTCGGCGCATCGAAAGAAGAAGTCAACGCAGTGGTGCGCCAATTCTGGGATGCAGGTGTGCGGCACATCGTGGCCTTGCGTGGCGATCCGCCGCAAGGTGTAGGCACCAAATTCACGCCCCATCCGCAAGGCTATCGCAACGCCGCAGATCTCGTGCGCGGTATCCGCGAGGTGGAGTCCTTCCGCGTGTCCGTTGCGGCCTATCCCGAAAAACACCCGGAGTCAGTGTCCATTGAAGAGGATCTGGCCTTCCTCGCTGACAAGGCCGACCATGGCGCGACAGAAGCGATCACCCAGTTCTTCTTCTATAACGCCGCCTATTTGCGCTTGAGGGACCGCATCGCCGCGCGCGGCATAAAGATCAAACTGCTGCCCGGCATTCTACCCATCACCAATTTCGCCCGCGCCCAGGAATTTGCCGGCAAATGTGGCGCGCATATTCCGCCTGAAATGATCCGCCGTTTCTCTGGCCTCGATGCTGAGCCTGAAACCCGCAATCTGATGGCCGCCATGGTGGCTTCTGAGCAGGTGCAGGCCTTGCAGCGCGAAGGTGTTGCAGATTTTCACTTCTATACGCTGAACCGCGCCGAACTGGTCTATCCCATCTGCCGCATGCTGGGCCTTGGGGCAGGGGAGACGGAAGCCGCCGCCTGATCCGTCTTCTCAATTGTGCCATAGTCGCGTTCTTGAATGACTGGGCTCAAACCTGATTGGGGGAATGATCATGAAAATGCGCATCGTCTTGGCCGCTCTCGTCGCTGGCCTCAGCCTCACGGCTTTCTCTTCGGCGGATGCGCATCCCAAACGTCATGTCCATCGCGCCAAATCCTGGTGCGCCACGCATTATTGTGCGCCGAAACACGCCTGGCAGCCCGCGCGCCGCCACTATCCGGTGCTTGATGGCACCGAGCCTCTCTGCGGCTTCGATGATGGCACTTATTTGCGTAGGTGGCTCGAATGCGGCTTTCGATAGAACACAGCGCGCTGCAAGAGCGCACAGAATGAACGGAGACTGTCATGCATAAAATAATGTTTGCCTTGGTTTTGGGTCTTGGCGTGACAGCCTTGGCCGCCGGAAGCGCCGAGGCCCATGGCCACCACCATGTGCACCATCATCATTGGCGTAACCACTACCATCATCCAGTGTTTTTCTCGCCGGACTACTATGGCTATTACCCCGACTATCCAGACTATTCCGACCACTATTGGGGTCCTGGTTACGCGCCCTATTATCCGGGCCTGTTCTTCGGCTTTGGTTTTGGCGGCCATCACCACTGGCGCCACTAGAGCGGGAACCGTCGAGGGAGCAAAACAGGATTTCGCCTGAGCCTTGATTAGTTGGGCTCAAATCGGCATATGGAGCGCATGGACCAGGAAGTGATTAAGCCCGACAAATCCCCCAAGGCTGGCGAACAGGCCTTTGGTACCTTTGGCATATTGATTGCCGCCTTTGGCGCGGCGCTGCTTACGCTCTGCCTCGTGGGTGCGGCCACCGTGGCCTCGGTTTGGGCCTTCTCGAAAATGCTGGGCCTGCCCGACATCGTGATTGAAGTTCTGCTCGTGCTGGTCATCATCCCCATCATCATGGCCACAATCTGGACGGGAAGCCGCGCCTGGCATGTCGAACAGCGCCTTGCCCGTGGCCAGGATGTGGATACGCCGATCTTCAAAACCTTGGCCTATTTGCGCCCAAAAAGCTGATACTTCACCGTTGCGAAGAATCCGCTAGAGTAGCGCGATGAGTGTCTGGTCGCGCATTTCTGATTTTGCCCAAACCTTGGGCGACAATGTTTCCCATGCCATTGAAGGCCTTGCGGGTGGCTCAAGGCCGCCGGAAAAGTCTATGGCTTTCACCATCGGCATGATTGCGCTCGGCGCCAAAATGGCCAAGGCCGATGGCGTCGTCACCGATGATGAGGAGAAGGCCTTCTCGCAAGTCTTCCATGTGCCGGAAAAAGACAAGGCGGCAGTGGCGCGCGTCTTCAATCTCGCCAAGCAGGATGTGGCCGGCTACGAAACCTACGCGTCGCAGGTGGCCAAGCTCTTCGGGCCAAAATCACACGTGCTGGAAAGTGTGCTCGATGGCCTGTTCCACATTGCCAAGGCAGACAAGGTGATCCACCCAGACGAAATGGCCTATCTCGAAAGCGTGGCCGGCATCTTCGGATTCATGGGCGTGGATTGGCAGCGCATTCGCGCCCGACACGTGGCCATCAAGGATGATCCTTTTGAGATCTTGGGCGTGGAACCCAATGCCAAGCTCGCCGAGGTGAAGCGCCGTTATAAGGCGCTGGTGAAGGAACTGCATCCCGACAAGCAGATTGCCGCTGGCGTGCCAGAGGAAATGGTGCGTCTGGCAACCGAGCGCCTCGCCCGCATCAATGCTGCATTTTCCGAAATCGAAAAGGTCCATGAATTGTGATCGGCACTGCGCTGCCGCATCGATTCATGCCTGCGGTGAACATCAATGAACGGCTGGGCAACAAACCCATCTCCATCTTGGTGATGCACTACACTGGCATGGAGAGCGCCGCGCTGGCGTGTGACTGGCTCTGCCGCGAGGAAAGCCAAGTGTCCTGCCACTATCTCGTCGACGAGCACGGTCACATCACGCAAATGGTGGATGAGGCTGCGCGCGCCTGGCATGCTGGCGTTTCAAGTTGGCATGGCGAGGAAGACATCAACTCGCTGTCCATCGGCATCGAAATTCAAAATCCCGGCCATGGCCTGGGCTATCGCGCTTTTCCGCACAAGCAGATGGAAGCAGTTGCCGCCCTCAGCAAAGACATTGCTGCCCGCCATAACATCAAGCCGCGCGATGTGCTGGCCCATTCTGATGTGGCGCCGGGCCGCAAGATTGATCCGGGCGAGAAATTCGATTGGCACTTTCTGCACAACCAAGGTGTTGGCCACTATGTGGAGCCTGAAGCCATCAGCGGAGGCAGTTTCCTGCAAGAGGGTGATCAAGGCGATCCAGTG
The DNA here is from genome assembly GCA_031424315.1 of Aestuariivirga sp. GTDB lineage: Bacteria > Pseudomonadota > Alphaproteobacteria > Rhizobiales > Aestuariivirgaceae > Aestuariivirga. The sequence goes on from JANPHF010000129.1 coordinate 31,171, forward strand.
TTCGCCCTGCAAGCCATGCTCAAGCTCTATGGTTATGGCATCGAAGCCAACAGCACTTTCGATGCCCGCACCCGCGTGGTGGTGGAAGCCTTCCAGCGCCACTTCCGCCAAGCGCGGGTGGACGGCATAGCCGATCCCTCAACGGTTGCCACACTGCACAGGTTGCTGCGTCAGTTTTGACAAATGCGGCGAGCAGAAAGAGCCCTCATCCGCCTGTCGGCACCTTCTCCCATTTCGCTTTGCTCAACGGGAGATGGCAAACAATTCTGAACTCTCAGTGCTTTGGCCTTCTCCCGTTTGCACTTGCAAATGGGAGAAGGTGCCCGAAGGGCGGATGAGGGCCCTTTAGTGCCGAAGGCGAAAGCCCTGCCGTCTCAATCTCAATTCCCCGAGTCTCCCGTCGCCGCTCCGTTGCAGGCATTCACGAAGCCCTCAAAATCTGCATCCGTCAGCGGATAGGTGTCCGTGCGGTTTTTCACGGTTACGGAAATACTGTCGGCGTTGCCCAGCGCCTTCATCAACTTGTCTTTCAAGCGAAAGCTGCCCTCAACCGTCATGCGGCCCTCATTGCCTTCCTTGGCGGCAGCACCGGCCAAATGGAAAGTCTTGCCATCCAGGCTCACCTTCATATCCGCACGCTGGCCGGATTTCAAAATGGGCGCATTCAGGGGCAGATAAAGCGAAGCCTTGCCCGTGTTCAGCGAACACCAGAAACTGACGCCCACATCATCCGTATCGGGCACACCGAACACCAGAAAAACTTCCTTGTCGGTGGCATCAAGACTCCATTGCCGCTCTTGGGCAAAGGCCGGGCTGGAGGCAAAAAACACGCTGGCCAAAGCAAAGGCCAGCGCAACAAAATCACGCATCTTCATGGGTCTGCAGCATAGTGATTGGCACTGCAAAGTAAACCAATCGCAAGATTAACTCTTCAATCAACTGCCATGCCTTTTTGCCGAAGAAATTCAGTGAGTAAGTCCATGTTCTTCACATTGGCCATGAACAGAACGTCAAGAATGCCGCCCACTACGGGGATGAGGCCAAGCCCGGCCTCCACAGCCACATTCACCACCATGCGCCCAAGCAGATTGCGCGGCGCACCCAGGCGGTAGGCCATGAACACCAGATAGAGCGAGATCAGCGCCATGATCACATCGCCGCCAACGGGGATGAAGCCTTCGAAAATGTCGGCGCCAAACCGCAGCCGCGTGAAAGGCACGCGCCAACCATTGTCCATGAAGCGGGCCATCCACCGCAAGGACTTCAGCGTCTTCACAACTTCAGCTTCGGTCATTTTCTCCCCCGGTTCCTGTTCCGCGCCAGCAAGATACAACCGCGCCAACAAGCCAGCGACAAATGGTGTGTCGCCAGCGAATTACAAGGGGAAGTCAATCCCGCAATGCGGGAAAGAGGCGGCGCCAATTGATGGGCCTCAAGTGCGAGCGGCCATGATGGGGCCAATAATTCAATGCGCTGTCACCGACCATCGGCATTGCTTGTTAGTGGCGAACTCTCATTACGTTGCAACAGTTCAATGAGATGACCTCCATCGATCTATAATAACTTCCGTCATTGCCTGTATCTGCCATGGCACATTATCGTCATCCACTAACTCACGCAGCACGTTAAGAGCGACAGTTGCATCCATCGGGAGAAGAAATGAGGCAGCGCAAAGGCGAACGCTAGCGTTTTCACTTCTGGTTTGTGACGTCAAGAAAGCTCTCCCCTTGTCCGGTGATGTTGCAATCTTTTTCATTGCTAGATCTAGCTGTTTGTTTGCCGCATTGGACTTTCGCATGTCGCCCTCTACCGCAAATTCGTGATGCGCAATGGCTGACGCCACAAAATCCATTTCAAGGCTTTTGGTGTTCTTTGGCATGCTCATTCATCGAATCTTTGTGACAGTGCCTCTAACTCCGAATTTGGCTCAAACAATCCATTCCACTGTGAGCTATTCGCCACAAATTGCGCTGCCAACGTCGTCTTCGTGAGCTTGCAAGACTTGTTGGGAGAGAGGTGGAAAATTTGCACCCAATTCTGGAGTATGGCGAGATGTAGCGGTTCGACCGTACGCTGTCAAGCAATATTTTACTATTATATGAATTTAGTTGCAAGTCCTTGAAAACGCAGGTTGACCCCGCCGCCCTCAGCGCCTAACCCCCATCGGCCAGTTGGCCGGATGGCCGCTCCCGCAACGCCCGAAAGAGCAGCGGGAGAGGAAAGTCCGGGCTCCACGGAATCAAAGTGCCGGATAACGTCCGGCGGGGGCAACCCCAGGGAAAGTGCCACAGAAACAAACCGCCACGCTTGCGCGGCAAGGGTGAAAAGGTGCGGTAAGAGCGCACCGCGGGCCTGGCAACAGGGCCGGTCCAGGCAAACCCCACTTGGAGCAAAACCGAATAGGGGCGGCATGAGGCTCACGCTTCAAGGCTGTTTCCGGCCCGCCGCCCGGGTTGGTTGCACGAAGCGCCTGGCAACAGGCGCTCCAGATGAATGGTCATCCAGCGGGGGGCAACCCTCGTGGACAGAACCCGGCTTACAGGCCAACTGGCGTTTTCTTCTGGGCCCGAAACGGTGAATAACCCCCTGAAATGAATCGCATTTGAAACCATTTGTTAAGAGTGGGCGGGGCATGTTGGCGTGGTTAACAAGTTCTCACCAAACAGCGCGCAATGTCCCTTTCACCAGACCCAAATTCACGCCACCGGCCGGTGATGCTGGCTGAAGTTCTGGCTGCCCTGCAGCCGGAAAAGGGCGGGCTGTTTGTGGATGGCACCTTCGGGGCCGGCGGCTACACCCGGGCCATCCTGCAAAGCCCATCAGCGCAAGTGATCGCGATAGACCGCGATCCATCGGCCATTGCTGGCGGGCAAGCCTTGCTGCAGGAATCCGCTGGCCGCTTGCGACTCGTTCACGGCGCTTTCAGCAACTTGAAGGAAATCGCTGAAGACCTAGGCCTCTCCAAGCTGCAGGGCGTGGTGCTCGATATCGGTGTGTCATCGATGCAGCTCGATGAGGCCGAACGCGGTTTCTCCTTCATGAAGGATGGCCCGCTCGATATGCGCATGGCGCAAGAAGGCCAATCCGCCAGCGACGTTGTGAACGAGCTCGAGGCCGATGAACTCGCCGACATCATTTTCATTCTGGGTGAAGAACCGCGCTCGCGCGCCATCGCCCGCGCCATCGTGAGGGCGCGCGAAGAAGCTCTGCTCGTCACAACCTTCGATCTCGTCCGCGCCATCGAGCGCGCCACCGGGCCGCAGCGTGCCAAGGATCGCACGCACCCAGCAACCCGCACCTTCCAGGCGCTCCGCATTCATGTGAACGCCGAGCTCGAAGAACTCGCCAGCGCCTTGTGTGCCGCCGAAGAATTGCTGGAGGAGGGTGGCCGCCTCGTCGTCGTCACATTCCATTCGCTGGAAGATCGCATCGTGAAGCGCTTCTTCGCTGAGCGCAGTGGCAAGCGCCCGCAAGCCTCGCGCCACATGCCGGTGCTGGCCGAAGGCGCACCTGCCAGTTTCATTCAAACCAATCGCAACGCCATCGCCGCCAGCGAAGATGAGGCCCGCACCAATCCGCGCGCCCGCTCCGCCAAGCTGCGCTTCGGCATCCGCACCGCCGCACCTGCCTTCGCCTTCGACGCTGAGGAATTGGGCCTGCCAAGGGCGAGGAGACACTGATGTTCAAGCTGGTCAATGCAGCCCTGGTTCTCGCGGTGCTGGTTTCCGCTTTCTTTCTCTACTCGCTGGAACACACCACCCGCGGGTTGGAGCGCAACATCGCCAAAACCGAAAAGAAGATCATCGACGAACGCGAGAAGATCAAACTGCTCAACGCCGAATGGGCCAGTCTCGCAAGGCCCGAGCGCATTCAGCATTTGGCCGAAGTGCAGCTGCATCTGAAAAACCTTGAGGCGCAACAATTCGTGCCACTGAATGAGATCGGCACCAGGGTGCCTCAATCCCCGCCCATAAAATTGGAAGCGCAGAATTCCGATCCGATCGGCAACATGCTGGAGAACCTGCAGTGAATAACGCCCCGCATGTATTTGAAGCGGCAGGCGGCCAGCGCCGCCTGAAAGGCCAGAACCGAATTCGACTGCTGGGCCTCGGCTTCACCTTGTTCTTCGGTGCCATCGCCGTGCAACTCGGTCAACTCACGCTGTTGCATCACCAGCCCGCCCAGATTGCAGAATTGCAGGATCACGAAGCTCGCCAGCCGCGCCCCGACATTGTAGATCGCAACGGGGTGGTGATGGCGACAGATGTCGCTGTGTTCTCCATGTTCGTCGATCCGCGCAAGCTGATCGATGTGGATGAAACGGTGGAGCTTCTGACCGCCAATATTCCTGAACTCGATGCCAAATCTTTGCGCGACAAACTCAAGCAGCCGGGCAAGGCCTTCGTCTGGTTGAAGCGCCAGGTCGGCCCCGATGAGCGCGACCAGATTTACAATCTCGGCATTCCCGGCGTGGGCTTCGTGGAAGAGCGCAAGCGTGTCTATCCGCTCGGCCGTCTTGCCGCGCACACTGTCGGCTATGTTGATGTCGACACCAAGGGCATCGCGGGCATTGAAAAATTTCTCGATGATCAGGGTGCCATCTACACCGCCTCTCTGAACGAACCGACCACGCACACAACAGCTCCCGCCCAGCTTTCGCTCGATATGCGCGTGCAGCAAGCTGTCACCGATGAGGTCTCGAAAGCCGTCACCAAGTTCAAGGCCAAGTCTGGCGGTGGCATCATTCTGGATATTGAAACCGGCGAGATCATTGCCCTTGCTTCGTTGCCGGATTTCAACCCCAATACTGACGACAAGCACCTGACCTCAGATCAGCAAAATAAGCTGACGAGCGGTGTTTATGAATTGGGTTCGGTCATCAAGGCCGTCACCTTCGCCATGGCGCTGGATTACGGCACGGCCAACTTGAATTCCCGGTTCTTCACCGGCGCGCCGCTGCAGATCGGCAAGTTCCGCATTCACGATCTGCACGGCCACACCGAACAATCCTTCGAGGAGGTCTTCACCAATTCCTCCAACATTGGCACGGCGAAAATGGCGCTGGCCGTGGGACTCGACAATCACATGGAGTTCCTGCGCCGCGTCGGGTTGCTGGATAGGCTGGTGACGGAGGTGCCCGAAAGCGCAAAGCCGTTGCTGCCGCACAACTGGTCAAGGCTCTCCTCTGCAACCGCAGCTTTTGGTCATGGTTTTGCCGTACAGCCGCTGCAAGGCTTGTCTGTGATTGCGAATTTGATCAATGGTGGCATGGGCATTGAGCCCACATTCCTGAAGCGTTCGAAGGAAGAGGCGCAGGCCCTCGCGCACCGTTTGGTGAAGCCCGAAACCTCCGCCACTATGCGCTATCTTTTCCGCGAAAACGTGGTGAAGGGCACAGGCGAATTCGCTGACGTGCTGGGGTACCGCGTCGGCGGCAAAACCGGCACCGCCGAAAAAGTGGTTCACGGCCACTATGTAAAAGACAAGGTGCTCTCTTCATTCATCGGCGCCTTCCCGATGGATCATCCGAAGTATGCCATCCTCGTGATGCTGGATGAACCGCAGGCCATTCCCGAAACCCATGGCTTCTCAACCGCTGGCTGGAACGCCGTGCCCACTTCAGCGCGCATCATCGAGCGCGTCGCCCCGCTGCTCGGTGTGGAGCCGCAGTTCACCGAAGAAGACTTGGCCAAGCTCGCCAAGCAGAACAAAAAGAAGAAAGAAGGCTAAGGCGTGGCAGTTCTGCTCAGCCATCTTCTGCATGATGAAGCGCCGCTGCCCGCCAGCGGCGATGTCGCCATTGCGGGCCTCACCGCAGACAGCCGCGCCGTGAAACCAGGCTTTCTTTTCGCCGCTCTGCCGGGCGTGAAAGTGGATGGAGCAACCTTCATTGACAAGGCGGTGGCTGCGGGTGCTGCAGCCGTCATTTGTGCCAAGGGTGCGTATAAGGGTGCAGCCAAGGTTATCGCCGTAGAAAATCCGCGCCGTGCTCTGGCGCTTGCCGCCGCGCGCTTTTTCGACAAGCAGCCCGAAACCATTGTTGCCGTTACCGGCACAAACGGCAAAACGTCTGTCTCGGTTTTCGTGCGTCAGATCTGGGCCACCATGGGCTTTCGCGCCGCCAGCCTGGGCACTATTGGTGTTGTTGGCCCTGAAGGTTCAGAATACCTCGCGCACACAACGCCAGATCCAGTGCAACTCGCCGAACTCGCCGCCAAGCTGCGCGATGATGGTGTGAGACATCTCGCCATTGAGGCATCAAGCCATGGGCTTGAGCAAAACCGTCTCGATGGCCTGCGCCTCACGGCTGGCGCATTCACCAATCTCTCGCGTGATCATCTCGACTATCACCACACTTTCGAAGCCTATTTCGCCGCCAAGCTGCGCCTCTTTGATGTGCTGCTGCCGCAAAGTTCAGCCGCTGTCATCAACATGGATGCGCCAGAAGGCGAGACAGTCTTGGCTCATGCCATCAAAGCGGGCCTGCGCCCCTTCCGCGTGGGCCGCAAGGGTGTGGAGCTGAAACTGCTCGAGGTGAAACAAGCGGGGCTCGAACAGTTGCTCACAGTTGAAACCGCGCTCGGCAAATATGAAATTGCGCTTCCCTTGGTGGGGGACTTCCAGGTTTCAAACGCGCTCATCGCAGCCGGGCTCGTGATCGCGTCAGGTGGTGAAACGGTTCAAGCGCTGCACGCACTGGAAAGTTTGAAGGGCGCCAAGGGCCGCCTCGAACTGGTGGGCACAACGCCAGAAGGCGCAAGTGTCTTTGTTGATTATGCCCACACGCCCGATGCGCTGGAAACGGCGATTAATGCACTCCGCCCATCCACCAAAGGCAAACTCATCACAGTCTTCGGCTGTGGGGGTGATCGTGACAAAGGCAAGCGCTCCATCATGGGTGAGATTGCAGTGCGCTTGTCAGATCAGGCAATCGTGACCGACGATAATCCGCGTACGGAGGATGCCTCCACCATCCGCCGCGAAGTGATGGAGGGCGCAAAAGGCGCGCAGGAAATTGGCGATCGCGCCAAGGCCATTGCTGCCGGTGTGGCCGCGTTGCGCGGCGGAGACAGCTTGCTCATCGCGGGCAAGGGCCATGAAGAAGGCCAGATTGTGGGAACCAAGGTTTTGCATTTCTCGGATCATGAAGCAGCCCTCGCTGCCTTGGCGGGCAAACCCTATGCGGCAGGAGACGCCAATGGCTGATCGCCCGCTTTGGACTGTGCAGGAGCTGCTCGCGGCAACTGGTGGAAAGTTGCATGGTGAGGTGAAAGTGCCGCTCAACGGCGTTTCCATCGACACGCGCTCGATTTTGCCCGGCGACATTTTCATCGCGCTCAAAGGTGAAAGCCGTGATGGCCACGAGTTCGTGCCACAAGCGCTGGCGGCCGATGCGGGTCTCGCCCTCGTTAGCCAGGTCACTGACCAGATGAAATCCGCAGGCGCTTTGCTGCAGGTTCCGGAAGATCCGTTGCGTGGTCTTGAAAACATGGGCCGCGCTTCGAGGGAGTGGAACAAGGGCAAGATCATTGCCATCACCGGCAGTGTGGGCAAGACTTCAACGAAGGAAATGCTGCGCGTGGCCCTGGCAGCATCGGGCAGCACACACGCTTCCGCTGCCTCTTACAACAATCACTGGGGCGTGCCTCTCACGCTGGCGCGCATGCCGCGCGACACGGCCTTTGGCGTTTTTGAAATCGGCATGAACCATGCAGGTGAGATCACGCCGCTGGTCGGCATGGTGCGCCCGCACGTGGCCATCATCACCATCGTGGCCGCCAGCCATCTGGGCCACTTCCATTCGTTGGATGACATTGCAGAGGCGAAGTCAGAAATTCTCAGTGGCATTGAACAAGGTGGCGCTGCGGTTCTCAATCGGGACTCGCCCTATTTTGATTTCCTCAAAAGCCGCGCTGCCATCAATCACGTCAATCACGTGATCGGCTTTGGCGAACATGAAGATGCGGATGTGCGTCTGCGCCAATTGGCCTTGCATGCCAATTGCTCCTGCATCACTGCGGATGTGATGGGCGAAACGGTCACTTACAAACTCGGCGTCCCTGGTAAGCATATGGCGCTGAACTCCCTCTCAGTTCTCGCGGCTGTGAAACTTGCAGGTGCAGATCTCGCGCGCGCCATTTTGGCCTTGGCCGAAGCCAAGCCCGCCAAGGGCAGGGGTGGCCAGGAACTGCTCGCCATCGGCAGTGGCGACATTCTGCTGCTTGATGAAAGCTACAACGCCAATCCCGAATCCATGGCAGCCGCTCTGGCATTGCTCGCCACCGCCGCCAAGCTGCGTAAAGGCCGCCGCATCGCCGTGTTGGGCGACATGTTGGAACTGGGTGAATTCAGCGAAGCCCTGCACATGCGCCTCGCCCAGCCGTTGGAGGCTGCAGGCATCGACAGGCTCTATGCTGCCGGGCCGATGATGCAGCGGCTTTTTGACGTGGTTGATCCCGCACGCCGCGCCCGCTATGCGGCGAAATCTGATGAATTGGTGAAAGATCTTTTGGCTGATTTGCGCCCCGGCGACAGTGTCGTCATCAAGGGTTCGCTAGGCAGCAAGATGGGCCCGGTGGTCGAGGCTCTTCGCAAGGCTTTCCCCGCCGCAAAGAAAGAAGCGTGACGCGATGCTCTATTACCTGCTCACTCGTTTGACCACTGAAGTCTCGGCCTTCAACGTGTTCCGCTATCTCACCACGCGCACTGGCATGGCCATTCTCACAGCGCTGTTTGTGATCTTCATCGCAGGTCCCAAAATCATTTCGCTGCTCAAGGTGAAGCAGGGCAAGGGCCAGCCCATTCGCACCGATGGCCCGCAGCGCCACATTCTCGAGAAATCCGGCACGCCGACAATGGGCGGCTTGATGATCCTGTTCGGCGTTTTCGTGTCAACACTGCTCTGGGCCGATCTTTCAAACCTCTATGTGTGGGCTGTGTTGTTCGTCACCCTCGGCTATGGCGCGATCGGATTCTATGATGACTACCTGAAAGTCACCCGCGCCTCGGTGCGCGGCTTTTCTGGGCGCGCGCGTTTGGGCGCTGAGTTTCTGATCGCGGGCATGGCTGTTTTGATCTTCATGCAGATCGGCGCCAAGCCTTTGTCGATGTCGCTGGCGGTTCCCTTCTTCAAGGAATTCCTGATTTACTTTGGCCCCTTCTTTGTGCTGGTGGGCATGTTGGTGATTGTGGGCGCGGGCAATGCCGTGAATATCACCGATGGTTTGGACGGCCTCGCCATCATGCCGGTGATGATTGCTGCCGCCAGCTACGCGCTCATTGCCTATCTCGCGGGCAATTTTGAATTCGCGCGCTATCTGCAAATTCCATTTGTGAAAGGCACGGGCGAACTCGCAGTTGTCTGTGGCGCATTGATGGGCGCAGGATTGGGTTTTCTCTGGTTCAACGCACCACCCGCCATGATCTTTATGGGCGACACCGGTTCACTGTCGCTGGGTGGCTGCCTCGGCGCGATTGCAGTGGCGGTGAAACATGAGATTGTGCTGGCCATCATCGGCGGCCTCTTCGTGCTGGAAACCGTTTCCGTGATTGTGCAAGTGGCGTCTTTCAAGATGACGGGCAAACGCGTCTTCGCCATGGCCCCATTGCATCACCACTTTGAGCAGAAGGGCTGGAAAGAACCCACCATCGTGATCCGCTTCTGGATCATCGCCTTCGTCCTCGCTCTCATCGGTCTCTCAACCTTAAAGCTGCGTTGATGTTTGCTGCGAAAACATTTTCCGGAAAGCGCGTGGCCGTCTTCGGGTTGGCCCGCTCCGGCATTTCTTGCGCCACGGCCCTGGCGCTTGGAGGTGCCGAAGTTTTCGCATGGGATGACAGTGACCCGGCAGTGGATAAGGCCAAAGCTGAAGGCCTGGCCATCACGAACTTGCACACGGTGGATTTCAAGACGCTGGATGCGCTCGTGCTTTCGCCCGGCGTGCCGCTCACCCATCCAGAGCCGCATTGGACTGTGGTCAAAGCCAAGCAAGCTGGCATTGAAATTATCGGTGACACAGAAATCTTCGCGCACGAATTGGCTGAGGCTGGATCAAAACTTGTCGCCATCACCGGAACCAATGGCAAATCCACCACCACTGCACTGATAGGCCACGTGCTGAAGGAAGGCGGGCTTGATGTCGATGTAGGTGGCAACATAGGTCTTGCGGTATTCAATCTGCGTGCACCGGAAAAGGGGCGCGTCTATGTGCTGGAGCTATCATCCTTCCAGATTGATCTGATGACCAGTCTGAAACCGGATGTGGGCATTCTTACTAACATCACGCCGGATCATCTCGATCGGCATGGCACTATCGAACACTATGCCGAAGTGAAGGCGCGGATATTTGCCAAGATGGGGCAGGGTTGCACCGCGCTGATCGGCGTTGATGACGCTTTCGGTGAGGCCATCGCCTCGCGCGTGAAATCGCCGGTCTGCCTTCTGCCTGTTTCAGTTCAGCACTCGTTGCATAATGGCCTCGCGGCACCCGAAGGAATTTTGCAAGCGCTGCATGATGGCAAGGTCACTGAGCAGCTTGATCTTCGTGTCATGCCCGCGCTCAAGGGCCGCCACAATTGGCAGAATGCCTGCATGGCCTTCGGCGCCGCGCGCCACTTTGATATTCCCATCGCGAAAATCGAAGCCGCCATGAAGAGTTTTCCCGGTCTCGCGCATCGCATGCAAGAGGTGGCGCATGTCGGTGCTGTAGCCTTCATCAATGACAGCAAGGCGACCAATGCCGATGCGGCTGAGAAAGCGCTCTCGTCATTCGACAATATCTATTGGATCGCGGGCGGCCTCGCCAAGATGGGCGGGATTGAATCCTTGCTGCCCTACGCGCCGCGCATCACCCAGGCTTATCTCATCGGCGTTGCCGCAACAGAATTTGCCAAAACGCTGTTGGGCAAAGTGAATTTTGTGATCAGTGAAACGCTTGAGAAAGCCGTGGCTGCTGCCGCCACTGATGCCGAACATAGCGCCAAGCCAAATCCTGTGGTGCTGCTGTCGCCAGCCTGTGCTTCGTTTGATCAATACAAGAATTTTGAAGTGCGTGGTGACGCTTTCGTCGCCGCCGTGTCCAACGTGCCTGGCATCACCATGAGTGTGGGAGGAAAAGCATGAGCCTGATTTCCAGAAGTGATCGCGGCATATTGGCGCGCTGGTGGTTCACCATTGATCTCGCCTTGCTTTCATCGGTGATGCTGTTGATGGCGATCGGCGTGCTCGTCTCCATGGCGGCAAGCCCGCCAGTGGCCGAACGCATTGGCCTCGAGAGTTTCCACTTCTTCAAGGGCCAGTTGTTGTTCCTCTTTGTTGGCCTGGTGACGGTGCTCACCTGTTCTTTCTTCAACCCTGCTTGGGTGCGCCGCGCAGGTCTCGCAACTTTTATCGGCGGCCTAGGCCTCATGATCATGGCGCTGAAATTCGGCCCCGAGATCAAGGGCGCACACCGCTGGATCTATCTTGGCCCGCTGAATTTGCAGCCTTCCGAAATCACCAAGCCGGGATTCGTGATCGTGGCCTCGTGGTTCCTTTCTGAAAAGGTCCGCCGCCCTGATATGCCAGGCCCATGGATTGCCATGGGAGCGGCTCTATTGTTCATTGGCTTGCTTGTCTTGCAGCCGGATTTCGGCCAGACCGCATTGGTCACACTCACCATCGGCGCCATGCTGTTGGTGTTCGGCATTTCATGGTACATCGTCTTCGGTCTCGCAGGTGTGGTGACGGTTGGCGCAGGGCTGTCCTATCTACTCGTGCCGCACGTGTCCTCGCGCATCAACCGCTTCCTGCACCCCGACAAGGGCGACACCTTCCAGACTGATACTGCCATTTCTGCATTCAACAATGGTGGCTTGATGGGCACAGGCCCTGGCGGCGGCACGGCCAAGATGATCTTGCCAGATGCGCATACTGACTTTGCTTACGCTGTGGTGGGCGAGGAATTTGGCTTTATCGCCTGCCTTGGTCTCATGCTCTTGTTCTTCTTTATCATCATGCGTGTATTAAAACGCGCGAGCAAAGAGGAAGATGCCTTCTCAGCGCTGGCCATGACAGGGCTTGTCGCCATGTTTGGTTTTCAGGCCTGCATCAACATGGGCGTGAATGTCGGTCTCTTGCCCGCCAAGGGCATGACGCTGCCTTTCATTTCGTATGGCGGCTCATCACTGCTCGGCACCGCTTTGGCCATGGGCTTTATCCTTGCACTGGCCCGTCGCCGCGCTAGCAACACGCTTCACGCCAATGTGCCGCAGGTGGCTTTTGCATGAGCAAAGGCCTGATTATTCTCGCGGCCGGCGGCACGGGCGGGCATTTGTTTCCCGCCCAGGCGCTTGCTGAGGTGTTGGTGAAGCGCGGCTTCACGGTTCATTTGATGACGGATGAACGCGTGCGCGACTACGGAAGGAATTTTCCGGCTTCGGAAGTTCATGTGATCCCCTCGGCCAGCCCTTCGCTGTCGAAGCCGCTTCTCCTCCCGGGCCGCGCGCTGCGCTTGTGGTCTGGTTATCGCAAGGCCAAGAGTCTAATGAAAAAGCTGCAACCGCGCGCCGTTGTCGGCTTTGGTGGCTATCCATCTTTCCCGCCGCTCTTTGCTGCGCGTTCGCTGGGCATTGCAACCATGGTGCATGAACAGAATGCCGTTCTGGGCCGCGCCAACAAAGTGCTCGCCGCGCGCGTTGATGCGGTGGCCACGTCATTTCCCAATGTGATCGGCTTGTCGGAACGCGCCAAGGCGAAACAGACTTTCACCGGCAATCCGGTGCGCGCCGTCGCGCTGGCCAAAGCCGCCGCACCCTTTCCGAATGTCACGGCGAGCGGCCCTTTCCCGCTGGTTGTCTTCGGCGGCAGCCAAGGCGCGAAGTTCTTTTCGGATTTCATGCCCGAAGTTTTCGCTGCGATGCCTGAAGCGCAACGTCGGCGCATAACACTCGTGCAGCAGTGCCGCGCCGAAGACATGGCCCGCGTGCAGGAGACTTATGCCAAGCTGGGCATCAAGACGGAGCTGAATAGCTTCTTCTCCGACATGCCCATGCGGCTTGCGGGTGCCGCGCTCGTGGTGTGCCGCTCCGGCGCGTCATCGATTGCTGAACTCGGCGTCATAGGAAGGCCTGCAGCCCTCGTGCCGCTGCCCCACGCCATCGACAATGACCAACTCAAGAACGCGCAGAGTTTTGCTGCTGCCGGAGCAGGCTGGGTATTCCCGCAAATGGAGCTGAAAGCACCTGAATTTGCAGCCTTTCTAGGTGGCTTGATGGAGCGCCCCGAAGCCCTTAAACAGGCCGCCGCCGCCGCATTGAATCACGGCGTTCCTGATGCCGCCGAAAGGCTGGCGGACTTGGCCGAGAAACTCGCCAAGTCAAGAAAGTGATTGGAGAAGTCGAAGTATGAAACTGCCCCGCGAAGTTGGCCCCATTCATTTTATTGGCGTGGGCGGCATTGGCATGAGCGGCATCGCGGAAGTGATGGTGACGCTGGGCTACAAGGTGCAGGGCTCTGACATCTCGGATAACTACAACGTCGCGCGCCTGCGCAAACATGGCATTGATGTGATGATCGGTCATGATGCCAGCAATTTGAAAGACGCCGCCGTGGTTGTCGTGTCTTCCGCCGTGAAGTCGGACAATCCGGAATTGGTCGAAGCCCGCGCCCGCTTCCTGCCCATCGTGCGCCGGGCTGAAATGCTGGCCGAACTGATGCGCTTCAAATCCTGCGTGGCTGTCGGCGGCACGCATGGCAAGACGACCACAACATCCATCGTTGCTTCGCTGCTGGATGCTGGCAAATTTGATCCCACGGTGATCAACGGTGGCATCATCAATGCCTACGGCACCAATGCTCGCCTGGGCAAGGGTGAGTGGATGGTGGTTGAAAGCGATGAGTCAGACGGCACCTTCGTCAAGCTGCCAGCCGATGTGGTGATCGTCACCAACATCGATCCCGAGCATCTTGATCACTACGGCACTTTTGACAAGGCCAAGGAAGCCTTCCTGCGTTTCATCGAGAACATTCCCTTCTATGGCTTCGCCGTGCTCTGCATCGATCATCCTGTGGTGCAGGAAATGATTGCCCAGGTGAAGGATCGCCGGGTTGTCACCTATGGCCGAAGCCCACAGGCCGATTATTGTCTCGTTGACGGCGACTTCAAGGATGGCGCAACGCATTTCAAGGTACGGGTGAAAGACCGCCGCACGGGTGCCGTACATGAAATTGACAATCTCGTGCTCGCCATGCCGGGCGATCACAATGCGCTCAATGCGACATCGGCGCTGGCCGTGGCGCGTGAGCTCGGCATCAGCGATGATGACATTCGCGCGGGTCTTTCAAAATTCGAAGGTGTGAAGCGCCGCTTCACCCGCACGGGTGAACACAACGGCGTGACCGTGTTTGATGACTATGGCCACCACCCGGTGGAAATTGCCGCCGTGCTCTCTGCTGCGCGGCGCGTCACCAAGGGCCAGGTTGTGGCCGTGATGCAGCCCCACCGCTTTTCAAGATTGCATAGCCTTTTCAATGAATTCTGCACCTGCTTTAACAATGCAGATCAAGTGATCATCGCGCCGGTCTATGCGGCTGGTGAGGCACCCATCGAAGGCGCCACGCATGATCACCTGGTGCAGGGACTGAAGGATCGTGGCCACCGTGCCGTCACCAAAATTGACAGCCCCGACCAACTGGCACCCTTGGTGCGCGGCATGGTGAAGCCCGGCGATATTGTTGTCTGCCTTGGCGCAGGCACCATCACGCAATGGGCCTATGCGCTGCCCGGCCAACTTGCTGCGATGGACAAGGCCTGAACTATGACGAAGATCGATGGTGAAGCCCTGCTGAAAAAGCTGCCGCACGCGCGCGGGCGCTTGGAGGCCAATGCGCCACTGGCTGATCTCACCTGGTTTCGTGTAGGCGGCCCGGCGGAAGTTCTCTATTCGCCTGCTGACGAAGATGATCTCGGTGCATTTCTCAAAGGCACGCCCGCAGACATCCCGATCTATGTGATCGGCGTTGGCTCCAATCTTCTCGTGCGGGATGGCGGCATGCCCGGCGTCGTCATCCGCTTAGGCCGCGCTTTCATGGAAATGGCACTGGAAGGCGAGAATCTTGTGCGCGCTGGAACGGCAGCGCTTGATGTGCGCGTGGCGCGCTTTGCGGCGGACAATAGTATCGATGCGTTAACCTTTCTGAGAGGTATCCCCGGCACCATAGGCGGGGCGCTTCGCATGAATGGCGGGGCTTATGGTGGCGAGACAAAGGACGTGCTGGTTGAGGCGAGGGGCTTCAACCGGAAGGGTGAACTGAAAGTGCTTTCCAACGCGGACATGAAATATACCTATCGCCATTGCGGTGCGCCGGAAGATCTGATTTTCACCTCCGCGCTGCTCCGTGGTAAGCCGGGCAATAAGGATGAAATCATTGCGGCGATGGACAAGATCACCGCCAGCCGCGAAGCCACCCAGCCGATCAAAAGCAAGACCGGTGGCAGCACCTTCAAGAACCCGCCGAACAATAAATCTTGGCAGTTGATCGATAAGGCCGGGATGCGCGGCTTCGCTGTCGGTCCGGCAAAAGTCAGCGAGCAACACTGCAATTTCCTTATCAATGAAGGCGGCGCAACCGCCGCTCAGATCGAGGAACTGGGTGAAACCATCCGCGCCCGAGTGAAGCAAACCTCCGGCATCGAGTTGGAGTGGGAGATTAAACGCATTGGCATTCCCGCAGGAGGACCAGCATGAGCCTGGGCGGAATCTGGGGGCAGCGCCGTGCTGAAGAAATCACTGTTGCCGTGTTGATGGGCGGCTGGTCAGCCGAACGCAAGGTGTCGCTGGCCTCGGGTGAAGCCTGCTTCAAGGCGCTGCGCAATGCAGGATTCAACGCCATCATGGTGGATGCCAAGCAGGAAACCATCTGCCATGTGCTGGCCGACTTGAAACCCGATTGCGTGTTCAACGCGCTGCACGGGAAGTGGGGCGAGGATGGAACAGCCGCAGCAGTGCTTGAAACACTCAACATTCCCTATACACATTCCGGCGTGCTGGCCTCGGCCATCGCCATGGACAAGCAGAAATCCAAAGCCATCTTCCGCGAGGCGGGCGTGCCTGTGGCAGAGAGTGTTGTCGTGCCGTTGGAAGACGTGGCCGCGCGCCATCCGATGTCGCCGCCCTATGTTGTGAAGCCCGTGGCCGAAGGCTCGAGTGTGGGTGTGCATATTGTGCAGACATCGGCCAACGGCCCTGCCATTGCTGTTCTTGATGAACGGGAAATTTTTGGCGACACGGCCATGGTGGAGCGTTTCATCGCCGGCCGCGAACTCACCTGCGCGGTGATGGGCGATGTGGCTCTGGGCGTCATCGACATTGTGTCCAAGGGCTCGTTCTATGATTACGATTCAAAATATGTGGCAGGCGGCTCGGAACATATCCTGCCCGCCAACATTCCCAATGATGTTTATCGCCGGTGCCAGAAATTCGCTTTGCTGGCGCATCAGGCGCTGGGCTGCCGCGGCGTGTCGCGCAGTGATTTCCGCTATGACGACACCAATTCCGAAAAGGGCGAATTGATCCTGCTGGAAGTGAACACTCAGCCCGGCATGACAGGCACATCGCTGGTGCCGGAACTCGCCAAACATGCCGGGCACAGTTTTGAACAACTCGTCACCTGGATGGTGCAAGACGCATCGGTGAACAGATGAACCGTTTCACCGCCATGGCACAGGGCTTCATTTCAGTCTTTGACTCCCGCATGTTGCGCGCGGCGGCCTTGGCGCTTTCCTGCGCGGCGGTTGCAACCACGATTGTCCATGGCGCATCCAAGAGCGGCGCTTTTGAAAATGAAGCGAGCGCCTGGAGCACGTTGCCCGGTCGTCTCGCCAGTCTTGTGGGCCTGTCGGCCGACCACATCCAGATCAGTGGCCTGGCCCAGCACGATGCCGAGGAAATCCTCGCCGCACTCAATCTGAAGCCGGGCAAGGCGCTCATCGGCTTCGATGCCAATGCCGCGCGCAAGACTCTCGAAAGCATCCCCTGGGTAAAGACCGCCAGCGTCGAGCGCGAATATCCCAACATGTTGAAAATCAATGTGAGTGAGCGCAATGCCATTGCGCTTTGGCAAATGAACCAGGTGATCAACCTGATTGATGACCAGGGCGTGTCCATGGGGCAGCCGCGCTATCTGCTGGCAAATCATTTGCCGCTGGTGACGGGCGAAGGTGCAAACACGGCTGCGGCCGAGCTGATTAACGACTTGTCAGCCATTCCTGCATTACAACAGCATGTGACTGGGGCAGCTCGCGTGGGCAAGCGCCGCTGGACGCTTTATCTCGACAATGGCGTCAAGCTGGCATTGCCGGAGCAGGGTGTTCCAGGGGCTTTGCAACTCGTGGCCGGGCTTGATCGTGAGCAGGCCATTTTGTCCAAGGGCATCACCATGCT
Source organism: Aestuariivirga sp. (assembly GCA_031424315.1). Classification (GTDB taxonomy): domain Bacteria; phylum Pseudomonadota; class Alphaproteobacteria; order Rhizobiales; family Aestuariivirgaceae; genus Aestuariivirga. Next base: position 48,592 of record JANPHF010000129.1, read on the forward strand.
GGACATGCGTGTGGAAGGCCGGTTGACGGTGCAAGTGGCCGAAGCGGAACCAGCTGATGGGGATCAGCCCGCCAAAAAGGCCGTGAAGCAATAAAATATCAAGCGCGCCCTCGCGCTTGGGTCGTGAAGTGTGTGGGGTTGCGTCAGATGAATGTAGTGCAGATCGCCGGGCGTCAGTCGGTAGGTTTTGGCAAGGGGGCAGGGCCCATCTCCAAATCCGCCACAATCGCGGCCCTCGATATTGGCTCCACCAAGATTTCCTGCGTGATCGCAGAGATCCAGCCTCCGAAATTCCGTGGCAGTGTTGATCCGCGTCAGCGTTTGCGCGTGCTTGGCGTGGGCCAGACAGCAGCGCGTGGAATCCGGGCGGGTAGTGTTGTGGACGTCAATGCCGCCGAATGCGCCATCCGCATTGCGGTGGATAGCGCAGAGCGCATGGGCCAAACCTCGATTTCCGAAGTAATGGTGGCCATCAGCGGTGGCCGCCCCATGTCCTCAAGCTATGCTGGCCGCGTGCGCACGCAAGGCGGCGCCGTGTCGCCTTATGATCTTGAATATGCTGTGGCGAACGCCTTGGAGCAGGTTGCGGTGGGCAAGCGCACCATCTTGCATCTGCATCCGGTCAACCACGTGTTGGATGGAGTGGGCGAAATTGCCAACCCGATTGGATTGCATGGCGATGACTTGCAAGTTGATATCGGCGTCACCACGGTGGAACCGGCATATCTGCGCAATCTCAGCCAGGCAATTGAACAAGCCCATCTCACCCCCATCGGCTTCGTCCTGTCGTCCTACGCTGCGGCCAAGGCTGCGCTCGCGACTGACGAAAGTGCACTCGGCACCATCGTCATTGACATGGGAGGGGCTGTCACGTCGCTGGCTCTATTGCGCAATGAAAAGCTGGTTGCCGCCGAAACGCTGAACCTCGGTGGCATACACCTCACCAATGATGTGGCCCAAGGCCTCTCAACTTCGGTCGCCCATGCCGAACGCATGAAAACCTTGTGGGGCACTGTGTTGCAAGGCGGCCATGGCGAGCGCGAAATGCTGGCTGTTCCTCTCCTGGGTGAGCGCGGGACAGACGCCGTGCACAAAGTACCAAAAGTCATGCTCATCAATATCTTGCGTGCACGTGTTGAAGAAATCTTTGAAGTTGTTGCCAGTCGCCTGGCGCAAGGCCCATTCGCCTCGGCCCCAGCAGCCAAGGTTGTGCTCACGGGGGGCGCAAGCCAGCTTCCAGGCCTGCGCGATCTTGCCTCCGCCATCCTGCAACGCCCTGTGCGCCAGGGTCAGGCGGCTGCCTTGAACGGCTTGCCGGAACATCTGCGCGGCGCCAGCTTCGCTGTGTCGACCGGCGCTCTCATCCAGGCCGCCAATCCCGACCGCCACTACGCCGTGCCGGAACAGGCCCAGGCGCAGTTGGAGCGTGCCCGCATGGGCTATGCGCGCCGTATGACACGCTGGCTCGCCGACGCGTTGTAACCAAATTCTCAAAGTCGATTTTCCAACCGGGCACCCCCGCGGCGCGGGACAGGGTGAGAGTTTCTTCCGTTTCAGCCACAAAGCTAAAAATTCTTTGCGAAGTGAGTCATTTTGAATCACTTTTCATCAAATCGGAGGGTGTTTGGTTAGCGCCCGTTAACCAGTTCTTTACGTTTGGATAACAAATATGAAGGCCAACTCAACCTACGCGCGGAATGGCCATGTCAATCAAGCTCACCGTCCCCAATCTTTCGGAACTGAAGCCCCGTATCACTGTTTTTGGTGTCGGCGGAGCGGGCGGTAACGCCGTCAACAACATGATCGAAAGCCGGTTGGAAGGTGTTGAATTCGTTGTCGCCAACACCGACGCGCAGGCGCTCATGCAAAATGCCGCCACCCGCCGCATCCAGATGGGCACGGCCCTGACGGAAGGCCTCGGCGCAGGTTCGCATCCCGAGATTGGCGCAGCTGCTGCTGAAGAAGCGCTGCAGGAGATCGTTGATCACCTTGCCGGTTCCCACATGGCCTTCATCACCGCCGGCATGGGTGGTGGTACGGGCACAGGTGCAGCCCCCGTCATCGCCCGCGCAGCGAAAGAGCAGGGCATCCTCACCGTAGGCGTTGTCACCAAGCCATTCCACTTTGAAGGCATCCGCCGTTCACAGACCGCAGACCGCGGCATTGAAGAACTGGCCCGATATGTCGATACGCTGATCGTCATTCCTAACCAAAACCTGTTCCGCGTGGCCAATGAGAAAACCACTTTCGCCGCCGCCTTCGCGATGGCCGATCAGGTGCTCTATTCTGGCGTGGCCTCCATCACCGAATTGATGACCAAGGAAGGCCTGATCAACCTCGACTTTGCCGACGTTCGCGCCATCATGAGCGAGATGGGCAAGGCCATGATGGGCACAGGCGAAGCCTCTGGCGAAAAGCGCGCCATTGAGGCTGCTGAGGCTGCCATCTCCAACCCGCTGCTCGATGATGTGTCGATGCGCGGTGCACGTGGGCTTTTGATTTCGATTTGCGGCGGGCCTGATCTCACCTTGTATGAGGTGGATGAGGCAGCAACGCGCATCCGTGAAGAAGTGGACCCGAATGCAAATATCATTCTGGGCGCCACCTTTGATGATGCGTTGGAAGGCACGATGCGCGTGTCTGTCGTGGCCACGGGCCTCTCGCCCGAGGCCTTCGGCCAGGTTTCGGAACAGGAGGAGGCCACTCCTGTTGCCGCAGCCCCGGTCGAGCGCAAGATCCACGCGGCACCCATCATGCCGCGTGTGAAGATCACCAAGCCCGTCGCCGCCCATCCGGTGATGCAGCATGAGGAAACGCCTCAGGTGGCTGAGCTTCCGGCTGATGAGCACCATGAGGAAGCCCCGGCAGCGGCGACGCAGAAGCCGATGGGCCGCATTCCATCCATCGACCAGTTCCCCCGCATTGCCCAGGCGCAAGTGGCCGCCCAGCAATCGCGCATCGAATCCATCGCCGAGCACTCTCAGAAGAAGCGCAAGGGCCTGTTTGAGCGCCTTGCCGACGTTGGCCTTGGCCGCCGTGAGCATCACGCACCTCAGGCCACCGCACCAGCGCCGCAGCCCGCACGCAGGGCCGAACCCAAGATGCAGCCGCAAGCCGCGCCTGTGGTTCAGGAGGCGGTAGCGCCCGAGGCCCATTCCGCTTTTGATGATGACCAACTGGCGATTCCGGCTTTCCTGCGCCGCCAGGCTGCGTCGTAATCATCGGACATTTCAGGTAAAAACCCGGCAGCCACAGTTCTGCCGGGTTTTTGTTTGATTGCCGCTTTTGAGGGCCCGCTGGCAATGCTAAGAGGGCCGAAACTTGCGGGTGAAATGTTGACTGCCTTTTTGAAATCCTCTGCCCGTTTGGGGCTCATTGCAGCTGTGCTGGGTGCAACACTCGCGGCAACCCCAGCTCATGCCAATTTCTTTTCTGATCTGTTTGGTGGCAAGAGCAAGTCGCCCGCCTTGTCGCCTGATCTTGGCCCGGCCACCGATCAGCAGGTGGCAGCCTCCTACAATGAAGGCCTTGCGCAAATGGCCAAGGGTAACTACTCCACAGCCGCCAAGCGCTTTGGTGAGGTGGAAAGCCAGTTCCCTTATTCCAAATGGGCCACCAAGGCGCTGCTGATGCAGGCCTTCTCGTTCTATCAGGCCAACAAGTATTCTGACTCAATTGATGCCTGCCAGCGCTTCATCAGCCTGCACCCCGGACATCAGGATATTTCCTATGCCTATTATCTGCTGGCTCTCGACAATTACGAACAGATCAATGATGTAACCCGCGATCAATCGCAGACCCAGGCAGCACTTGATGCGCTGGAGGAGGTTGCGCGCCGCTTCCCGGATTCGAAATACGCAGCTGACGCGCAGCAGAAGGCCTTGCTGGCGCGAGACCATCTTGCCGGCAAGGAAATGGAAGTGGGCCGTTACTACATGAAGCACGGCGACTATCTCGCCGGCATCAACCGGTTCAAGAATGTGGTCACCAACTATCAAACCTCTTCGCAAACTCCAGAGGCGCTTTATCGTTTGACCGAAGGCTACATGGCCCTTGGCATCCGCTCGGAAGCTCAAACCGCCGCTGCCGTTCTGGGCCACAACTTTCCACATTCGAACTGGTACCGCGATGCCTACACGCTGGTCGCCAGTGACGGCCGTGCCCCTGTTGCAAATGGCTCAAGCTGGATTGCCAAGGCATTCGGGCTTTAAGTCACCAAGAACTCGGATTGGACAAGTGCTCCACAGTGGCGCATGACTGCTGCTGGGGGCGTTGCTGAACTCTTTTTGAAAGAGAGGCGAAAATGCCCGTTGCATCCAAAGCCATTCTGGCCATCCTCGTGGGTTGCACTTTCACCGTTTATTTCACTGTGCCGACCGCGGCAGGTGTCAAGGATCACCGCAAACATTGCGGCACTTCCACTACTTCCAACATGCAAGCCTGCGGCAAACAAGTATCCAAAGCCCCTGGCAAAATTCCCGCCAAGAAGCCAGGCAAAGATGGCGACAAGGGGATTTCCCCCGGCGCCCTATTGTTGCTTCAATTGCTCCTTTAGGAAATCGGCCTCAAAAGCCGGAGCCCAAAACAAAAACCCCCGCGCCACTTGCGTGACGCGGGGGCGTGAACTCGGCCTGGGCCGAAATCTACTTATTGGATGCTGGCATCTTCGGTGTAGTTACCGTCCTTGAACGTATCCCAGACATACTTGGCGCCGACGATGTCGCCTTTCTTGTCCAGCTTCATTTCGCCGAGTACGGTCTTCACCGGGTTGCCGGCGCGGAGCCATTCCGAGATCTTCTTCGGTTCAGTCGACTTTACAGCGGTAGCAGCCTGAGCCCACATCTGAATGGCAGAGTAGGTATACAGGGTGTAGCCTTCTGGATCGTAGCCAGCAGCTTTGAACTCATCCACCACTGCCTTGGCAGCCGGGTTGGTGCGGGGCTCAGGCGCGAAGGTGAAAATCATCTTCTTGGCGGCGGCTTCACCGGCGATTGACCAGAATTCCTTGTCGGCCAGCGAGTCACCCGAGATCATCTGGGCAGTAGAACCCTGATCGGTGAGCTGCTTGAGGATCAGGCCGGCTTCCGGATGATAACCACCGAAATAGATTGCATCCACGCCGGCGTCCTTGAGCTTGGAAACCAGAGCCGAGTAATCCTTTTCACCCGGGTTGATTTCCTCGCTCACGCTTTCCTTGAGACCAGCTGCATTCATGGCCTTGCGGGTTTCATCAGCCAGGCCCTTGCCGTAGGTTGACTTGTCGTCGATGATGGCAACCTTCTTGCCGGTATAGTGCTTGGCCAGATAAGCGCCTGCAACAGCGCCTTGGGCATCGTCACGGCCGCAAGTGCGGGCCACGTTCCAGTCACCTTCATCGGTGAACTTCGGGTTGGTAGAAGCCGGGGTGATCTGCATGATACCTTCTTCGGCATATACCTTCGAAGCCGGGATCGACGACGAAGAGCAGAAGTGGCCAGCAACGAACACGACCTTTTTCGAGGCCAACTGGTTGGCAACGGCAACGGCTTGCTTCGGATCGCAAGCGTCGTCACCGATTTCCAACGTCAACTTTTGACCGTTGACGCCGCCGGCCTTATTGAGGTCATCAACAGCCATTTGAGCGCCACGCTTCATTTGCTCGCCGTTGGCAGCCAATGGGCCGGTGATTGGACCGGCGGTGGCGATGGCCACGTCAGCCAGCGCCGAGGAAGCCGAAAGAGCGGCAGCAAAGCTGAACGCAATCCCAGACAAAATGAGTCTTTTCATAGATGTCTCCCTTGAGATGAAATGGCCCGATTAGAGGCCGGGGGTTCGCTACCCCTTGGGAAAGATACTGCCCAAAAGGGATAGGATTGGAAAGGAAAATTCGACATTCCTCGCGCCAATTTCTAAATTTAAATTTTCTGCTTCCAGGTGAACGGGCTGGTCAGTTCATAGAGCCACGGATACTTGGACGCCATCTGTTTGGCCATTGTGAGCCGGTAACCAATGAAGGCCGCCACTTCCAGGACGATGCCCTGGCTCAAGAAATGTTCGATAGACAGCAGATCAGCCTGGAACAGTGCAAAATGCAAGAAGCGAACCCCAGCATTGAGCAGCAGCATGTTCGCAAACAAAACGATTGGTGATTTCCAGCCCATGGCGTTGGCCCGGCCTGCCAGGAACGCTGCCCCGCCACCCAGAAATACGGTGAGAAAAAGGAAAACCCCGGGGCTCCCTTCGAAAAAGAAATCCATCAGTGGCCTCCTTCCAAATAGGCGGCACGCACTTCTGGGCGCTTCAGGAGTTCCTGCCCAGTGCCAGACATGGTGATTTTGCCATTGACCATCACATAGCCGCGGTGCGCCAACTTCAAGGCGTGAAACGCGTTCTGTTCAACCAACAGCACCGTGGTGCCTTGATCCTGGTTCAGCGCCTTAATGGCGGAGAAAATCTGCGACACGACGATGGGGGCCAGACCCAGCGATGGTTCGTCGAGCAACAGCAGGCGCGGACGCGCCATCATGGCCCGGCCGATCGCAAGCATCTGCTGTTCGCCGCCTGAAAGCGTGCCGGCGCGCTGGCCTTTGCGCTCTTCCATGCGCGGAAACAGTTTGAACACCTTCGGCAGGTCTTCATCAAGATTTTTCAGCTTGTTGACGGTCGCACCCATCTGCAGGTTTTCCAAAACCGTCATGCGCGGGAAAATGCGCCGGCCTTCCGGCGACTGGGCAATGCCCAAATGTGCGATCTGATGGGTGGGGGTGTTGGTAATGTCCTTGCCGTCATAGATGATTTCGCCAGCACGTGCGCGCGGCGTACCGAAAATGGTCATCATCAACGTTGATTTTCCGGCGCCGTTTGAGCCGATGACGGTGGCAATCTCGCCCTCATGGACTTCGAAATCAATTCCCTTCAGCGCCTGGATCTTGCCGTAGAACGTTTGAACGCCTTTGCCTTGCAGGAGAACCTTGCTCATTTGCGGGCCCTCTTCTTGGCGGGTAGCGCTTTTTTGGGCGCGGCCTTTTTGAGGGGTGCGGCCGTTGCTTTCTTGGAGGCGGGCTTTGATACGCCTGGGGTTTCGATCGCCGCCACGAGTGTTTCAGTGTCTACCGGTTTGTTCCTGAGCGCCTCCGCGATCAGGGCTTCAGCTGCAGCCGCTTCAGCCGCATTGTCATCTTCGTCATCGACGCCAAGATAGGCGCGGATAACAGCCGGGTCGGCGCGCACTTCAACAGGCGTTCCATCAGCGATCTTGCGGCCATAGTCGAGCACCACGACATGATCCGAAATACCCATCACTACGCTCATGTCGTGCTCGATCAGCAAGATGGCAGTGTCATGTTCATCGCGGATAGAGAGCAACAATTTGTTGAGTTCGTCTGACTCACGGGGGTTGAGGCCGGCAGCCGGTTCATCGAGGCAAAGCAAGCGGGGCTCCGTGCACATGGCACGGGCAATTTCCAAGCGCCGTTGGGCGCCGTAAGGAAGGTCGCCAGCTGGATCGTCCGCACGCTCAAGGAGGCCGACTTTGCCCAACCAGTAAGCAGCTTTTTTCAGCGCTTCGGCATCGGCACGCTTGTAGCCGCCAAAGCCCAGAAGGCCGCCGATGGTGAAGCGCGAAGCTTTCTGCAACGCATTGTGCTGCGCCACCATGAGATTTTCCACCACTGTCATGCCGGCAAAAAGGCGGATGTTCTGGAAGGTCCGCGCCACGCGGGCATAACGGTTGACCATGAAATCCGGCATCCGCTCAAGCATGAAGGATTTGCCATCGTCGTGGTTCAGCTTCAGCATACCCTCGGTTGGTTTGTAAAAACCAGTGATGCAGTTGAACACCGTGGTCTTCCCAGCGCCGTTCGGGCCGATCAGCGCGGTGATCTGTTTGCGCGCCACGTTGAAGGACAGATCGCCAATGGCGGTCAAACCGCCAAAGCGCATGGTAAGGTGCTGAACTTCCAGTTCAGGGCTGTTGTCCCAAATGCGTGCCATATCAGCCATGTCCCTGTGCAACAAGATCAGCCGAAATGGCCTTCTTCTCTTTCAAATAGACTGTCGGCTCGCGTTTGGTGACGAGGCCCCGCGGACGGAAGCGCATCATCAGCACCATCGCAAGGCCAACAGCCAGCATGCGGAACTGGATGGGTTCGGTGCCCGAAGGAAGCACCGCTTTCAGGAAGTTCATTTCACGGAAGATTTCAAAGGAGCCCATAATCACCGCCGCCGAGAACACGATGCCGATCTGAGAGCCCAGGCCGCCCAGCACCACGATGGCGAGGATCAAGGCCGATTCAATATAGACAAAACTTTCTGGCGACACGAAGCCGAGGCGAGCTGCGAAAAACGCGCCGGCCAAACCACCGAACGTGGCTCCAATGGCGAAAGCCGAGAGCTTGACGTTGGTGGTGTTGAGGCCGAGCGAACGGCAGGCGATTTCATCTTCACGCAGCGCTTCCCAAGCCCGGCCAATCGGCATGCGGCGCAAGCGCTTGGTCACGAAATAGGTGAGCAAGGCCAGCGCCAAGATCACGTAATAGAGGAATACATAAGAGTGGATGCGGTCAAAAGAGAGACCGAAGGTGGCCGCAAAACCACCTTCACCGTCCTTGAACGGCAGGCCGAAGAAGGTGATCTTCGGCACCTGGATGCCATTGGGTCCACCGGTGAACTCGTGCCAGTTGAGAATGACTAAGCGGATGATTTCACCAAAGGCCAGGGTCACGATGGCGAGATAGTCGCCGCGCAGACGCAGAACCGGGAAGCCCAGGATCATGCCCCAGCAGCCAGCGAGAAGCCCTGAAACCGGCAGTGCCAAGTAAAACGCGAAAGGCACAACGCCAGTGCCGAACCACATTGGGAAATAAACCGTGGAGAGCAACGCATAGCCGTAAGCACCCACGGCGTAGAAAGCGACATAGCCGAGGTCAAGGAGACCAGCGAGGCCCACAACTACGTTCAGGCCCCAGCCGAGCATAATATAAGTGAGAATGTAGATGGAAAGGTCGATCAGGCGCTTTTCAGCGAAGTTCGGAATTTCAATGCCAGTCAAAGCACCGATATGCGCCAGAATCGGAAGTGCGACGCCGAAGATCAGCAGGGCGCGCGGAACGTAAGGGCCGACGCGGTCGGAAAGGCTCGGTCCCTTGGCAGCGACCTCGGCCAGTCCGGTACGTGGCGGAAACACCCGGCCCCAGAACTGACCAATCACCGGCCTGACATAGGGAGTCCAAACATGGCTCAGAAGGCGTAGAACCAGAACGCCGGCCAGAAGCTGGAAGGCTGTATCAAAACGCCATTCCCACACTAGGCAGCAACCATCCAGGCGGGTTTTTATCACCACCAGCGGTGTGAGGATGAGTAAGGCAATGGCCGCAGTACCGACCAAATCCTTGATCACCGCAACGAGATTAAACGGTGTGTCTTCGGTGTCAGCGACCGATGAATTCTTGATAGGAGCGGACATGAATTAGACTTTCTCTACTTCGGGTTTGCCGAGGAGGCCCTGGGGCAGGAAGATCAGCACGATCACTAGAATGGTGAAGGCAGCGACATCCTTGTACTCGACGGAGAAATAGGCCGACCACATCACTTCGATGAGGCCGATCAGCACCCCGCCCAGCATGGCACCAGGAATTGAGCCGATGCCACCCAGCACCGCCGCTGTGAAGGCCTTGATTCCGGCGCCGAAGCCCACGGAGAAGTCCGTGGAGTCATAATACAATAGGAACAGTACGCCCGCGAACGCGGCAAGCACGGCGCCGAGAATGAAGGTGATAGAAATCGTCCGGTCTACATTGATGCCCAGAAGTGCAGCCATCTTGGTATCTTGTTCACAGGCCCGCTGTGCACGACCGAGCGCGGTGCGCTGGATGAGGAAAGTGAAACCTGTCATTAAGACTAGGGTTGAAACGATGATCATTACCTGCATGTACGACAGAGTGACCACGAATTGCTGGTTGCCCACGGCTTTGGACATCAGCTCAAAGCGGCCACCCAAGAACGGCTGAAGAGGCTTCGGACGGCCTTCCTGTGCGATGCGCGCGAATTCCTGCAGCACGATTGACATGCCGATGGCTGAAATGAGGGGAGCAAGGCGGAATGACCCGCGCAAAGGCCTGTAGGCCAGTCGCTCAATGGTCCAATTGAAGGTTGCCGCCACAACCATGGCTATCAGAACCACGAGAGCTAAGGCGAGGATGATGAGGAAGGGGCCTGATCCGCCGGTCAATCCGAACATCAAAAGGACAATGAATGAAACCATGGTACCCACCATGAACACATCACCGTGGGCAAAATTGATCATGCCGATGATGCCATAAACCATCGTGTAGCCGATGGCGATGAGCCCATAAATGGAACCCAAGGTCAGCCCATTGATGAGCTGCTGGAGAAAATACTCCAAAATAGAACCCCCTCTGTTGCCAGTCCAAGTGCCCCGTTGTCCCCGGGGTTTCGCAAAGGCTTATCGGAGCAGAGCGATGATGACAAGTATTACATTGCCCTGAATGGGATGTGTGGGTGAGGCCGTTGAATTCAATTCACCATCCTGACCCCAGCCGCCACCGATTGACAGTTTGCCGCATCCCCTATATCAGGCTGGCATATATCAAGCCGTAATATGTTTTTTCGAGATATTTCGACCACATGAACATCCGCACCTTATGCTTGGGCGTACTCTCTTTTAGAGAAGCCTCAGGCTATGAAATCAAGAAAGAGATCGAAGAGGGCATGTTCAGTCACTTCATCGATGCTTCTTTTGGTTCGATCTATCCAGCCCTCACCCAGATGGGAAATGAGGGGCTTCTTTCCGTGCGCGCCGAGGAGCAATCCGGCAGGCCCGACAAGAAAGTCTATGCCATCACTGAATCAGGCAAGGCGGCGCTGGCCAAGAACTTGGCTGTGGTGCCGGGGCGCGACAAATTCAAAAGTGAATTCCTGTTTGAAATGCTGCTGCAACATTATCTCAGCAATGAGCAGATAGATCTTGCAATTGAGAAGCAGCATTCCGACATCTCCCAGGATCTCGCCAAGCTTGATGAAAAGAAAATCAGACATGCCGAGGCGGGGATGAATCCGGGGTCGTGCTTTGTCATGGGTTACGGCGAATGCGTATTGCGGGCGGCCTTGAACTATCTGGAGACGCATCGCCCGCGTCTCAAAAAACAAAAATTGAACGTGGCGGAATAAGGGGTTTCGATATGAAGCAAGTGCAGGTTTTGGGCTTGGTCGCAGCTATTTTGTTGTCATCCACCGTGATTGCCCGTGCGGATACGCCAGCCCCTCCCACCATTTCGGTTCTCACTGCGGCCAAGAAGCCCATCGCCGAGGATCTGAATGTAACTGGCAGCTTCGCCGCGGGTGAAATGGTTCTCGTCTCGCCTGAGATCGAAGGCCTTTCTGTCACAGAATTTCTCGCCGAAGAGGGTGACACGGTTAAGAAGGGGCAGGTTCTGGCCCGTCTCAATTCATCATCCATCGACATTCAAATCCAGCAAACCAAGGCCAGCCTGGCGCGCAATGATCTTGCCTCACAGCAGGCGCAAAACCAGATTGACCAAGCCCAGATCAACCGCGACAAGGCTGATGCCGATTTGGAGCGTGTGAAAAAGCTCCGCACTTCGGGCGTGGCCACGCAGCAGACTTTCGATCAGGTGCAAGCCGTTTTTGATTTGGCAGCCGCTCAACTTGCCGCCGCGAATCTGGCGCTGCTGGGCGCCAAGACTGACCGTCTAGGCATTGACGCCCAAATGGCCAACCTGCAACTCAGCAAGGCCCGCACTGAAATCAAGGCCCCGGTGGATGGCTATATCGCCTCGCGCACAGTGCAGGTGGGCGGCATCGCATCCGGGCAGAAATCGCCCATGTATGAAATCGTGGCTGATGGCATTGTGAAATTGATGGCCGAAGTGCCGGAGTCAGATTTGCCGCGCGTGCAAGTGGGGCAGAAGGCCGCCATCACCATCAATGGCTTTGACAAGGCAGTTGAAGGCGAAGTGAAATTGGTCTCGCCGCAGGTCAACCAGCAAACCCGCATTGGCATTGCTCACATCGCAATTTCATCCGAAAAGCGCATTCCCATTGGTGCCTTTGGCCGCGCCCGCATATCGCTGGCGGCGGCTGATGGCGTGGCCTTGCCGCTCACCGCCGTCACCTTTGGCGACAATGGCCCTACAGTTCAGATCGTGAAGGATGGCAAAGTGCAGGTGCGCAAGGTCATCACTGGCCTTGTCGGCACCGACGATATTGAAATCACCGATGGCGTGGCCCCGGGCGAAACCTTTGTGGCCCGCGCCGGTTCATTCGTGCGGGATGGCGACGCCGTCACCCCTGTTCTCGTGGCGCAGTGAGGCTCTGACATGTTCAATTTTTCTGCCTGGTCGATACGCACCCCCGTTCCCGCCATCCTGATGTTCATCGTGCTGTTCTTGCTCGGCCTGGTCAGCTTCCGCTCCATGGCCATCGAGCAGTTCCCAAATATTGACGTGCCCGTGATCGCCGTCACAGTGACAGAGGCTGGCGCCACGCCTTCCGAATTGGAAGCACAAGTCACCAAGCTGGTGGAAGATGCTGTCGCTGGCGTATCCGGCGTCAAGCACCTTACCTCGACCATGTCGGATGGCCAGTCGATCACCGCCGTTGAATATCGCCTCGAAGTGCCAACCGCCAAGGCATTGCAAGACACCAAGGACGCAGTAGCCAAGATCCGTGGTCAGCTTCCCGCCGGTGTGGATGAACCCATCATCCAGAGCATCGACGTGGAAGGCCAGGCCATCCAGACCTTCGCGGTGAAAGCGCCGGGCATGACGCTCGAACAACTCTCTTGGTTTGTCGACGACACCGTGAAGCGCCAGCTTCAGGGTGTGCAAGGCGTTGGCCGCGTGGAACGTTATGGCGGTGTGGACCGTGAAATTCGCATCAATCTCGATCCCGTCAAGCTGCAATCTTTCGGCATCACGGCCGCACAGGTCAACTCACAGATCGCTGCCACCAATGCCGACACAGGCGCTGGCCGCGGCAACGTGGGCGGCATGGAACAGGCGATCCGCACCTTAGGCGGGGCCAAGTCTTTGGACGATCTCAGAGACACCAAGATCATGCTGGCCAATGGCACATCAGCGCGGCTGGGTGATCTTGGCGATGTGATCGACAGCGCCGCTGAACAGCGTACCTTCGCGCGCTATAACGGCGAAAGCGTTGTGTCCTTCGCTATTTTCCGTGCCAAGGGTGCAAGCTCGACGGATACCGCCAACCGCGTTGCTACCAAGATCGCTGACATGACTGCCGCTTCCAATGGTGGTGTCACCTTCTCGCTGGTTGATGATACGGTTTACTTCATCTACGGCAACTATCAGGCCGCGATGGAAGGCCTGATCGAAGGCGCGGTGCTCGCCGTCATCGTGGTGTTCCTGTTCCTGCGGAACTGGCGCGCGACGATGATTTCTGCGGTCTCACTCCCGCTCTCTGCCTTCCCGGCCTTCTGGATCATGCATTGGATGGGCTTCTCGCTCAACCTTGTGTCCTTCCTCGCCATCACCTTGGCCACAGGTATTCTGGTGGACGATGCGATTGTGGAAATCGAAAACATCGCGCGCCACATGCGCATGGGCAAGACTCCCTACCGCGCCGCCATGGAAGCCGCTGATGAAATCGGCCTCGCGGTCATCGCCATTAGCTGCTCGATCATTGCCATCTTTGCGCCCGTATCTTTCATGGGCGGCATTGCAGGGCAATATTTCAAGCAGTTCGGCTTGACAGTCGCCATCGCAGTAGCCTTCTCGCTGCTGGTGGCCCGCCTCATAACGCCGATGATGGCCGCCTACCTGATGAAGCCGCTGCCACACAGCGATCACGCGCCTGGCCTGCTGATGCGGACCTATATTGGCTTGCTGCATATTCTGAATCACACCATCCGCATTGGCCGTTTCCGCCCTAATCTGATGAGCTATGTCACCGTTATCGGCAGCTTTGCTATCGTTGGTCTTTCCATATTCGGCTTTGGCTTCCTTCCGTCCGGCTTCATCCCGAAGGACGACTCGTCACGTTTCGTGCTCTCAGTGGAATTGCCGCCGGGCGCTAGCCTCGCGCAAACCCGCGTGGCCACCGACAAAATGGCGGACATTCTGCGTCAGCATCCTGAAATCTCGCAAGTCTCAGTTCTCGGTGGTGCTTCGCCAACCGGAACGGTGGAGCCGCGCCGCGCTTCCATCTCAGTGAACTTGCGCCACCGCGACGTGGAACTTTTGCATAACTTGTGGAACCCCGTGGCTTCGCGCCTGCATTTGCCCCAGTTTGAATGGGCAGGCCGCATCGTCCCGCAGTCCAAGGTGGAAGGCGAGATCCTGCCCAAGCTGAACGACATTCCGGATGTGCAATGGTCGAAGATCAACCCGCGCGGCGCGCGCGAGGTTGAGTTCAACATGCTCTCGACTGATGGGCCGGCGCTGTCTGAAGCGGCGGCCAAACTCGCGGCCACTTTGCGCCAGAACCCAAAGCTGCGTGCCCCCATGGCGCAGGGTGCCTTGAGCCGTCCTGAAATTCAGATTTCGCCGAAGACGGAACAGGCCGCCCAACTCGGCATCACCGCTGCACAGATCAGTCAGGCTGTGCGCGTGGCGACAATTGGTGACTTTGGCCCACTGCTGGCCAAGTTCTCCATCGATGGCCGCCAGATTCCCATCCGCGTGCAAATTCCCGAACAGGCCCGAACATCCTTCTCTGGCCTGGCCAACTTGCGCCTGCCGGTGCAGGCGGGCTTGACTGCGGCACCAACCACCGTGCCACTCAGTTCAGTGGCTGACGTGAAGCTCTCGGAAGGCCCGTCTTCGATCAAGCGCTATGACCGTCAGCGCCAAGCCACCATCGGTGCAGATTTGCCCGAAGGTGTGGAACTGGGTGATGGCACAAAGATTATTGAAGATACGGCCAAGTCCCTCAACTTCCCTTCCACTGTCAAAGTTCAGGCAGGTGCGGACGCCGAGATTCAGGGCGAAGTGGCTTCGGGTTTTGCCCAGGCCGGTGGCTTCGGCATTCTCTTGATGATCTTCATCCTGATCCTGCTGATGCACAATTTCTTCGTGCCCTTCTCCATTATCCTGTCGCTGCCGCTGTCATTGGGCGGCGTGGTGCTGGCCTTGCTGCTCACCCATCAAGCCTTCTCCATGCCGGTGTTCATCGGCATGCTGATGCTGATCGGCATCGTGGCCAAGAACGCCATCATGCTGGTGGATTTCGCGGTAGAGCGTGAGCATCACGGCATGGAACGCGTGGAGGCGGTCATCGACGCTGGCCTCAAGCGCGCGCGCCCAATCGTGATGACAACCATCGCCATGGGTGCCGGCATGTTGCCAACAGCACTTGGCATTGGTGAAGGCGGTTCGTTTCGCTCACCCATGGCCACGGCCGTGATCGGCGGCTTGATTGTATCCACTTTCCTCAGCCTGATCTTCGTACCATCCTACTACATTGTGATGGATGACGTGGCGCGCGTGTTCAGCTGGGCCTTCTCGCGCTTCGTGGGCGCTGCCGATGAACCAAGAGTCATCGATCCGGCAGTGGCCGCCGTGGAGAAACAGGTGGAAGCCGTGGATGCCGAAGTGGATGGCCTTGCCGCCAAGGTGGAAGCCATCGAGGACAGGCTGGCCGCTTTCACCAAGCCTTCTGCCACAGTCACCAAATTGAAGCCTGCCGCAGAATAAGCGCGGGCTTCACCGCAAACAAAAAGGGCAGGGGAAACCCTGCCCATTTTCATTTCAAATTGAAATCTCTCAACCCTGCTGGTCAGCGCCCACAACGGCGGGCAGCTTCTTCTTCTTTTTCTTCTTGTCCACAACAACTTTCCCATTGTCGGCCACGGCCTTCACTTTGGCTTTTGGCCTTGGATCAAAAATTGAGAAAGTCTTCTTCGGCTGGCTCTGCGATGCCTGCGGCTTGGTCCACCAGAACAGCGGCTTCGGCTCAGAGGCCGAGGCCAACTGTGCATGATCCTTCGGTGTCATGTGAAAGGTCTGCTCAGTGGTCAAGTTGCCATTGTCAAAGAAGCCACCCTTGATCACCACGGTGTTGTTCTTGAATCCGGCTTTGGTGATGAGATCCCACAACACAGCGGCATTTTCAGGTGCCAGGCGTACACAGCCATGTGAAGCGCGCGTGCCCAGGGCTTTCACATGGAATGAGCCGTGCACGGCATGGCCAATGCCGGTAAAGAACATGGAATAAGGCATGGGCGCATCGTCCCATTCCTTCGAGAAGTGATCTTTCTCCATGCGGAAGATGTGGAAGGTGCCCGAAGGCGTATCATAGCCCTGGCCACCCGTTGAAACCAGCCAGTCATATTGCTGATGGCCATCCACCAGAACGCGCATGTGCTGCGAAATCTTGTCGACAAGAATGTCAACTTGCATGGCGAAGCTTGCGCCTGCGGAAAGGCCAAGAACGGCGGTTGCCAAGGCAGCTTGGGCGAGGCGGGTTTTGAATTTCAAGATTGAGTCTCCGGCTTGATGTCGGGAAAGTGGCCTGATTAAACCCTTGGCGTGGCCATGGCAAGGCGCTGGACCATAATGTTAATGTGTGTTGCATGAGTGCCAGCATTTTCCATAGCGACTTCAAATTAAAGCCTTTTTGGTGGGAGGCCCATGAGCCCACGGCCCTGCCGGAGCTGCCTTTGCCAAAGGACGTGGCTGTGGCCATCATCGGCGCGGGTTATGCCGGATTGAATGCCGCGCTGGAACTGGCCCGCAATGGAACCGATGTGCTTGTGCTTGATGCGGCGGAGCCTGGCTTCGGGGCATCCACCCGCAATGGCGGCATGGTTTCAGGGGGCGTCAATGTCGGCAAGCGCTATTTCTCCAAGGCGATGAGCGATGCAGAAGCCGCACCCTTCTTGCAGGATGCGGCTGATGCCTTCTCCCACGTGGAAAACCTGATCACCCGCGAGAAGATCGAATGCGGGTGGCACAAGAATGGCTATTTCTTGGGTGCGTGGAGCGCAGGCCATTACAATGGCCTCGCCCACAAGGCCGATTTGCTCAACGCTGAGGCCCAATCCGGTTGTTATGTTGTGCCGCGAGAACGGCAACGCGAAGACATTGGTTCAGATTACTATCACGGCGGCATGGTGGTGGAACGAGCCGCCCATTTGCATCCAGCGCTATTTTACAAGGGCCTGCTGGATCTCGCCTTGAAAGCCGGTGCGAAGATTGCGGGCAACACGCCGGTGAATGGCCTCACGCAGAATGCTGATCAATCTTGGACGTTGAAAACCGCGCGCGGTGAAATCCGCGCCCGGGATGTGGTGATCGCCACCAATGGTTACACCGGCGATCTCACCCCGCAATTCAAGCGCCGGCTCGTGCCCATCGGCTCTTACATCATCGCCACGGAAGAGCTGCCAGAAGATCTGGCGCGTTCACTCTCGCCCAAAAATCGCTCCTTCGCAGATACGCGCCGCGTGCTGACCTATTATCGGCTCTCGCCCGATGGCCGGCGCATGATCTTCGGCGGCCGGGCCAAATTCGGCTTCACCGATCCGCGCGAAACAGCACCTCTATTGTATCAATTCATGCTCGATCGGTACCCGCAGCTCGCAGGCGTTAAGATCACCCACTCATGGACAGGCAATGTCGCCTTTGCGCTGGATGAAATGCCCCACATGGGCAAATTCCAAGGCCTGCACTATGCCTTGGCCTGCAATGGCTCGGGTGTCGCCATGTTGAGCTATCTCGGCCATCAGACCGCGCGCAAGATTCTCACACGTTCCAATCGCCTCAGCGCATTTGACCGCGCCGAATTTCCAACCCACCCGCTCTATCACGGAAGCACCTGGTTCTTGCCGCTGGTGGGCGCCTATTTCCGCACACGCGATTGGCTGGACCGCCGCTTCGGCTGAGCCTTTTTTGCAACCGTGGCTTTGACAGGCTTGGCTTTCACCAGCATCGCCGCTTTAGCTCCGTCCATGTCCAGCAGAATGGCCTTGCTGTTGTAGTTCTGTGACTTCGCCTCGAGGCTGCGCAGCCGCGCCTCTTCAGCCATCATATAGTCGCGCGTAAACGGCAGGTAATGCTGGTCATGCCCGAATTGGATCTGGAAGTTGTTCATGCCGATGAAGCGGAATGAGCTTTCCGCCCCGGCCAGATAGAACTCCCACATGCGGCAGAAGCGCTCGTCATAAAGCGCCTTCGCCTTGTCCCGGTTGGCGGTGAAACGGTTCAACCAATGGCGCAGCGTCTTGGCATAGTGCAGGCGCAGGATTTCAATGTCGGTGACATAGAGCCCATGCCGCTCCAGATGCGGGATCACTTCCGACAGGGCAGGGATATAACCGCCGGGGAAGATATAGCGCTTGGTCCAGGCGCTCGTGGCACCAGGCCCGTCAGACCGGTTGATGGAGTGCAGAAGTGCTGTGCCATCAGGCTTGAGCAGCGCTGAACACTTTTTGAAGAACTCGGCAAAATGGCCAACACCCACATGCTCGAACATGCCCACCGAAACAATACGGTCAAACTGCTGCTCCAGCTTGCGGTAATCCTGCAGCAGGAAGCGCACACGGTCGGCCACGCCACGTTCTTTCGCGCGGGCATTGGAAAGTTTGAACTGTTCCTCAGAGAGCGTAACCCCCGTCACATCCGCCCCGCAAACTTCGGCGAGATAAAGCCCCATGCCGCCCCAGCCTGAGCCGATGTCGAGAACCTTCATCCCCGGTTTGATATTCAGCTTGGCGGCAATGTGGCGCTTCTTGGCAAGTTGCGCTTCTTCCAGCGCCTGATCATCGCGCTCGAAATAGGCGCAGGAATATTGCCTGTCCTTGTCGAGAAACAGATCATAAAGTTCGCCCGAAAGATCATAATGGCTGTGGATATTGTTGCGTGCCCGGCGCTCTGAATTGGCCTGGTCCAGGCGGCGCATCGCAATGCGCCCTTGGTAGAGCAGCTTGGAAACCGTGCTGGTGCCATTCATCGAGGCCGAAGTGGGCCCCGTGTTCTGCAGTGCCAGCTGCATGAAATCATAAATCGTGCCGTCCAGAACCTGAAAGTCGCCCGCCATATAGGCCTCACCCAAATAGAGATCAGGGTCGAGCGCAATCTTGCGGGCCGCCGTGGCCGTGGCCAGCTTGATGTGAACCTTAGGCGTGCCGCCGTCTCCATAGCGCGAGATGCGGCCTTTCCAGTCAGTCACGGTGAGTTTGCCGGTTTTCACCAGCCGTTTCAGAACATTTTCAACGATCATACGTTCTATATAAACACAAACTGCTGGTTTGGTTCAATAAATGCAAAAATTCGCGCAAGTCTGGAATGGCAGGATTGCACACAGTGCAAGTGTCAAGCGCAACGCCCGGCGGCGAACCAGCCGGTGCCGTCAAAGGCGGGCGGGGCGGAAAGAACGGCTTTCTGGCTGTCCTTGCAGGCGAAATGATGCAGCACATTGGAGGAAAGTGCGGCCGCGTCTTTTTCTTGATTAGCCCCCATCCCGGGAATTTTCATGGCTATCGTGCCGTCGCCATTGGGCGTGATGCTCACTTTATAAGTCTTGCCGTTATAGAACACGGGCTCAACCTTAGCAGCCACAGGGGGCGCAGGCGTTGCCACCGGCTCGTCATGGGTCAGGCGCACGCCATTGTCTTGTGAACAAGCGGCAAGGGTGAAGGCGGCCAAGGCGGCAAGGTGATTCAATTTCATGGGGCAGGGTTTAGACGCTGCAGTCTTGAGGGCGCAAGTTAAAGCTGCCATATGCCAAAACATGAGCAAATTTGATCCTGCAACACTTCTGTCACCCCGCGCCAATGCAGCCGATGAAGGCGCCATCATCCGCATGAGCCAGAAAACCCGAGAGCTGCGCGCCAAAGGGCAAGATGTGGTGGCCCTCACCATTGGTGAGCCTGACTTCGACACCCCAGAAAACATCCGCAATGCGGCCAAGGATGCCATGGACAAGGGCTTCACACATTATGCTCCCGTGTCCGGCATTCCTGATCTGCGCGAAGCCATCGCCGAAAAGCTGCGCGCTGAAAACAAGCTGAATTATGAAGCGGCCAACATCGTGCTCGCCAATGGCGCCAAGCAGGCAGTGAACAATGCCGTGCTCTCATTGATCGGCCCCGGCGATGAGGCGATCATGATGGCGCCTTATTGGGTGTCTTACGAAGGTTCAGTGAAATTTGCAGGCGGCAAGTCAGTTGTCGTCGAGAGCACGGTGGCTGAAAACTATAAGCCACCCATCGCCCGCATTGCGGCGGCCATCACGCCAGCCACCAAACTCGTCTTCCTCAACTCGCCGAACAATCCCACAGGTGCCGTGTGGAACAGGGCAGAGCTTGAGGCGCTGGCCGAAGTTGTGCGCCAACATCCGCGCCTCATGGTGCTGTCGGATGAAATCTACGAATACATCTTGTTTGAGGGTGAAATGGTCAGCTTCGGCTCCTTGCCAGGAATGCTTGAGCGCACCATCACACTCAATGGCTTCTCCAAGGGCTTCGCCATGACAGGCTGGCGCTTGGGTTACGCCGCAGCGCCATTGCCTATCGCCATCGCCATGGGCCGCATGCAAAGCATCATCTCGGCAGGCGCCAACATGTTTGTGCAGAAAGCCGCCGTTGCCGCCCTCAAAGGCACAAGGGATGAGGTCGAGCGCATGCGACGCATCTATCAGCAGCGGCGCGACATGGTGCTGAACGGCTTGCGCGCCATTCCCGGTGTGAAGATCGGCCCCATCCCAGGCACCTTCTATGCCTTCCCCGATGTTTCTGCCTTCCTCGGCAAGCGCGTAGGCAACCATGTGATCGACACCACAGACCAGCTCTGTGATTGGCTCTTGGAACAACACGGCGTTACCACTGTTCCAGGCACAGCCTTCGGCGCGCCGAATTCCATTCGTCTGTCGTTTGCGGCAAGCGAGGCCGATATTGAGAAGGCACTGGCGCGCATTGCCAAGGGGCTGGGGGAGTTGGGTTAGTTTCGAAGAGCCCTCATCCGCCCTTCGGGCACCTTCTCCCATTGCTCCGCAACGGGAGAAGGCAATCGTCTCCAGCCTTCAATACTCAGGCCTTCGCCCGTCGCGCCCTTGCGCGATGGGAGAAGGTGCCCGAAGGGCGGATGAGGGCTCCTTCTCAGAACGAGAAGAGTGTCTTTTTTTTCTTGACAGCAGGAAAGAAATGTTCTTGTAATGTTCCATCCCTCTCCATCGGGGTCCGGTTCATGACGGTGAACCTGGCGGAGAGCAGTTGCCCAACCTCTTGTGGTTGAGCGGCTGGGCGGCAATCTTCACGGATTGCTGTTTGGTGGCAGGTTCCGCGGGTGGTGAAACGTACACCCCTCCCGGATGTGC
Organism: Aestuariivirga sp.; assembly: GCA_031424315.1. Lineage (GTDB taxonomy): Bacteria > Pseudomonadota > Alphaproteobacteria > Rhizobiales > Aestuariivirgaceae > Aestuariivirga. The sequence continues at coordinate 69,886 of JANPHF010000129.1, forward strand.
AAGCTGGAGGCCCTGGATACTAAGATCCGGGCACGTGGATCGTGGCGTTTACGGGGGATTTATTGGTTCGCCCATGCAACCTCAAAAGGGTGGTCCTTCGCTGCTCTCAACATCGTCTGGTCCCTTAAGGTGGGATGTCGGTGGGCAGTCAAAACAACGAGAACTC
>JANPHF010000130.1:0-6614 GCA_031424315.1 Aestuariivirga sp.
GACATGGTGCCGGACAACGTCATCCGCCGCGTCATCCAGTTCGCCCGCCAGGGCTATAAGGAAATTGACTTCGCCACCTACGATACCGATTGGGACAGCGAAGCCTACCTCACCGTCTCCGGCCAGAACTCGAATAACTCGGTGCGAGTCAACGACGAGTTCCTGAACGCCGTCGTCGCCGACGAAGAGTGGAAGCTCACCGCCCGCAATTCCGACAAGGTGGCAAAGACGGTCCGCGCCCGCGACCTGTGGGACAAGATCGGCCACGCCGCCTGGGCGTCGGCTGATCCGGGCATCCAGTTCCACACAACCATCAATGACTGGCACACCTGTATTGGCTCTGGCGAAATCCGCGCCTCGAACCCCTGTTCTGAATACATGTTCCTGGATGACACGGCTTGCAACCTGGCCTCGCTGAATCTGCTTCAGTTCCGCGATGTGGCCACCGGCAAGTTCAACATTTCGGCCTTTGAGCACGCAACGCGGCTGTGGACTTTGGTTCTGGAAATCTCGGTTCTCATGGCGCAGTTCCCGTCGAAGGAAATTGCCAAGCTGTCCTATGAATACCGCACACTGGGCTTGGGCTTTGCCAATATTGGCGGCCTGCTGATGACGGCGGGCATTCCCTATGACAGCCACGAGGGCCGCTCCATTTGCGCTGCCATCTCGGCCATCATGACGGGCATTGCTTATGCCACTTCAGCCGAAATGGCATCTGAGCTTGGCCCCTTCCCCGGCTTTGCCAAGAACCGCGAACACATGCTGCGCGTGATGCGCAATCATCGCCGCGCGGCTTATGGCGCTGCTGTGGGTTATGAAAACCTGCATGTCGCGCCTGTGCCACTGGATGAGAATGATCTCTCCGACAAGGCACTGGCCCTCGCTGCCCGCAAGGCATGGGACAAAGCCGTTGAACTGGGCGAGGCCCATGGTTACCGCAATGCGCAATCAACAGTGGTTGCCCCAACAGGAACCATCGGCTTGGTGATGGATTGCGACACCACTGGCATTGAGCCAGATTTTGCTTTGGTGAAGTTCAAGAAGCTGGCTGGTGGCGGCTATTTCAAGATCATCAACCAGGCAGTGCCTGAAGCGCTGCGTACACTCCGCTACAATGCCGAGCAGATCGAAGGCATCATCAACTATGCCGTGGGCCATGGTTCGCTGGCGGATTCGCCTGCGCTGAACCATGCTCAACTGAAGTCCAAGGGCTTTGGCGAAGCGGAGATTGCCAAGATCGAAGGCGGCCTCGCCTCAGCCTTTGACATCAAGTTTGTGTTCAACAAGTTCGTGCTGGGCGAAGCCTTCTGCAAGGACGTATTGAAACTGACGGATGCACAGCTCAATGATTTCGGCTTTGACCTGCTTGGCAGCCTTGGTTTCTCGAAAGCTGATGTCGACAAGGCCAATATCCATGTCTGTGGCGCCATGACTTTGGAAGGCGCACCGGGCCTGAAGGATGAGGATCTGCCTGTATTCGATTGCGCCAACCCGTGTGGTCGCATTGGCAAGCGCTTCCTGTCGGTTGAAAGCCACATCCGCATGATGGCCGCTTCGCAGCCTTTCATCTCGGGAGCGATCTCCAAGACCATCAACATGCCGAATGACGCAACCGTTGAAGATTGCGAACAGGCTTACATGCTGTCGTGGAAGTTGGCGATCAAGGCCAATGCGCTTTACCGCGATGGGTCCAAGCTGTCGCAGCCGCTGTCTTCGCAGCTCATCGCCGACAATGACGATGAGGCCGACGATGTGGTGGATACGCTGGTGGCCAAGTCCATGCCAGCGCGTGTTGAAACCATCGTCGAGAAGATTGTGGAGCGTGTCATTGAGCACGTTCACGCCCGTGAGAAGCTGCCTTCGCGCCGCAAGGGTTATACCCAGAAGGCCACTGTCGGCGGCCACAAGGTCTATCTCCGCACAGGTGAATATGAGGATGGCAAGCTGGGTGAAATCTTCATCGACATGCACAAGGAGGGTGCTGCCCTCCGTGCCATGATGAACAACTTCGCCATCGCCGTGTCTGTCGGCCTGCAATATGGCGTGCCGCTCGAAGAATTCGTGGATGCCTTTACCTTCACGAAGTTCGAGCCGGCCGGCATGGTGCAGGGCAATGACTCGATCAAGAATGCAACGTCGATCCTCGACTATGTGTTCCGCGAATTGGCTGTCTCCTACCTTGGCCGTCATGATCTCGCTCATGTCGAGCCTTCGGAACTGCGCTTTGACTCGCTGGGCCGTGGCGAAAGTGCCGATGCCCACAAGCCGCAAGCTCCGGCGCAACGCTTTGTCTCCACTGGCTTTGTGCGTAAGCAGAACCTGGCTAATGTTGTGGTGATGCCGCAGCAGCCTGGCCCAGTTTCGGCCAACTCGCCTGCTCATGCCTTGCAAATGCGCGCGGCAGAGCAAGTGAATTCAGCGTCGCAAGTTTCGGTTCAAGGCGCTCTTGCCGAAGCGCCCGCCCCGATGGTCTATGAAGCATCGAAGCCGGTAAGGGCGATGGACCAGCGCGCCGAGGCCCGCATGAAGGGTTATGAAGGCGACAGCTGTGGCGAATGCGGCAACTACACGATGGTGCGCAACGGCACATGCCTGAAGTGCGACACCTGCGGCTCGACGAGCGGGTGTTCGTAAGCGAAAGTGCGAAAGAAATGATTGAGGCCGGGAGGGATCCCGGCCTTTTTTGTTTTCACACCGGTTGAAGACGCGCCTGAAATGCTTCCTTGAACGATGAAATGCGTTCGCGCAGGTCACGCGGCGAGCCGATCACATAGGACGCTTGGTGGCTGTTTTGGTTGGTTCGAGGGCCTTATCAACAGCCATTTGCAAAAATAATTGTGGATAGAGAATCCACCGTCTTGCCTCATGCATGGTAAAATGAACTCGCATTTCAATTAATCAGTATACGGATCAATCAATTCTATCAGCAAAAATAAAGGACTTTTCAAATTTTCACTTTCATCCGTGAACGGATGATATTTCCACGCCTAAAATTGTTTGCTTTTCATTAACCGAACGCAGGCACACTACTACATGTAGTCGGCATATTGCCGAATCACACAATGAGGTTCACAAGACGCTTCAGCTACGGACGGAAATAAAAAAATATTTTTGTTGATGCCCGTAACAGGTTAGTCGGGCCCGCGTTGTGGGGCATAACCAATCATACTCTTATGGAGAGAACTATGGCTGCTAAGAAAGCTGCTAAGAAGACCGCTAAGAAGGCCGCTAAGAAGACCGCCAAGAAGGCTGCCAAGAAGAAGTAATTCTTCCTGGTTCAAAACTGAATCAAACCCTGGATGGCCCTCGCCACCAGGGTTTTTAAACGGAGACTAAAATGGCTGCAAAGAAAGCTGCTAAGAAAACCGCCAAGAAGGCCCCGAAGAAAGCTGCCAAGAAGGTAGCGAAGAAGGCCAAGAAGGCTGCCAAGAAGAAGTAATTCTTCAGACGGCACGGAATTCAAAAGCCCCGGCGGCGCTGCCCCGGGGCTTTTGCTTATTCAGTTTGTCTCACCGCTCATTGATAAACCCAGACACGCGCGCCGACTTTCACGCGGTCATAGAGATCAATCACATCGGCATTCATCATGCGGATGCAGCCAGATGAAACCGCATGGCCGATCGAAGCCTCATTGTTGGTGCCGTGGATGCGGTACATGCGGCCCGCCAAATACATGGCACGCGCACCCAGCGGATTGCCGGGGCCACCATCCATGTGATCCGGCAAGTGATGGCCCTTCAAAGCCTCGCGCGCAATCATCTGCTTTGGTGGTGTCCAACCCGGCCATTCAGCCTTAGATGCGATTTTTGAAGTGCCGCTCCATTGAAAGCCCTCGCGGCCCACGCCAATGGCATATTTCACCGCCTCGCCGCTGCCTGAAACATAATAGAGCGCACGTTCACCGGTTTTGATGATGATGGAGCCGAGAGGATATTGGTCTTCGTTCCAATCAACCGTCTCACGACGCGAGGCGCCCGAGAGATTGACCGGATGACCATATTGATCCCTGATGCCTTTGGTCGGGCCGAGGGCCGGTGCGGGGTGCCGCGGGCCAAAGAGGCACATCAGAAGATCGTTGCAGCGCTCCAGGCGTTCAGCCTGGGCCGGCGTTGCAACAAGCAAAGTTGTGCCAAGAGCGGCAAGAAGAAGTTTTCGCATCCGGTGCCTCATGAATCGCAATGGCGCAAAATACGCAGCGTGAAGCTGCTTCGCAATCCCGCTTTGGTGGCAAAGGGCCATGCAACACTGCATGCCCTGCCACAATGTTAGGCCTTGGCTTCCGGCAGATTCAACCTGAGGTGAAGTTCGCGCAGCTGCTTGGGCGTTGCGTCTGATGGCGCGCCCATCAGCAAATCTTGCGCCTGCTGGTTCATCGGGAACAGCGTGATTTCGCGCAGGTTGGTGACACCGCAAATCAGCATCACCAAACGGTCCACGCCAAAAGCCATGCCGCCGTGCGGAGGTGCACCATACTGGAAGGCACGGTACATGCCGCCGAAGCGTTCTTCCACTTCCGCCTTGGTGACGCCGGTGATCTCAAACGCCTTCACCATGGTTTCAGGTGAGTGGTTACGGATGGAGCCGGAGGCGATCTCATAGCCGTTGCAAACCATGTCATACTGGAAGGCCTTGATGGTGAGCGGGTCCTGGGCGTTGAGCGCATTCAACCCGCCTTGCGGCATGGAGAAGGGGTTGTGGCCGAAGTCCACCTTCTTGTCTTCCTCGCTCCATTCATAGAAGGGGAAATCCACGATCCAGCAGAAGGCGAATTCATTTTCGTTGGTCAGCGCCAATTCCTTGCCCACGATGGCGCGCGCATCACCGGCGAATTTGTAGAACTTCTCTGGTCGGCCAGCGACAAAGAAGCAGGCATCACCCACGCCAAGGCCTAACTGTTTGGCAATAGCTTTGGTTCGTTCAGGGCCAATGTTTTTCGCAATTGGGCCCAATCCATTTTCTGCCGCGTCCAAAACAATGGTCATGTTAGCAGTTGCTGGATTCTGGCCTAACTTTTGACCAGCACCAAGTTCTGCTGGAGCCGGCCAATAGATGTAGCCGAGGCCAGGTTGCCCTTCACGCTGCGCCCAGCCATTCATGCGATCGCAGAAAGCTCTGCTGCCGCCCTTGGGCGCTGGGATGGCCCAGACTTCCACTTTCGGATCGTTGGCGATCATGCCGGCGAAGACTTTGAAGCCAGAGCCTGCAAAATGTTCTGTGACGGCCTGCATCTCAATGGGGTTGCGCAAGTCCGGCTTGTCGGAGCCATATTTGCGGATGGCTTCGCTGTGTGGAATGCGCTTCACTTCAGCGCGAACTGCCTTACTGCCCTTGAAGGTCTCAAACAATTCCATGATCACCGGCTGCATCGTCGCGAACAAGTCATCTTGCGTGACGAAGCTCATTTCCAAGTCGAGCTGATAGAACTCACCCGGCAGACGATCAGCGCGCGGGTCTTCATCGCGGAAGCAAGGCGCGATCTGGAAATATTTGTCGAAGCCCGCCACCATCAAGAGCTGCTTGTATTGCTGCGGCGCCTGCGGCAGGGCGAAGAACTTGCCGGGGTGAATGCGCGACGGCACGAGGAAGTCACGTGCACCTTCGGGCGACGAGGCCGTCAGGATCGGCGTTGAGAATTCGCTGAAGCCGATGGCGTTCATCTTGTTGCGCAGGTGAGACACCACCTTGGTGCGAGTCATGATGTTCTTGTGCAGCGTTTCGCGGCGCAGATCGAGGAAGCGATATTTGAGCCGCGTGTCCTCCGGATAGTCAGGTTCACCGAACACGGGCAGCGGCAGCTCGGCTGCCTGGCCCAGCACTTCGATCTCGGTGGCGTAAACTTCGATGAGGCCCGTGGGCATCTCCTTGTTTTCGGTTCCCGCCGGGCGCAGGCGCACCTTGCCGTCAATACGGATCACCCATTCGGAGCGAACTTTTTCGGCCACCTTGAAGCAGGGTGAATCAGGATCGGCCACCACTTGCGTCATGCCGTAATGGTCACGCACATCGAGGAACAACACGCCGCCATGGTCACGCACGCGGTGCACCCAGCCGGACAGGCGGGTGGTGCCATTGGCGTCGGTGTCGCGCAACTGGCCACAGGTGTGGGTGCGATAGGCGTGAGTCATCTGAAATCCTTCGAATTTGGCGGCTAAAGGCCACGATGCGAGCGGTTTGTCAACCGTTGGGTGGCAATGCTCATTCTCCCCGGAGGGGGAGATGTCGGCGCAGTCGACAGTGGGGCGATGGAAGGTGATCGTGTTGACTCAGAGCCAGTCGCCCCTCAGTCGCTGACGCGACAGCTCCCCCGCCAGGGAGCAGAAGAAGAATTGAAATCAAGCCATGACTCATCGCTTGTTGGTTTCGTGTCATCCGAAACCGGGGGAAGAAAAGAGGGAGACGCGTGGGGTAACTCACGCGGTGCCACTTAGAATTAGAGTGGCGAAAAAATTGCGAGGGTTGCCCCACGCGCCGGGCAGGTTTTTGATAGCTGCTGGCTGAAGAGTTCTCGTTGTTTTGACTGCCCACCGACATCCCACCTTAAGGGACCAGACGATGTTGAGAGCAGCGAAGGACCACCCTTTTGAGGTTGCATGGGCGAACCAATAAATCCCCCG
>JANPHF010000131.1:0-2891 GCA_031424315.1 Aestuariivirga sp.
ACGCCGCTGGCGAGCCAGCTCCAGCGGCCAAAAACACCTTCAAGCTTGGGCAATAGCACGCCCCTAAAGAGAAACTCTTCGCCAATGATAGTATTGAAGACGGCCTGAACCAGGAACAAAACTAGGAACCACCACGCGCCAGTCAGGCGTGCAATTACCTGGGGCGATTCAAAGATCACTCCCATGCTGTAACCCTTGGGCTCTGAAAAAAGCGGGAAAGCGGCAACCCACCAGTTGTCCACATATGAGGTGAGGGCAAGTTCCCAAATGACTGTGGCCGCCAGAAACGGCACCACCCACCAAAACAGTCTGCGCCGGACCTTTCCTGTATGAATATCGAGCGGTGGGCGGAGCCACAACCGACGCTTTATCGTGATCCACCTTAGATCGCCTTCGTCTTGCCTAACAATGAGCATCGAAAGCGCAAACAGCCAGATTAATCCAACGGTTAGCAATGAAAGTCTTGTTACACCCGCCGCGAGAGGGTCTGACGTAGCTTCAGGCGAGAGAAGGGGAAACACAATCCAACCGAATATTCCCATTGGAATTGTAGCCAACGCCCATATGATCAGAATTTTGGCGAGCGAGTACTGTTTCTCGAATTCAATTCCGGGACGAAAGGGTGTCCCATTGTCCATTTTCGCTTCCTCATCGAACTGGCGATATCAAAAGCCATACTGGGCAATTTTGAAACCTTTCGGACATGAAAGCTGAGCTTTCTGCATGCTGTCAATATCAGAGTCAGCTCCAGCAGATGCTGCACCACGCGACCAACCAGGTTCCATTCTGTCAGGAGCCCCTTTCAAGATTGCTCAGGACTGCAGCTCCCTGGCGTTTCGCGTCAGCGGGGCCGTATTGTGCTTTCTGATCGTTGTGATTAAGCTGAAAACCAAAGGTCAATGCTCATGAATGTCCTTATCATCTTTGCGCACCCTGAACCTGCCTCATTCAATGGCGCGATGAAGGATCTTGCGGTGGCAACCCTTGAAGGATGGGGCCACCGGGTAGAAGTTTCCGACCTTTATGCGATGAGATGGAATGCAATCGCTGGATCAGCAGATTTCGTGGATACGCATGCCTTGGCCACGCCGTTCAATTTGGCGCGTGAACAGACCGCTGCAATGGAACATGGCACCATCGCTGCCGACATTGCGAAGGAACAGGGCAAGCTCGGGCGCGCCGACTTGGTCATCTTCCAGTTTCCGATCTGGTGGTTCGGGATGCCGGCCATCCTCAAAGGCTGGGCCGACCGTGTCTTTGCCCGCGGCTTTGCATATCTACCCGGGCGCAAATACGATACCGGCATGTTCAAAGGCAAGCTTGCGATGGTTGCTGCGACCACCGGTACCTCGGCTGATACCTACGCTCCTGACGGCATCGATGGCGACATTCTGACGGTGCTATGGCCCATCCATAACGGACTGTTGAGATACACCGGATTTGACGTTCTGCAGCCCTTCATGGCCTACATGCCAGGCCGTGTGGACGACCTGACCCGCGCAGGCCAGCTAGAGGCTTACCGCAAGCGGCTGGAAATCGTATTCGACGCTCCACGCCTGTACTTCCACTCTGCAGAGGATTACGGACCAAATGAACGTTTGCGCCCGGGGGTGCTCGCCCGTTCTGGCCAGCAAAGAAATGTCTAGAGAGGTGCCCGACGGATCTGCAGATATCTTCGCTGGCTGATTGTATTGACGGCACTGTACTGGCGGTCCGTCTCAATGTCCGCCACTTTTGCATTCATTCTAAACACGTATGCGGTCAGGGTGTTAGGGACGCCCGAGCTTCTGGCAGCCCAACGTGCTCAATTCTCTTGGATTTAACAGCTTAAGAAGCTGCCGTTCTGCCATTGAACTACGCCCGCATGCCTCTCCTGTTTTGGGCGAGAGCGATTACTTCGTCAAGACGCCTGGGTAAGGCTTGACGTCATGCTGACGGAAACACCCATACCCCATGACAGTCGAGTTCATGCAGTCGCCAATTGCGCTTAACTTCGCCCAAAATCTTCCATGTATTCCCCTGGCAACTTGCGAGAGCAAACTTTCAGGCAGCTTTGACCACACGCCAGAAATCAAGACACATCCTGAGCTTTATGTCACCGGCGCCTGTGTCTGGCAGGCACTTGTCTTCAACAAACCCAAAGCTCGAGTACAAGGCGACTACCTCGTCGTAGCGAGAGCCTGCCGAGAGCACCATCCTCGCGTATGCAGAAATGGTCCCACTTCAATAATCGCACCTACAAATGTTCGGCCTACGGCCTTACCGCGAGCTGATTCTTGGATGGACAGTCGATCTAGATCGCACGGAATGCAGCCTGATTGCATCTGGTTGGCACGTCCTCGGCGGCAATCAAGCAAACAAAAGCTCAGGGATGAATGTTTGAATGGAGAATTCTACTACAGCCTCAGGGCGGAAAAGGTGGTCATTGCGAAATGGCGCTTTCATTGCAACACCAAGTGACCACACTCCTCGCCCGGCTACAGACAACCAACAGAGCGCCCACGATCGCACTGAACCCGTCCCCACTCGACGAAGCGTCAAACCTGCAATAGTCTCCCTTGTGTCTAGTATGAAATATCGGGCAGGCTGAGATGGCCTCGGTTTTTGGGAAATAGATCTTATACTATGAGGTAGAACATGCGTGGTCGCTGTTTATGCGGATCAATTCGATTTGAGGTTGACCTTCCTGTTCAATCCTGTGTGAATTGCCATTGTGAAAGCTGCCGTCGTCAATGTTCTTCGCCCATGACGACATACATTGGGGTAGCGGAAAATAGATGGAGGTGGCTTGGCGGAGTTCCAAAAGTCTATCGTTCCTCTCCCGGCGTCGAGCGTTCTTTCTGTGACAATTGTGGTTCGCCTTTATCGTTTCGATCAGAGAAAATGTCGGG
>JANPHF010000132.1:0-3767 GCA_031424315.1 Aestuariivirga sp.
GTGTCCTTGTGGTCCTGAAGTCCACGCGGCGTATGTGTGGGTGAATGATCTGCCATGGTAAAGTCCCCTCCAACCGGAATGTCTGTGGATTGAGGCTTTAGCGAAGCCGGGGCCTTGCCGCAAGGCGGGCGTTTTGGCGCATCTCATCGTTTCTTTCGCCATAATTCGGTGCTAGGTCCACAACCCTAGGCACAGGGGGACTTCACCAATGACGACTTATGCTTCTCTCCAGGGTTTTGACACGCGCTATACGCCGGGTCTGGCCCGTGACACGGCCCATCTCTACGACCGGGTGAAGCGTGTCATGCCGGAAGTCGAATGGGCCTCCCACGCGGCCTATGCACAAGCCATCAATGCGCTAAAGAAAGACAAGAACGCGGTCATACTCGCCCATAATTATCAGGCACCTGAAATCTATCACGGCGTGTCGGATGTGGTGGGGGACAGTCTTTATCTTGCAAAGCAGGCGGCCATTACTGAAGCCACTGTCATCGTGCAGGGTGGCGTCCACTTCATGGCAGAAACGTCTAAGCTGCTCAGCCCCCAAAAAACCGTGTTGATGCCGGACATGCGGGCAGGCTGTTCGCTGGCTGAGTCGATCACGGGTGCTGACGTCAGAATGTTGCGGGCCAAGCACCCCGGTGTTCCGGTTGTCGCTTACGTCAACACGTCTGCCGACGTGAAAGCAGAAGTTGATATCTGTTGCACATCGTCGAACGCTGTGAAGGTGGTTGAAAGCCTCGGCGTGCCGGAAGTCATATTCCTGCCGGATCAATATCTGGCGGCCAACGTCGCAAACCAGACCAATGTGAAAATCATTTCTTGGGCTGGTGCCTGCGAGGTGCACGAACGCTTCACGGCACAGGAAATCCGTGACTACCGCGCCGCCCACCCTGGCATTGAAATCATCGGCCATCCGGAATGCCCGCCTGACGTGATAGCCGAATGCGATTTCTCAGGCTCCACGGCAGGCATGATCAAATACGTCAAGGACCGCCGCCCGAAGCAAGTGCTGATGGTGACGGAATGTTCCATGTCGGACAACGTGGCCGCCGAAACGCCGGATGTGGATTTCATCCGCCCCTGCAATTTCTGTCCCCATATGCGCCGCATCACGCTGCCTGCGATTTTGAACAGCTTGCTGACGATGACTACAAAAGTTGAAATCGAAGAAGAGCTGGCAGCCCGCGCAAGGCTTTCAGTTCAGCGCATGGTCGATCTGAAATAATGCATGCACCCATCCTGATTATCGGTGGCGGCCTCGCCGGGTTGTTTTGTGCACTGAAGCTGGCACCGCATCCCGTCACCATTTTATCGACGGCACCCATTGGCACAGGCGCATCGTCCGTCTGGGCCCAAGGCGGCATTGCGGCCGCCTTGTCCGAAGGTGATACAGCGGACAAACATACAGCAGATACGCTGATTGCCGGGGCGGGTCTCTGTGACGAGACCATGGTGCGCGGCATGGCTGAAGAAGCCCGCGCCCGCATTTATGATCTTCTGGATTATGGCGTGCCTTTTGATCGCGATCTTGCGGGAACACTGGTGCAGTCACGCGAGGCTGCGCATTCGGAACGCCGCATTGTGCGGGTGAAGGGTGACACGGCGGGCAAGGCCATCATGGAAGCACTGCATGTTGCAGCCATCAATGCGCCGTCCATCAATGTAATATCCCATGTTACAGCGCAGCAATTGCTCACCAAAAATGGCCGTGTGATGGGCGTGCTGGTGCAGGATTCTGCGGGCAAGCTGTTACAGTACGAAGCAAGTGCAATCGTGCTGGCCACAGGTGGCGTGGGGCAACTCTACCGCGTCACTACCAATCCGGTGGAAAGTGCAGGCATTGGCATGGCGATAGCGGCGCGGGCGGGGGCCATGATCGCCGATGCGGAATTTGTGCAATTTCACCCAACCGCGATTGATGTGGGCAAAGACCCGGCTCCTTTGGCGACTGAAGCCTTGCGTGGTGAAGGTGCTACGCTGGTCAATAAGGCGGGTGAGCGCTTCATGTTGCCCATCCACAAGGATGCTGAACTGGCTCCGCGTGATATTGTGGCGCGCGCCGTTTTTGCAGAAGTGACAAGCGGGCGAGGCGCATTTCTCGATTCCCGCCAAGCCGTGGGCGCCGCATTTCCTGCAAAATTTCCAACGGTTTATGCCAGTTGCAAAACGGCGGGCATAGACCCTGTGACAGATCTGATCCCGGTGGTGCCCGCCGAGCATTATCACATGGGCGGCATCTGGACCGATGCGAAGGGCCGCAGCACATTGCCGGGGCTTTGGGCTGCAGGCGAAGTTGCATCGACAGGGGTGCATGGTGCCAATCGTCTGGCGTCCAATTCATTGTTGGAAGCAGTGGTGTTTTCATCGCGGATTGCCGAGGATATTGCAACGCTGTCAGTCTCCCCGGTTGCGGCCACGGCTGTCATCAAGCGTGACACGGTGATGGAGGATGACCCAGCACTCCGCATGGCACTGCGTGACGCCATGGCGTCCCATGTGGGCGTGATGCGGGATGGCGATGGCATCACTAAGGCTCTGGATGTCATCACGCGGGTGCAGCAGGAAGCCCAGTCATTGAGCTTGCAGAACATGGCCCTGTCGGCACAGATGGTAGCAACGGCAGCACTGGTGCGGCATGAAAGCCGCGGCGGCCATTTTCGCACGGATTTTACGGAGACCGAGCAAGCCATGGCTTGGCGCTCACGCTTTACACTTGACCAGTCACATCAAATTGCATCCGAGGCCCTGTCGACATGACCGCATTTTTGAACCAACTCCTGGTGCAAGACGCTGTGCGCATGGCACTTCTTGAAGATTTGGGCCGCGCTGGTGACATCACGACACTTGCAACCATTCCCGCCGATGTGACCGCCGTTGCACACTTCAATGCCCGCGACCATGGCGTGGTTGCCGGGTTGGCGCTGGCGCGAGAAGCCTTCCGGCAGTTCGACCCTGCGGTGCAGTTTGAGGCGTTGGTAAGTGACGGCGAGGTGGTTCAACCCAAGCAAGCCATCGCCCGCGCCTCAGGCTCGGCACGGTCGCTTCTGAGCAGTGAACGGGTAGCCCTCAATTACATGGGCCGCCTCTCCGGCATAGCATCGCTTACCGCTAAGTATGTCGCCGAAGTTGCCCACACCAAAGCCAAGATCGCCGACACCCGTAAAACCACGCCGGGGCTTCGTGCTTTCGAAAAATACGCCGTGCGCTGCGGTGGCGGCATGAACCATCGCTATGGCCTGGATGACGCTGTGCTGATCAAGGACAATCACATTGTGGCGGCAGGCGGTGTGGTGAACGCGCTGCGGGCGGCGAAGTCAGCTGTTGGCCATCTGGTCAAGATCGAGATTGAAGTCGATAATCTGGATCAGCTCGACCTGGTGATCAGAGAAGGTGCCGACGTCGTGTTGCTCGACAACATGAGCAACGAACTGTTGCGTGAAGCGGTGCGCCGTGTCGAAGGCAAGTTGCTGTGCGAAGCGTCGGGCGGGGTGAACCTGTCCACAGTCAAAGCCATTGCTGAGACTGGCGTTGACTTGATCTCCGTGGGCGCACTGACGCATTCGGCCAAGGTGATGGACATCGGTTTGGATTTTTGAAGGCAGCACCTTTCACTCCATCTTCTCCAACTCATCAATCATCCCGGAAATCACACTCAAACCCTTCTGCCAGAACGCCGGATCAGTCGCGTCAAGACCAAACGGTTTCAGCAATTCGGAGTGGTGCTTGGTGCCACCGGCTTTCAGCATCTCGAAATATTTGTCCTG
>JANPHF010000133.1:0-1634 GCA_031424315.1 Aestuariivirga sp.
CAGATGATGTTTGGGAAGCCGAGAAACTTGAACGTCACTTCAGCCATCTTGAACGTGATAGCAATGTCGGCATCAGCTTTGCCGGTTCATGCATGATTGATGAAAACGGCAATCGTCTCAAGATCAGCCAGTCACCAAAACTGAAGAACATTACTGCCGCTGACGTGTTCAGGCGCAACCCCATTGGCAATGGTTCGACTGCTGTTGTTCGTCGCGAGGCGTTTGATTGTATCGCATATTGTCCAACTAACGAAACGGAGCGCAACTGGTGGTTCGATGAAACCATGCGCCAGTCTGAAGACATTGATGCCTGGATGCGTTTCATCCTCGCTTCGGATTGGAAGATTGAAGGGATAGATGGACTGTTGACACGCTATCGCATACAGTCCGGCGGTTTGTCTGCCAATCTTACGAAGCAGTACCAGACGTGGAAGCACATGTGCAGCAAGGTCATTGATACAGCACCTGGCTTCGCATCGCTGCATGCGCCGATTGCCGAATCCTATCAACTCCGCTTCCTGGCCCGCCGGGCCTTCATGATGCGGGATGGCAGAACGGCGATGCGTCTGGCTTTCTCTTCACTGGCAAAGTCTCGCGTTCCCCTGTGGGAAGAGCCCGTCAAAACCGTTGTGACACTTGTTGCAGCAACTGCATTGCGGATTTTGGGAAGTGCCATCAACCCAGTCGCCAAACTCACATCCGCGGCGGCCAGCTGATATTTGTCGAAGGAGCAAGATCATGATTCATTCAGTTGTCCATATTGTCGATGATGCCTCATGGGGTGGTGTGAACCGCCTCCTCGCGTGTTTTGAGAATGCGCCGGAAGGATTTATCCGCGATCAACACAAAATCTTGCGCATTGAGCGCGGTCTAAAGCGGGCTCCCTTGATCGTTGCAGATGTCATTGTTTCCCATATGTCTATCTGCTGGAAAAACATCCCTTTTTTTACAGCGCTGAGGGCAACCTATCCTGAAACTCCAATGGTCCATGTGGAGCATTCCTATTCGGAACGCTTCGTTGCATTGAATGTTGGAAACCGCAACCGCTTCGAAGACCTGATGTGCCTCGCCTATGGCCTGTTCGATAAGGTTGTGGCTGTCAGTGCGCCGCAAGCTTCATGGTTGCAGCGCCGGGTCTATGCCAATGCCGATCAACTCGTCACGATTTCATCATGCGTGTCCTTGGCGGCATTTGAAGCTGCGGCCGAACAGCGACCGGCGGGGCCGGTTACCCTTGGCGCCATCGGACGTTTCCATGAACAGAAAGGCTTCGACATTCTCATTGAAGCCTTTGTGGCAAGTGCACCGGACAAAGTGAAACTCTTGCTGGTCGGGGATGGTGCTGATCACCAGAAACTGCTGGCAAAGGCCAAAGATCACCCCCAGGTGATTTTCATGCCACGCACTGCAGATCCGGCAGAGGCCATGGCCTTGTGCGATATCATCGCAATGCCATCCCGTTGGGAGCCTTATGGGCTGGTGGCGCTCGAAGCGATGGCCGCAAAGCGACCAGTGTTTTGTGCCGATGTAGATGGCCTGAAAGAGCACATTGCCAACGGAGCAATTGTCGTTCCCGAGAATTCTATTGTCGGCTGGAGCGAGCTGATTGCCAAGCTCGGGTCCAGAGGCGACAT
>JANPHF010000134.1:0-2133 GCA_031424315.1 Aestuariivirga sp.
CTGCATCGATCCGATCTTCGGCCCGACGCTTGGTTGGATGCCACTCAAGCGGATCTACAAGCGCGCCAATACCGGGCGCTATCTCTCGCAGGTGCGGATCTGGAAGCAGGGCACGCGCCGGATCAACGTCAGCATCTACAAACTGGTGCGGAAGGGCTTTCGGACAACGATCTGGTATATTGTCTCGGATCTGCCGGCCGCACAGGAGCGACTGGCCGAATATGCCTGCGGTTGGTGGCAGGAGTGTAGCTTCAAGGATTGTAAGAGCAATATGTTCGACTGGGAGCGCGGCCGCGTGACCAAGACCGAGCGCGTGCTGGTGCTGCTGATGGGCTTTGGTGCAGCGTGTTGGGCGCTCTGGCTCGTGGGCCGGACGCATGAACACATCCCGCAGTGCAAGGCGACGACCACCCGCCCGCAACCGCGCCGCCGCAACATCCTCAAACATGGGGCAATCACGTTTCGCACCAAGACGAAGCGGCGAGAGCCGCTCGTGTTGCCAACGCTTGCCGCGACCCGCGTGCTCGACTATCCGCGATTCTTTCTCGCAGCGAAGGCGATCTAAATGCCTGCAAGCCGTTGCAAGATCGGGATGTCATGCAATAAGCCACTAATGGTTGCGTATAACCGTAACGATGACAGAAATAACCGGATAAGGGATGAGAGGAATAAGCGTGAAGGAATTAATCCTTTCGATCAAGTCAATACCTTGGCCATTTAGGCCGAGATAGGGTCAGCGCTCACCGCATGAATACGCCCAATCCCAACAAGCTTCGTGAAGATGCGTTCCAATACAATTGGCTCTGGCCTTTCCGGGAGCAATTTGAGCGTTTCTTCCACGTATTTGGCACCGCGACAGTGCGCTTTCAGATCGAGCACGCTGATCGCCGGGTGGCACGGGCGGATGTCCTGCTGCACGCGTTCAACCAGGTTGACCATGAACAGCGACAGATTGGCGGCATTCGTTACAGCGGTCGGATCGGTGACCATGAAATCCTCCAGACCCCAATACTGTTTGGCGTCGCGGAAGTTGAACTCCAGCTGGAAGCGTAACCCGTAATAATCAATCAGGGTCGCAAAGGGCAACGCCAGATCACTACTGAAGAGGAGGACATGCGCCTGTGCCTGCGTCGTCAGATTGGTTTTGACGATCACCACCACGTTCAAGAGGTCGGCAACCGTTTTGTGGCGCGCCTCCAGTTGATAGATGCAGGTTTCGATTCGGTCAGCGACGGTCGTTTGGCGCAGTGCACTGGCCGGCAGCGCCCGAAGGTCAAGCTTAGTGCCGTAGATCCGCCGTGGCCCACGTCCCGCATATGGCCCATTGTAGGGCAGGTACAACGCACTATCGCTGCGCAGTTTGCTAATCAGCTGCAGGTTGCACTGCTGGGTCATCTGGAGCGCATAATTATTGCCAAAATGCCCATCCACGACCAGATAGGTCAGCGGAAGCAGCCCGCCGATGCGCTCCAGCAGCGCGCGGATCATGGTTTGGATGCGCGCCAGTTCGGGGGACAAAGCGACGGTTGTTTTGGCTTTCGTGGTGCTGCCTTTCGGTCGGCCCGGCTTGCGTTTGCGGGCCGGCAGGGCGGTTTTGGCCCGCGCGGTCGCTTTCTCCTCCGGGGTGCGCAGCACCTGCTCAACTGTGATCGGAAACGACCGCCGCTGCTGGGTGCTAATCAGCGAGAGCGTGAAAAACGCCAATCCTGGAACGGGCTTGCCGTAGAGACCGGCAAAAAAGCGATCCAGCCCATGCGTGTGTTTGCCGGCCTTGGTCACGACGGTTTCATCACCAGCGAGGAGATAGACATCATCGCGCTGGAGCAAATGCGTGCGAAAGAAGAGCCAGAAGAGCGCGGCCCAGGGCACAACGGTGGTAAAAAAGCGTTGGATGGTGCGGTAGCTGCCACCGTCGCCAGTCCAGCGGGAGATGCCGAGCATGGTGACGCGCCCAGTCATGGCCAGCATGGCCAGCGTAATACGGCTGAATTGGCGGATCGTTGTCATCGTCACCTCAGGCTGGAGGCAGAGCAAGAATGGTAGAATAGCAACCATGGCTTTTGTGCTTCTCCGTTGTGTGCTTGATCGCCCCAACGGTACTACAAAAGCCAAGTTCATTCCACTTCAATGTTG
>JANPHF010000135.1:0-3047 GCA_031424315.1 Aestuariivirga sp.
GAGGGCGTTTCGCTGCAGGACAAGGGCAAGCAGATCTTTGACTTGATCCTCAAAACCGCCTCTGGCCAGAAAACCAAATCCGAAGCCTTGGGCTACGGCGAGAATGAATATGTCCCCTGGTATATCGGCGCCGTGATGTAGGCGTCAAAGCCCCAGCGTAGTCACTGCCCTTCAATCGAGGTGGAAAACCTCTTCCAACACGGCCCACCATTCACCGGCCTTGCGTGTAGGCAGGGGCTGTTGCATGGGATCACACAAGACCCACCAGTCCTTCATCCGGGCATTGGCCTGCATCTTGGCTTTGTCTTTCTCGAAATCATCACCGACATATTCCCAATAGGCAAAAAGCAGGTTCTCCGGCTCACGCAGATAAATGGAATAGTTGGTGATGTTGCAATCGGACAAGAGTGCGCGAATTTCAGGCCACACATCCGCGTGAACCCTTTTGTATTCCGCCAATGTTTCCGGTTTAACGCCGATCACCTGTCCCATGCGCTGCTTCTTGCCTGACATTGCTGCATCTCCTCATGCGGATCAGCTGACGTGTGGTTCCAATTGCTGATCGAGCAATTTGATGGCGTTGGAATAGGCCTTGTCGAGATGCTCGGCCATTGCACTGCGCGCCTTTTCAGGATCACCACTGTTGAGTGACCGAATGATCTTGCGATGCTGATCAAGTGTGGCATCTGCCTCACCGGGATGCGGCAAAGCCAGATGCCGGCAGCGATCAAGCTGAGCCTTGGAAATCTCGATGGCGCGCCACAAACGGGGCAGGTTGCTCATTTCAGCAATGTAGCGGTGAAAGGCATCATCCGTGGCGATTGCATTCACATAGTCCTTGCTGTCGATGAAGCGGCCATGGTGCATCAGCAGGTCGGACAGATTGTCGGCATGATTTTGTGACATGTACGCAACGGCCTGGGCTGCGCTTTCCGTTTCGAGTGCGCGGCGCACGATATATGCCTGGTGCAGTTCGCTTCGGTCCAACGGTGCAGCGCGTGTACCCGACTGGGCCACCACTTCGACCAGGTGTTCATCACTCAGCTTCTTCACGGCTTCGCGGACCGGGGTGCGCGAAACCTTAAGCTGGGCAGCAATCTTCTTTTCGTCGATGACCCCAGAGGGTGGGATGGTCCCGGTAACGATCTGGGCACGGAGCAGATCATAGATCTGGTCTCGCATCGAACGTTGCCGGACCAGCCGGATCTTGGAGAGGCTTGAAGTCATCATCAATATGAAATCTTCTCTGTCACACTAATATATCAGTTCTGGACATTCAGCAAGTTTTGTGCGTAAAAATATAGGAAACAAGACTAGTTGGGGAGAGACTTGCGTGAGCCAAAAAAACAATTTTCCCAAATTGCACAATGCGATGTGGCCCGGCCTTGTAGGCAAGGGGCCTGATTCCGAGCCGGGCATCGAACTTGACACTTTAATTGAGCTGACGGCCAAGGCCGAAGTTGGCGGCATCAAGTTTGACGGCATCGACATATTCCATGTGGCCCCACATACCAACATCGATTTTACCGAAGATGAGGTCAAACGCCTCGCCGACAAAGTGCGCGGCAAGGGCTTGAACATCGGTTCGATAGTGGCTCCCGTCTGGCCGCCGGTGGGCGGCGGCTCGGCCATGGGTTCGGCTGAACAACGGCGCAAATTTGTCTCCAATGTCGAGAAGTCATGCAAGCTGGGCAAGCGGCTGCGCGAGCTTGGCGTGCGCCACTATGGCGTGATCCGGATCGACTCGGCTGTTAGCCCGGGAGAATGGGCAAAGGACCCGCGCGGCAACACAAAGAAGATCGCCAAGACTTTCCGTGAGGCCTGCAGTGTTGCGTCGGATTTCGGCGAACGGCTGGCAGCCGAAGGCGAGATTTGCTGGGGTGGCATGCATTCGTGGAAAGACATGATCAACACGTTGGAGGAGACCGACCGCCCCCAGACAATCGGATTCCAGGCCGATATGGCGCACACCTTGCTCTACACCATGGGTTACAACGCGCCCAAATCACGCCTGCTTCCCGCGAAGTTTGACTGGAAGAGTAAGGCCAAGCTTGATGAGGCCCTGAAGAAAATGACCGACGCCTTGCGGCCCTGGACAATTGATTTCCACGTGGCGCAGAATGATGGAACGGTCAAGGGCTTGGGCTATCATGACAAGACTGGCAAGCACTGTATGGTGACGGACCCGAACGGCAAGCTCGATATCCCAAAGCATGCCGGCTACTGGTTGCGCGACGCCAACGGCGAGCTGACCAAGGCGTTCCGCCATATCTGCTGGGATGGCTGCATGTTCCCCAATGCAACCATGCTGCAGCAGAAGACCTGGAACGACGTTCTTGCCACCATGATCAAGGTGCGTGACAAGCACGGATGGATGGCTTGATGGCAAAAAAGGCGCTCAACATCGGCATGGTGGGTTACGGCTTCATGGGGCGGGCCCATTCCAACGCATTCGCCCAGGCGGGCCATTTCTTTGACCTTCCCTACCAGCCCGTACTCAAGGCCGCCTGTGCGCGTGATGCCGGAAAGCTGGCAGCTTTCGCGGACCAGTGGGGTTACCAATCCACCGAAACGGATTGGCGCAAACTCGTAGACCGCAAGGACATTGACCTCATCGACATTGCCGCTCCAAACGACATGCATATGGAAATCGCCATGGCGGCCGCCGCTGCGGGCAAGATGGTAATGTGCGAAAAGCCGCTAGGCCGCAACGCTGCCGAAAGCCGAAAGATGGTGGACGCAGTAGAAAAGGCCAAGGTGGCCAACATGGTCTGGTACAACTACCGGCGCATTCCGGCGGTCACCTTGGCGAAGCAGCTGATTGATGAGGGTCGGCTGGGCAGAATATTCCATTACCGCGCCAAGTTCCTGCAAGACTGGACAATCTCAGCAGATGTGCCGCAAGGCGGGCAAGGCTTGTGGCGGCTGGACCTTGGCGTTGCTGGCTCCGGTGTCACCGGCGACTTGCTGGCCCATTGCATTGACACATCGCTGTGGCTCAACGGAGAAATCTCCAGCGTGGTTGGGCTGACCGAAACTTTCATCAA
>JANPHF010000136.1:0-8904 GCA_031424315.1 Aestuariivirga sp.
CAGGCTGACCGCGCTGCTGCTGGCTGATGATGCTGAAGTGAAACTCCTGAACCGCCGATGGCGCGGCAAGAACAAGCCTACCAATGTGCTGTCCTTCCCGGCAGCGGATGTGAAGGTGCCGAGGGGCGAGCCAAAGCCGCTGGGCGACCTCATCCTGAGCT
Source organism: Aestuariivirga sp. (assembly GCA_031424315.1). Taxonomy (GTDB): domain Bacteria; phylum Pseudomonadota; class Alphaproteobacteria; order Rhizobiales; family Aestuariivirgaceae; genus Aestuariivirga. Next base: position 162 of record JANPHF010000136.1, read on the forward strand.
ATGACACCTGTGTCAAAGAGGCCAAGACGGCCCGCAAGACCCTGCGCGATCACGCTATTCACCTGGTTGTCCACGGCCTATTGCATCTGACCGGCCATGACCATGAGAATGACGCCGATGCCGAAAAGATGGAAGCCAAGGAAATCCGTATTCTGGCAAAATTGGGCATCGCCAACCCATATGTGCTAGAAGGCTAGCATGAGCGACACCTCGAAACCCTCACTCCTCTCAAAGCTGAAACGCCGGCTGGGGCCGAAAAACACGAATCTCGAGCACACGCTGGAGACGGTGATGGAGACGCACGCTGAGGAAAATGGCGCCACGGCGCTCGACAGCGATGCCCGTTCGATGATGCGCAACGTCATCGGCTTTGCCGACATGCGCGTGAAAGACCTGATGGTGCCCCGTGCCAATATCATCGCCGTGGATGAGGAATCCACCATGCGCGAATTGCTGGAGCTCTTCATCAGCGAAAACCACTCCCGCGTTCCGGTTTACAAGGAATCGCTGGACGATGTGTCAGGCATGATCCATGTGCGCGACTTTTTGCGCTGGATCACCCTGAAGGGCATGAAGAAGAAGGGTAAGACTGCGGCATCAGCGCTGTCTTTGCCTTCCAAGGAACTTGATTCTTCGGTGAAGCAACACACAAGCCTTCGCCATGAAGTGCTCTATGTGCCACCTTCAATGCCGGCACCCGACCTCCTTTTGAAAATGAAGGCCTCGCACATTCATCTTGCCATGGTTGTGGATGAATATGGCGGCACCGATGGCATCGTCTCGCTGGAAGACCTCGTTGAAGTCATTATCGGTGACATATCCGATGAACACGACGAAGATGAAACCAGCGACATGCTGGTGAAGGTCGATGATCAGACCTATGTGGCCAATGCCCAGCTGGAAATTTCGCGGCTTGACGAGCAGTTGAAAGTCGATCTGCTGCCCGAAGACAAAGACGACGAAGCCGATACGCTGGCCGGCCTGGTGTTTGAAATGGCGGGCCGCGTGCCTGCGCGCGGCGAGATCATCCGCCATCCGGCGGGGCTGGAATTCGAGATCATGGATGCTGATGCCCGGCGTATCAAGAAAGTCCGCATCCACGTAAAGCGGGTAACGGCCGAACCCGCCGAGGCCGCCAGCGGCTAAGCCATGGACAATTGAGCATGGGCATCATCAAGCCGCCAATCATGCCGGAAAAGCCGGGACTCGCCGGGCTGGACCAGCGCTCACGCGAGATCTTCAAGAATATCGTGGAAACCTATCTCGCCACCGGCGAACCCGTAGGCTCGCGCACCATTTCCCGCGCCTTGAGTGCACATCTCTCGCCTGCCTCCATCCGCAATGTGATGATGGATCTGGAAGACACGGGCCTCATCTACGCGCCACACACTTCCGCTGGTCGCATGCCCACCGAGGCGGGCCTGCGCTTTTTTGTCGATGCTCTGCTCGAAGTGAATGGCATCGATGAGGGCGAGCGTGCCCGCATTGATGCTGAAGTGCGCGCCAGCAATCGCCAGCGCCGCACCGAGGATTTGCTCGATGGCGCTTCGGCCATGCTCTCGGGCCTCTCCCATTGCGCCTCACTGGTAATGAGCCCAAAGCTCAATGCACGGCTGAAGCACATCGAATTCGTCAATCTCTCGCCCGGCCGTGCACTGGTCATCATGGTGAGCGAAGATGGCAGCGTTGAAAACCGCCTGATCGAAGTGCCGCCCGGGCTGCCCGCCTCCGTTTTCCTGCGTGCCACAAACTATCTTTCAGCGCTGGCGCAAGGCCGCAGCATGGATGAAGTGCGTCAGCATGTCGCCACTGAACTTGAAACCTTGCGCCGCGAACTTGATGAACTCTCGCTCAAACTCGTGGAAAGCGGATTGGCGGTTTGGTCCGATATGGACAACGCCACCGCCCGCAATCTCATCGTGCGCGGCCAGGCGAACTTGCTCGAAACCCAGGCCCCGATTGCCGACCTCGAACGCATGCGCCGCCTGTTTGATGATATTGAAAACAAGAAGGATCTGGTGGAGATCTTGGGGCTCGCCGAAAGCGCAGATGGCGTGCGCATCTTCATCGGTTCTGAGAATCGCCTCTTCTCCATGTCTGGCTCTTCCTTGATTGTTGCCCCGTTCAAGAACCGTGAAGAAAAGATCGTGGGCGTGCTTGGTGTTATTGGGCCCACCCGTCTTAACTATGCCCGCATCATTCCTATGGTGGATTATACGGCCAAGATCGTGGGCCATCTGATCTCTTGATTTTTCGGTCCCAATTGCCGATATGCGGCCCATGAACAGCGAAAATCAGAATCCCGAAATCCAGCCTGAAGCCGAGGCTGCCGAAATGGCGATCGATCCGCGCGATGCCGAGATTGCCGCCCTGAAGGAAGAAGCGGCGCAGGCCAAGGACCGCCTCTTGCGCCTCGCCGCTGATATGGAAAACCTGCGCAAGCGCACTGAGCGTGAAAAGGCCGAAGCCACGCTTTATGCCGCCACCAATTTCGCGCGCGATCTGTTGAGCGTTGCCGACAATCTTGGCCGCGCCCTAGAGGCGCTGCCCCAGGCTGAGCGCGATGAAGCAGGCGAGATCGAAAAGAACCTCATCACTGGCGTTGAAATGACCCAGCGTGATCTGCTCAATGTGTTCCAGCGCCATGGCATTCGCAGGCTGGAAACCGTGGGCCAGAAATTTGACCCCAATTTCCATCAGGCGATCTACGAAGTGCCGACGTCTGAAAAGCCGCCGGGCATTGTAATGCAGGAAATGCAGGCTGGTTATGCCGTGGGCGACCGCTGCTTGCGCCCCGCTATGGTGGGTGTTTCCAAAGCCGAAGGCTAAGCCGAAAACACATCTGCCGCCTTGAGCGTTTCAATGCGCCCAAAACCGCCGACAATGTGAACCGTTTCAGGCATTAGCCGCCAGAACCCGAAATCGGCAAAGCCCGCATAGCCCGCCGCATAAGGGTGTTTGGCGATATAGGCTTGCGCCACGTCATCACCCGCGATTTGCTCAGCCCGTCCCATGAAGGTGGCGCGCAAACCCGTAAGTGGGTCGCCCTCTATCGGCACTTCTGCCACCAGCAGGCTGGCGCGCTTGTCGGTCAGGAGGCACTTGGTGTGCCGTGCCAGCTTGGAAAACAGGAACACAGGCAGGTCTTGCGCGTTACAAGCGTAATTGGCCAGCGAAAGGTAAGGGCCGCCGTTCTCGAAATCCACGGTCCCGAATGTGCCAAAGCGCCCGCTTAACAAGGCAGATTTGGCGTGTTTTGCGGTCTCACTCATGCTCTGGCTATCCGGGTTTGATGGGGCTAAAAGGCGTTTGCCACAATTTGTTCCAGTTTTATACTTACCTCCCGGCCCGGTTCAACAAGAAGGAAAAAGCAAATGCCAACAGTGGCTTTGGTTGATGACGATCGTAACATCCTCACCTCCGTGGGAATGGCGCTGGAAGCTGAAGGCTATACTGTGCAGAAATACAATGACGGCGTGGCCGCGCTTCAAGGCCTGCAAGATAATCCGCCTGACATGGCCATCTTCGACATCAAGATGCCGCGCATGGATGGCATGGAACTGCTGCGCCGCATTCGCCAGAAAACCGACCTGCCGGTGATTTTCCTGACATCGAAGGACGATGAGATCGATGAACTCTTCGGCCACAAGATGGGCGCCGATGATTTTGTGAAAAAGCCCTTCTCGCAGCGCCTGCTGGTGGAGCGCGTCAAAGCCGTGATGCGCCGCGCCGTTGCCCGCGAAGGTGCAACCACCCCACCCGATGCCTCCAAGATCATTGAGCGTGGCAAGCTGGTCATGGACAGCGACCGACATGCCTGCACCTGGTCGGGCCAGCAAGTCACACTCACCGTCACCGAATTCCTCATCCTGCAGGCGCTTGCCCTGCGCCCCGGCATTGTCAAAAGCCGCGATGCATTGATGGACGCTGCTTATGATGATCAGGTCTATGTTGATGACCGAACCATCGACAGCCACATCAAGCGCCTGCGCAAAAAGTTCACGCAAGTTGACGAGACCTTTGACGGCATCGAAACGCTTTATGGCGTGGGCTACCGCTTCAAGGAACAATAACAGGCTTCAGTGGTGGATGCCCCACGCCCGATAGAAGCTGAAGAAGCCCCGGAAGTTGAGCAGTCCTCACGCCGGGCCAAGCCGGGTTTGCAGAAATGGCCGTGGTATGCGCCGGGCAGCCTGGCCTCGCGCATTGCGCTGATCAACATTCTCGGCCTCATCATCCTGTCTTCGGGCATTCTCTATTTCAATCAGTTCCGCCAGGGCCTGATTAACGCGCGCCTGCAAAGCCTGATGGTGCAGGGCCAGATCATTTCCGCAGCACTTGCTGGCGGTGCAGCCACGGCAGACACATCCTCCATGGTCATCAACCCGGACAAGATTGATGATCCCAACGCGCTGGATCAGGGCGAAGGCGATCTCGCGTTCCCGATCTCGCCGGATAAGGCTGGCCCGGTGATGCGGCGGCTCTTGGCCAACACAACCATCCGTGGCCAGATCATCGATAGTGGCGGCAACATGGTGGTGGATACCTCAGCGCTCTATGCCGGCACCGACATCATTCAAAGCCCCATCGAGGCGCCGCAAGTGCCCACCTTGCGTGACCGTTTGAGCCAGTGGGTGAATATTGCAGGTGATTGGCTTTTCGGCCGCGACTATCCGGTGCATGAAGAATATGGCCTCGACAACAATCAAGGCCGCTCCGAAATATCCGCCGCATTGAATGGCGCAACCGTCAGTGTGGTGCGCCTCAATCCGCGTCATGAAATCATCGTGCTCGTGGCTGTTCCCGTGCAGCGTTTCCACGCGGTGCTGGGCGCGCTGGTGCTGTCCAGCAAGGGCGGCGAGATTGATGACGTGCTGCGTGGCGAGCGCCGCATTGTTTACATGACCTTTGCCTTCACCGCTCTTGTGGCATTGCTGCTATCAACCCTGTTGGCCTCAACCATTGCCCGCCCCATTCGCAGGCTGTCAGCAGCAGCAGATCGTGTGCGCCGCGGCATCAACCACAGCCGCATTGAGATCCCGGATTTCACCGCAAGGCGTGACGAAATTGGCCAGCTCTCTGGCTCACTCCGCCACATGACTCAAGCGCTTTACAATCGCATCGCCGCCATCGAAGCCTTCGCTGCGGATGTTGCACACGAATTGAAAAACCCGCTCACTTCCATGCGCAGCGCCGTGGAAACCCTGCATTACGCCAAGACCGACGAACAGCGCGGCAAACTCATCGACATCGTGGTGCATGACGTGCAGCGCATGGATCGGTTGATCTCTGACATCTCCGATGCCTCACGCCTGGATGCCGAACTGGCGCGTGCCGAAGTTCACCCCATTGATTTCGCCAAGCTTGTGAAGAACATCGCCGATCACGCCAATGAGACGGCAAAACTTGGTGCTGCCCCGGTTCAACTCGTAGTAGCCGAGCCCAAAGGCAAGGCTGATGCATACATGGTGTTGGGCCACGACTCACGCCTCGGGCAGGTCCTGCGAAACTTGATCGATAATGCCCGCTCCTTCACGGCTCCTGGCACGTCGCTCACCATCCGCTTGCGCCGCCTTGATGATGATGTGGAAGCGCGGGTGGAAGACCAGGGCCCCGGCATCAATCCGGAAAATCTCGAGAAAGTGTTTGAGCGCTTCTACACCGACAGGCCGGGTCAGAGCTTCGGCGGTAATTCGGGCCTTGGCCTGGCAATTTCGCGCCAGGTGATGGAAGCCCACAAGGGCCAGATCTGGGCCGAGAACCGGTATGGCAAAGCGGGCGTGGATGGCCAGAAGCCCGTCCTTGGCGCGCGCTTCGTGTTGCGCCTGCCTGCCATGCCTGAAGGCTGGAAGGCGGAAGGATGAGCCTGCTTCATGCCAGTTGCGTGGCCTTTGGCGATGTAGGCGTGCTGATCCGTGGCAAATCCGGTTCTGGCAAATCCAGCCTGTGTTTGCGCCTGATCGACGGCGAAGGTTTTGGCTTGGGCACAACAGCGCTCCGCGCAAAACTGGTCGCTGACGATCAGGTTGTGATTTCGCCGTCAGACAGCACCTTGTTTGCCTCTCCACCCACGGCCTTGGCGGGCAAGTTGGAAATTCGAGGGCTTGGCATCATCGCGTTGCCACACCAGCCCACAGCGCACCTTGGCATGGTCATCGATTTGCTGTCGGCTGGTGAAATTGAACGCCTGCCGGAACCCGCCGCCTTGCAGGCAACGGTCGAAGGCGTGACGCTGCCGTGCCTCGCCCTGGATGCTTTTGATGTGGCGGCTGCGGCAAAACTGCGCGCTGCGCTAAACCATTTTGGCCTTGTGTAAAATGCTTCTTTTTTCAGGCAATTTGATCTAGACAAGGCGTCCTTTGTGAAAATGAACATGATGTTTTGGGCCATATACAAATGATCGGACTGGTGCTTGTAACCCATGGGCGCCTGGCCAATGAATTCATTCATGCCATGGAGCATGTCGTCGGGAGGCAAAGCCAGATCGAGGCGGTTTGCATTGGCCCCGATGACAAGATGGATATCCGCCGCAATGACATTGCCGCGGCCATCACCCGCGCCAACAGTGGTGAGGGCGTCATCATCCTCACCGACATGTTTGGCGGGACACCGTCCAACCTCTCCATTTCGTTGCTCGAAGAAGGTCGCGTGGAAGTGGTGGCCGGTCTCAACTTGCCCATGCTGGTGAAGCTTGCTCGCGTCCGCAAGGATTTCAATCTGCACAAGGCCGCCGCCGCCGCGCAGGATGCAGGCCGAAAATATATCAACATCGCCAGCCAGGTTCTGCAGGGAGAGTGATGTCGAACTTGCGCCGCGAATTTCTGATCATCAATCAGCGTGGCCTTCACGCCCGCGCCTCAGCCAAATTCGTGAAATGCGCCGAGGGTTTTGATGCCGAGGTTCAAGTGAGCAAGGATGGCCAGTCTGTGCCCGGCACATCGATCATGGGTTTGATGATGTTGGCTGCCAGCATGGGCACCAGCATTGATGTGGAAGCCTCGGGCCCCAGGCCGAGGCGGCGCTCAATGCGCTGGAAGCGCTGGTCGCCTCCAAGTTTGATGAAGACTGATGACTTCGGATGGCCCGATCTGGAAGCCGGATGGCCGCCAATCTGAAACGGCGGCAGGCATCCAGCGCGGATTGGCGCGATTGCTGCGCGCCCATGATTATGTGCTGCTCACCGAATTCACTTTGGCCACGGGCCGCCGCGCCGATGTGATCGGACTTTCGCCTGCAGGCCAAATCTGGATCATTGAAATCAAATCCTCGGCGGCAGATTTCTTTGCCGACAGCAAGTGGCATGAATATCTGGAATTTTGTGACCGCTTCTCCTTCGCAATTCCGCCGGAAATGGATCAGGCCTTGATCCCTGAGCAGGCCGGCTTGATCGTAGCCGATCCCTATGGCGGTGAAATCCTGCGCCCCCCGTCCGAGCATGTGCTTCACGCTTCACGCCGCAAGGCCGTCACCCAAAGTTTCGCTCGCGCCGCCGCGCTGCGTCTGCAATCCCTCTGGGAAGCGAGCCAAAGCGTTCTGTAAATGTTCTTGACTTGATGCTTAGCCCCGTCATAACTTGCAATCACAGATCAACCTGACTTTTGACAGATACCGCGCATTCTTCGAATGCGCGGCTGTCAAAAGTCAGAAAAGTTGACCGACGATGATAACGTAGGGCGATTTTGACTTTTCCGTGAAAAGTCAAAACGCTCTAGGGGATGGGGAATGACAGCACGGGTCGCCACAGTTGCATTTCGGGGCATAGAAGCCGTTCCGGTGGATGTGCAGGCGCAGTTCCTCTCCGGGCAAGTGAATTTCCACATTGTTGGGCTCGCCGATAAAGCCATTTCAGAAAGCAAGGAGCGGGTACGCGCAGCCCTCCATGCCATTGGCCTGGGCTTCCCTGGCAAGCGGCTGGTGGTGAACCTGTCGCCTGCCGATCTTCCAAAAGAGGGCAGTCACTATGACTTGCCCATTGCGCTGGCCATACTTTCGGCCCTTGGCGTCATACCGCCCGATTTCCTCTCGCGTTACGTGGTGATGGGTGAACTGGCGCTGGATGGCAGCTTGCTGCCCATCTCCGGCGCACTCCCTGCCGCCATGTCGGCCAATGCGATGGAACTGGGCTTGATCTGCCCCAAGGCCTCCGGCCGCGAGGCCGCTTGGGCTGGCGAGCGCGTGGACATACTGGCGCCTGAAAATCTCATCCAGCTCATCAATCATGTGAAGGGCACGCAGATGCTGTCGCGCCCCTCGCCCCATCTTTCAATTCTTGAGCAGCCGCTGCCCGACCTGGCCGAAATCAAGGGTCAGGAGGCCGCCAAGCGCGCCCTCGAAGTGGCTGCCGCCGGTGGCCATCACCTGCTGATGTGATGTCCAATTAAATCAAAGAGAGCAAACTGCAGCAGTGAATCGACTTATTGGCCTCATGTCCGGTGAATTTTGAGTGGCGGAACAATGCGATCAATTCTCCAGCTTCTGGTTTTGACCCATACCGGACAACTAGTTTTACTTTGAGATAGGTCAACAAAAATTGGCACTGAACCCGATCACAGCCTGTCAGCGCTCAGCAGGACGCCGGCACCATGCGCGACCGGCGAGGAAAAAGAACACCAACGACACCGCCGTCAGAAGTAAATTGATGCAACTTTGTAGCCCCAATGGATCAATGTAATACCAAGCTGTCGAGTTGATAACTTCCGCAGACCCCATAGTATGCCGGATCTTTAAAGTCGCTGAAGTGAAG
>JANPHF010000137.1:0-13939 GCA_031424315.1 Aestuariivirga sp.
GTTTTACTTGCTTTGGCCGCGCGTGGCGCATCGCTTTGTAGGGTATCTCGAAGAAGAAGCGGTTTATAGTTATACCGAGTATCTCGCCGATATTGATGCTGGCCGCGCCGAGAATATTCCAGCACCCGAATTTGCAATAAATTATTGGAACCTGCCATCTGATTCACGTTTGCGCGATGTTGTGCTCGTAGTACGCCAAGACGAAGCTGGCCACCGTGATGTGAACCATGGTCTGTCCGATGAGATCGCGGGGCGCGCGAAAGCTTAGAACACCTGCTGCAGACACCCCGGCCAGCCCATCCTTTCATGCTGGCCGGGTTTGGTTGCAATTAAGTCAGGAACTAGCGCTTGTGTGGTCAAGTTCCAGCAGCGCATTCACAATCTGGCAGGCAAGCACTTCGTCAGTCGTGCTGCCAAACTCAATTCCGGGCTCGCCCCGGTGAATGGTCGCTATAGCGCGGGCCTTGGCAATCAATCCTTCAAGTGAATGGGCTCGTAACTCTTCTATTTGGTCAAGGAGTTCCGAATGTCGGTCACTGAGCTGTTGCCCCACCTTTTCATTGGCGCTTAGCCCTTGCTGCCGGTCCACTTCCACACATGCAGCCTCCCAAGAGTCGATGGCGGCTACAATCTCATCCCGGCGCGTAATGGCTTCAGGCCACGGGCGCGAAACGGCTATTGTTTCACCCGCAAGTTTCTCGGGCGCTTTGACATTGACCCCTATTTTGCTCAACCACCCTGCCAGCGGGGCCTCATGTGGTTGTGAACAGTGGAAATTGGCGAGTTCATTCCGCATGAATGGTGAGTAGTGCGTCACGGCCCTATCGAAACTTTCCTTGGGAGCTGGGAATTGAAACTTTTGCAAGTCTTGCTGAGTCGCCCGCGTGACTTCGGGCATCGGCGGATACCATTTGCTGGCCTCTTCTCTCAGTTGTTTCCATTCAGCCCAGTTGGCATCCAACGACACCGCCAGTCCTTCAACTTCATCTATAATCCGCAACAATTCAGCATCTTCCTTGCTGGAATGTGCCATTGTGGTTCCCGGCAATACAGTGCTGGCAAGAGCGGCAAGGCCAGTGAGCGCAGCGCGACGGTTAATGTCTTTCTTCATGATTGGGTTCCTTATCTGAAAAAGGCAGGTTGATCCGTTCCCCGGACGATATTGCCCGGAGGGTCTCTGTCTTGTGATTGGGTTAGGATGCTGAGTGAGTCCCGCCGAGCGTCAGCTGGCCTGAGCGGCCTCAATCAGTGCCAATTCGCCAGAGCGCGCCAATTCAATGGCATGTTCCACGCTGGCCGCATTGAAGGCTGGTGTATAAGCCACACCCGTCTTGCGGCGCACCATGATCTGGCCGCAGCCATTCAGATAGATTTCGTAAAGGCCCGAGGTGCACATGATGTTCTTGAGCGTCTTGTGTGCGAACTTGGGAGCGGCACCCCGGAAAACCGTCTGGGTGTGATTAGGCAAAGTTGTGGTATTGGGTGTGACAGCCATTGTCATCCTCCATCATAGGTTGGCTTGGTTAGGGCCTCGGGGAAGTTACCGCTTCCCCTTGGCCTGCAAGTGTGATATCACATTTGCATGAATGCAGCAAGGGAAATCTGATATCACAGATGAAAAAAGCTGAAAGAAAGAAGCCGGGCCCTAAGCCAACTGGAAAAGGGGAACTACTGGCGGTCCGGGTGCAGCCTGATCTATTATCTGCGCTAGACAAGCACCAAATCGCCACAGGCGCAGAATCCCGTGCGGCGGCAATCCGGCAAGTGCTGACCGACTTTTTCAAGAGAAAGGGATTGCTATGAACCGCTACCCGTCAAAAGTAGCGCATATAGAACCTTTTTGTCGGTTTATGTGCGCACTAGTCCTTAGTTGACCAAATTCCGGTTTTGCCCTTAGCTCGCCCTGATCTGGGTAGTGCAGTGGCTGTTAACCAATTAAGCTTCCGGAAGAGAACGCTGTCAAATTTGGGCAAACTGCTGCTCTTTGCCAGAAGCATTTTCTTGGCCCTTGTCCCTATCCCTCTTCTTCTCGGACAATTCTGCCCTGCCTTTGCTGCAAACTTTCTAAAGATCAATACAGCATCTGGGCCAGACTTCACGGCAATACTGCTCTACGGGGACATTCGCTCCGGCGACATGAATGAGCTTTTGTCTGTCCAAGCGGCGAGCATAACTAAGAACACCCTATTGCTTCTCGAAAGTCCCGGAGGAGATGCCTCAGAAGGGCTCCTAATTGCGAAATTCGTTCACAATCTTGGTTGGGACACCGCAGCAATTAAAGGCGCAAAATGCTTTTCTGCTTGTGCAACAATTTGGATAGCGGGCAAGGAGAGATTTTTATCCTCAGATGCCGTAGTTGGGTTTCATGACGTTTACGATAACACGGGAGGTCCATCTGCTCCTGGCAACGCGATGGTAGGTGCATTTTATGGTCAATTGGGTTTAAGTGACAGGGTAATTCAATATCTGACGATTGCTCCTCCCAACGGATTCAATCAGATAACCTTGTCGATTGCATCGTCTATAGGCCTTGAAGTAATCGATTATGACAAGCTTGCCCGTTCGAGTGAGCAACATGCACCTCAAGCATCTGCAAATACTGCCACTCCCTCCTCGGAAAAATCGGCGCAGCCTGATCCTAACATTGAGGAAATCACACAATCCCCAATATCGCCCAACGCGCCAGCACCCAGTGCTTCAAACCCAACAAATTCATTCACCCAATTTGCATCAATTGACATAATTGGCCATGACATACCAAATGCAGCAAGCAGTGCGTTGAGTCCCGAATACTGCCAACAGATTTGTGAATCGCGGCAAGAGTGCTTGGCATTCACTTACGATATGAAACACCAGATGTGTTTTCCAAAAGACGGTGGCAAACTCAAGCTCTTCAATCAAAAGGCGATATCAGGCGCAAAGTCAGAACTGCTTTCAGGCCTCAAAATGAGTTCGATTGCTCTTATTGGGAAATCTAAATTGTTGGGCACCGAATATCGACAGATCACTTCTTCCCAGATCGGCGATTGCATCGAACAATGCGACCTTGACAGCGCCTGCAGAGGCCTTTCCTACAATGCTGCCACAACCACATGTCTACTCTTCAACGTCGAGAGCATCAGTTCACCCACTGTAGGATGGCTTGCTGGGACGAAGCATTGATCTCTAAATATGGGAAATTTCGTAATGAGCGAATGTCGGAACGTTAGTACTTTCTGCATCCAATAGCGCTGAATTAGCTGACTTTAGCGCGGGGATTGATTTACCAATTCAAGATATCCCAACATGGATGACTGTTCAGTTCCGATAGATTGTGGCTAAATAATTCAATGTCATTTGGTGGAATAAGCGGCGGCAGGGCCAGCTGGACCATGCGTTTTTGCGCCACTCTGACATTCGTTGTTGTATGGAATGAACCTGCATTTTCATTGGACCGCCACTCCATCATTCAGCAGATCATCAATCAGAGCCTCGCCCAGTATCCGGGCAATTGCCCCTGCCCTTACAACGCCGACCGCGCGGGACACTCGTGTGGTCGCAGAAGTGCCTATTCCAGACCCGGTGGTTATTCACCAATTTGCTACGCCAGCGATGTTACAGAAGACATGATCCAAAATTGGCTTAGGACACATTGATGTTTGGCAGTAAGCCCCGGGAACCCCGCACAATTGCCGATGCAATGATACTCAAGAAGCGCTTTGTATTCACTTGCAGAACGTGTGGCGCGGTCATCAGCAAGGAACCGAACGACGTTTTCTTTAAGCCCAAGATGGAATTGAAGGCTTTAGAAGCCGTCAGCACATGTGCCAAATGCGGCGCAAATAATATTTCTGGCTATCCTCTCCGATTGGTTCTGACTATTGATTAGCTGATAGATTCAGTTGCCGTGTCTCTGACACGGTGTTAGCCTCCAACACACAGTGCGCAGTCTACGCAACCAATTTTTTGGGAGAGCCTCCGATGACCCGTGCCACAGCTTTTAGGTCAATAGTTCAAACCGCAGTCACCATTCTTGCATTCTGCCTGCTTAGCTTGATTTCCACTGGAAGCGCTCGCGCAGGGAATGTTTTTCTGTGCAAAGGCCCTACGCTGAATTCAGTCGTGACCTGTTGTGAGAGAGAAGTCGCAGCCATTCGTCCAGCATGGATGATTGGTGGCCAGCTAACATGCAAGCAGGTAGTGGCCTGTGGCGGCAACACCAAGAACAAGGAGCGGTGCCGCGTAACCAATCCCAGCGTACAAAATCCGACTCATGAGATTGATACCGGCAAAAGATTGTCAGACATCCGCCTGAAAACCAAAATCCAACGTGTAGGAACCACCGTGCTGAATCTTCCGCTCTACTCGTTTGAATATCGCGGCAAGCCCGGCACCTTTATTGGCGTCATGGCTCAAGATGTACTGAAGGTCAAACCGGCGGCGGTATCTGTAGGACGCGACGGATTCTACCGTGTGGACTATGGCCAGCTTGGCATTGAGATGCTGCAGATTAACTAGTCAAACCAGGCTTCGTTGGTGGTGTGTCGCATGGCCCCGGTCAATAGGGGTATTCGACAGAGCTGACTAACCTTCGCGTGACGGCTAGGTAAGATTGGCCGCTATCCTGATGGCCCTAACAGGAATGCGAACCCCAAGCAGCCTGCGCCTCCTAGCTTCCTTGTCAGCGCTGCGCTGAACCTCTGCGTCACTTCCACCTGCATTTGCCGGGCGACCCCAGAGATATTCGCGATTACCAGTGACCTGCCCGACCAAATCATCAATTGCGCTTTTGGCGTTATCTGCAATGGCACGCGCCGGACTGTGGAAAGCCTGGGCCGAGCCGTACTTGATGATGTAGTCCCGAACATCCTCCAGGTGGAATAGCAGGCGCTCGATATCCTCGGGCGAGATGCTTGGCTTCTGCCGTTTCACTGCATTCATTGCTGCCTCCCTGTTCCTTTTATGTTCCAAATCGCAACTTCAAGTCAACTGAACCTTTTCGGGAGACCGATGCTTGCAGCAGGCAAAGGTTGGTGCTTGCTTCTGAAGCATGTGCAACCTCTATTCCATGAACCGCTCACGTGACGAAATTCGAGGGCTTATCGGCGCGTTGCGCGACCTCACGGCCAATCAACCTCCGTTGCCGGGCATCTATCCAGATTATGAGGCACCTATTGTCCGTATGGAAAACGGGCAGCGGATCATTGCGAGCGCGAGATGGGGGCTGCCTTCACCGGCCTTTACGCTGCAGGGCCGCAACTCGGATGGCGGTGTCACCAATGTGCGCAATACCGCATCTAACCATTGGAAGCGGTGGCTGGGGCCAGCCCATCGCTGTCTGGTGCCTTTCACGAGCTTTGCAGAGCCTGAAACGCTACCAGACGGCAAGAAGCAGAATGCCTGGTTCGCATTTGATGACAGCCGCCCCATCGCATTCTTTGCCGGGGTTTGGGTGCCGCAATGGAAATCGGTGAGAAAGGTCAAAGAGGGCGAGACCGTCAACGACCTCTACGCCTTCCTGACCTGTGAACCAAACAAAGAGGTTGGGGCAATCCACCCCAAGGCAATGCCTGTCATAATTACCAAGCCCGAGGAGTGGGAAACTTGGCTCAGAGCAGAGTGGCCGGAAGCTGGAAAGCTTCAGAGGCCCCTGCCCCACAATTCATTGGAAGTGGTAGCGCGTGGAGGAAAACAGGATGCCGAAGGAACCCTAAGATGAAAACATCGGTCGGAAACGAAGGTGAAATCCAGCGGCTTGGAAATGAAATAAGTCGGAATAAAAAGGAAATCGCGCAGTTTGAAAGTGAGCTGATGTCGCCTGACAGCAATAGCGAGGGCATCGAAGAGCGAAAGTCAGAGCTGCTTGCCAAAAACGTGAGACTCCGAAGGGAGTTGGCCAGGCTAAAAAATCGGGGAGCACCGCTCGGCAAGGCATGAAACCCGCTGAAAAGCCTACTCTGTGTTTTTAAGGCTTCCACTCAACATGACGCGATTGGGTATCGGAGTAAACCAGTTCTACACATGAGGTCTGTGAAATGGCCTTGGCTCACACCATCGGCGCACTGAACCTCGCATCCGGCAGATTTGCAAATGGCAGTCCGACCGCTCGTTGGAAGCAATACGGAACTTGTGCGGCAATCGGCCACCCTTTTAGGGCATATATCCTGGCATTGAAGCGCTTATTGAAGATTGGTGAACGGATCATAGCCTCCCCGCTTTCAGTATACGCAGGTCTTTTCGCCGATCGGCCATCAACGAATACACTGACAAGCCCAGCGCTGGCAGAACGGCGCAAAAGCCCAGCCATGGCAAATTGGAATAATCCATCCCCCGCGCAAGCA
This sequence comes from Aestuariivirga sp., assembly GCA_031424315.1. Lineage (GTDB taxonomy): Bacteria > Pseudomonadota > Alphaproteobacteria > Rhizobiales > Aestuariivirgaceae > Aestuariivirga. Next base: position 6,321 of record JANPHF010000137.1, read on the forward strand.
GGAAGCCGCCAATGGCGGCCCCGGAACTGATCCCGATATTGAAAGCCGTCGAAATGAGCGTCGAGGCTAGATTGGGTGCCTCATGTGCGGCTGTCAGTACGCGCGATTGCAGCGGCGCTGCGAAAGCAAATGTCGAACTGCTCCACGCCAGTACAAGCACTGTTGCTGACAATGGGCCGCCCAGCGTCAAAGCAAACAAGGCGTTCATCAGCAACTGAACCGTCAAGATTCCGATAACCGAAGGCATCAGCTTCCAGTCGGCAAGTCGGCCGCCGGCCAAGTTGCCAATAAATGCCCCGATTCCGATCAGTGATAACAACCACGGGAGATAAGTCGGCGATACGTGCCCTACAGTTGTCAAGAGTGGCGCGATATAGGCCAAGGTCCCAAACAGTCCGACTGCGCCAAACACAATCGTCACGAGTGACAGGTAGACTTCATAGTGGAGCAGGCTCGTAAATTCCTTCGACAGCTTTGGCGCAGAGCGCAATTCCTCAGGCGTCGTCGGAAGCAAAACGGCCATCCCGGCGAGAGGAACAAGACCGAGCACGGCAATGGCCCAGAATGTCATCCGCCACCCAAATGCGTTCCCGATCGCAGTACCAGCTGGCACACCAACGATGTTAGCAACTGCAACCCCAGCGATGATAAGTGAAATTGCCTGAGCGCGTTTTGACTCAGGAACCAATACCGCCGCGGCCACGACGGCCAAGCCAAAACAAGCACCATGGCTGAAAGAGATAAAGATGCGCGCCGCCATCAACCAACTATAGCTGGGAGCAAACGCACACATAGCATTGCCAAGTATGAACATCGCCATGAGTCCCAGAAGTGTTGCCTTCCGCTCAAAGCGATTTGTAAGAATGGCGACGATCGGCCCACCGATTGCAACACCTGCGGCGTAACCGCTGATCAATGACCCCGCTTTGGGAATGCTGATACCCAAATCACCCGCCACATCCGGCAAGAGACCCGCAATTACGAATTCTGTCGTGCCAATCGAAAACGTAGCCAGAAACAATGCAAGGATTGGAAGTGGCACAAAAAGCTCCCCATGTGCCGCGAACCGGCGCACTCACCCTAGCGTGCTCCGGAAGCCATCACATGGTCAAGCTTGGAACTTTCTCGCGTACTACCCTTACCCATCGCCTGCTATTCAAACAACGCAACTGCGTTGCCGTGCAGTCGCTGGGTGTCAAAGCAACTGGAGGACACAGGCCCCAAAATCTCACACTAAGAGTCCAGGAACACCAGATGGCAAGGCACGAACCCCGCTGGAAATCCCACCCTATCCTCGCCTATGCTGGACTTGCGCTGGCTCTCCGCACGGCAGCGCAATTCATGCGAGGACACACCCATGCTGGCTGTAATCTCGGAAGTCTGGCCCAACGCCGACCGCAAGGATGAATACGTTGCACTTTCCCTTCAACTTCGTCCTGCACTGGAGGCAATCAATGGATTCATTTCGAGCGAGCGATTTGAGAGCACCGCAGAGCCTGGAAAATACCTGTCGTTTTCGCTCTGGCGCGATGCTGAAGCCCTCAAGGAATGGCGGAACTTAGAAGAGCACCGACTTATTATGGCCAAGGGACGCAATGGTATCCTTCGGGACTACCGCATCAAGGTAACTCAGGTGCTCTATGACTACGGCATGTCCGCTCGCTCTGAAGCCCCAGAAGACTCGAAGATCTGGTTCAGTAAGCATTGAGCAGGAATACGAGACGCGCATCGGCCTGCACCCTTGAAATGCACGCAGGTTTTCAAGAAAGCGGGACAATTCCATCGACAGCCGCATAGACCGAGGGTCGCAGCCAACGGCCCATGCTGCGGGCAAGGCCGGGGTCGCCGCTCAGGAAAAGTCCGCCTCTTTCTTTCTCCCGCTCGATGCTGGAGCGGCCCTCGATGATAGCTCCCAGCGAAACAACACCGGTCTCGACATAAAGATCGACATCTCGGCCCGGGTCGAGCGAGCATAGCTCGGGCAAGTCCGCGCCTGGCTCGACTACAAACCAGTAATGGGGATACTTCGGTGGGGGATCATCGCGGAAATGGAAGCGGATGACAGCGCGCCGCCGCGGCAGTTCAGCAGCGTCAATCATTCGCCGCACGGCCCACATGACAGTAGATACATTTGCGCCGCTGAGCGCGATCTCCGCCTCGATGTTGCATTGCGCCCATTCCGCCAGCGCGTTCATCACCGGTTCAAGCTTAATCGACTTCTCGGTGCGGAAATAGTCGATGGTGCCCTTCGCCTTGTCCTCGACGCGCTCGACCAGACCTGACGCTTCCATCTCCTTGAGCCGCCTCGACAGGAGAGCGGATGAGATGTTGCCCAGACCCTTGCGGATGTCGTTGAAGCGGGTCGAGCCGTTCCAGATCTCGGTCAGGATTTGGATCGTCCAGCGCGGTTGCAGGATCTCGCAGGCGCGCGCGATGGGGCAGAGTAGTCCGTAAGGCCGTCGCGTCATGGCTGAGCGCTCCTTTGCCGCAAGTTAGTCCTTGCAGAGACCCAAGGCCAGTTCACAATCTGAAGCGGAACGCTTCCGCAGTTGCTCTAGCGCCTGCCTTCCTTCGGCCCGTACGGTAATCGTCATTCAAGCATCCCAGCCTTGGGAGACGGTTAGCCAGAAGGTGAAAGTTATGTCGATCAAGATCCTGCAGATCAACTACAATCTCAACGGGCCGAGGGCCGACTATGAGAGAGAAAACATCTCCTATGCGCAGCCTATCGCTGACATACCCGGATTGCGCTGGAAGATCTGGATTATAAACGAGGCCCAAGGCGAAGCTGGCGGAATTTACCTGTTCGATAACGATGCCGCAGTGAGAGCCTTTATGGACGGGCCAATTATTGCCGAGATGAAAGATGACCCCACGGTGAGCATCAAGGCGTTTGACGTGATCGCGGAACACACGGCCATCACTCGTGGTCCGCTGAAGTGAAAGGGTAAAGCAGAGTGTCTGGAGTGCTTTGGGTCGGAGCCAAACATCCAACCAAATTTTCAGATTGTCCGCGCAGGGCCAAAAGCGGCCACTATCGGCTAGACTTGAGTGTCAATCTAGGTCACGATTTCGGGAAGCAACGCGTAGTCCATGGCCGAATAGTATTTTGAGATTATGGAACATAACCCGCAATTAGTTAGTTTATGAAGTGCTGCCGTTCGGAAGACCTTTCCCAGTGCTAGGCGAACGCAGCGTTGGTCGGAGCGGAACCCCCTCGCCTCTGACCATTTTTCCCGACTGGGCCTGACTTATGAGTTTCTCTAAGTCAGGTCCATTTTTTTGCTAGCGGCACACGCGGAATGGAACCTGCTTCAATCCTCTGCGTTCTTCATCCATGGTCACCACATCTCATATGGCTATGTCACATATTAAGCGAGTTCTGTTGCTGACAACGCTCTTCACCTACTTTGCCCCGATGGTGGCCAGTGTTGAGACGGGTCTTATTGCTTTGGCCCAAGTCTCCATGCCCTCACAGGCTGGCGTGACGATTGCGTATGAGGAGTTTAAGGACTCTTCGAAATCGTAAATTTCGACTAGGAGCAGCATCTTCTTCTCAGCACTGCAGCGATGAGCATTTTGAGCTACGATCCACCTCACCGCGAAGTTCGCGTTATTGAGCTGTAGAACCCCACTCCGGGAAGGTTTGGCAACAGCATCTAAATCAGCCGCACGTCGGGTGATGGCACAGAGCAGTCAAACCGGGTTCGAGGCTTTCAATCTGCCCGCGGACAAGGGATTTGCAGTTTTGCATAACAAATGATCTGGCCATGGAACTCCGACTTCGTTGGCGGCGTTGTTAGCAAGGAGAACCGCTATCATGAAAACACTATTTGGAATGATTCTTGGTTGCTTGCTGACCGTAGCCGTTGTCTATGTTCACGACTCGATGGCGACCTCTACGGCCGCCAACAGTGCAACCACCAGCACTTCGCAAGCGATAGTAAATTGGGACGTTGCAGCAAGCGAATGGGGAAAGGTCGGGGAAGGCTTGCATACCGCCTGGCTGAAGCTGAAAACAAGCTACAATGGTTAGGGTCATGCGCAGAAGTCGTCACGAAGGCAGGAGCGACCTTTGTCCGAAAGAGCTAAGGTTCGCTCTTCGCACGTGGATCAGTGAGCAAGCCGACTAGTCCTTTGCCATTGCGGACAACTAGATGGCCATTGTTGCCGGCCACGCCATGATTCACAAATGGCCCCTTGGCCACGTTGCAATTTCCGCGCTGCCTGACACCAGCAATACTCAAAACAGGCTGTACGGCCATCCCTGAGTCAGGAATCGGCTAATTAGTAAACGCCTGGTGAATGATTGCTTCAAGGGGCGTTCAAGGGCCGGGAGGCATGAAAGCTGCAACAAATGGAGGAATTCGTCATGTTGCAGTTATTCTTTGGCTTTAGCGTCATTCTCTTGGGCCTGTACAGTTGGAACCGCGAGCAACCCCACTAGTCCCCAAGCGCCGCAAATTCATGCAGGCATATTTGGCATATGCGGAGCCAAAGCCTACGGCGAAGATTGTGCCATTAAAGCTATGAATGCTCAATCGATGGGGATGTTTGTTGACGCGTGGAACCAGGTGCAGGGCTAGCCGTTATGCAAATGAGGGTCACCTTCAAAACTTACGGAGAAAAAGATGACGAAAAAACCCATACTCTTCGCGATTGCAGTCAGCGCCTTTTTGGCGATAGCAACAATACAGCAAGTTGATGCAGCTCCTGCAGCACCTGTATGCCCGCCCGGCGTTGTCTGTCCACCGGATGGCATGCACAAGCCACACGCTGGGCCAGTCGGTCCGGCAACGCAGGCACAAACACCTGGAAACAATCAGTCGATGGATTGGCGACATCGCCATCACGGATCCACAGATGGAAATGTCAGATTTGGAATCTACGTAGGTGACGGTTATGGTTATGGTGCTCGCTGGCATCATCGCCATCGCTGTTCGGTGGTAAAAGTCTGGCGCCACCATCATCGTGTTTGGATAAAGCGCTGCGATTGGCGCCATTGAACTCAATGTCCAAGCCTATAAAGGGGACGGCAATGGTCGCCTCCTAAGTGGGTACTGAAGTGGAACATACCTGTCAATTGAACCAACAAGCCTTCACAAGCAAAAAGTCCCACTAAACTGGGACTTGTTATCAGTCTCAGCCGGGCTATTTCAACTTGGTTGCCTGTGGACGTTGTTGGTCCGACACCTATTGTGCCAGATCGAAGAAATCCGTTTGCGGAGTGGCAGAAAATGCTGCAGCTTCCCTGCATGTCGCATCGCGGTCATTGAAACCCGTGACTGGGAAACTGGGGGGCGAAACCGGGCTTCGGAGGCAAATCGCGAAGTCAGGTTTCGCGCGCGATGACTGGTTAGCCACCTTGCGGAAATAAATTTGCATCGTCGCGAAACTGCCGCGCCCTCCCCCGCACCGTTACGACTCTTTGGGATCGGGCGTCCGTGTGTGATGAAATACGACGTTATCGTTTTCGTCTCTGACTTCGACTTGGTCCGCGTTTATTACGGTCAGAAAATCAGCTGCATGTTGCTTGGCAGAGTCCAACGATTGATCCCAAGGATGGCTTCCAAGAATTCCCTCCTGCGCTATAAAGATGATCTTGTATTTCACTTGCGGCCCTATTGCTCAGCCTTGGCCTCTTTCATTACCGAGTGCCTGGCGGGTGGGAAACAACTCTAAAGCTCTTGGGAGTGGTCATCACTTCTTAGAAACCTTGTGGGTTTTCTCCCACTCTTCGAGGAGGCGATAGATCTCAGTAGCAGGAAGGCCCTGCAATCGTAAGTGCGTCCTTCTTTCCAGTTCTTGGAGAGCCAAATCCTCGGTGGTAATCACTTTCTGCTTTGGTTCTTCTTTTCTCATATATTCAATATGCCATGCTTGCTGGCAGATTTCTAGGATGGCTCCCCGCCATGAATCACAGACGGCCATTGGAATCGATTTCCCAATTTAAGGGTTCCAAGCATCAGAAATCTGCAAAACGCGCTGTACGACTTTCTGTGAGTCATGGCGGGGCGTTTGCTATCGCAGTCTCGCCCCGGGCAACAATTTTCGCCCCCACCGCACAAATCAGAGCGTCGAGTTCCTTGTCGGTCAACAGATCATCAGGGAAAGGCTGCCACAGGGGTCGCTCAGGCAGGCAGTCCCCTTCATCTGCCCAAAGGATAAGGCCCTTGGACTCAAACGTTTCCGTCATCTCATTGCGTCTAGGCCAATGCTCCGAGCCTGGCGGCACATGCATCACGAATGTGTCAAAGCCTTTCGGGATGATCAGGCTTTCCACTTTCTGAAGCCTTGAACTGAGTTTGTTCACGGATCACCTTACTGCTATAGTCACGGACGTCCACGGGGGCTGCTGGGCTATGGTGAAAGCGCTCTCCAGCTTTCCAGACTGCGCAATCAGTTGCGACACTGCCTCTGCTTGGTATTGGGCGCGCACATCGGGGGTCGCCCTGACGCCTTTGAATAACCATTCGCAAGGCTGTTGCTGAAGATCCACGATAATCCGGCAAATGGCGGTGACCGGCTGATAGCCATCCCTTACGTTTGAGGCGACTTCAATTTGCTGCAGTCTACGTTTTAGCGTCATAAGTTGGCTCCTTACTGCTTCAAGGCTTCAAGCTTGGCGATCCGCTGCTCCAAGTCGGCAACTTCAATGAGGCGGCGATGGTTTTCAAAGAGAGCGGACATGTCCCGCGCATCGGCCACGGTGATTTCACCTGACGCAGTCGCTCGCAGCAGTGAGGCATGGAGCGCAACCAAGGCCGCTGTATCTTCCGTGTCCCCTGGCAGGCTGAATGAGATGGCTTCACTTGCTGGAGTCGGTTTACCATAGGTGCGGTCCAACAAGAGTTCTGCTGCCCTGAGCGCTACGCGTGGGTCGCCGTCATCGATAAACTTGACGATAGCGCGGACTGCCTTCTCCACATTATTATCCAACATGGCGCGGACATGAGTTGGCATCTTTGAGCGCCCGGAAGGGTTGCCAGATTGGCCCTTGGCAAAGCGGCCATCTGCGGTGCGCAAGCTTGCTTCAGTTTCGCCCTGGGTTGTCGCTTCTGCCTGTTCCTGCCCTGCTGTGAGGCTCATTGCAGCCTCTTTTCATCAGTAAACAATCCAAGGCCCTCCAGAGTCTGGCCAGCGTCAATCTCAAGTTTTTGGCGCAGGGAATCGAGGCCAATGGCAATTTCAATGAGTCCAGCTTGAATCAGTGCCATTGCACCGGCTGCATTCTCAGGTTCTGACACCACCAAGCTCAGAAGAAAGCCGACAAGGCTCCTGATGGCACCAAACTGCATCAGCCGGTCGAGGTCGGTTTTGGGCTCGGCCAAAAGAAGTTCCTGACGCAGCTTTTCCATGCGGCCAAGGCTTTCTCGGTCCAGTTCGCCAGTCTCTGCCAAGCGTGGAGCCCAGGTATCGACTTCGCGCTGCATGTCGCGGGCTATGGCGATGAGGCCTGTCATTGCGCACCCGCGCCTTGGATGAGTTGGCCACCAAGCAGCATTTGTAACGTGCGCTGTCGTGTTGGATCAACATTGCCAAGCAGCGATCCGGCGCGACGTGAACCACGTCCTACCGCATGGGCCAGTTCCGCATTGAAGCGCGGGCTGGTGAAGGGC
>JANPHF010000138.1:0-19788 GCA_031424315.1 Aestuariivirga sp.
CGCAGCTCGGCATAGACCTGCATCGAATCCGCGTTGATCACAACGCCATTTTCTGCCCGTGCCAAGCCTACGGCATAAGCAGACTTGCCGCTGGCTGTGGGCCCTGCAATAAGCAGCACGCGATTTTGATTTGAATAGGCCACGATGGATTCCGTACTCGTTCTCATAGCAGCCCCCGGCTCTGGCGCAATCAGCGACGCAATGGCCAGCTATCTGAACCAGGCCTCTTGGCTCGCCCCAAACGAGGCGCTGGAATGCCCCGCCACGGAAAGGGACAAGGTCATTCGAATCTGTGACGGCCTCCCAATTGACATTAACCCGGTGCCCACCCGCAATCGGCGCAAGTCTGTACTACTCGCCGACATGGACTCCACCATGATTCAGCAGGAATGCATTGATGAGCTTGGCGTTGTTGCTGGCATGGGCGACCATATCAAGCAGGTCACGGCCAAGGCCATGAGTGGCGAACTGGATTTTGAAGGGGCCCTGAAAGAGCGCGTGGCCCTGCTCCGGGGCCTGCCAGAACAGGCGATCCAAGATGTCATCGAGAAGCGCATCACCCTCATGCCCGGTGGCAAGACCTTGCTCGCCACAATGAAGGCCAATGGCGCTTACACCGCGCTTGTCTCCGGTGGCTTCACCGCCTTCACCGCGCAAGTCGCTCATGTTTTGGGTTTTGACGAAAACCGGGCCAACACCCTGATTGTGAAGGATGGCAAGCTAACAGGAGAAGTGGCCCTCCCCATCCTGGGCAAAGATGCAAAAGTCGAAAGCCTGCACCGCATTTGCGCCGCCCGTGGTATCGCGGCTGATGATGTGCTGGCCGTCGGTGATGGTGCGAATGACATTCCCATGTTGCAAGCGGCGGGCATGGGCGTTGCCCTGCATGCCAAGCCCAAGGTGCAACAGCAAGCGCGCTTCGTCATCAACCATGGCGATCTCACCGCCCTGCTCTATCTGCAAGGTTATTCCAAATCTGAATTCGTTACAGCCTGACAACCATTTGAGGAAAGCGCCATGAGCACAACCAAGACCATTGACATCACGCAGCGCCGCCCGGTGGGCAAGACAGGCCTGTCCATTCCACCCATCTGCTTTGGCGGGTCGGGACTTGGCGACATGCCAACGACCTATGGCTACAGCGTTGATGACGACCGCGCCCGCCAAACCATCAATGCCGTTCTCGACAGCGAATGCGGTTTCATTGACACTTCGCGCAACTACGGCCTGGGCCGCAGCGAGGAGCGCATTGGCGCTGCCATTGCCGCACGCGGCGGCTTGCCCAAGAACTTCATCATCTCATCCAAGCTCGACCGCAATATGAACACCAACGCTTTTGATGGCGATCAGGCGCGGCGTTCACTGGAAGAAAGCCTCAAGGCGCTGGGCGCGGATCACATCCCCCTGCTCCATCTGCATGATCCGGAATATGCCGCTGATCTCACCCAGGTCACCAAACCCGGCGGTGCCATTGCGGCCTTGATGCGGATGAAAGAGGAAGGCTTGGTCACTGCGATTGGCCTTGCCGCTGGCAAGGTTGACGTGATGATGCCCTTGCTGCGCGATTTTGCATTTGACGCGTTGATCAGCCACAACCGATTCACCCTGCTCAACCGCAACGCCGAGTCCATGTTTGACTATGCCCACAGCCGTGGCATGGCGGTGATCAATGCCGCACCTTATGCCAGCGGCATTCTGTCCAAGGGCGCCGCTGCCATGCCGCTCTATGCCTATATGCCCGCCGACGCTGAGATTGTTTCACGGGTTAAAGCCATTGAGGCGCTCTGCGCGCAACACGGTGTTCCACTTGGCGCTGCGGCATTGCAGTTTTCGATGCGTGATCCGCGCGTGGTGTCAACAATCTGCGGGGTCACTTCGCCAGAGCGGGTTCAGCAAACACTGGATTGGGCCACTTGGAACATTCCCAATACGCTTTGGGCAGCACTTGAGGCCCTCCCATTTGATAGTGGCGATCCGGAGGCGAGCCGCGTTTACAATCCCGGCTAAGCCCGGAACACGATGGCAGCACCCAGGATGATCACGCCAAAGCCCAAGACATGCTGCCATGTGAACGTTTGGCCCAAATAGAAAACCGAGAAGGCGCGGGCATTGCTGCCCGCGCCCTGATGTATGACTGATGAACGTTATTTCGCCATCTTGCGCAGCAGGTAATAGGCGCCGCCGCCGATGGCCACGCCGAAGAACCACCCATAGATGCCCCACCAGTCTGGCAGCAACGAGGTGAAGTTGGGCAAGAAGGTCGAGAACAGCCCGCCGATGATCAGCGCGATAAATGCATTCACATGCCAGCCGTTGTTGAACTTGAACTCGCCATCTTCCTGATAGAGCGCATTCACATCCAACTTGCCTTGGCGGATCAGATAGAAATCCACCATCATGATGCCAAAGACCGGCCCCATGAACGAACCGATGAAGTTCACGAAGTGAGCCGCGCCACCGTTCCAAGGCGCGAAGGGATAGAGAACCAGGGCAATCAAGGCCGCGATATAGCCGCCCTTCTTGAAGTCGATATGGCGTGGGAACACGTTGGAAATATCAAACGCAGGTGAAACAAAGTTCGCCACAACGTTGATGCCCAGAGTGGCAATCGCGAAAGTCATTGCGGCCAGCAGCGCCAGGAACCAGCTATCAAACTTGGCGGAAACCTGGTCAGGGTGCAGGAGCAATTCACCATAGACGGTATAGGCCGCCGTGGTGGTGATGCCCGCGACCAGGCAGAAGGCCAGCAGGTTGATGGGCAGGCCCCAGAGATTGCCTTTGCGCACCGTGGCTTCATTTGGCGCATAACGCGAGAAGTCGCAGAAGTTCAAATAGAGCGCTGCGAAATAGGTGACCCATGTTGCTGCCACAGCAGCCAATGCAGCTAACGAACCTGGTGCGCCGGGCACGCCTGCATCTGCAGTCGCAGCGACCAATTTGTCAGCGGGAATATCGCTGCCGAAAGAAATAGTGCCGGCCTTGACCACCAGAACCACAGCGAGCAACAGCATCATCAGCCAGACCGCAGGCCCGGCCCAATCCTGGAACTTGCGGACGGTTTCCATGCCCTTCTGGATGATGAGCAATTGCAGCGCCCAGACGATCACGAAGCAAATCACTTCCAGTGTGGAGTGGCCCAGCATGTGACTGGTCTGGTTGAACTGGTTGATGCCCTCATTGCGGCAAAGCAAGGCCACGATGGCGCCAGCCGCGGCGGCGGTTTGCGCGCCATACCAGAAGCAGGCGACAACGGCGCGCACCAGGGCGGGCACGTTGGCCCCGAAGGTGCCGAAAGAGGCGCGGGCAAGAACCGGATAAGGCACGCCCGTGCGCACGCCGGCAATGCCCACCATGTTCATGAAAAGGAAGATGACCAGTGAGCCAATGCCTATGGCGATGACAAAATTAAAAAAATTGCCGCAGAGCAGAAACAGGCTTGCGGCAAGGTAGTAACCCCAGAGGGAGTGAACGTCTGATGTCCAGACGTTGAAGATTGAAAACGCGCCCCAATTTCGCGACTCGGATGGCGCCAGATCTTCATTGTGAAGAGCTGGCGACGGATTTACCAATTTCATGAATTTCCCCTTTTTTTCGTTTTCTGCTGCTCAGCTACTTACGGGCCGATTCAGCGTGCCTAAAAATAAGGCAATTCCTCACTCCACGCAAGGGTAACTATCCACCCACGGATTCTCGCCCTGGTTGTTTCATGCCGCATCGTGGCCGATCAGGGCCTTTATTTCGAGGAAGTCGTGGATGCCCCAGTCGGCATGTTCACGGCCGTTGCCGGACTGCTTGTAGCCGCCAAACGGGGCGAAGGTGTCCCATGCGGGTGAATTGATCTTCACTTGCCCGGCCCTGATCTGGCGTGCCACGCGGCGCGCGCGTGCCAGATCTGTGCCGGAGACTGCGGCGGAAAGGCCGTAAACCGTATCATTGGCAATTGAAATGGCTCCGGCCTCGGAATCATATGGCATGATCGAGAGAACTGGGCCGAAGATTTCCTCACGGGCAATTGTCATATCGGGTGTCACGTTGCCAAAGATGGTTGGCCGCACATAAGCCCCGCGGTTGATGCCATCGGGACGACCCATGCCACCCGTCACCAATGTCGCGCCCTCCTTGATGCCGCTCTCGATGAGCGCCTGAATTTTGTTGTATTGAGCGGTGCTGACGACGGGCCCAAGCACAGTGTCAGCCGCATTAGGGTCACCAACCTTGTGTTCTTCGGCGACCCGCTTGGCAATCTTCAATGCCGCATCGTGTTGCCCACGCTGCACCAGCATCCGGGTCGGCGCATTGCAGGATTGGCCGGAATTGGAAAGGCAGGCGCGCACGCCTTTGCCGACAGCGTCTTCAAGGTCAGCATCGTCGAGAATGATGTTGGGGGACTTGCCACCCAATTCCTGCGACACGCGCTTCACGGTATCTGCCGCTGACTTCGCCACCATGATGCCGGCGCGCGTGGAACCGGTGAAGGACATCATGTCGATACCCGGATGCGAGGACATGGCCGTGCCCACGCCGGGGCCATCGCCATTGATCAGATTGAACACGCCAGCAGGCGTGCCAGCGGCTTCCATCACTTCAGCCCAGATCAAGGCGTTTAAAGGTGAAAGTTCAGAGGGCTTCAAAATCATGGTGCAGCCCGCCGCAATGGCGGGGGCTACCTTAGATGCAATTTGGTTGAGCGGCCAGTTCCAAGGCGTGATCAGGCCCACTACGCCGATCCCCTCTCGCACAATGCGTGTGGCGCCGCGTTGTTCTTCAAAGGCGAAAGTTTCCAGCGCCTTGAAGGTGCTTTTCAAGTGCGCCATGCCGCAATAGGATTGCTCGTCCTTGGCGAATTGCAAGGGCGCGCCCATTTCCTGCGACACGGCCACGGCGAGGTCGTCATAGCGTTTCATGTATTCTTCAAGTATGCGGCGCAGCAGGGCGAGACGCTCCTCCTTGCTCGTCTGCGAAAAAGTTTCAAAAGCCCGGCGCGCGGCGGCCAAGGCCTTGTCCACATCCGCAGCACTGCCCAGCGAAATCTGCGCAAAGGCTTCCTCCGTGGCGGGATTGATCACATCAATTTTGCGCGGTGTGACAGGGTCGACCCATTGACCGTCGATGAAGAAGTGGTGGTTATGTATCACATTGGCTCCTGCAGAGGCTTCGAACCTGGCTATCATAACTGAGAATTCCGCGCGGAGTGCTGCCCGAAAACGCCGCAATGCATCTCGATTGATCCAGAGCCCCAGGTGCTGCATGAGAACAGACAGGAAGAAATGCAAATGACACGTGGCATTATGGTCTGGGGCCTTTTCATGGCCATCGAAACCCTGCATGGAATCTTGCGGGGAATTATTCTTGTGCCGCGCATTGGCCTTGATCTGTCCAACAAGATTGGCTGGCCCATTGCTGCTTGCATCGTGCTGGGTGTGAGCGTGCTCACGATCCGCTGGATCGGGCTCAAGAGCTTAAGGTCCCTTTTCACACTTGGCGCAATTTGGGCGGCACTGACTTTCATCTTCGAAATCGGCATCGGCCTGCTGCGCGGGCTTGATGCGGCGCAACTTGCCCATGAAATCAATCCCTTTTCCGGTGGGCTGTTGGTCTACAGCCTGCTTGTGGCATTTCTCGCCCCCGCCGTTGCCGCCAAGCTGCGCGGATGAGGCAATGAGGTAAGACTGCTGTCAGCATCTGTCAGGAGGCACCCTTCCCTGCTGACATGGGCGCGCCTATATCTGGCGCATGGGACATTCACGTCAAGAAGGCGGATTCGCCGAAGCGCCACAGCCAGCTCTTGAAGGTTATGAACTGCCGGAGAGTGCGGCTGGTCTGATGGCGGGTTTGCGGCCTGAAGTTCAGGCCCTGCCGATGTTTGCGCCGCAGAAGCCGGTCAAGCCGCCAAAGTCAGAAGGCGGAAAGCGGCTGGAAGTGGTCTCGCCCTACGAGCCCAAGGGCGACCAACCCACAGCGATCAAAGAGCTGGTGGCCGGCGTGAACGCGCAAGAGCGCAATCAAGTGCTGCTGGGTGTCACGGGTTCTGGCAAAACTTACACCATGGCCAAGATCATCGAGGCCACGCAACGTCCGGCTCTCATCATGGCGCCGAACAAGACTCTGGCCGCGCAGCTTTATGGCGAGTTTCAGAATTTCTTCCCCAACAACGCAGTGGAATACTTCGTCTCCTACTACGACTACTACACGCCCGAAGCCTATGTGGCGCGGTCGGACACTTACATCGAAAAAGAAAGCTCGATCAACGAACAGATTGACCGCATGCGCCACTCCGCCACGCGCTCCTTGCTGGAACGTGATGATGTGATCGTGGTGGCCTCTGTCTCCTGCATTTACGGCATCGGCGATGTTGAAACCTATTCAGCCATGGCCTTCCAAATCAAGAAAGGCCAACGTACAGACCAACGGCAGCTCATCGCTGATCTGGTGGCGCTTCACTACAAGCGCAATGACCAGAATTTTGTGCGCGGCACTTTCCGCGTGCGTGGCGATACGATTGAATTGTTTCCATCCCATCTTGATGATCGCGCCTGGCGCATTTCGCTGTTTGGCGACGAGATCGAAGTCATCAGCGAATTTGATCCGCTCACCGGGCAGAAGCGCGCCGAGCTGGAGCAAGTGAAAGTCTATTCCAATTCGCATTACGTCACACCCAAGCCGACGCTGGAACAGGCTGTCACGCGCATCAAGCATGACCTGCAATTGCGCCTGACGGAATTCAATGCCGCTGGCCGCATCCTGGAGTCGCAACGGCTTGAACAGCGCACGATGTTTGACATTGAGATGATGATGGCCACCGGCTCTTGTGCGGGCATTGAGAATTATTCGCGCTATCTCACGGGCCGCAAGCCCGGCGAGCCGCCGCCCACGCTGTTTGAATATCTGCCGGACAATGCGATCGTCTTCACCGACGAAAGCCATGTCACCGTTCCGCAAATTGGCGGCATGTTCAAGGGCGACTTCAACCGCAAGGCCACGCTGGCCGAATATGGTTTCCGCCTGCCCTCCTGCATCGACAATCGACCATTGCGCTTTGAAGAGTGGGACGCGATGCGCCCGCAGTCGATCTATGTTTCCGCTACACCCGGCGGTTGGGAGCTGGCGCAGACGGGTGGCGTGTTCTCTGAACAGGTCATTCGCCCCACGGGTTTGATCGATCCGCCGGTTTTCATTCGCCCCGTGAAAACCCAGGTGGATGATGTAGTGGCGGAATGCAAGGCCGTGGCCCTGCAAGGCCAGCGCGTGCTTATCACCACGCTCACCAAGCGCATGGCCGAAGACCTCACCGAATATATGCACGAGCAAGGTGTTCGCGTGCGTTACATGCACAGCGACATCGACACGCTGGAGCGCATCGAGATCCTGCGTGACTTGCGGCTGGGCGCGTTTGATGTGCTCATCGGCATCAACCTGCTGCGCGAAGGTCTGGACATTCCAGAGTGCGCGCTTGTCGCCATTCTCGATGCCGACAAGGAAGGCTTTCTGCGCTCGGAAACTTCACTGGTGCAAACCATCGGCCGCGCCGCGCGCAATGTGGATGGCCGCGTGATCATGTATGCCGACAGCATCACCGGCTCAATGCAGCGCGCCATCGCCGAGACCGATCGCCGCCGCGCCAAGCAGGTGGCTTACAACACAGCCAATGGCATCACGCCGCAATCGATCAAGAAAAACATCAGCGACATCATGGGCTCAATGTATGAGCGCGACCATGTGCAGGTGGATACCGGCCTCGCCGAAGAGGCTTTGGTGGGCCACAACCTGCAAAAGGTTCTCGCCGATATGGAAAAGCGCATGCGCGAGGCGGCCGCGAATTTGGAATTCGAAGAGGCCGCGCGGTTGCGTGATGAAGTGAAACGCCTGAAGGCCGTCGAACTTGCCGTAATGGATGATCCGCTGGCGAAGAATTCAAACATCCAAACCGCAGAGGAAAGCTGGCCAAAGCCTAATCCCGATCGGCGCAAGGCGGGGAGCACGGCGGGTAAGCCAGGGACTCGGGCCTACAGGGGGCCGAAGAGGTAGCCTGAACATAAACAATGTCCTCGGCGAGAATTTACAAGTACCTAACAAAGCCGGAATACGTGGAGGATTTCTTGCGTGGCAACTTGTTTTGCAATCCTCTGCAATACTACCGCAAAATAGAAAATGATGGCATTCAAGGTGATGCATTTGAGGGCATCGCAAGCTATGAGCCATTTGGTGGATTGCTGATCAACAATATATCGCAAGGCAATTCTTTCACGCTAAATGAACAAAGATTCGAATCTTCACTAGAGCGAAAAGAAATCTATGTTTGCTGCTTGAGTACAGAATTGAGCCTTACGATCGCCAATCGTTTCGGGGCAATTGCGTGTATTGAAATCACGGATGTTCCAAAGTTCTGCGACCTGGCTAGTCAAGCGCTGCCCCGTGGTATGATTGTTCCCGCCGTTCAATCGAATCCACGCATTGGACACCGCGTACGTTATTATACCCCAAACAACCCGCCCGGAATCTTGTGGGCACTGCCAGAACTCATTGCGATCTCGAAGCGCATCGACTTTGCTTGGCAGCAAGAGTTTCGTTTGGTTTTCGGAGCGAAAGGCTCTTTCGAATTCGAGACGGCCGACAATAGAATTAGCAATTCGCCGAAGCCATTGATTGCGGACGCTAATAGCTATCCGGCAAGGTGCTTGACAGTTGGAAATATTAGTGGAATTTGCAAAATTCATAGCTTCAATCCAAATCATAATTTTGAGCTGCCTACGGCATGATGGTTTTAGATAGTTGATCAGCGCTCCCATCTTCCGTCATGCCAGCGCAGGCTGGCATCTCGGTTGGCTTGGATTGTAGTCTGCGGCTAGCTGGGGCCCTTGCCCTCACCATCCATCCAAACCCGTCAGCCCCGCTGACTTTTTTGGCGGCTGGATTTCCGCTAGCGTGTTGCCTCTTGCGCCTTGCGCCTCGACAATTGGTTGAAAGGGAGTGTCAGATGACCAAGACCCACAAAGGTACATGTTTCTGCGGCGCCGTTGAGGTGACGGTGACGGGAGAGCCCGCGGCGATGGGTTATTGCCATTGCTCGTCCTGCCGTGAATGGTCGGCCGGGCCGGTCAATGCCTTCAGCTTGTGGCCGCCAGAGGCCGTCAAGATTACCAAGGGCAAAGAGAACGTCGGCGTTTATCACAAATCGCCCAATAGCCACCGGCAGTGGTGCAAGATTTGCGGCGGCCACATCCTCACCGATCATCCCGAATGGAAGCTGGTTGATGTCTATGCCGCCGTGCTGCCCTCGCTCGCCTTCACGCCGATGCTGCATGTGAATTATCAGGAGACCGTCCTGCGCATGAAAGACGGCCTGCCCAAGCAGAAAGACGTTCCGAAAGAGATGGGCGGTTCGGGCGAACTCCTCGCGGAGTGAAATGCTAGGATAGCGACAAAAGAAAAAACCGCGCAGTTGGTCTGCGCGGTTTCACGAAATGAGTTCAGGGCGGCAGAATTACTGCGCCGCAAATCCGCATTGCTTCTGTTCCATGTCAATCTGCTTGGTAATGCGGATAGCATTCTCGGCATAAGCTTGGGTCACTGAACCGTGGTTCACCGTCTTGTCCTTCAACGGGCTCACAGCTTCGCACAGATGGAACACATGCGGCTCGGAAGACTTCGTTTGGCCAGCTTCCGGCGCGATCCAATAGACGACATCCAGGCCGTTGGGATTGGCGGCACTCTTCGTCGCCGCCGCAATATCTGCGGAATCGCGCGCGATGTCCTGCGCTTGCGCGGCCACTTCAGGTGAGCAGGCCGTGGTGGCCTGGCCCGCCTTGATCTGGGCGGCGCAGGCGTTCATGTCCTGCGTATATTGCTCGATGGAAGCGGGCTTGAAATTCACGCCCATGATTGCCGCAAGCACAGCCAGAACCGCGCCAATGCCGCCGGCCATCTGCTTGTTCTTCGGGTCCATGTCCTTGTCCATGAAGATGAGGACAAGCAGCGGCAGAAAGGCAATCACCGTCATGATCGCGCCCAGCTGGTTCTGCATGAAGAAGCTGGCAGCATTTGCCCGGCTAGCCGGATCGTTGCGGTAGGCGCCCTTCCAGAAAATGCTACCCAGAATGGCGAAGATGGCGATGCCCACCAGAAGGCCGATCAGCAGCGGCATGTTGGCATTGCCCGTGTCGAACTTGTGATGCAGCAGCAGATAAATGCCCACGATCTCGCCGGCGATGGCAATCAGCCAGCAAATCCAGGCAAACATGCGCATGCGGCTGGCTTTGCCCTTCTGATCCTCGTTTGCGGCCCAGGCTTTGGAGACGTCTGGTTTATTGTCAGGCATGTAAAAATCCCCCGATTTAAAGTTTGCGCACGATACGCGAAGACGGCACTTGCGATTCCGCCACGCTATGCTTCACGCCCGCATGTTTGGCAGAACGTCTTGCGTTGTCAACATTCAGCCCATTGGCGCCGGGCGCGAGAGTTTTGCGCGCCCTGCGTTCATTTTACCTGCCTGCGCTTGCCCACATTGCGCGGCAGCAGGATCGCCCCGCCGATTGCGCCCGCCAGCAAACCCCCAAGCATCCAATAGGCCACTACGAAACCGCTATAGCCCTCGAAGCCACTGGTGTCCGCCAATGTCGTATAAGCAAGCCCAAGGCAAAGGCCTGCGCCCGTGCCTGCAACGCCGCCGAGCAGAAAGCCGAGCAGGCCAAAACCCAATTTAGCGCCGATGTTCATTGTCTGATGCTCAGATGCAAAGCTGCCGCCGTCAAGCCCGGTGGAGCGGTTTGGTTCCGTTCCTGTGCAAAATGCGAGGTCTTTTCCAGCGCTTCAGGCAAAAACGCCAACGTCATCTTCGTGAGCTTGCAAGACTTGTCGGCTGGATTTGGACCCAAGTGTGGAGTGTAGCGAGATATAGCCGCTTCACCGTACGCTGTCAAGGTTTATTTTCCTTTTATAGCATTTTTTGTAACTTGCTGATTTGCGTTGGAAATTTGGCGGGTCGGCTTTGCCTTCAGTTGACATGCGGATTCGGCAGCCTAGACTCGAGCCTCTCAAGCGGAGTCTGCTCATGCGTTTGGCCATTGCCCTGCTCCCACTCATCTTTGCCAAGGCTGCATTTGCCGCTGATGATGCAGCCCTGCAATCCCTGGTGTTTGGGCATGCCCTAGGCAAAGAGGCGGGCTATGCCTGCTTTGCGCGTGCCTATTCGCGCGGTCACCTTTCGGGGCACCGCAAGCAGAATGTCACCTCGATCAAGTTGTTGGTGAAAGGCATGGTGGAAGATCAGGCACACTACAGCGCCACCGTTGATTTCCGCTTCCGCCACAGCGGAAAACATTTTCAAGCCACGGGTGATTGCCCGGCCCTTTCGGTTCAGGGGCAGAGCGGCAAGCCGAATGAACTGCATTGCGGCATCGATTGCGATGGCGGCACGATCAACGTGAGTTTGAAGGATGCTGAGACCATTTTGGTGAAACTGCCCGATGGCATCGCAGTTTCAGGCAGCGGAAATGATGATGCCCCGAGCAGCGACCGCTTCGGCAGCGATGACAAGATCTTCAAGTTGACGCGAGAGCCTGCGATCGATTGTCTTCCCCTGGCTCAGGAAGAAGACAAGGCCGCGGTGAAAGCCGCAAAATGAGTTTCCCCAACCGGCGCGGAATGGTGGCGGCACTCCTGGCGCTCACCGGGGCCAGCGCCTCAAAAGCTCAGGCTGCCACAAGTGGGTTGCGTGTTGTCTACCACTTGTCGGATAGCGACAAGGTTGGCTTCGTTCTCGGCAACATGCAGAACCATATCAAGGGCGTCGGCGGGCCTGAGAACATTGCGCTGGCTCTGGTGGTTCATGGCCCTGCGCTTGGCGCCTTCAAGCGTATGGATGAGAACATTGCGGTTTCGGAACCGGTTGCGGCTTTGCTGAAATCTGGGGTCGGGTTTCATGCTTGCGGCAATACGCTCAAGGGCATGAAGTTGAGTGTTGCCGATCTGCTCGAAGGTTTTGTCGAAGTGCCGGAAGGCGGCGTTGTAAGGCTCGCTGAGCTGCAGTCTCAAGGTTGGATCTACCTTCGGCCCTGATTGAAAGCGGCAAGACTTGATGCGAGAACGAAAGTTCAATCCAAGCCGAGCTTCAAGAAATCGCGATAAGTGCGGGCGCAGCCGTCTTCCAGGCTGATCTTATGCTTCCAGCCCAGGCTATGAAGCTTCTTCACATCCTGCAATTTGCGCGGCGTGCCATCAGGCTTTGAGAGGTCGTGATGGAATTTGCCTTTGTAGCCGATCACCCGCGCGAGGATTTCGGCAAGTTCGCGGATCTCCACATCTTCGCCAGTGCCGATATTGATTGGCGCTTCATCGGAATAGTGCTTGGTCACATGGATGAGCGCATCGGCGCAATCATCGGCGTGCATGAACTCGCGGCGGGGCTTGCCCGTGCCCCACATCACAACTTCATTCTCGCCCCTCGTCTTGGCGTTATGAATCTTGCGGAGCAACGCTGGCAGAACGTGGCTGTTGTTCAAATCGTAATTGTCATTCGGACCATACATATTGGTGGGCATGGCAGAGATAAAATCCTTGCCATATTGGCGGCGCAGCGCCGCGCAATATTTTAGGCCCGCGATTTTCGCGATGGCATACCATTCGTTGGTGGGCTCCAGCGGCCCGGTGAGCAGCGAGTCTTCGCTGATCGGTTGTGCCGCAAGTTTCGGATAGATGCAGGACGAACCGAGGAAAACGAGCTTTTCCACATCGGTCTGCGCTGCTCCACCGATGACAGCCTGTTGGATGGCGAGATTCTCCGCGAGGAAATCGGCAGGGTAGATGTTGTTGGCGTGAATGCCACCTACCTTGGCGGCAGCGAGGTAAACGACTTCCGGCTTGTTGGCCTTGAACCAGGAGAGCGTGGCCGCCGTGTCGCGCAGATCGAGATCCTTGCGTGGAACAGTGATGACCTGCACGTTTTCCGATTCAAGTCGCCGCACAATGGCGGAGCCCACAAGACCGCGGTGGCCCGCAACGAAGACCTTTTTGCCCGAAATTGAAAATCCATCTGCCACTTGAGTCTCCGAAATCGAAATCGCGCAACCTATAGACGAAAGGCGCTGCTGCGGAAACGGGATCGATCAGAAGGCTTAATCAACTTCCCATGGGCCAGTCACGATTTCGGCTTCCTCCTCGCCAGGCCAAGGCGGCATGGTGACAGCCACCGCCTCAAGCGGGTCATCCTCATCCGTGTTGCGAAATTGGAAGGTGGTTCCCACTGGAATGGAAAGAGAAAGGCCGGGGAAGAGTTCCACCACGCTTTCCTCGCTCGCAGTCTTGCGCCACATCTCTCCCTCGCCGGCAGTGATGAACCAAAGTTCCTCCACCGTTTTGTGGCGCACTGCCTTGGCGACCTGCCCCGGTGCCAGCTCGAAATGGGCCATGGAGCCTAGAGTACCTGCGGCCAGGATGCGTACATCCGAGCCGTCTGGCGCTTTTGCATCAGGTTCTTCAGAGATGGGGTGCGTTTCGAAATGGGTCATTGCCCAATTTAAGCAGAAGTCACTCTTGCAAACCAGCTTGCAACAAAAAACTTTTCTTGCGCCCTTTTGCATTTAGCGCGACGATGCAATCCAACAACGAGCCGCCAGACGCGTGGTTCAAGCGCCCAAATGGCGGCCCCGAATTGCCGGATTGCAAAACGAGGGAGGAAGATCATGGCGTCAACCCAAGGCAGAAGTCCAAAGGGCCCCCGGTGCGTGGCACTGGTTGGCCCTTATCAAAGTGGCAAAACTACCCTGCTTGAATCCATCCTTCACCGCTGCGGCGCGATCCCGCGACAAGGCAAACTCTCCGACAAGAACACCATTGGCGATGCTTCTTCTGAAGCCCGCGCCCACGCCATGGGAACCGAGCTCAATGCGGCGACAACCCAATACATGGGCGAGACATTCACCTTTCTGGATTGCCCCGGTTCGATTGAATTTGCGCAGGATGCGCGCGATGCCCTGCCCGGCTGCGATGCAGCCATCGTGGTTTGCGAGGCAGATGAAAAAAAGGCACCTGCATTGCAGTTGATTTTGAAACAGCTGGAAGAGTTGCGATTGCCGCATCTCATCTTCATCAACAAGGTGGATAAGTCCAATTCGCGCCCGCACGAGGCCTTGAGCTGGCTGCAGCCCGCAAGCGCCATTCCATTGGTGATGCGTGAACTGCCCATTGTGAAGAACGGCACTGTGGCTGGCTATGTCGATCTGGCGCTGGAGCGCGCCTTTGTTTACCGAGAACAGGCGCCTGCAGAGGTGGTGGACATTCCTGCCGATCTGGGACCGGAAGAAAAAGAAGCGCACTTCGCCCTACTGGAAAAGCTCGCCGACCACGATGACGCCATGATGGAAGAATTGCTCGCGGACCACGAACCCACGCGTGAGCATGTGATGCAGGACTTGGCGCGTGAATCTGCCGATGGCTTGATCACGCCGGTTTTCTTCGGATCGGCAGAACATGGCCATGGCGTTGGCCGCTTGTTGAAAGCCCTGCGCCATGAAATTCCAGATGTGGGGCAAACCGCGGCGCGCCTCGGTTTGAAATCTGGCACAGGAGCGACAGCCCTCGTGCTCAAAACGCAACACACTGATCGTGGCGGCAAGCTCTCGGTCGCGCGCGTACTATCTGGAGAGCTGGCCGATGGCGCGCTGGTTTATGGCGGCAATGGGCCGGAAGCGCGCGTGGCGGGTGTGTTCGCCTTGCTCGGCCAACAGCAGAACAAGCTGCCCAAGGCAGCGGCGGGTGACACCGTTGCACTCGGGCGTCTGGAAGGCATCGCCACGGGTGAGACCTTGTCAACGGCCAAAGGCCGCAGCGCGCAGTTGATCTCGCCAGCAAGACCTTCCGGCATGTTTGGCAAAGCCATTTCGGTTCATGACCGGAAAGATGAAGTGAAGCTGACGCAGAGCTTGGCCAAGCTGATCGAGGAAGATCCATCGCTCAACTTGCACCATTCAGAAGCCACCCATGAACTGGTGCTTTGGGGGCAAGGCGAAATCCATTTGAAAGTAGCGCTTGAACGGCTGAAGAGCAAGTTCGGTCTCGACGCCGTGGCGCATCCCCGCAAGATCGCCTATAAAGAAACCATACGAAGGGCAATGCAAATTCGCGGGCGGCACAAGAAGCAATCCGGTGGCCATGGTCAATATGGCGATGTGATTGTGGAGATCAAACCGCTCTCACGCGGCGAAGGCTTTGTGTTTTCAGACAGCGTAGTGGGCGGCACCGTGCCAAAGCAATATATCCCGGCTGTTGAGGCAGGCATCGTCGAGTGGAAGGCGCGTGGTCCGTTGGGATTTGAGGTGGTCGATTTCGCCGTCAATCTTTCTGACGGCTCCTATCACGATGTGGACAGTTCGGAGATGGCCTTCAAGATGGCCGCGCGCACGGCCATGGTTGATGCCATGCCGCAATGCCAGCCGCTGTTGCTGGAGCCGATCGTGGCGGTTGAAATCCATGCCCCCTCGGAACACACCGCACGGATGAACCAGATCGTCACAGGCCACCGCGGGCAGCTTCTTGGTTTTGATGGCCGCGAGGGATGGCCGGGTTGGGACACGGTGAAGGCGCAAATGCCCGAATCCGAAATTGCCTCATTGATCGTCGAACTCCGCTCGGCCACATCGGGCGTTGGCTCGTTCACTTTCGCGCATGATCACATGGCCGAGTTGACGGGCCGCGCAGCGGAACAAGTGGTGGCGGCGCAAAACGTGAAAAGCTGAAGGAGAAATTGGCGCGCCCTACGGGAGTCGAACCCGTCTTTACAACGTGAAAGGCTGTCGTCCTAACCGATAGACGAAGGGCGCGCAGAGGGCCTGTTCGGCGCTCAGCGCGGCGGTGTATAGCAGGCTTCGCCCGCTTTGCAACCCCTTAGCGGGTCATCAAAGCTGCGTCTTCAATCTGCAGGGAAGGCACGCGTTTTAGGCCCCATTCATCTGCGACGAGGCGGCCCGCAACGTGGATGGGATGTTGGCGTTCAGAGAGCAGAAGCTCGCCCAAATCAGTGTCCAAGGCACGGAAGGCAATGGCCTTGAGCCTGGTGCCATCCGCCGCCACAAGCGTGCACCGGACGTGATCAGTGCCTGCCCTGTCGGCGTAGGTGATGCGGTGTGCCGGGAAGACGAACATTGGCGATGGATTGGCTGAACCATAAGGGCCTGCCTGTTCCAACATCTCGATCAGATCGAGTGTGGCACCGCTGGCGGAAAGTGCACCATCGACCAGCAGCGACTGCGTGCGATTTTCAGCCACGGCGGCGGCGAGATAGTCATCGATGAATTGGCGCAAGTCGCCCAAGCGCGTGAGATCAACGGTGAGGCCCGCAGCCATGGCGTGGCCGCCACCCTTGATGATGTGGCCCGCTTCGAGCGCGGCGCGCACGGCCTTGCCCAGATCGACGCCCGCGATGGAACGGGCCGAACCTGTGGCATGACCCGTGGCCTTGTTGATGGCGAGCACGAGGCTGGGGAGATTGTAACGCTCCTTCAAGCGCGCAGCTGCAAGGCCGACGACGCCGGGGTGCCAGTTCTCTGCGGCAACGATCAGCGATGAGGCGCGGCGCTCCTGCCCGAGCATGGCCTCGGCTTGAGCCACCGCCTCATCAACCACGCGGAGCTCCACGGCTTGCCTATGACGATTCAATTCGTTGAGGCTGTGTGCGAGCGCCACGGCTTCGCCCTTGTCCATGGCCGTGAGCAAGGCCAGCGCCTCATCAGCGTGGCTAACGCGACCTGCTGCGTTCAAACGTGGGCCGAGCACGAAGCCAAGCCCGTAAGTATCTGGCTTGCGCTTGAGGCCACCGACATCGCTGAGGGCCGCGAGCCCCAGGTTGTCGCGCCGCGCCATCACCTTCAACCCTTGCGTCACGAAAGCTCTGTTGAGGCCCTTCAGTGGCACCACATCGGCCACTGTGGCCAGCGCCACAAGATCGAGCCATTGCAGCATGTTGGGCTCAGTATGTTCGGCGTAGAATTTCTGTTCGCGCAGCAGCTTGTTGGTGGTGGCGAGCAGGAGAAACACTACACCGCAAGCGCAAAGATGGCCCTGCCCTGAAGTATCATCCTGCCGGTTCGGATTGATGACCGCATGGGCCTCGGGCAGCTGTTCTCCGGCTTGATGATGATCGACGATGATGGCGGTGAGGCCAAGTTCTGCGGCGTGCGCCAAAGGATCGTGAGACTGCACACCGCAATCCAGCGTGAGCAGCAGCGACGTGCCCTCATCCTTCAGTGCGCGGACAGCCTTTTCCGAGGGGCCATAGCCCTCGGACACACGATCTGGAATATAAACATGTGCGTCATGGCCCAGTGCGCGCAGAAAGCGCAGCGCGAGTGCGGCGGAGGAAACACCATCCACATCATAGTCGCTGATGATGCCGATCTTCTCGCGTGCGATGATAGCCTGTGCGAGGCGGGCAGCGCCCTTGTTCAGATCCATCACAGCTGATGGCTGGGGCATGAGCGTGCGGATCGTGGGGTTTAGATAGTTTTCAACCTCATCCAATTCCACACCGCGCGCAGCCAGCACGCGGCCAAGGATTTCCGGCAGATCATGCTTCTGTGCGATGGCCTCGGCCAAAAGATGGTCTTTCAGGCGTGCTTCCCAGCGTTGGCCCTTCAGCGAACGGGTGATGCCGAGGAAGGCGTCTTCAGAAGCGTTCAATGCGGATCACACGCGGCTTGGAGGCGACATGGCCATCCTTCTCGATCTTAGCCATGGCCTTCTTCAGAGACTCTTCCAGCGTATCATGGGTGATCAGGATGAAGGGCGCTGTGGTGCGCGGGGCCGAAGGGTCTGACTTGCCTCGCTGAACGATGCTTTCAATTGATATTTTTGCTTCGGCCAGAATGGTGGCGATGGCGGCCACGGCACCTGGCTTGTCCACCAATTCCAGCGCCACGTAAAAGCCGCCCTCATGCGCGCGCGGCGACGAGTTCTTGTATTTCTTGAGTTGCGCTGCAGGCACGCCGAAGGCCGGGCGGACGTTGCCGCGGGCGATGTCCACGATATCCGACAACACGGCTGAAGCCGTTGGATGGCCGCCAGCACCCCTGCCCTCGAGCACCAGATCGCCGACGAAATCGCCCTTCACCACGATGGCGTTGAACACGTCATCAGTTTCAGAAACGGGCGAGCCGCGCTGGATGAGCGTGGGATGTACGCGCTGTTCAATGCCAGAGTCATGATTCACGGCAACGCCGAGCAGCTTGATCTTGTAACCAAGGTCGGCCGCATTGCGGATGTCTTCCAGCGCCACATTCTCAATGCCTTCAATATTTATGGAAGGCAAATTCACTTCCGTGCCGAAAGCCAGCGAGGTTAGCACGGCGAGTTTGTGCGCGGTGTCAAAGCCGCCTACGTCGAAAGTTGGATCGGCTTCGGCATAGCCCAGCTTTTGCGCCTCGGCCAAGACATCGGCGAAGCTGCGGCCTTCGGTGCCCATCTTGGTGAGGATGTAATTGCAGGTGCCATTCATGATGCCGAAGACGCGCTTGGGGGCGTTGCCGGCCAGCCCTTCACGCAGCACCTTGATAGCGGGAATGCCGCCGGCTACTGCGGCTTCAAAGTTTAATGCCACGCCTTTGGCCTCTGCGGTGCGGGCCAAAGCTGCGCCATGGTGCGCTAGCAGTGCCTTGTTGGCGGTGATGACGTGCTTGCCAGAAGCGATGGCGGCCTCCACCGCGTCCTTGGCGGGGCCGGTGTCGCCGCCGATCAGTTCGATAAATACGTCGATGTTTTGGGACTTGGCGAGGGCCACCGGGTCAGTGTGCCATTCGAGCTTGGAGAGATCGTGCTTGCCACGCGGCTTGGCTTTGTCACGGGCGGAAACGGCGGTGAGCGCCACGGGCTTTCCGGCGCGGCTGGCCACCAGATCGGCATGGGTGGAAAGGATGTCCAAAACCCCCGTTCCCACGGTTCCCAAGCCAGCAATGCCCAATCTCAACGCGTTCGTCATGTTAACCCCTTAAGTGCCGCCGCTTATGGCTGGATCGCCCTGATTTGTCCAGAAAACCGCTTGCCACGTGGCTGCGCCCATGAAAAATTCACCTTTAGCTGATAGGCGATTTCCCATGGCCGACCCAAAGCAAGTGCAAACCGAATTCAGGCTGCCAGACATGCTGAAACTGGCGCAGAATATGACGCAGGTTTTCCAGCGTGGGGCGGAGCTTTTCAGCGCCATCGCCGCACGGCCTGACGTGCAACGCAATGAAGCTGAAATCCAGATCCTGCCGATGGAGCAAGTTTCCAAAACGCTGGGCGCACTCACCGAATATTACAAAAGAAATCCTGCCAAGCTGATGGCCGCGCAGATGCAGCTTTGGCAAAATCTGACAATGCTGTGGCAATCGGCCTGGATGAAGGCGCTGGGCAATTCCGTGACACCAATGATTGAGCCTTCGCGCGCCGACAAGCGCTTCAAGGACAAGGACTGGCAGGAAAACGCCGTCTTTGATTTTCTCAAGCAGGGTTATCTCATCGCCGCAAAATGGGCGCAGGACATGGTGGCGGGCGCTGAGCTTGATGAACATGAAAAGCTGAAGGCGAAATTCTATGTCGAGCAATTGGTGAATGCGTTTTCGCCATCGAATTTTCCTGCTTCCAATCCTGAAGTCTTGAAGGCCACGTTGTCGTCCAATGCTGAGAACCTATTGCGCGGCATGGACAAGCTGGAGAAGGATTTCAAATCTGGCGACGGGCGCCTGCACATCACGCAGACCGACAAGAACGCCTTCCAACTGGGCCGCGACCTGGCGATGACGCCCGGCAAGGTGGTGTTCCGCA
>JANPHF010000139.1:0-59814 GCA_031424315.1 Aestuariivirga sp.
CGCCCCGTCAGCGTCACCCAGAATGGCAACACCGCCTTCTTTGCCTATGCCGCAGACAGCTCCCGCGCCGCCAAGCTGAGTGGGGCGGGAGCAACGGCGCAGAATGATTATTACCTCTCCGCCGATGCCGACATTCTGGTCAACGTGGCCAATCCCACGGGCCTCACCACCAGCTGGTTGACCCAAGATGCCGAGCGCGAAGGGGCCGTCACCTCCTGGGGCCACAAGGATCACCTCTCGTCCAACCGGGTGGTGAGCTTCATGGCGGCAGGACCTTCCACCATAAGGGCCGACTATGGCCCCTACGGTGCCCCGCTCACCAGCAATGGCAGCCAAGTGCTGAACGGCAAGGCCTATATCAACCAGCGCTATGACGCCGAAACCGGGCTGGAATATCTGCAAGCCCGCTACTACGACCCCATTCTCGGAAGGTTCATCTCCGCCGATACGTTTGATCCGTGGGAAACAGGCGTGGGCACCAACCGCTATGCCTACTCAGGGAATGATCCCATCAACGGAAGTGATCCGAATGGGCACAATGCATGGGGAGATTTCTTCAACAATCTGTTTGGTGGCCACGCCGATGGACATAATGTGAACCCAAACGAAGTCGCGCATACCGCCTGGGAAAGCACAAAATCTACTGCTTCATCAATTGCGGCTGACACTCATTCGGTGGCCAGCGCAGTAACCTCTCTCGGTTCTTTCGAAGACGCTTCCGATGACATCGATCACAAACGCTATTGGCCGGCTGCAGGCAATTTACTGCTCGGCGCCGCCGGACTTATCCCCGTCGAAGGCGAGGTTGAAAGCGTTACTGTCAGAATGCTCAAGAACGGATTGTCCCGCGCTGAGCATCTGGGAAAAAACGTCGAGACAGGTTTGAGTCGCGAACGAAAAGCCACTGGAGCGCTCAAGGCCGCGCATGGAGAGGAGAATGTCCTCTCGCAGCGAACGTTGAGAGACGCCAATGGAAAGAAACTTGTTGATCCAGTAACGGGTGATGGTCGCCGCGTAGACAACGCGGTTCTGGATCCCGCAAAGAAAACGGCGACAACTTATGAAGTAACTGGGCCGAATGTCAGAAAGATTGAACAACAACAGAAGGAACTCGGAATTTTTCAGTCAAATCCAAATGGTGTATATGTGCGCGACCCGAATTCGGGTGAATTGTATAGAGTCAATGGTCCATCTTTGAGGCTCGACATTGAATGAAACACAATGACTTCGTGTATCTGGATGTTCCCTTTTTTTTGGAGCATTCATTGAAGGTTATTCCGCCAACAGACAGATATGCGAAAACTGCGCTTGCACATGCGACTACGGAGATTGAGTTCCTTCGAAGAGAGGGACTAATAAAGATGGATTCTGTTGCAGGTTCAGCTCCAGTCAAGGAGGTTGTTTTGCGCCTGAGTGATTTGACGGAAGAAGGTCAGGATTTTATTTTGTCCGGGGCCACCCGAAACTGGCTCGGCGCCTGTGATCGGAAAAGTAGCGACCTGTTGAAGAAAGGTGCAAGCGAAGAAGCCAGACTCGCCGTCTACTCTGACTCCAAGGGGCTGGTATCACGCTTAGAGCGCTTCCGAAAACAGCGCCAATCCCAAGCACATTGACGGTTGTCTCAAAATCTCCCCTTTCAATGATCCTGAAGTTCTGACATTCGGGCTCTTTTTCCAGGATCCTTTCATTTTGCGGCGCCGAGGTCATCGGAAGCGGGTCTATTCCGTCTCTGGTGTGCCTTCGGCCTCAACAAACTATGTCCAAAGCCTAACATCTCCTGCAGGGGGCCGGCACCCAAGTGCCAACAAACGAGCTAACTCGATGGCTTTGGGCTTAGCTTCTTCACGTCTGCGACAGGGTCCTCGGATTCGAACTTCATCCACCAGCAAACCAGCTTCAAGCGGCGCGGTCTAAGAGCAAAGCCTAACCTATCATGGTGGCGACACTGCGCAACTATCAACTCTTGCTTATGATGGGGCCGACAAGCATGCGAAACCCACGAATGCCGATGCCAGGCTAGAAAATCTGGCCTATTTGGTGGAGCGTAGCGAAATTGAGGATGATACGTTCATTGGCGCTCAGCTGCGAATGGTAAGCTGAATTCGCCGAGTTGCTTTCTGGGGCAGTTTCTGTGTCGCGCAATTGAGCACACGAAATACTAGCAACCGGGCCGCTCCCACTTCCCAAAGTGTTGGCACTCATAATGGTATCGGCCATACTTTTGAGTATTTAATTCATTTATTTCAATAGCTTGCCTGGCCATTTCACGCCTCTACAAGCGCCAAATTTTGCCTCCCGCTCATGGGGCTTTTCATTGCGTATTGCTGCCTTGCCGTTTGCGCCTTGCTCTTGTAAGCCACCGGACCGGAGACTATTTCTCAGCCATGAACATCAAACTCCACCGCGGGGATTTGCCCGCCGACTTCATACCGGGCAGCAGCATTGCCATAGACACCGAAACGCTGGGCCTGAAGCCGGCGCGCGACAAGCTGTGTCTTGTGCAAATCTCGACGGGTGATGGCAATGCGCATCTCGTGCAGGTTGACCGCGCCAGTTACACCGCGCCGAACCTGAAAGCGGTTCTGGCAGATGCTGCGGTCACCAAAATTTTCCACTATGCGCGCTTTGATGTGGCCGTGCTGAAGCATTATCTCGGCGTGGACACTACCTCGATTTACTGCACCAAGATCGCCTCACGGCTGGTGCGCACCTATACCGACAGGCACGGCTTGAAAGACCTGGTGCGCGAGCTGCTTGGCATTGATCTCGACAAGCAGCAGCAAAGCTCTGACTGGGGGGCGCATATGTTGTCTGACCAGCAGAAGAAATATGCGGCCACCGATGTGATCTATCTGCACGAGCTGAAAGCGCGCCTTGACCAGATGCTCGAACGCGAAGGCCGCATGCATATCGCCAAGGCCTGTTTTGCCTTCCTGCCCACGCGGGCCGAACTTGATCTGATGGGCTGGCCTGAAGAAGATGTCTTCGCCCACGCCTGAATTCATTGCCGCCAAGGCTAATGCGGCGCGGCGACGCGCGGAGCGTTCGCGTTTCATCACGCGCGGGGCGTTGATTGCTGGCCTTGCCGTCCTTGTCGGCTTTGTGGGGCAGAGCCTGTTCAAGCCGTCAGCCGTGAAGCCGGTTGAAGAAGCGCCCACGGAGAAGCCCAAGATTATTTCGGGTGGGTTATCGAGTTTTTCCGGCATTGACCAGAATTCCAAACCCTTCTCGGTGAAAGCCATGGAAGGCGTTCAAGACACCAGCAATGAAACGCTGATGCATCTCACCTCGGTGATCGGGGCCTTCGTGCGGCGCGAGGGCGGTGAAGTGCAAGTGACGGCGGACAAGGCCGACTATGAAATCCGGAACAAGGATCTCAAGGTTTCCGGCAATGTGCGTTTTGAGGAGCCGGGGCGCTATGTGGCGCATTTAAAGTCTGCGGAAGTGAACCTCGACAGGCAGGTGATTTTCACCAAAGAGCCCGTGCAAGTGGAAACTTCCGGTGCTAGCGTTTCGGCGGACAGCATGGAAACATCCGACGATGGGCGGGTGGTGCGGTTGCGCGGGAATGTGAAAGCGCATTTCACAACCGACGTTGCAGATTAAAGGGAGAAGACGAATGGCTTTGGCAAAATCTCTGGCAGCTTTGGGTTTGGTGACGCTGGTGGCGTTGCCGCTGGGGCGTATGCCAGCGCATGCCGAGGGCACAGTGGATGTGGAGGCCGACTCGATGGAGATCATCGATGCTGACCACAAGACCATTTTCCGCGGCAACGTCGTGGCCAAGCGGCCGAGCGACACCATTCAGGCCGATGAGATGATTGTTTCTTCCTCCGATCAAAAGCAGGCCGATGGCAGCACGAAATCAGTGACTGATTTTGTTGACGCCAAGGGCAATGTGACGATCAAGACGCGTGATGCCGTCATTACTGGCGACACGGCGAAGTTTGATGTGTTGCATGACAAGCTGGTGGTGGGTGGCGAGGTGAAAGTTGTGCAGGGCCAATCGGTTGTGCACGGCAAGAAGCTGGATGTGGATTTGAAGAATTTCCATCTGCAAATGTCGGGTGGCCGCGTGGCGGGAACTTTTGTGCCGCAGTGAGCTGCGGCGCAGCACCTGAGGAACATTAACTTCTCACTGGTTTCATCCATTTTTAATCAAAATGAGTGCTTAATAGAGATGCTGAACGAAAACCGCATTTTGCGCCCTGCTCCAATGGCGCCGCGTGGCGCAGGCCGCGGGGCGACACAGACCAAGGCCCCGCAAGCGGCGGTTTCGGAAGGGCTTGTGGCTTCGTCTCTCGAGAAAAGTTACAAGCAAAGGCCGGTGGTGAGGGGTGTTTCGCTCAACGTCCGGCGTGGTGAAGCTGTCGGGCTGCTTGGCCCCAATGGCGCTGGCAAGACTACCCTGTTCTATATGATCACAGGGCTGATTGCGGCGGACAAAGGGAAGATCAGTTTGGACGGCGCCGACATCACCAGCTTGCCCATGTATCAACGGGCGCGGCTGGGAATCGGTTATCTGCCCCAGGAAAGCAGTGTTTTCCGGGGGATGACGGTGGAAGAGAATCTATTGGCCGTGCTGGAGCTCCATGAGCCTGACAGGGCCAAGCGTATTGGTCAGTTGCGTGAGTTGTATGATGAATTCTCAATCGCCCATATCAGGCATTCGCCGTCTGTGGCGCTCTCTGGCGGAGAGCGTCGGCGCGTGGAAATCGCCCGCGCCCTTGCCGCCAACCCAGACTTCATGCTCCTCGACGAGCCCTTCGCCGGCATTGATCCCATTGCGATCGGTGATATTCGCAAGCTGGTGCGCCAGCTTACCACTCGGGGAATCGGGGTGCTTATTACGGATCACAACGTACGAGAAACCCTTGAGATCATCGACCGCGCGCTCATCATCCATGAGGGCCATGTCCTGACCGAGGGCACGCCTTCGGCCATTGTGAACAATGCCGATGTGCGCAGGTATTACCTGGGCAAGGATTTTCACATCTAGTTTCATATTGGCACAGCTGGCAAGGAATGCTTAACCCTGGCGCTTGAATTCCAACACCCTTAACAAGCCCAACACCCGCTTGGTATAATTCTTGCCGCCATGGCCTTGATGCAAAAGCTCGCCCTGAAACAGGGGCAATCGCTGGTGATGACGCCGCAATTGCAGCAGGCGATCAAATTGCTGGCTATGAGCAATGTTGAACTTGCCGAATTTGTGGATCAGGAGCTGGAGCGCAACCCGCTATTGGAGCGGGGCGATGCCGCACAGGAATCCGCGGCCAAGAGTGAGCCCGTAAGTGATGTGCAGGATGCGCCTTTCTCTGCAGCCGATGCGCGCGGCGATGAAGGCGATGGCACGATGTCTCCCTCAGACGGGCCACAAAAGGGATTGGAACAACCTGCTCCGGCCATGGACCCCGGCTGGCAGAATATGCGTTCATCGGGTGCTGTGTCACTCGACGGGGAGGCGCAGGAATTTGCAGCCACCATCAGCCGCGAAGAAACGCTGCCCGAACATCTCACCTCACAACTTAATTTGAATCTGCGCGAGCCCAAGGACCTGCTCATTGGCCAGCAAGCCATTGGCATGGTGAACGAGCAGGGCTATCTCACAACCACGCCTGCCGCCATGGCTCAGTCACTGGGCACGGATGTTGCGCATGTGGAGCGCGTTCTTGCCGTGCTCAAGACGTTTGATCCCATCGGCGTGTTCGCGTCCGATCTGAAAGAGTGCCTGGCCTTGCAGCTCAAAGAGCGCAACCGCTTTGACCCCGCGATGGAAAAGCTGATCGACAACTTGCCGCTTGTGGCGCGGCGTGATTTTGCGGCGCTGAAATCGCTGTGCGGCGTTTCGCTGGATGACCTGCATGACATGATTGCCGAGTTGCGCCAGCTCAACCCCAAGCCGGGCCACGCCTTTGGGGCCGACCCGGTAGTGCCCGTCGTTCCGGATGTAAGCGTTCGCGCCGCTCCTGATGGTTCATGGCTAGTTGAGCTTAACAGCGAAACGCTGCCGCGCGTGTTGGTCAACAACCAATATGCCGCGCGCGTGACGCGCGGTGCTGCCAAGAGCGAAGACAAATTGTTTCTTGCCGATTGCCAGCAGCAGGCAACATGGTTGGTGAAGAGCCTTGATCAACGTGCGCGCACCATCTTGAAAGTGGCGCAGGAGATTGTGCGCCAGCAGGATGCCTTTCTGATCCTCGGCATTGCGCATTTGCGACCCATCACCTTGCGCATGGTGGCGGATGCCATCGAGATGCATGAATCAACTGTGAGCCGTGTCACCTCCAACAAATATATGGCGACACCGCGCGGCACGTTTGAGCTCAAATATTTCTTCACCAATGCCATTGCTTCGGGCGAGGCGGGAACAGAACAGCATTCCTCCGAATCTGTGCGCCACCGCATCAAGGAACTGATTGCGGCGGAAACGACTGACAAGATCCTCTCTGATGATGATCTTGTGGAAATTCTGCGTGGGGAGAATATTGAGATTGCCCGGCGGACTGTGGCCAAATACAGGGAATCGCTCAATATTCTTTCCTCCGTGCAACGCCGGCGCGAGGCCCGGGCAAAGCGCTGAATCCCGGTTGACTTGGGCCCATAGCCCTCATATGTGTCCGCCCCGAAACAAGACTGGCGGCACAAGGGAGTTGCCGCAACCGCATATTCTTGTGAGTCTAAATATATTTTTCCGGTGGTTGACGAACCTTGCGGAGAGGCCCATTTTTAGCTCATCCGGATGGCGGCAAGGAACCAAACCATGCAGATCAAGATCACCGGCAAGCATATCGATATTGGCGACGGACTTCGCCAGCATGTCGAAGATAAGCTGCAGAGTTTCCGTGAAAGATTTTTTGAAGGCTCGGTTCATGGCAATGTGACCATCGAGAAACAGCGCGGGCGCTTCCTTGCCGATTGCTCGCTGCACCTGGCCACCGGGCTTCACCTTCAGGCCCATGCCGAGAATGCCGATCCGATGGCTTGCGTGGATGCGGCCTTGCTGCATCTCGAAAAGCAGCTGAAGAAATACAAACAGCGCCTCAAAGACCATCACCGCCAGCCGCGCGAAGCCCATGAGCCGCGCGAGGCCAAGAGCTACGTCATCCAATATGAAGAATATGCGGATGAAGAGCCGATGAGCCTGCATGCTCCGGTGATTGCCGAATCTTCCGCCACTATCCCGCAGCTTTCAGTGGGCGAGGCGGTGATGCAGCTTGATATTTCAACAACGCCTTTCGTTGTGTTCCACAACACCAAGGAAGGCCGCCTGAATGTGGTCTACCGCAGGCCTGATGGCAATATCGGCTGGCTTGACCCGCGCAGCGTGGCGCGCAGTTGAGGGTGTGATTTCCCGATGAAGATTGCAGACATTATCGATGCGGGCGCGGTTCTGCCCAGCTTGAAAGCTACGACCAAAAAGCAAGTTTTGCAGGACGTGGCGCAGCAGTTGGCGCGGCTGGTGGCCATTGACCAGAGGATCATTTTCGAAACACTGCTGACGCGCGAAAAACTGGGTTCAACTGGCCTCGGCCAAGGTATCGCCATGCCACACGGGCGCATCGCCGGTTTGACGCAGGTGACAGGCCTGTTTGCCAAGCTGGCCACGCCAGTTGATTATGACAGTGTGGATGGCAAGCCAGTTGATCTGGTGTTTGCTCTGTTGTCGCCCGATCACGCGGGCGCTGATCATCTCACGGCTCTGGCCAAGATCAGTCGCATCATGCGCTCACCTGCCGCTTTGTCGAAACTGCGTGCCACGAATACGGCGGAAGGGCTCTATGCGGTGTTGACGGAGCCGATGATGCCAAACCCGGCGAGTGCGGCTTGAACGTCACAACTTAACTGTGCATAACTCACCAATACTCACTACTGCGCGTTGACCGGATTTCAAATCTGATTTTTCCTTCACCTCAGTTCAGGACGTGACTGAGGGGCAATGAGGGGATTTCTCTGCATTTTGATCTGCGCCTGCGTTGTGGGCCGTCAAGCGGCAGCACAGGAAGTTCCACTTGTTGAACGGCAGGTGGAGAACTTCTTTGCGCCGGATACCAACCTGCTTCAGATCAAAATTGAGGGTGACCGCCTCGCGGGCGATTCCAGTGAAGGCGCTGAAACGCGCAAAGCGTTCGAATCCTTATCCAGTTCACTGGAAATCATGGCCGATGCAAATGCCAACGCGCGGGAGCGGTATCTCAGGTTGCGGCATTTCATCAGCGATGTGGGCGACTGGAACGGGCAGGCAAGTTTTGGCTATGACCTTACAGATCCACTAGGACATGTTCCGCAAAACCGCTTTCTCTCGCACTATCTGAGAGAGCGCAAAGGCAATTGCATCACCATGCCTCTGCTCGCGTTGCTGCTCGGTCGGCGCGTTGGGCTGAAGATGACTCTGGCGCTGGCGCCATTTCATGAGTTCATCAAGCTTACCGATGATGATGGCCGCGAGATTAATCTGGAGGCCACTAGCGGTCTTGGCCCGGCACGTGACCAGCGCTACCGCGACGAACTGCCGATGAGCGATGTGGCCGTTGCCAAGGGCACTTACCTGCGCGGATTGAGAGAGGAAGAACTGATTGCCGTTGTGGCCGAACCTGTCGTGCGCCACGCGCTGGAGGTGAAAGACTATTGGCAGGCGATCAAAGTTGCGGATGTCTTGTTGAAGCATTTCCCCACCTGTGTGGCGCTGCTGTTGGAGCGTGGCTCGGCCTATGGGCATTTGCTTGAAGAAGAATATCTCAAACCCTTTGGCCAGAACATTCCGCCTGAGCTTTTGCCCATTGCGCGGGGTTATCACGACAGGAACATGGCCGACTTCCGCGCCGCCGAAGCCTTGGGCTGGCGCGAGGATGAGGGGCAGAAGGGCCACGCGGTGCAATGAACGGGGTTGAAGCAACAGAAATGACTGGGGAGGATGAAATGAACTCTGACGGGCACTTGAAAATGATTTGGCGCGCGCTGACGGCATCGTTGCTCGCCGCGTTTCTCTCACTTTCTCTCGCCACCCCCGCCACCGCGCGGTTTCTATCTCCTGATACTTTCAACCCTTGGGACCCGGGCGTTGACATCAACCGCTATGCCTATTCCGGCAATGACCCAATTAATAACAGTGATCCGAATGGGCATGCGGGGATCAAGTTGATCGATCCAACTATCGCGGACGAAAGTCCAGCCGAAGAGGGATCCGTTGATGATATTATGCACGATCCCGCTTTCCAGCATGAACTCACGTTTGAAAGAAATGTGATAAATGGTGCGGCCGGAACGGCTGCGGCCGCAAGTTCTTCAGCCAGAATGCATGCGGCGGAACAGGCAAACAAAAGGATACCAAATCCTTTTGGCAGGAAGGGAGACCTTGTTACGCAGGCGCGCGTAGCTGACGTTGTGAAGGAGATTGAAGCTAGAGGCAACAAAGCGAGATTTGAGTACCGAGTCACAGTTACAAATGGCTACAAGACAGCATGATATGTTGACCTTGTTGAACGCGATAGATTCGATAGAGTTGTGGCAGTACACCAAGTGGGTGTGGTTACCAAAGGTGGCTTGCCCGTAATCAGGGAAATTAGGGCCATGATTGATTTGCAACGGGGTCTACGCACCGACGCATCAAAGATTTTCTTCCATGACAAGAACTCGAGCAGGCAATGGGAACACACCAGGACAGAATTTATCGACGGCAAGAAAACCTGTAATTATCAGGGATGTTGAGATCATCAAATGGGCAGGCAGATAAATTTCTTACTTAGTGTCGAAGATCAACGGCAGTTGCTCACTTTGCTGACCCAAAAGTTTGACTTAGGTGGCTATGAAGAGCCGAGTGATCCAAGTCAACATTGGGATAACCCGGCTTCATATGCAGATCCACCAAATGCATTGGTTGATGGCCCATACTTGTTTCGCATCACAGATCGAGGTCATTTAAAGTTCCGCAAACATCCACTGCCTGGAAGGGGATATTGCATTGACCAGATTTATAGCCCTGCAATCGAGTTTTGGCGCCCGATGATTAAAGATGGCAGCATGGTGCCTGGCCGTTTTTATTACGTCACTGGTTACTTTGAGGAGTCCGGCTGGCGCCAGATGCCACACGACTTCATCAAATTCGCGGAAGCGCTTTTCAGAGCAACCAAAAAGTTTTGCGTCAAAGAACGCTGGACAGAACATTTGGGCGAATACATCGGCCCAGACGCAGCCAAGCTTCATAAAGAGGGACTCAAATTTGTCCCGTTCTTCACGTGATCTTACTGGCTCGCCCAGATGATCCTGGCCATCCAGTCCACGTCTTTCATGTCCATTGTTTTGGTGTCGTGGTCCTTGTTGAAAGATGCCAGTTCCAGTGTGCGGGCGGTTTGGCGCTGCATGATCTTGGCCATCACCTGGCCGTCATTGGTCTTCACCACCACGCGATCCCCCTTGCGGATGGTGGCGGAGGGCGAGACGATGATGGTGTCTCCCTCACGGTATACCGGCTGCATGGAATCACCCGTGATCTCTAGCGCGTAAGCTGAAGGATCTGTGACGCCGGGAACATCAATCTCCTCCCAGCCATTGCCGGCGGGGAAGCCGGAATCATCAAAAAAGCCGCCTTTGCCCGCCTTTGCGAGGCCGAGCAGCGGAATTTGCTTCAGGCGGGGCGGGGCGCCCTTGCGGCCCGAGAGCATGTCCATGAATTCTTCCACCGAGGCGCCGGAGGCATCAAGCACGCGGTTGATCGATTCCATCGTGGGCCAGCGGGGGCGGCCATCCGGGCCGTTGCGCTTGGAAGGGTTGAAGGATGTGGGATCGAGCCCTGACTTCTTGGCCAGCCCAGAGGCTGAAAAACCATAACGTTCGGCAATCGTGTCGATTGCGCCCCAGACCTGCTTGTGTGTAAACATCGGAAATGGCCTCTAATTTAGCAAAAATGGCTTGAACTAGGAAGTTTTGCCTCAAAATTGCCGATTTGGCAAGAGGAAAACACAATACACACCTATTTTCCACAAGGAGTTGTGGTTGCAGAATATTTTCAAGATCGTCGATTCAGCGCTTTATGTAAAAGCCGCTGCCGCGGGCCGTTTTGAGGGCGCGGAAATTGATCTCAAGGATGGCTTTATCCACTTTTCTGATTCTCACCAAGTGCGCGAAACGGCGCGGCTGCATTTTTCTGGCCGGCGCGGTTTGGTGATCTTCGCGGTGGACGCAGCAAGCTTGGGTGACGCACTGAAATGGGAGGCATCACGTGGCGGGCAGCTGTTTCCCCATCTCTATGGCGTGTTGGACGTGAAGCATGTGCTTTGGGCCAAGCCCTTGCCGTGGAATGGCACAGCGCATGATTTTCCGCCGGAGACATTTCAATGAGCCTGGCTTTTCACCTTGCACGGCCGATCCTCCATGCGATGGATGCCGAGGACGCGCATCGCCTTACGATCACGGCGCTGAAATGCGCACCCGAGATGGGGCGTGGGCCGATCACTTCGCCGTCTTTGAAAAAGCATGTGTTTGGGCTGGAATTTCCCAACCCCGTTGGTCTGGCACCGGGCTTTGACAAGAATGCCGAAGTGCCGGATGCGATGCTGGCGCAGGGCTTCGGCTTTGTGGAAGTGGGCACGGTGACGCCACTTGCGCAAACGGGCAATACGCGGCCGCGGTTATTTCGTTTGAAAGAAGACAGTGCCGTGATCAACCGCATGGGCTTTAACAATGAGGGCCATGCGGCGGTGTTGCAGCGCCTGATTGCCCGGCGGGGGCGTGGCGGAATTGTCGGCGTGAACATCGGCGCCAACAAGGATTCGGCTGACCGTGTGGGCGACTATGTGAAGGGCCTTGAGGTGTTTGAAGAGGTGGCGAGCTATATCACCATCAACATTTCCTCGCCCAACACGCCGGGCCTTCGCAACCTGCAAGGCAAGGCGGATTTACAGCGGCTGCTCGAGCGGGTGAACGCGGCGCGGAAATTGAAAAAACCAATGCTGCTGAAGATCGCCCCCGATCTGGCACAGGATGACTTGCAAGATGTGGCAGACCTCTGCAGCGGCGGCGCCGTGGACGGTGTGATCATTTCCAACACTACGCTTTCGCGCGCAGGACTTGGCTCACCGTTGGCGAAGGAGGCGGGTGGGCTTTCGGGCGCTCCTTTATTTGAACTTTCAACGCGCTGCCTGGCAGATTTTCACGCGATGAGCGGCGGCAAGATTCCACTGATCGGTGTGGGCGGCATTCATGATGCGGCTTCGGCGCGGGCGAAGTTCGCCGCCGGGGCTTCACTGGTGCAGCTCTACTCGGCGCTGGTTTACAAAGGGCCGGGATTGGTGCGCGAAATCTGCAACGGTCTCTAATCAGAACGGGCTGGCTGGCAGGAAACTGGAGAAAATCTTGGCTGACTGGCCTTTTTCTTGCAGCCGGTCCAACGCGTAATCCAACGCATCGCGCAAGCCTTCGTCTTGCGCGCGCGTGAGCATTACAAGTCCATGGGTGAATGTGGCTTTGTCCGCATAGGCACCACCCAGCTGCTGGCAGCAGTTGCGCGAGGCGGCACCCTTGAGCCAAAAATTGCCGCGAAGGGAATCTGCGAAGGCTAAATCCAAACTGCCTGTGCGCAAGGCTTCGAACATCGCGTCTTCGGCCGGGAACGGCACGAGTGTGGCCCTATCATAATACTTCTTCAAAAATGTGTTTTGGGCAGTGTTCTGCACGAAGCCGATGCGGCGCCCGGCGAGAGATTTTGAATCCGTGCCGGGTAAATCTGCGCCGTTGCGGGCAAAGAAGGCGGCATATGAAAAGAAATAGGGGCGTGTTGCGGCGGCACTTGTCACGCCTTTGCTGGGTTGAGGCCCGCCGATGATGACATCACCTTGCTTTTGCTGAAGTGCTGCATCCAGCCCCGCAAAAGGCAGCCCACGCAGCTGGCATTGCATCTTCAATTCCGCGCAGGCCGCGATGGCGAACTGGACAGAAATGCCGGAGAATTTTCCATCCGCCGTCTTAAAGCTGAAGGGGGCAAAATCCTCATCCGCCAACAACGTCAGGGTTGCAGGCAAGGCAGCCTGGGCGGAAGGGCCAATTTATCGATGTGCCGGAAGCGCGGGTAAAGCGCAGTTTCGGCAGCCTCGACCGGGAGACTTACAATCATAGATAGGCACAGTATTGAAAAATACCACTTTAACATTCTAGCAACCATAGCTTGTCTTGCGCTTAACTTCGGTAGGGGGTCGCGGTTTTGGAGAGCCGCGGTAAGTTATCATGGGTGTACATAACCTGAAGTTCGCAGCAAGCGAACCATTGGATTTGGTTGCGGGGGCAAAAAAGGGTGTTGGGCCAGATAAATCGGGGCCGGATACCTTGCCGATGGTTCCCGCCAGCCTGCTCAAGCGCATTTTCATGCATCTAAACGCCGAGGAACGAGCCCTTGCCCTACAGCAGCGGCTTGTGGCGGTGGCTTGGCTGCCTCACACCACGCTCTACGCCGACGCGGCCCCGGAAGGGATTGTCCGCCAGGAAGATCCAGATTTTCCCATTGTCGCACGCATCGCCCCGTACGATTTCGAGCGCGCCGTGTATGGACTTTGGCGCAAGAGCTTGGCGCGTCAGGCCGCCACGGGGCTTGCGTTGTCGCTGCCCACTTTCTCAGCGCGCGCAGGCCTGCCGGGCCCGTTGCATGTCTTGCTCGGCGCAGTGATCATTGCATTTGGCTTTGCGGTTTTCTCAACAGACAGCATGATCAACGGGATTGGCCTTCTGCTGAGCATCTTCTTTCTTGGCATCATCTGGCTGCGGCTTCTCGTACTCAGCGAGGCTCCAGCAACGCAAATTGACCGGGCCGAAATGGATGACAGCAAACTGCCAAACTACAGCGTGCTCGTACCGCTGTTCAGGGAGGTACAAGTTCTGCCACAAATTCTCGGGGCCTTGCAGCAGCTCAATTATCCCAAGCACAAATTGGACATCAAACTCATCCTGGAAGAGTCAGACACGGCCATGCGGCGCACCTTGGCCAAGTTCACCTTGCCACCGCAATTTGAAATTCTGGCTGTGCCTGCAGGCTCACCACAGACCAAGCCACGCGCCTTGAATTACGCATTGCAATTTGCGCGCGGCAGCTTGCTGACAATCTATGATGCTGAAGACATTCCAGAGCCGATGCAACTACGCATGGCAGCAGGGCGCTTTGCCAAGAGCCCGCAAACGCTTGCCTGCCTGCAGGCCGAGCTGGCGTTCTATAACGGGAATGAAAATTGGCTGACGCGGCAGTTCACTATCGAATACGCGGTGTTGTTCAAACTCATGCTGCCGAGCCTGGCCCGGTTGGGCTGGCCGTTGCCGCTGGGCGGCACGTCAAACCATTTCCGCACCGCCGTATTGCGGGCGGTGGGAGGCTGGGATGCGCACAATGTGACTGAAGATGCCGACCTTGGCTTTCGCCTGGCGAGAATGGGCTTTGCTGTGGGCACATTGGGCAGCACGACATTTGAAGAGGCCAGTTCAACGCCGCGCAACTGGATCAAACAACGCGCGCGGTGGCTGAAGGGATTTCTCATCACCTGGCTGGTGCACATGCGCCAACCCCGCACGGCCATGGATGAGATGGGCCTTGGCGGATTTTGTGTGATGCAAGCCAGCTTGCTTGGCGTTTTCGCTGCAGCGCTGCTTCATCCGCTGTTTCTCGGCTTGATGGGCTGGAAGATCTGGCAAGGCCAATTTGCGGGCGCCGGCTTGCCTGCGCTGCTGGACTGCTATTTCCTTGGTCTCATTCCGGTCAGTTGGCTGGTGATCCTGCTGGCGGGTGAAAGAGGGCTGCGCAGCAAAGGCATCCGCGGCTGGTGGGCAAGCCTTCTTTCCATGCCGCTTTACTGGCTCTGCATTAGCGCTGCGGGATATCTCGCACTATGGGAATTTTTCCGCGCGCCCTTCCACTGGAACAAGACGCAGCATGGCGTTTCGCGCCTGATGCGCCCCGCGCACCAGGCGAAAAGGCGATAGCTTACTTGCCGCCGCGGATGGCCATGACGGTGAGAACCGACGGGCCGAGGATGACCACGAAGATCACTGGCAGGAAGAACAGGATCATTGGCACGGTGAGCTTTGGGGGCAAGGCTGCGGCCTTCTTTTCGGCATCCGCCATACGGTCTTTACGGTTTTCCTCAGCGAGAACACGCAGCGCCGAACCCAGCGGCGTGCCGTAGCGCTCCGATTGAATGAGAGCCGTCACCACCGACTTCACGGTTTCGAGAGCCGTGCGCTTGGCAAGATTTTCAAGCGCCTTGCGACGATCCGGCAAGTAGGCCAATTCAGCCGTGGTGAGCTGCATTTCTTCGGCCAGCGGCACAGATTGCGAACCGATTTCCTTGGATACCCGTTGCATCGCAGGCTCCAACGCCATGCCGGATTCCACGCAGATGAGCAGAAGGTCAAGCGCATCTGACCAAGCCTTCTTGATCGAGGCCTGGCGCTTCGATGTCATGTTGCGAACGAACACACCAGGCAGATAGGAGCCAACGACAAGGCCCACCAGCGAAGCCGCAAGGCGCATGCCCACTGTCAGCGACGTCATGTAGAGTGTGGTATAGACAAAAACGCCAATCGCCAGGACGATCGGCACGATCACACGCAGAGACAAGAACAACGTCAGATGACGTTCCCTGCGGAGGCCAGCGCTGCGCAGCATCTCCATGGTGGATTCCGCCTCAAAAACCTTCTTGAGGTTGAGGGATTGCACCATACCCGAAAACATGCCGCTGGCCTGCCTTTCGCGCAGGCGCACGGGGCCAGCCTCAAGCGCCAATTTCTGTGCGGCTTTCAGGCGGTCACGTTCGGAAGAGACCAGTTTGATACGGCCGGAAAGCTTGTC
This sequence comes from Aestuariivirga sp., assembly GCA_031424315.1. Taxonomy (GTDB): domain Bacteria; phylum Pseudomonadota; class Alphaproteobacteria; order Rhizobiales; family Aestuariivirgaceae; genus Aestuariivirga. The sequence goes on from JANPHF010000139.1 coordinate 15,824, forward strand.
ATTCTCGAGATAGGGGGACGCAATTGTGATCACCGTTGCAAAAGTGGCGAGGGCTGAAAGCACGACAATCATGCCTTCAACCTGGGTGATATTATCAAGCAACTGTTGCAACATGGCGCGAGCTTTCGCCTTACATCTGGAAATTGATCATTTTACGCATGACAAGCACGCCAATCGACATCCAAACGCCGCAGCCAATCAACATCAGGTTACCTGTGTGAGTGTGGAACAGCGGTGTGAGATATTTCGGATTGAAGAAGCTCATCAGGCCAACGATGCAGAACGGCAATGAACCGATGATGGCCGCGGAAGACTTGGCTTCCTGCGACACGGCCTGAACCTTCTGCTTCATTTTCTTGCGGTCACGCAACACGCGCGAAAGATTGCCCAAGGCTTCAGACAAGTTGCCACCGGTCTTGGACTGGATCGTCATCACGATGGCGAGGAAGTTCACTTCCGGAAGCGGCACGCGCTCCACCATGCGCTCGATGCCCTGGTCGATGGGAATGCCAACACGCTGGCCTTCAACCACTTCCATGAACTCCGGCCCCACAGGCGGACCCTGCTCGGTGGAAATGATTTTCATCGCTTCAGAAACGGGAAGACCGGATTTGAGGCCGCGCACCAGCACGTCTATGGCATCAGCAAAATCATTGAGAAACTTGTTCTGGCGGCGCTTGCGAAGCGTATTCAGGATCCAGCGTGGCAAGCCGAAGATGCCGACAAAGGCCGTGAGGCCCACAGCATAAAGCGGCGCACCAAAAATGAAGGCCGCGACAGCCAGGAACAACCCAAGGCCAATTGACATCATGTAAAAAGCCTTTGGCGTCGTTTCGAGACCTGCCTGCTCGAGGCGCACCCTCAAGGAAATCTTCTTCTTTTTGTTTTCTTTCTCGCCAATCTGACTCAGTGATTCCTGAATCTGCTTGCGGCGTGAGTCCTTTTGGTCCTCGGCAAAGCGGGCGCGCAAGTTGCCCATGCCATCCTTCTTGGTGTTGGCAATGGCCTTGACACGGCTGGCGCGGGCAGAGCCGGCAAGCATGGGATAGATGATGGCAAAGATGAGTCCGCCGGCCGCCAAGGCCACCATTCCTACAAAGGCCATGCCGGTTAAATCATCGCCGAAAAACATGGCTCAGCCCTTTGCTCTCAATGGTTCAGGTTGCCGCCAGCCTGGCGCTGTTCAGCCTTTTCCAAGGCATCGGCGAGGCGGCGTTCTTCGTTGTAGTAGCGCGCACGATCCCAGAAGTGCGGGCGGGCAATGCCAGTCGCGCGGTGCTCGCCGATGATCTTGCCATTGGCATCTTCGCCGACAATCTCATAGAGGAACAGATCCTGCGTGATGATGACATCGCCTTCCATACCCACCACTTCAGTGACATGGGTGATTTTGCGCGAGCCGTCGCGCAGGCGCGTGGCCTGGACAATCACATCGATCGAACCCACGATCATTTCCTTGATGGTCTTGGAAGGCAACGAAAAGCCACCCATGGTGATCATGGATTCCAAACGTGAAATGGCTTCGCGCGGGCTATTGGCGTGGAGTGTGCCCATCGAGCCATCGTGGCCGGTGTTCATGGCCTGAAGCAAATCGAAGGCTTCAGGTCCGCGGACTTCGCCGACGATGATGCGTTCAGGGCGCATACGCAGGCAGTTCTTGACGAGGTCGCGCATAGTGATGGCGCCTTCGCCTTCAAGATTCGGTGGGCGGGTTTCAAGGCGCACCACATGCGGCTGTTGCAACTGAAGTTCGGCGGCATCTTCGCAGGTGATGATGCGTTCATCATGGTCGATGCAACCGGTAAGGCAATTGAGCAAAGTCGTCTTACCCGAACCGGTGCCGCCAGAGATCAGCACGTTGCAACGCACGCGGCCGATGATTTCCAAAATCGTGGCGCCTTCCGGCGTAATGGATTTGAACTTGGTCAAATCGCCCAGCCTGAGGCGGTCCTTCTTGAACTTACGAATAGTAAGAGCGCAGCCATCAATGGCCAGAGGCGGAGCGATGACGTTGACACGTGAACCATCTGGCAGGCGGGCGTCGCAGATGGGGGAAGCTTCATCAACGCGGCGGCCAACCTGGCTCACGATGCGCTGGCAGATGTTCAAGAGCTGGGAATTGTCGCGGAAGCGCACGCCCGTTTTCTGCATCTTGCCGTTGACTTCGATGAACACGGTGTTGGCGCCGTTCACCATGATATCGGCGATGTCGTCACGCGCCAGCAAAGGTTCGAGCGGGCCATAGCCCAGCACGTCGTTGCAGATGTCCTCGAGCAGTTCTTCCTGCTCGGCAATCGACATCACCACATCTTTGAGCGAGATGATCTCGTTGACGATGTCTCGGATTTCATCGCGCGCAGCGTCGCGGTCAAGCTGGCCCAGCTGTGTCAGGTCAATGGCGTCAATCAGCGCGTTGAAGATCGTGCTTTTGATGTCGTAGTAGGACTCCGACTTGTGGCGAATTTCCGGGTGAACCGGCTTGGGGGCCTCAGGCGCCGGGGCTGCTGGCTTGGCGCCCACCTTGATTTCAGGCACTGCCGCGCCAGAAGCCGCCACATGCGGCGCCGGGGCCGCAGCAGCAGGTTTTACTGGCGGCACAATGGATGGCGAAAGACCGGTGTCGCTCTTCTTGCCGAACATTTCTTAACCTTCCTTCTTCTTCAGCATGGGAAGTTTATTCATAAAGCCGGCGAGGCCCGCCTTCTGCGGCTTAGCTGCAACGCGTGTGATGCCAGCCAGCTGGTTGGCGAGATCTTCGATGATTTCTGTGGCCTTGGCCTTTGGCGCCACTTCAAAAAGCATCTGCCCGTTGCCCTGGGCGAGGCCAAAGCTCTGCGGATCATGCGGGATGATGGCGGAAGGCACCAAGCCAAGGGCCTTGGCGAAATCAGCGGGTGGAATTTCCGGGCGCTTGGGAACACCAACCTGGTTCAGCACCAGGCGCGGCTGCCGGTCATTCGGGCGGCCCACCTTGAGCAGGTCAATCAGGTTCTTGGCGTTGCGCAGGCTGGGCAATTCCGGCGTCGCCGTGATCACGATTTCATCGGCATTCATCAGCGTGTATTTCACCCATGGCGCCCACATGTTGGGAACGTCGACAATGATCATGGGTGCTGCCTGGCGCACCACATTGAGAACCGTCTCGACGGAGTGGGCCTCGATGTTCATGTCACGCTCGATAGAGCCTGGGCCATTAAGCAAGTTGAGCTTGTTGCCGAGCTTGGACATCAGGCGGTCCAGCAATGTGCTGTCCACGCGGTCGGGGGCCATCAAGGCTTCGTAGAATGTGCCGCCGCCATCCTGATTGAAGTTCAGTGCGGCCGTGCCAAAGCTGAGATCGAGGTCTGTGAGAATGGTTTCGATATCGAGCTTCTGGGACGTGGCGTAGGCGACGTTGTGGGCGATGGTCGACGATCCAACGCCACCCTTGGCGCCGACAAAGGCCATGACCTTGCCCAACGGCGCAGCGTTAGGATCATTATAGATTGCCGCCAGCGACTCGATCACCTGCAGCGAGGTGAGCGGAGCGACCATATAGTCGCTCACATGGTTCTTCATCAGCTCGCGGTAGAGCAGAACGTCATTCACGTGACCGACGACGATGACCTTTGAGTTGGGCCCGCAAACCTCAGCAAACTTGGCAAGCTCAGCCATTACCTGGGCGCGGTCGCCATGCGACTCAACAATCACAACATTCGGGGTTGGCTCTTGCGCGTAGTATTGCGTTGCGCCCGGAATACCACCCATCTGGATATTGACATGAGCGCGGGCCATGCGCCTGTCTGAGGCTGCCGCCTGCATCACCTGTGCCGACTGCGGGTTATCGCAGAACATGCCAATGGATACGCGCGGTATGAGCGCTACCGGAAAATTTTCGGTCGGATTGTTCATCGTGGCTTCGTTTGCAGTGGTCATGTCAGGCCGTCCGTTCGCGCAAGAGATCAGGGATTTGAGCTGGAGCTGGCGCTCGAAGAAAGAACAGAACCGCCGCTGGCCGTTCCGCTATTCATGTTTCGAACAGCCGTTGCTGCCGGGCCACCCATGGGTAAGTCGGCCGCTGCTGGTGTATTGAGGGTCGCGGGATTGGCGATCTCAGCGGCAATATTGGCTTGAACAGCGCAGCCCTGGTTCGAATAGCGCAGGTTTTGCGTCGTGGCTGTCAAATCTTCCGGCCAGTTGCCGCAGCTGGAGGGGTGGCGCCTCATCGCCTGAAGCGGGTAGTTGTCTGAAGCGTGCGAAGCGTAGTGGATGCCATCATCGTTCATCGCATCATCTGCCACACATCCAGAGAGGGCAATCACCGCGCCTGCCAGCATGGCCAGCGGTGCGAGGTGTGAGAGATTGGGGAAACTGTTCTTCATGATTTGCACTCCACTCACTCAACCACATAGCCAACATTGCCACTGTAGGAACCGCGCGGCCTTACAGTGCTGGTGCCATAGACCTTGTTGAGGCGGCCCATGAGAATGGTCTGCCGGTCGCTGGCTTCGTTCAAGTTCTTGTCTGGTGTTTCAAGCTGCTTCTGGGCAACCGAGCGCACAATATGCGGGGTCACCAACACAACCAGCTCAGTCTGGTTCGAGATAAAATCGCGGCTGCGGAACAAGGCGCCAAGTATCGGCAGCTTCTTCAGCCCAGGCGTGCCGTTGATGGTCTGACGCGTGCTCTCACGGATCAGGCCAGCCAGCATCATGGAACCACCATCGGGCATTTCGAGCACGGTGTCGGCCTCGCGCTTGTTGAGGCTGGGAACTGCACCAGCAACACCAAGCGTGCCGGTTTGCACGTTATTCAATTCGCTAACTGACGTGTGAACCTTGAGGTTGATGCGGCCAGCGCTCATTACCGTGGGGGTGAAATCAAGCCCAACGCCATATTCCTTGAAAGCGACCTGACAGGTGGTCAAGCCGTTGCTGACCGTGCAGGTCTGGTAAGGGAATTCCCCGCCTGCCTTGAAGGAGGCCGCCTGTCCTGAAACTGCGGTCAAGTTCGGTTCGGCCAGTGTGTGCAGCATGCCATCGCTTTCCATGGCGCGCAGAATGCTGGTGAATGAACTGCCATTGCCGTCTGACGCACTCACGCCATAGCCTTGGGCGGTTTCAATCAGATTTGACGAGAACGGATTGACGTTAGCGAGATTGAAGGCAAAGGCGCCCGCCTTGAGCGCGGCACCGAAGTTGATGCCCCATTGCTTCAAAACATCGCGCTGAACTTCTACCATCTTCACCTGCAGCATCACCTGGTCTTCGCCAGCAATCTTCATGGCGTTGACGACCTTGCCACCGGGTAGGAAGAAGCTGGCAGCGCCAATGTATTCATTGGCCAGGTCTTCAGCTTGCTTGGCTTCTGCGGGGTTCATTGCAATGCCACCCAGCGCCACGTTGTTGCCGATCACGTCGACGACAATATGAGTTCCCGGCAGGTTGCGCTGAAGGAGCTGCTGAAGCGCCGATGTATCCAAAGCCACTTCCAAATCCATGGCCATGATCTGCTGGCCATTGGCATCAAAGAAGAAGATGTTTGTTGAGCCCGCCTTGCGGGCAAAAAGATAGGCCGTGCTCTTATTCCGGATAACAACGTCAACGATGTCCGTATTGCCCACCACGACATCCTTGGCCTCGGCGGGCAGCGTCACAACTGCGGACTTATTCAGCGCGATGCGATAGTTGTGCCCGTGAGTAGGGTTGGCCAACGCGGTTGCCGGCGCCATGTCTGTGGCCAGCCCCGCCTTGGGGAGCAACGGTGCGATGAACAGCAGGGAAGCCAGTAGCATGGCTGCCCAGCGCAAAGCCCTGGCAGCAGAACCGTATAGTGCAGAATTGTGCTTTTGCGTTTTCATAGTGGTCAACTCACGGTGCTGAAGCAAAGGATTCGATGCCGGCGCGAACAAAGAGCGGGTCTCCCCCTTCACGGCGGGCCTTGCCTTCGAACTTGTCGGACAAAACGGGATTGATTTCGTCGGCACTCTTGCCGTCGTTTTCGGCGATGGAACGCAAGGCCAAAGCAAGTTCGCCAGACGATTCGACCATGGCCAGGATTTCAGACTGCTTGGGCGAGAGTTCGAGGGTTGCAGTTTCGCCCTTTTCGACCGCTACAGGATCACCTTCCTGGGCCTGACGGTAGACCTGATTGACGGCGAGTACGCGGACATTGCTCACCACCGTCTCACTATGGATGATGGAAGTGGAGGATTTGCCATCAGCGATCTTGCGCGTGAGAATGACGTCCACCCGGTCATTCGGGAGGATGAAGCCACCAGCAGCGGAACGTGAAGAGATGGCCAGCGAGATGGCGCGCATACCCTTGGGGAGGTTGGCACTCATGAAGCCACCCTGGCCGGGCAACACATACTTCTTTTCAAAAATCGGTTCGTCTTTGTAGATCGGCTGGCGTGCGCGGCCGAGGGCGAGTTCCTTCAGGGCATCTGGCTTTGCATCCCGCGTGACCATCGACTGGGCAATGTTGTCCTTGGGCCAGGCTTTCCACATCACGGAACCTTCGGCGAGCTTTTCGCCCATCAGCACGTCTTTTGCTGCCACAAGCACATCGGTGGTCTGAACAGTATTGACCACTTCCTGTTTCACGTCTGGTTTGCGGCCCACAAGTTTGAGCGCCATCATACCAGCGAGAACCGCACAAATCAGGGCGCCGGCTAAGGCCAAAACACGCATTCTACCCATAACTTTCCCTCACTCAGGCGCCTCTGAGGCACCCACTCTTTCTTAACTTGCCCCGCAAAGGTCAAATTAAGGTTAATGTTTCCGGTCAGAGTTCATTCAACTCAGACCGTTCATCCACCAGGTATCTTTAAAGGCCAGGATTCCACCCAGCGCGAAAGCAAAACCGTAAGGCACATTTGGCTTCATCTGGCGCAACTGCTGGCCCAAAGTGGCAAGCACGCCTTTGTCGCCGTGAATTTCCCAATGCAGCATGAAGGCCGACCAGAGCCCAACCACCAGGGCCAACGCCCCGCCGGCAATGGCGGTCAAAAACAGGAAAGGTAAAATCTTGGCGGTGCCGAACCACAAGCCTGCGGCAGCCATCAACTTGGCATCACCGCCACCAAAAATGCCCACCTGAAAGAAAGCAAAGCCCACAACAAAGAGAATGATCCCCGCCAAGACATGCAGGCCAAATTCATGCCACGGCATGCCGGTGGCCACGGCCATCGGAAAGAACAAAACTGCGGTCAACACCGTCAGCCAATTGGGAATGCGGAATGACATAACATCACTTGCTGCGGCAACAATGAGCAAGGCGGGCAACAGAAACACGGAGAGATTTTGCAGCATGACGGTCCCAGAATTCTCAGAAGTGTGAGGGAATTTCACATGGGCAGCGTAAAGGATGAGTTAACCCTGAAAAAAACAGGCAGCCCAGAGGCGGTAACTTAAGATTCATCATTATCGGGCAAGTCTTCATTTACGAAGATGCGGGGGCAACCCTGTCTTGTGAGGAGTTTCACAATGAAGTTTGCGGCTTTTGGACTTTCAATTCTCGGCTTGGCTTTGGTCGCTGGTGGGGCGATGGCGGACACGCCGTCCAATATCCAGACCCCCATGACCATTGAGATTGATCAAAGCGAGCTTGTGCAGCTAAGTGCGGATCCGGCGACCGTTGTTGTTGGCAACCCCTCGATTGCCGACATATCTCTCAACGGCAAACAGATGTTTCTGCATGGTCACTCCTTTGGTGAAACAAATATTATGGTTCTGGACTCCAATGGCAACAAACTCGCCAACTTCTATATCAGCGTGGCGCACAAAACCGACAACCAGCTCACTGTTTTTGCAGCAAATACCCGCCATCTGGATAGCATTGACCGCTATACCTATACCTGCGCACCCAATTGCGAAGGCGACATGATGGTCGGCGACAGAAGCGAATTCTTTGGCAATACGATGGGTAACAGCCAGGCCAAGTACAAGTTTGCCACGGGCTCGCTCACGGCCGACGTGAAGAACCAGGCCCCGCCGCCGCAATGAACTGAGGCTCCTCAGGGATCAGCCATCAAGGGCAGCCACGAAGGCTGCCTTTTTCTTTTGCAGAGCCGACAGAACTGCCGATTAGTTCAAATTTTACTAAGTTTGTTCAACCGGTTTCAATGTCGTGTCGCTAGCCTTGAAAAGCTGGATTGGTATATTTTGTCTGTGGAGAGACTGCGATGTTGAAGCGTATCAAGGACAGGGTGACGGCCCGGCTTCGCAAATTCCGCGATTCCGAACGCGGCGGGGCGGCGATTGAATTCGCCATGGTTGCGCCGCCTTTCATGTTGTTGCTTGGCGTCATCATGGAAACAGGCCTGATGATGTTCACAGAATATGCTGTTCAATCGGCAGTGGCAGATTCCTCACGCCTGGTGCGAACCGGGCAAGCACAAGGCGGCGTCTTGAACGCCGCACAATTCAAGACGAAAATCTGCGACACCGCAGGCATCCTGATTGATTGCACCAACAAGGTCTATGTCTATGTGCGATCAGATGCAAATTTTGCCACGTTGAAAGCCAACCTTCCGGCCTTCAACACCATCGGCCCTTCCCTGACGGTGGGCGTCAACCCACCCGCCTGCTACAATCCCGGCCAACCCTCACAGCCTGCCGCCGTGGTGGCCACATATGATTGGTATTTCAACATGTGGGGCATGAGCTTCCTCGGCAATTTTGCGGGCAATTCAGCACGACGCCTTGTGGGCTTTGCCATTTTCCAGAACGAACCATTCCCGGCCGCCGGCGCCTCCGCATGTTGATGAAGTTGAAGAAGATGAAAATGAAATCCTTCCTGAAATCTGAAAAAGGCGCGTCCGCGATTGAAGCCGCCTTCATCATGCCATTTCTTTTCCTGCTCTATTTCAGCCTCCAGGATCTGACAGCACTGATCACCTTCAACCGAAAGATCACCTCCACCTCGGCAACGATCAGCGACACAGTGGCCCAGCGGCAGTCAACGATTGTGCGCTCGGACATCACTGACATCTTCAATTCAGTGGGGATGATCATGCAGCCCACTGGTGCTGCCGATGTCCATGTTGATGTATACGGTTACCGCCTGAATGGCGCCGTCGTGACGCAGCGCTGGAAGGCGACAAATGGTGGCACGCCGACGTGCAACGCGCCAGACACCACCAATTTCGCCAGCATGATGTCGGCCAGCAATGATCTTGTCGTCTCGGTGACCTGCATGACCTATACGCCGTTTGTCGGACCTATTCTTGGCAAGAACCTGCTGGGTTCCACGAGCTTCCTGCTGAACCAGCAGATCACGTCGCGCCCGCGTGGCTCTACGACACTGGATTGCGTGACAGCTACTGGCGGCTCAACCCTCTGCACATCATAGAAGCAAACCAATCCTGAATTGGCCGCCCGTCGTTTCTCAAACGGCGGGCGCATTTATTTTGAATCAGCCTTTCGCACGGGTTTGAAGCGATGGCAGAGCTGGCCAAGATTGGCCTCATCCAAGGCCGCGCCAAAGCTGGCACAAGCCGGCGGCCTTGAATGCAAAAGGAAGCGGCACTCATGGCAAGCGCCAAAAGCTGTAGCCTCTTGCCGCCCGATTTCAGCCAACAGAAGCTCGCTCACTGCCTTGGAAAATCGGCGTTGGGTCTTCCCGCCAAGATCTTCAACGTCGCGGGCCAAGGCCGCCAATGGATCTTGCTCCAAGGTTTCGCGGCCCTTGGCCGTGAGATGCAGGGTGACCGAGCGTTGATCGCCCGAGCGGCCGGCACTTTCCACCAGGCCCTTTTTCACCAAAGCCAGAATCGTCTGGGAGACAGTGCCTTTGGTTGCGCCCAGATATTGTGCGGTGGCCACAGGTGAGTTTGAAAAGGCGTTGGCGCGCGAAAGATAACGCAGCACATCCCACTGCGCGGGGATGAGGCCATGGGCATGGCCAGCGCTGCGAATGAAGCGGGCCAAACGCTCGAGCCGTTCTTGAATTTCGGCCGATGATTGGTCCGCCTCTTTTGCCATCAAACCCGCTGCCTAGGCGCCAAGGCCAATGGGGCAAGACACGCCCGTGCCGCCCAAGCCGCAATAGCCATTGGGGTTTTTGGCCAGATATTGCTGATGATAGGCTTCAGCAAAGTAGAATGGGCCAGCGGCAGCCAGCTCCGTGGTGATCGGGCCATAGCCCTTTGCAGCCAAGACCGCGCCGTAAGCCTTGGTTGTTTCGCGAATCATTTTTTCATGCGCCGGATTGGTCCAATAGATGGCTGAGCGATACTGCGTGCCCATGTCGTTGCCCTGGCGCATGCCTTGCGTGGGGTCGTGAGACTCGTAGAAAGCCTTCACCAGGGTTTCCACCGACACCTGGTTGGGATCAAACACCACAAGAACGGATTCGGCATGGCCGGTTTGGCCCGAGCAGACTTCCTCATAAGTCGGATTGGGCGTGAAGCCGCCGGCGTTGCCAACTGCGGTTACCCAGACTCCGGGGATAGTCCAAAACTTGCGCTCTGCGCCCCAATAGCAGCCCAGGGCGAATATAATGGTTTCCAAGCCCTCTGGATAAGGGCCCTTCAGGCCATGGCCGTTTACGAAATGGGTCTCAGCGGTCGGAATCGGCGTGGCGCGTCCGGCCAAGGCATTTTCAGCAGCAACGGGCGTAGTTTTGCGGGCGGTGAAGAACATGGGTTTTCTCCTTTTGTGATCTTATGCCGCCAATGTGGGATGGCGAAGGGAAATTTGCATGTCACAAATGCTTGAACATACGTGACTTATCCGCTAGGGCCTCAAACCGTTCGCGGAAAGATGGCCGAGTGGTTTAAGGCGCACGCCTGGAACGCGTGTGTAGGTGAAAGCCTACCGAGGGTTCGAATCCCTCTCTTTCCGCCATTCCTATTGATTGGCGGCCGCTAGGCTTGCGCCATGCCCAGCGCAAGAAGCGCGCGACAACAGGCCCAGGCCACGGCGCCGCTGAGCAGGCTGCCCCAGAACATGTCAATCAGTGCGATGCGTGTGGTGAAACCATTGACCACCGCGAGGTTCGTCAAATCATAGGTCGCATAGGCAATCAGACCGAGCAGCGCACCTTGGACCAGGGCCTGCCAGGGCAAACCAGCTTTGAATCCCGGCATCACCGCGAAATAGCATAGGCCAAAAGCATAGAGCACATAGAAGGCGATCGCCGCCGGCAGGTTTGGCTGACCGCGCAAGAGGCTGCCAATTTCGGCGACATAGAAGGGCCGACCAGGACCCATGAGCCAGACGAGATCAATGGCAACAAATAAGACAAGTGTCATGGCGTAGGCGGCGATTGGAGATGTCATGATTCAGCCTCTGAGGACAGCGGGTTTTGAGTTGGTGGCGCAAGGATTAGGCGTCGCAGTGGCCTTGAAGCGCCCATGCGCGGGGCGCGGAGTCGGGCGCAGGCCCTTGAGATAGAGCTTAAGGGCCTCCCAATGGATTCCCACCACCACTTTCAACGGCTGGGTGGCAAGGCTGAGAATTCCGCACAAGAGAGCGAAATCGCTCAGTGGTTGTTCACGGCCATCGAAGCGCGCAGCGAGGATCAACTTGTCGGCTTCGAACAACGCTATATTGAGCCGGAGGTGGCCTTGTTCATGCTCAATGCTAAAGCGATATTCTCCGGCCACCTTGTTGAAAGGCGAAACATAGAAACATTTCTCGGCCTTGTGCGCGGCCCCTTGAACGGGAAGAACATAGGAGTGGCGCTCGCCAAAAGTGTTGCTCACTTCATAGACAACGCCAAGCCAGCGGCCATCGGCAGCGTGGCCGAAATAAACAGTCAGCGGGTTGAACACCTTGCCGAACACAGCCGGATAACACAGCATGAAAATGCGGGCGATGGGCTCCGCCAGACCAAGTTGCTGAAAGAGACGGCGCACATGTTGCGCGATGGGCGTGCCGTCGCCTGGGCCGTGGTTCTTGTCGTCAATGCCGAACAGACGGCGGCGGTTATGGCCGATGAGCCATGATTTCCGATTCAAATCTTCAAGTTGATCAACATCAACCAAAACATCGGCAACGCTGTAGCGCAATTCATGCCTCATCGGCTGATAACGCCGGTGCATCAGCGCGCCCTTGAATATGGCATTGCCCACGAACATCACTCTGCGGCCTGCAGCAGGAAATCACTGGCTGAAGTCTGTGAAGGCAAGTGGATACGACCTGATGGATTTGTCACGCGCCATGGCCGCTTCAAGCCACCAAGTTGTTCGGCCACGGCAAGGCCCGCCTGCAGGCCGTCTTCATGGAAGCCTGCGCCAAAGTACGCGCCACAGAACCAAGTATGGTGTTGACCTTGCAAATGCCAAAGCTGTTTTTGCGCGGCGTGCGTTGCGCCGTTGAATATCGGATGGGTGCAGGCAAAGCTGAGGTCGGTCAGTGCGGCATCGGGCTTTTGTGCAGCATTCAACGACACAAAGTAATCGGTCTTGGTACCGAGGTCCTGAAGCTGGTTCATCCAGTAGGTAACGCCGCAAGCGCTATCTCCCGTTCCGACATAGTTCCAGCTTGACCAGTGCCGCCGCGCCTTGGGCATGAGCTTCGCGTCGCGGTGAACTGTCACGCTGTTGTCGGAATATTTAAAGGGGCTGAGCAATGCCCGTTCTTCTGCGGTCGGGTTTTGCAAAAGGGACAAAGCCTGATCAGCATGGGTGGCCAGCACCACGTCATCAAACTGTGCCTGATGGCCGGAGGCGCAGCGCAGCGTCACGCCAAGGGGCCCGCGTTCAACGGCAATGACAGCATCACTCCGATGCAGCTCCATGCCAGAAGCAAGGATACGCTCAACATAGCGCCGTGAACCGCCGCGAACGCTGCGCCACTTGTCGCGCGCGCCGAAGTTCAAGAGCTGGTGATTTTCGAAAAACTGGATGAAGGCCTTGGCCGGATAGTCCAGCATCTGCCCTGGGTGCGAAGACCAGATGGCGGCAGCCATGGGAACGAGATGGCGCTGGATGAAGGGCTTTCCAAAACGGTGCAGCTTCAGAAATTCGCCCAGGCTCATGGCGTCATCGATCTGGGCGGCAAGCGTCACGGCGCTGCGATAGAAGCGGGCAATGTCTTTCAACATCGACCAGTGACTGGGTGAAAGCGCGTGGCGGGGCGAGCCCAGCAGTTGGGCTAGGCTGCCGCCGGAATATTCGACGGCACCATTCTGCATGGAAACAGAAAAGCCCATTTCCGTTTCATAGGCCTCCACGTCCAACACCTTCAACAGTTCCACAAAGTTGGGATAGGTCTTGGCGTTGAATACGATGAAGCCCACATCCACCGGCACTTTGCTGAACGCCGCGCCGAATTGTTCGGTATGGGCATGGCCGCCGAAGCGATTGTCAGCCTCAAACAAGGTGACGTGGTGGGCTTTTGCCAACAGCCAGGCGGCAGAAAGGCCCGAGACACCAGAACCAACCACCGCAATGCGTTTTTTCGTCATGTTTTCCTGCTTTATCTTAGGTGTGATACGTGCGCGGCGTGGTGGCGGATCACCCGGCAGGCACAGTGATCCGCCAGTGGGTCGCTTGCGTAAAAGTCGTGCAAGCCATGAAAAAGCCCTTTACCATCGCGCACCATGCCGCACATTTTCAAATGCCAGGATCAGACATGAGCCAGGACAAGCTTGCCATGTTGATCCGCCAGGTGGCGCAAAACCTTGACCGTGATGCATTCAGCACATTGTTTGATTTGCTCGCCCCCAAGGTTAAGGCGCTGCTGATGCGGCGCGGCCTTGATAGTGCCGCAGCAGAAGACGTGATGCAGGATGTGATGATCAGCGTCTGGACCAAGGCGGGGCTCTACGATGCAACGCGCGGCAGCCTTCAAGGCTGGGTCTTCACCATTGCCCGCAACGCGCTGATCGACCGGGTGCGCCGCCGCAAGCCCGACATCTCCATCGACATGATTGAGTGGGATCCGGCCGATGATGCCGAGGACAGCGAAGAGCGGATGCTACGCGAAGAGCGCGCCAGCCAATTGAAAGGCGCGATGAAGGCCGTGCCGGCCGATCAGCTGGCCGTGCTCCAACTGGCTTATCAGGAAGAATTGACCCAAACCGAAATTGCCGCCCGCCTGGGCCTGCCGCTGGGAACTGTCAAATCCCGCATGCGACTGGCCTATGCGCATTTGCGCGGCGCCATGGAAAACGCATCATGAGCATCTCCCATCACCTTGATCACGCCACGCTGGTGGCCTTCAGTTCAGGCACCTTGCCGGAAGGCCTGAGCCTGATTGTGAAGTCCCATCTGGAAATGTGCGCCGCTTGCCGCAAGGCTGCCGTGGCGGCTGACGAAATTGGCGGATCAATGCTGGCGGAGGCCGAAATGGCCCCCGTGGCATTGGGCAGCAAGGCTTCGGTGATGGACAAGATTCAAACGGCAACCCTGCATCGTTTGCCGGTGAGCCGCAGCCTTGGTGAGAGCGAAGTTCCACGCGCCCTGCAGGCGGCCTTGGGAACGAGTGATCTCGACAGTCTGAAATGGCAGAAGGCAGGTCCGGGTGTATCCATGTTCAAGTTGAACAAAGGCAAAGAGCAGGATGGCTTTCTGGGCCTGTTGCGGATTGCACCTGGGCAGAAAGTGCCTGATCACGGCCATGGTGGAACCGAACTGACTTTGATCCTGCGCGGGGCCTATCACGATGAGATCGGCCATTTTGCGCGCGGCGATGTGGCCGATCTGGACGAGAGCATTTCGCATACGCCCGTGGCATCGGGTGCTGTGGAGTGCATCTGCCTTGTGGCCAATGATGCGCCCACGCGCTTCAACTCCTGGGCGGCGCGTCTCGTTCAGCGTTTCATCGGCATTTGAACCATGGCTTTACCGTGGAAAGTGGCGTGGATCACAGGCGCATCCACGGGCATTGGGGCGGCCGTTGCCCTGCAAATGGCCGAGCAGGGTGTGAAGGTGGCGGCGAGTGCGCGCCATCTGCCGAGCTTGCCGCAACATCCCAATATTTTCCATTTCCCTCTCGATGTCACAGACAACGCAGCCATTGCCGTTTGCGTTGAGAATATTGAAAATCAGTTGGGGCCGATTGATCTTGGCCTGTTTGCAGCAGGCGCTTACCGAGCCTTCAATCCTGAAGATTTCGACATGGCCACTTTCCGGCGCATCAATGAGGTGAATTATCTGGGGCCGATCCAATGCCTCAACGCCCTGTTGCCTCGCTTCAAAGTGCGCAAGGCCGGGCGCGTAGCCTTCGTGGCCTCGGTTGCGGGTTACCAGGGCCTGCCCAAAGCCGCGTACTACGGCCCCACCAAGGCGGCCCTCATCAACCTTGCTGAAGCCCTGTGGATGGAACTGCGCCCCTTCGGAATTGACGTGAGCGTGGTGAACCCCGGCTTTGTGGAAACGCCGATGACAGCAGGCAATGATTTTCCCATGCCGTTCTTGATGAACCCTGAAAAGGCGGCCGCCTTGACGATCAAGGGGCTCAAGGCCGGGCGGTTTGAGATTGCCTACCCCCTGCCCTTCGTCTTGATCCTGAAACTGCTGCAGAAACTGCCCGTTGGGCTGAAGTTGCGGCTGCTCCAGCGCATGACTGCATAGGCGCAAGGCAAGCACCTGAAAGCGCGGCATTTTTCAGAGTTTCTGTTTGGCCTTGCATTGGCTGCGTCGAGGGGCTAAGCCGCCGCCCACTGAGGACAGTAGCGAATTGCTGCTGCCAAACCGGGGTGCTTGGGCCAAGCTCAAAAGCACCCTCATTTGTTTCAGAAACAATGTGATGGCCTCAGCGTCACATTCCCTGCTGGAACGCTCTAACCCGCTGCTATCCACGCAGCTCGCGCCCTTACCTGTGCCTCCTGCGGGAGCCTTGGGCAGCGACAGGAAGTGTACCCCATGGCGAAATCCGCCGTTTCGATGAATCCCACTAAATCCGATTTTGAATCCCTGCTTGAAGAGAGCTATCTCGACCGCCCCGTATCCGAGGGCTCCGTGGTCAAGGGCAAGGTTCTGGCAATTGAAAACGACCTTGTGATCGTTGACGTTGGCCTCAAGACTGAAGGCCGCATTCCGCTCAAGGATTTTGACCAGCCCGGCAAGCCTGCCGACATCAAGGTTGGCAGCATTGTTGAAGTTTATCTGGAGCGTATTGAAAACGCTCTCGGCGAAGCCGTGCTCAGCCGCGAAAAGGCCAAGCGCGAAGAAGCCTGGGTACGCCTGGAAGAAATGTCCACCAAGAATGAGCGCGTCGATGGCGTGATCTTCGGTCGCGTCAAGGGTGGCTTCACCGTTGATCTCGGCGGTGCCGTGGCCTTCTTGCCCGGTTCGCAGGTTGACGTGCGCCCGATCCGCGACGTTGGCCCTCTCATGCATGTGGCCCAGCCTTTCCAGATTCTGAAGATGGACCGCAAGCGTGGCAACATCGTTGTGTCGCGCCGCGCCATCATGGAAGAAACCCGCGCCGAACAGCGTTCGGAACTGGTGCAGAACCTTGCTGAAGGCCAGGTGGTTGACGGTGTTGTCAAGAACATCACCGACTACGGCGCCTTCGTTGACTTGGGCGGCATCGACGGCCTGCTCCATGTCACCGACATCGCCTGGAAGCGCGTGAACCATCCTTCGGATGTGCTGGCCGTTGGCCAGAGCGTGAAGGTGCAGATCGTGCGCATCAATCCAGACACCCAGCGCATCTCGCTGGGCATGAAGCAGCTCGACAAGGATCCATGGGAAATCGTGGCCGAGAAGTTCGTTGTTGGCTCCAGGGTCAAGGGCAAGGTCACGAACATCACCGATTACGGCGCGTTTGTGGAACTGGAAGATGGCATTGAAGGCCTCGTCCACGTTTCCGAAATGAGCTGGACGAAGAAGAACGTCCACCCGGGCAAGATCCTCTCTACCTCTGAGCCGGTTGAAGTTCAGGTTCTGGAAATTGATTCTTCCAAGCGCCGCATTTCACTGGGCCTCAAGCAGGTGCAGCAGAATCCGTGGGTGGCTTTCGCGCACAAGTATCCGAAGGGCACCGTGCTGGAAGGTGAAGTCAAGAACACCACTGAATTCGGCCTGTTTGTCGGCCTCGATGGTGACGTGGACGGCATGGTCCATCTCTCTGACCTCGACTGGAAGCGTTCTGGCGAAGAAGCCATCAAGGACTACAAGAAGGGCGACATGGTCAAGGCCGTTGTCCTCGATGTGGACCAGGAAAAGGAACGCATCTCGCTGGGCATCAAGCAGCTCACTGAATCCGGTGGCGCAACTGCTGCCGTTGGCTCAGCACGTCCTGCTTCCACGGGTGGTAACCCGCGCAAGGGCGAAAAGGTCACATGCGAAGTGTTGAAGGTGGAAGATGGCGGGCTTGAAGTTCGCATCGCCGGCACCGACATCACGGCCTATGCCAAGCGTGGCGATCTCGCCCGTGACCGCGACGGCCAGCGTTCAGACCGCTTCGCCGTGGGCGAGAAGTTTGACGCCATCGTCACCGCCATGGATGCCAAGGCCCGCAAGGTCAACGTCTCGATCAAGGCGCTGGAAATCTCCGACGAGCGTGAAGCCGTTGCTCAATACGGCTCGTCCGACTCGGGCGCTTCACTGGGCGACATCTTCCAGGCTGCCATGAAGAAAAAGGAAGAGACGAAGTAACGTCTTCTTCACTTTACACAAGTTTCAAAGGCCGGGGCATTTGCTCCGGCCTTTTTGTTTGGCGGTGGGTCCTTTTAATATTCAAGGCAGCAAGGCAGAACCAGTCTTCGCCACGTCTACCCTACGTAAAGTAGTTAACGCAAAGCCCTCATCTCAAGACTGCTTCCAAGGCTTAGCCTGGCTTTGCTGGTGTTCTCATTGCAACCTCATTAAATGCCGCGCGAAATGCGATGCAATGGCAACTTTCGACAAGACTCGTCATCGTTCGGCGGTCTAATTCCCGTCACAATTCAACACACGAGGGTGAGATGACTGGCAGTTCAAAATGGCAGGGGCGCTTTCCCTACAACGAGATCATCTCGTTGCTGGACATCAACCGGCGTTTTAACTTGGCCGAAAGTACAGCGCAGGATCTAACCTTCGGCAATATCCTGGATATGGCCGGCGGTGCCTCTGCGCTTGGCGACCTCAAGATGGGATACGGTTCGTCTGCAGGGCTTCCACGGCTTCGTTCCTGCATTGCCGCACTCACCGGTGTTGCTCCAGAAGAGGTTGTAACAACGCAAGGCGCAGCACTTGGCCTATTCTTGCTGGCATTCGAACTTTGCCGCCCGGGCGATGAAGTTGTCATCACCACACCGTGTTTCCCTGTTGCACGCGATTCACTTGTGGGCGCAGGAACCAAGCTGCGCGAATGCAAATTGTCCTTTGACCGTGGCTATAAATTAACAGCGGACTTGATTGAGCCCCTGCTCAACAAGCATACCAAGCTCGTCAGCATCGCCAGCCCGCAAAACCCAAGTGGCGTTCGCGTGAGTCCATCAGAAATCAAGGCAATACTCGAACTGATGCGCGTTAAGGCACCAGCGGCGCGCCTCTTCGTCGATGAGATCTACCGCGACGCCACCTATGGCAACGATGCGCCGCCCCAAAGCGTTGCAACGCTCGATGACCGGATCATTACTGGCGGATCGGTGTCCAAGGCCCATGGTGCTCCGGGGCTCAGGGTCGGCTGGCTCACGATCAGAGACCGCGATCTGCGCGACCGGATCACTATTGCAAAGATGAACATCGTGCTTTCTGGCTCAACGCTGGATGAGACCTTGGCTGCCGTTGTTCTGGAAAATCGGGAGAATATCCTCGCGGCACGTCGCAGCCTGCTGGCCGAAGGGGTATCAATGGTCGCGGATTGGGTCGAAATGAATAGAGAATACGTTGATTGGATTAGACCTGGCGGCGGAGCACTCTGTTGCCTGAGGCTCAAAGCGAAAATTTTTGATGCCGATGCAGTCGCCAGATTTTGGTCTACTCTTCCAGCTGCTGAGCTTCAAATTGGCAACGGCGCGTGGTTTGGTGAATCCTCCTCGGTCTTGCGTCTCGGATTTGGCTATCTGCCGATCAATGTCTTGCCATCGGCTCTGGAAGCACTGTCAGCGACACTTAAAGCGGCCGCCCGAAAGCACTAATGAGAAATTAAAAATGATGGAAGAAACCAGACTATTCACCACGAACTTGCTGAAGCACTAGAATAATCCAGTACCTTCGCCGTTATTGAATTGATTTCGCATAGTGTGCCGGACTTGTGCCGGTGAGCTGCTTGAATCGCCTGGTAAAATGCGCCTGATCTGAAAAGCCCACATCCAGTGCTATTTGTGAAATCGGAATGCCGTGTTTGAGAAGTTGCTGTGACTTTGAGATACGAATCTGAGTGAGATAGGCATGAGGCGTCATGCCCAAGTGCTTTCTAAACAGGCGAATGAGATGAAACAAGCCAACGCCTGCCGACTTCGACACGTCTTCAAGACTGATGGGCTCGTCAGAGCGAGAGTGGATAAATTGAATGGCCGACTTCATCGTTCTCGGGCAGCCAGCATCAGATTGAGGACGTCCATTTGACCCATGGCGTTGAAACAGCAACGCGATAGCCCAAGTCAAGGCTTCTTCGGCAACACCATCATCATTGCCGACCATCATTTGATGGTGTGCGATTGCCAGGTTTTGCCAAATTTCTGGATCGTCAATAACAGGTTGGCGGATAGCAGTACCGGACAACAGCTGATCCGAAAACATTGCGGCAACTGCTGCCTCAGGCAGATAGAGCGCTCCATAGACCAGTTCGTGCCCTTGCTTGCGTTCACCTGTGTGCATCTCACCGGGATTAATGACTGAAAGGCATCGCGGAGCCGCAAGTTGCATAGTCCTTCCGCGCCGGAATGCCTTCACACCAGCATGGATGATGCCAATCATCAGTTCGTCATGCGTGTGGGGTGCAAAACTATGGTTCACAAAACGCGCCGCCATCAATTCAAAACCACCAAACACTCCGGTCCTGCGGAATGTTGCGCGGTCCAGCGGGCTTTCAAATTGTGATGGTGCCATAAGTCAATATCCGACAAGAAATCTAGGCGAATCCGTGCAATCTGTAAACTATTCGCAGGCTTCCGCTCGCCTGAGTATTGCGCCAATATTGGGCGAAAGGCACCTGATATGAAAAGAACATACAAAGTGGTGGACGTTTTTACTTCACGCCCACTTCTGGGAAATCCAGTCGCTGTGATTTTGGATTGCGATGGCTTGTCCACCGAGGACATGCAGGCCATTGCGCGCTGGACCAATCTATCCGAAACGACCTTCGTTCTAACACCTTCCTCCGCCAGCGCCGATTATCTGCTGCGGATCTTCACACCAAGGGACGAACTGCCCTTTGCTGGTCACCCGACGCTCGGCAGCGCTCATGCCATGCTGGAAGCTGGTCGCGTCATGCCACGCAAGGATGGGCGGCTCATACAAGAGTGCAAGGTTGGCCTGGTTGACGTGAATATTGAAAAGCATTCCGGAATCAACAGACTCGCCTTCAACTTGCCCAAGGCCAAGTTGACCGCGCTGGGGGCTGCGGATATTGAAGAGCTAGAACAAATTTTTGGCCGCAAAGTTGCTTTGGAGGTTGCTCCCGCAATTGTCGATGTTGGTGTTGTCTGGATTGTTGCACGTTTGGAAAATTCCACGGCTGTGCTCAATTTGAAACCCGATTTGGTACGGCTCTCTGAACTTTCTCTAAGGCTTAATGTTGCAGGCATCACGCTGTTCGGTGCGCATGACAAGGAAGGCGCAGGAATTGAGGTTCGCACATTTGCACCCGCTCACGGCGTAGATGAAGACCCCGTCTGCGGGAGCGGAAACGGCAGCGTGGCCGCGTTTCATTGGGAGCGTGGCCTGCTTGGTCCGAACGGCGGAAAATATACCGCCTCGCAAGGCCGCTGCGTTGGCAGAAATGGCCTCATCGACATTGCAGTTGGGCCGCAAGGTGCGGTGCGCGTTGGTGGCGACTGCGTTACATGTGTTGACGGCACCATTTCTGTTTGATCCCCCATGCGGAAAAGGGTCGTAACGTTTGGTGGAGGAACGCCCTGAAGAACAAGAATGTGGTGGATCAAACACTTTCTAACTTCAAAGGTGCTTCAAAGGCCGGGGCATTTGCTCCGGCCTTTTTGTTTGGCGATACGCTGGCCTGAATTTCAAGGCCGGATTATTGAACCTATCTTGGCGCATCCGATTTGCGTGCCATTGCTGACGCAAACTCCCCACCGCAAAACTGCTTGCCCCTATGGGCGGATATTCTGATTGAGGTGGAAGACATTGCCCGGATCGTATTTGCGCTTGATCTCGCTAAGCCGCGCGTAATTGGGCCCGTAGGCGGCAGCCACCTGGTCTGTGGCCTCGTCGTCGCCGAGATAATTCACATAGCGGCCCTTGGCCATGAACGGCTTCATTGCATCATAGGTCTCTCGGGTCCAGGCAATGCAGCGAGCATTCTCGGCGGGGTCAAACCATTGCGCCAACACCAGCAGATTGTAACCTTCGGCGCGGTGGGGGAAGGCCGCAGCAGTGGTCGCGGTTCGGCAGACAGCACCGTGAAAATGTTCGAGCAGCAGCGCACCCATCGGCGTCGGGCAACGGGCGAAACACTCGATCATGGTGTCTATGGCCTTGTCGCTCAAGCCGCTCAGGAAGCTCGACTTCCAGTAGTTGAGAGCACCTTTCGGGTAATTCGCGTCGAGCATTCCATTCAACGCGCTGTAGGGTATGGGACCAAGTGCATCGATGATCGGCGGCCCGAAGGCCTTGATCGGCTTCACCGCCGCCCCGCCCTCTGCCAGGCTGCCGCAATGGGCCACCGCCAGGGCGGCGACAGAAGCGCCCGAACCATCAGGCGCATGAGTCAGGGCACAAACTACCGACATGTCGTCGGACAGCGACCGCGTGGTATCGCGGAAAAAGCGCATCACGTCGTGTGCCTTTGCAAAGGGGTGGGCAACGAGCCCACCGGTGATCATGGGGCCAACCGGATGCAGTTTGAATTCCAGCGAAGTCGCGATGCCGAAATTGCCGCCGCCACCACACACTGCCCAAAACAAATCGGGGTTTTCGTCGGCACTCGCCCGTACTACTTTGCCGTCGGCGGTGACAAGATCGACTGAAAGAAGATTGTCGAGTGACAGGCCATGCTTAGACATCAGCCAGCCGACGCCGCCACCCATGGTGAGTCCGGCCACTCCTGTTGTTGAGATGACACCCCCTGTGGTCGCCAGCCCATAAACCTGCGTCTCGCGATTGAATTCACCCCAGGTGACCCCACCCTGAACTCGCGCCGTCGCGTCCTTGGCATCCACGTGAACGCCTTTCATCGGTGACAGATCTATCATCAGGCCATCATCCACAGTTGCCCGGCCAGCCACATTGTGGCCGCCGCCACGAACAGCTATCTCAAGCCCAAGTTCACGGCCGAGCTTCACTGCATCCATCACGTCAGCAGTGCCCGAACAGCGCGCGATCACGGCGGGATGCTTGTCGATCAATCCATTGTGGACGCGTCTGGCCTCATCGTAACCGGCATCGCCAGATCGCAGGAGCTGTCCGCCAAAGCTCTTGGCGAGAGTGGCGATCGCTTCGGACTGTTGTGCTGTCAAAGGCATGACGAGGTCTCCCATTGTTGGGATAAGCGAACGAGAAGCATGCATCCAATTCCGGGCGACGGCAAGGCCCGTCCTCGGCAACCAGATCACCATACGCCAAGGCCGTGATGCCACTTTAGGTCAATAGACGAAGTTGAAGAGTTTGAGTTATTCGACTTAGATCACGCTCCAACACTGATCCGGAGTTCCCTTCCATGCCCACACTCGCCGCCCGACGCGCCGCATTCCGCGCCCTGCATCAATCCGGCTGCTTCGCCCTACCCAACCCTTGGGATGGTGGCACGGCCAAACGGCTGGAACGCGCAGGATTCAAGGCTCTTGCTTCAACCAGTGCCGGGGCGGCTTGGGCGCTTGGCAAGGATGACGGCGCGATGAGCCTTGATGAAGTGCTCGCCCATTTGCGCTTTCTCTGCAGCGTCACCGATTTGCCGGTGAATGCCGATTTCGAGGCGGGCTTCGCCGAAGACGCACAAGGCGTTGGCGCAAACGTCACCCGTTGCATCGCCACCGGCGTGGCCGGGCTCTCGATCGAAGACCGCAACGGCAATGCGTTCTATCCTCTGGACGAAGCCGTTGCACGCCTCAAGGCTGCACGCGCCGCCATTGATGCATCAGGCCAGGACGTGATCCTGGTCGGGCGCTGCGAGGCCTATCTCATGGCGTCGCTGAACATGGACGAAGTGATCGCCCGCTTGCGCGCCTACGATGCCGCGGGTGCTGATTGCCTCTACGCGCCCGGCCTCAAGAACCTTGCTGACATCAAGCGGGTTGCCGAGACTTTCAGCAAGCCCGTCAATTCCAATTTGTCAGCAACGAGCCTGTCGGTCGCGGATATGGCCTCCGTCGGCGTGCGCCGTGTCAGCGTGGGGGCCGCACTTGCCAAAGCAACCTATGCCAAGTTCGATGAATTCGTTGAACTGCTGCGCGACAAGGGCCGCCTGCCGTGAACAAGACAGCCGCCAACTATTGAACCCGCCGCAACGTCGTTTTCATGATGGGCTCAAAACTATTGTTGTGGGCGGGGTACTTCACAACCGAAGACCCAATTGTGGAGTATGGCGAGAAGTAGCAGGTTCACCGTACGCTGTCAAGCATTATTTTGCTATTCTATGATTTTAATAATTGAACGAATGATTCCAAGGATTTGCCCGATTGCGCGGCTCAGGTATCACGCCTATAAGATTCGCATTCAACTCACTGGAGTGTTGCAGTCATGATCAAATCTGAACTCGTCCAGAAAATCGCCGACAAAAACCCGCATCTTTATCACCGCGACGTGGAGCGAATCGTCAACCGGGTGTTTGATGAAATCATCTCATCGATGAAGGATGGCCACCGCGTGGAGCTGCGCGGTTTTGGCGCTTTCTCGGTGAAAGAACGCCAGGCCCGCACGGGCCGCAACCCGCGCACAGGAACCGCTGTGGAAGTGACCGAAAAGCGCGTTCCGTTCTTCAAGACGGGCAAGGAGCTGCGCCAGCGGCTCAACACAAAGGCCTAGATTTTGCGCCGCATTTTGCGCTGGGTGATTGGCGTTCCGGTCTTGCTCATTGTGTTGGGCTTTGCCGTGGCCAACCGGAAGTGGACGCAGCTTTCGCTCGATCCCTTCAATCAGGCCGAACCCCAGATCTACATCAACCTGCCGCTCTGGCTTCTGGCGTTTTTTGGAATTTTCGTTGGCATTCTGGTGGGCTGGTTCTTCTGCTGGCTGGCCCAAGGCAAGTGGCGCAGGCTGGCGCGCGAGCGGCAGCGCGAGATTGCGCGATTACAAAGCGAAATTGCGGTGGCCAAGGATGGGCCGGAGAAAATTGAGGCGCAAATGCTGGCGCCGCTGCCAGGGATCATGCCGTGAAACTTTTCAGCGCTGAAGACCTGGGCGCAATTTCGTTCCGCGATTATGTCGAGGCGCTGCGCGAAGGCTTCAAGGGCGAGGTGACTGCGCCGTCGCGCTTTGTTTCACCCACAGTTGCAAATACCACTTTCTTTTCTATGCCGGCCTGGGATGACGCCTTCACCGGCATCAAGACCATCACGCTGAAAAGCGACAATGCCGCGCAAGGCCTGCCCAGCATACAAGGAACCTATCAGCTCTTTGACAATGCCACAGGCGCCCCCGTTGCCCTGCTCGATGGCACGGAGTTGACGCGCAGGCGCACAGCCGCAGCTTCAGCTCTGGCCGCAGATTTTCTGGCGCGGAAAGATTGCTCCACCCTGCTGCTCATCGGCGCAGGCGCGCTGGCTCCCCACTTCGCTCGGGCCATGATGGCAGTGCGGCCCGTCAAACGCGTGATGATCCACAATCGCACGCCTGAAAAAGCTGAGGCGCTTGCACGCGAACTGGGCGGCGAAGTGGTGAACGACCTCGCCACGGCTTGCGGTGAGGCCGACATCATCTCCTGCGTCACTGCGGGCCACAGTGTGGTTCTCAAGGGAGCCTGGATCAGGCCCGGCACACATGTCGATTTGGTGGGAGCCTACAAGCCCGAGATGCGAGAAGCGGACGCTGCCGCTGTCGGCATGGCGCGGGTCTATGTCGATACCCACGAAGGCGCCGCCCATGAAGCCGGAGATTTGTTACTGGCGCAAAAGGAAGGTCAGTTCAAATGGGCCGACATTCAGGGCGACTTGCATGAGCTTTGCCGGGGCACCAAGCTAGGCCGCAAGACCGATGCGGAAGTGACCCTGTTCAAAAGCGTGGGCACGGCGCTGGAAGACCTTGCTGCCGCGTCCATGGTCTATTTGCGTAGCCTATGATTTCGCGCTAGGGCCTAGGCCCATGATGAATCCTATTTGTGTTGCCCTCGATACACCAGACGTGGCCAAGGCCTGCGCGCTGGCCCGCGCGGTGAAGCCGCATGTGGGCATGATGAAAATTGGCATGGAATTTTTCTATGCCAATGGTGCGGCTGGCTATGAAGCGGTAGCCGCTGAGGGCGTGCCGATTTTTCTTGATCTCAAATTGCATGACATTCCCAACACCGTGGCGCAGGGCCTCACCTCGCTGCTGAAACTCGTGCCTGCTCCAGAGATCATCAATGTGCATGCCACTGGGGGCAGCGACATGATGAAAGCCGCCAAGGATGCCGTGGGCAACAGGGTTAAGTTGATCGCCGTAACAATTTTGACTTCGCTATCCGACGCCGACTTACACAAGATCGCATTTGATCCGGCATTGGATTCAAAAACGCTAGCCACTCATCTGGCAATCCTAGCACATGCAGCTAAGCTTGATGGTGTTGTCTGCTCAACGCATGATGTGGCGAGAATAAAAGAAATTTTGCCGAAAGATTTCATGACAGTCGTGCCAGGCATTCGGCCTGCCGATGCGGCCGTGCAAGATCAAAAGCGTGTGGCGACGCCGAAATCCGCGGTTGAGGCGGGGGCAGATATACTAGTGATCGGTCGGCCAATCACAGGTGCGGCTGATCCCGCCAAGGCAGCGGCAGATATTTTTGCGAGCCTTGCATGACCAAAGTCAAAATCTGCGGACTGTCCACACCGGAGACCATGCAGGCCGCGCTGGATGCAGGGGCTGACATGATCGGCCTGGTGTTCTTCGCCAAGTCGCCGCGCAATGTGTCGCTGGAGCAAGCGGCCGCGTTGGCCGCACAAGCGCGTGGGCGAGCGAAGATCGTGGCGCTCACAGTTGATGCTGACGATGCCCTGCTCAAAGCCATCATTCATGCCACGCGGCCTGACTACATTCAGGCCCATGGCACCGAGACGCCAGAGCGGGTTGCCGAGATTACCGCCAAGTCTGGTGTTCCAGTGATCAAGGCCATCAAGGTGAAAGAGACCGTCGATGTGGCTTCGGCCAAGGCTTTTACAGATGTTGCGGCTTTTTGCCTCTTTGACGCAAAGGCGCCCGAAGACCTGCTGCCCGGCGGCAATGGGCTTTCATTCGACTGGAACTTGCTCAAAGGCAAAGATGGGCAATTCATGCTTTCAGGCGGGCTCAACCCTGAAAATGTGGCGGGGGCCGTCCGCCTGACGCGCGCGCCGATGGTGGATGTGTCGTCTGGCGTCGAAAGCACGCCGGGAAAGAAGGATATTTCCCTCATCAGATCATTCATTGCGCGGGCCAAAGCGGCCAGCTAGAAGATTTCCATGACTGAGATGACACCCAATTCCTATCGCACCGGGCCTGATGAAAAAGGCCTGTTTGGCATTTATGGCGGCCGTTTCGTGGCCGAAACATTGATGCCTTTGATCCTCCAGCTTGAGCAGGCCTATAAGGACGCCAAGGCTGACCGCAGCTTTCAAGATGAGCTTGATTATCTGCTTGAACATTATGTGGGCCGCCCCTCACCACTCTATTTCGCCAAGCGCCTGACGGAGCATCTGGGCGGGGCCAAGGTTTACTTCAAGCGCGATGAACTGAACCACACGGGCGCGCACAAGATCAACAACGTGCTGGGGCAAATCCTTCTCGCACGGCGCATGGGCAAGAAGCGCATCATTGCTGAAACTGGCGCGGGCCAACATGGTGTGGCCACGGCCACCGTGTGCGCACTGTTCGGCCTGAAATGCGTTGTGTACATGGGCGAAGTGGATATCGAACGGCAGAAGCCCAATGTGTTCCGCATGAAGCTGCTGGGTGCGAAAGTAGTGCCCGCCAAATCTGGTTCACGCACTTTGAAGGATGCGCTCAATGAAGCGCTGCGCGACTGGGTGGCCAATGTCGAAGACACATTCTACTGCATCGGCACTGTGGCTGGTCCGCACCCTTATCCCGAAATGGTGCGTGATTTCCAGTGTGTGATCGGCAATGAAACGCGCCACCAGATGATGCGCCAGGAAGGCCGCTTACCGGATTCGCTCGTCGCGGCGATCGGCGGTGGATCCAACGCGATGGGCTTGTTCCACCCGTTCCTCGATGACAAGAGCGTTGAGATCTACGGCGTAGAGGCCGCAGGCCACGGCCTGAAAAAGAAGCATGCTGCATCGATCACAGGTGGCAGGCCGGGCATCCTGCATGGCAACCGCACCTATCTGCTGATGGATGATGATGGCCAGATCACCGAAGGGCATTCCATCTCTGCGGGCCTGGATTATCCCGGCATCGGGCCGGAACACTCCTGGCTGCATGACATGGGCCGCGTGAACTACGTTTCAGCCACGGACAAGGAAGCGCTGGCCGCGTTCCAACTGTGCTGCAGGCTTGAAGGCATCATCCCGGCGCTTGAACCCTCACACGCGCTGGCGCATGTGATGAAGATCGCGCCCGACAAGCCCAAGGACCATCTGATGGTGATGAACCTGTGTGGCCGCGGGGACAAGGACATCTTCACTGTGGCTGACATTCTTGGGGTGAACCTGTGACCACACGCATCTCTGAAAAATTCGCCGCCCTCAAAAAGCAGGGACGCGCCGCGATGATGACCTTTGTAACGGCGGGCGATCCTGACCATGAAACTTCACTGAAGATCATTCAGGGCCTGCCCCAAGCTGGCGCTGACATCATCGAACTGGGCATGCCTTTTACCGACCCGATGGCCGATGGCCCGGCCATTCAGGCGGGTGGTCTTCGCGCTCTGGCTCATGGCGCCACGATGAAGAAGACTTTGGCGCTGCTGAAGGCCTTTCGCAAAAATGACAATACAACGCCCGTGGTGCTCATGGGCTATTACAATCCGATTTATGTTTATGGCGTTCCAAAATTTCTGAAAGACGCTAAGGCCGCGGGCGTTGATGGCTTGATCGTGGTTGATCTGCCACCGGAAGAAGATGACGAGCTGTGCCTGCCTGCAATGGCGGCGGGTATCAATTTCATCCGCTTGGCCACGCCCACGACGGATGATGCGCGCGCACCCGCCGTGTTCAAAAATACCTCCGGCTTTGTCTATTATGTTTCAGTTCTCGGCATCACCGGCACGAAGGCACCAGATCTCAAATCAGTCGCCGCCAATGTGAAGCGCTTGAAGACTCATACCGATCTTCCCATCTGTGTGGGGTTCGGTGTGAAGACAGAGGATCAAGCCCGCGCCATTGCCAAAGTGGCAGACGGCGTTGTGGTGGGCTCGGCGCTGGTTTCCGCTGTCGAGAAGTCTCTGAACAAGCAAGGCAAGCCTACCGCGCAGACGCCAAAGGCCGTGCATAAGATGGTTGCTGAAATTGCCAAGGGTGTGAGGGCCTAAAGCATGAACTGGATCAAGAATTTCGTTCGCCCGCGCATCCGCTCGCTGCTTGGTGCGGAAAAACGTGAAGTGCCGGAGAACATGTGGATCAAGGATCCTGACTCTGGCCAGATGGTGTTCTATAAGGATCTCGAAGCCAATGGCTTTGTGTTCCCCGGCTCTGGCCATCATCACCGCATGCCAGCGGCCTTGCGTTTTTCTTCAATGTTTGACGGCGGCGAATTCGAGAAGCTGCCCGCGCCGACGGTTGCCGTTGATCCCCTGAAGTTCCGCGCTGAAAAGAAATACACCGACCAGTTGCGCGATGCCAAGGCCAAGGCGGAAGCAGAAGATTCCGTTCAGGCCGGCTATGGCAAGGTGAACGACCAGCCGATGGTGATTGCCGTGCAGGACATGGGCTTCATCGGCGGCTCGCTCGGCATGGCGGCGGGTGATGCGATCATCGCTGCGATGCGCTTTGCTGTTTCCAAGCGCTGCCCCTTTGTGATGTTTGTGGCTTCGGGCGGTGCGCGCATGCAGGAGGGCATATTGTCCTTGATGCAATTGCCACGCACAACGATTGCTGTGCAGGAGTTGCGCGCGGCGCAACTGCCTTACATTGTGGTCCTCACCAATCCCACAACCGGTGGCGTGACTGCTTCTTACGCCATGCTGGGTGATGTGCATCTGGCCGAGCCCAATGCCATTATCGGCTTTGCAGGCCAGCGTGTGATTGAACAGACGATCCGCGAAAAACTTCCGCAAGGCTTCCAGCGCTCGGAATATCTGAAGGATCACGGCATGGTCGACATGGTGGTGCACCGTCACGAGATGAAGGCCACGGTGAGCCGCATTGCGCGCATGTTGATGAAGCAGGACGCGCGCGAATTGACCGGCGCACTGGTGCCTGTTTCGGCCTGAGCGGAAATGCGTTCTGACGCCATTTTGATGCGGCTGCTGGCGCTGCACCCCAAGATCATTGATCTTTCGCTTGCGCGCATGGAGCGGCTGCTTGCGCTGCTGGGCAATCCGGAACGGAAGCTGCCACCTGTCGTTCACATTGCCGGCACCAATGGTAAGGGTTCCACGCTCGCCATTACACGCGCCATCATGGAAGCAGCGGGGTTGAAGGTGCATGCCTATACCAGCCCGCATCTGGTGCGCTTCCACGAGCGCATTTATCTCGGCGGCAATCTTATTTCGGAGCTGGAACTTGTGTCCCTGCTTGAAGAATGCGAGGCCGCGAATGGAAAAGAGCCAATCACATTCTTCGAGATCACCACCGCAGCGGCTTTCCTGGCCTTCACGCGGCACAAGGCGGACTATTTGCTGTTGGAAGTGGGTTTGGGTGGAAGGCTGGATGCCACCAACGTGATCGACAAGCCGGCCGTTTCCGTCATCACCTCCATTGGCCTCGACCATCAGCAATATCTGGGTGAAACAGTTCAAAAGATTGCACGCGAGAAAGCGGGCATTCTCAAGCGTGGCTGCATTGGCATCCTCGGTGAGAACTCACCCGAGGTGCGCGATGAGATCGAGCGCGTGGCCGAGCGTGTTGGCGCGCCACTGAAAATTGCAGGCCAAGAGTGGCAGAGTTACATGCAGCACGGGCGGCTGGTGTTTCAGGATGAGGACAGGCTTCTCGATTTGCCACTGCCTGCACTTTCAGGCCCACACCAAATCAACAATGCGGGCAATGCCATTGCCGCTATTCGTGCTTTGAAAGATGCGCGCATCAGTGATGACGCCATTGCAGATGGCTTGCGGCGTGTGACGTGGCCCGCGCGCATGCAGAATTTGGGTGAAGGACATTTGCGAGCCTTGGTGACACCGGACACTGAGCTTTGGCTGGACGGTGGCCACAATGGCCCGGCTGGCCCCATGGTGGCGCAGGCGCTGCGCGATATGGCCAAGCGCGCACCGAGACCGCTGGTTCTCGTCTGGGGCATGATCAACACCAAGGACCCAAGTTCATTTATCCGCAACTTCAAGGGCTTGGCTGACCAAGTTTATACCCTTCAGATTCCAGATGAAGTGAATGCCCTGTCTGCTGAGACTTTGGTTGAAGCAGCTCAAGCGGCAGGCCTTAAGGCCAAGCCCGCGCGTTCGCTCCAAAATGCATTGGAGCAGGCCTGCTCATCGCATCCTGCTCCACGCATTCTGATTTGCGGCTCGCTTTATCTCGCGGGCCATGTGCTGGCGCTGCATTCGGGCGAAGAGGCCTCCGCCGTCAGCGGCGCTGCAAAGCGCTAGATCGCCGATTCAATCCAATTCTTGATTGCGTTCTTGGGGCCTGCGCCCACCTGCGTGGCCGCCAGCTTGCCCCCCTTGAACACCATCAACGTGGGGATGGAGCGCACGCCAAATTGCGACGGCGCGTCTGGATTTTCGTCGATATTGACCTTCACTATCTTGGCGCGGGGGCCAAGCTCCTTGGCGATTTCTTCCAAGGATGGGCCGATCATCTTGCAGGGGCCACACCATTCTGCCCAGAAATCAACCACAACGGGCGTGGCGGAATTGAGCACTTCAGCAGCAAAGGTGGCGTCTGTGACCTTGTGGGTAGACATGGGGCTTATCTCCTTGGGGAATCTGTAACTGTTAATCCTACAGGTAGGCACCCAGCCGCCCGCCGTCAAGGAGCGGCTGGCTCACTTTCCTGCAAAGCTGCCGTGAGGAGGGTTTCTGGCAGGATTTCGAGCCGTTTCGGCCCCGTCCAATAGAGTGCCGCAGTAACGGGGCGGCCGGGGTAAGCCATTTGCAGAAGTGCTGCATAAGTGGCCATTTGCCGGGCGTAAGGATGGCGTGGCAGGACCGATTCGGGACCGGAACGGTCGGTCTTATAATCCAACAGCCAGATGCCGCCTGGCCGGATGGCAAGTCTGTCAATCCGGCCTGAGACGGGCTCGCCAGTGGTTAATTCGCCGGTCACATCAACTTCGCCCGCCGAATCTGGGCCCAGGAACGGAACCAGCTCGGGGGCGTCCATGGCCTGAGCTAAATCCAGGGCTTCGGCTTCAACCAGGCCTAACCGGGCCGCCCATCTGCGCGCAGTGGCGATACGGTGAGGCGGCTCTACCGCCGCAAGTTCTTCCATCAAGCGATGAATGGCCCGGCCCCGCCTTGCGGCCCGGGCGTCATAGCTGCCAGCATCTCCAGGGCCGCGCGCTGTGACGGCGCGGCTGGGGCTCATCGGCTTTTCAAGCGGCGCGGGCGAGACCCAGTCCGGCAAAGCGGTTGCAACCGGGTGGCCTTGCGCCACGCTGGAGGCATGCATCGCATCAGGCCCTTCTGGCAGGCGCAAGCGCTGGTCGCCTTGTGGCTCGCCCAGTGCAGGGGTGAGCGTGTTCCACCAGCAGCCTTCCGGCGGCTTGCGGCCCTTGGATTTTACACCAGCCACATAGAGTTCATCGGCGGCGCGCGTCATGGCAACATAGAGCAGCCTGTCACGCTCGCGCTGCTGCGCGTCCTTGAGGCCATCAGGCCAGGCATTGAGATTTTCAGTGAACGCACCATAGCCACTCACCAGCCAAAGGGGCAGTTGCAGGCTGCTCATCAGTGGTGGCGACTTGATGACTTTGGGCAAAGACTTTCCGCCACCAGGAACAGTGGCCGCGTCCATGAGGAAAACCACCGGTGCTTCCAACCCCTTGGCGCCATGCACAGTCATCAGGCGCACTTCGCCGGAGCCTTTTTCCATTTCGCGCTTCAACGTGGTTTCGGTGGCGGCGAACCACTGCACAAAGCCGAAGAGGGATGTGCCCTGTTGCTGCTCGTAGTCCATGGCCATGTTCAGCATGGCATCGCTGGCTTCCAATGCTTCAGTTCCCAGCCGCGCCATGATGGGCTGGCGGAAGCGCGTGAGAATGTGGGAGAGCAATGCGAAGGGGCCATCGCGCCGCCCCCGAAGGCCTCTAAGCCAAGTGGCATTCTCACCCTCAACACGCTCAAACAGCGTTCCCGGCGCGCGGCCATGGCACAGGGGCGTTAGCGCATCATCATCCAAAGGCTGCGGCACCAGCGGGCTCTTGAGGATCACTGCCAACGCATGATCATCCTCCGGCAGCAGCAGCCAGTGCAACAGCATGAGCAGATCCTGCACGATCAGTGACTTCAGGAGATCGAGCCTATCTGCCCCTGCCACGGGAACGCCCGCCTTGCGCAATTCTGCAAGCACCATGCGGAACAGCGAGCCGCCACGGGTTTGAAAAAGGATCAGTATGTCTTCAGCGCGCAGAGGCCGGTCAGCGGACAAAAGGCGGCGCGGATGGCCGGGCTGGAGCCAAGCCCTGAGTGTTGCTGCAAGTTTGGCCGCAAGCTTGCGGCGCGGGGCTGATTGCGGTGGCCTATCCACCGGTTGTTGCCAGGCATCGCCCTCTTCTGCTTCCTCATCATCCTCAAACAGCGGCCAGAGTTCCACCCTGCCCGGCGCGTTCTTGCGGTTGGCCTTGTGGGTCAACTCGCCATCGGCGTCGATGCCCATGGCGCGCAGTTTTTCTGGTGTGAAAACCGCATCCACCGCGTTCAACACATCCTGAGTGCTGCGATAAGATGTGGTGAGGTCCACCGATTTTACTGCGGCATCATGGGTGAATTCTGCGCGCACGGCGGCAAAGCCGGCCGCGTCCGCGCCCTGGAAGGAATAGATCGACTGCTTGGGATCACCCACCACAAACAGCGTGCGCGCGGGATGCCTGTCCTCGCCTGATGAGAATTCTTCAGCGAGCGCGCGGATGATCTGCCATTGCGCAGGACTGGTGTCTTGCGCCTCATCCAGCAGGACATGGTTGATGCCGGGATCCAGCTTGAAACGTACCCATTCTTTGGCAGCACTCGAGGTGAGAAGAGCCGCCGTGCGCGCAATGAGATCATCAAAGCCATAGAGACCCAGGCGATGTTTTTCCGCCTCAATGCGCGCCAGAGTGGCCTGGGCCATGGCATAGGCAGACATGCTGGCGCCAATCACTTCGAGCGTGTTGCACAATGAAAACAGTGAAAAGACTCGTTCTTTCTCTTGTTCGAAGAAGGTGGACGTATCTGGTGCGGCAGTGGCAGCTTTGACGGACATGAAATCCGCACGCGGCTTTTCCTCGTTGGCAGTCAGATAGAGGGCGAGCAACTGGGCTTGCGGATTTTCTGCCCGCGCAATGGCAGCTAACAAATCTGCATGATCACGTTTGCGAAAAGGACCGAAGGGCTTAAGGGCTGCTGCATGGCGCAGATAGGCGGCACGATCAATCGTGGTGAGCCTCGCCTTAACACCCTCAACTGTATCGGCCGGATCGATGCCAAGGGCAAGACGAAGCACCAAGGCATAGGTGGGCGCATCTGGAGCGGCTGCGCCAAGCCGGTGAAGCTCCGCCACAAATTGCTTGATCAGATATTCAAACTGCTCGCCATTCAGCCTTGCTGTGAGTGCTGCAAAGGCAAGGGAGAGGCCGGGGTCATCTCCTGCTTCTGCTTTTCGTAAGACGTCACGCAGCGCCCGGGTTTGAAGCTCTTTTCCGGTGCGCTCATCCATCACCTTGAAGCCGGGCGACAGCCCTGCCTCCACAGGAAAAAGATGAAGCAACCTTTCGCAGAAGGCATGGATGGTTTGGATCTTGAGCCCCCCCGGTGTTTCCAGCGCGCGGGTGAAAAGCTGGCGCGCGCGGTCACGGAGCTTAGAATTCCTTCCATCTTCGCCCAGATTGTTGAGCGTGGCTTCAAGTGCGGAATCACTCAAGCCCGTCCACTGCCCAAGGCGTTCAAACAGGCGGCTGGCCATTTCAGAGGCGGCGGCCTTGGTATAGGTAATGCACAGAATGCTGTCGGGTGCGGCACCGGACAGAAGAAGCCGGATCACACGATCAACCAGCACATGGGTCTTGCCTGCGCCGGCATTGGCTGAAACCCAAACCGATTGCGCCGGATTGCTGGCTGCAAGCTGCTCATGCGTGGCGGTAAACGCTACTGCTGGCTTTGCGCTCATGATTCACCCGCCAACTGCCATTCCAGATAGCGGGAGAGATGATCAAAATCAGCCTCGTCCTCCTCCTTGAAAACAGCCAAACGCGGCAGATAGGGCATGGATTCATTGCGGTAGTGCGCGAGCAGCACTTTGAGGCCGGCCAGATGCTTTTCTGCCAATTCGCGCAAGCCGGAATCCGCAGCATCAAAAGGTGATTTTTTCTCTAGTCCTTTCATGCTTGCGGAAATGCGCATGTAGAGCGCCTCCAGATCAGATCCATCACGCAGATTGGCGAAACCACCATGAATGAGAATGGCCGCTTCCAGCGGAAGCTGCGGCGAGAGGCCAGACTCGACTTGCTTGGGCGTGGGCAAGACGCCGGTTTTATAGTCGATGATGCGCGCACCATTCTGCAGGGCATCGATACGATCGGCACGCGCAGTGAGCTTGTGTCGGGCGCCCGCGATTTCGAAACTCAACTCTCCCTTGACCTCGGCATGAATGCGCACGAGACCCTGCTTCAATTCACCCTCTTGCTCGGCCAGCCAATGGGCCACGCGGAGGAACTGCGGCCACCAGAAAGCGCGGATTTCGTGCTGCTCCTGGAAGGGCGCAAAGACCTCCAGGCCCGCTTGCAGCAAGTGCGCAGCACCTGGTGCCTGCTGTTCATTCCAGAGCTTGATGGCATCGTGGAACAAGCTGCCGCGCATGGCGGCATCCGGCGTGAAGCCGAATTCCGGTAGCGGTTCCAGCTTCAAAATGCTGCGCGCAAAGATGGCATATGGGTTGCGCACCAACCGTTCCACTGCCGTGGCTGAAAACACCGTGGGGCGCAGATTCAGTGGCGGCCGTGGGCGCGGCTTTTTCACGGGCGCAGCCTCGGCAAAATGCAGCGCCTTGGCCCATTCGATATAGTTGCGCCCTGACGTTGCCCGGTTTTCAAGCCCCGCCGTTCCCAGCACTGTTTGAAGGCGCAGGAGCCAGCGCGAGGGCTGAGCCGGCGCATCGCCCAGGCGGGCCGCCCATGTGACAAATACCTTGCCGTAGCCGAGGCCTTGCACGAAGTCGTGGGCGGCAAGGCCAATTTCGCGTTCAGGCTGGGGCAGACCCATTTTGCCGCGCATAGTACGGTTGAGCCAGGGGCCGGGATCGGCTTGCGCGGGCCAGACGCCCTCATTCAGGCCGCCCATAATCAATACATCAGCTGGCAGCAGACGGGCCTCCAAGGCACCGAGAATTGCAAGCCGCCGGTGGCTGGCCGAGGGGGGCGGGCCTATGGTCTTGTGCAGAACGTGCTGCACCATCAGCGCCACATCTGCCAGCGGCGCATCCGGCTGGGGCGTGCCCAATTCCTCCAGTTCAAACAACAGGTCGGCCAGAGCTGCATTTGCAGGCCGCTTCCAATCAGCTTTTGGAGCCAGCTGGTTGAGTGCGCCCTTGAGCAGCGCAAGCTGTTTTGAGAATGCTTGCGGCGGCGCGTCGCGCAAGGGTTCAAGTACCGCGTCTATATGAACGGCAAGTTCAGACACCGCGAGCCAATCCTCTGCTGTCATGGCTTTGACCAGCGGATGCGCAATGAGCTGCAGGCCGTGCGCCTGCCGGGCTGCCGCCACGACTGTTGCAAATGCCATTGAGGCCGCGTCCAGCGGCAGGCCGCGCAGAGTGGCAAAATCTAATTGCCGCAGAGATTTCTCAAGACGCAGCGGTTCCCAGCCAAGGGTTACTTCGCGGTGGCGGAGAACTGCCATCATGCTTGCCGCAGAAAAGCCCTCGGTGCAGGCCGAACAGATCAAATCCAACAAACTGCCCAGACCCAGGCGTGAAAGGCTCGTTCCGGCGCTGTCTTCGATCAGGACGCCATAACGTTCCATTTCGCTGGCGACGCGGGCGGCGAGGTCCCGATCCGGTGTTACCAAAGTGGCGGTTTGATTTTCTTGCGCCAGGCTCTCGCGCAGCACCATGGCAATGACCCGGGCTTCAATGTGTCTATCGGGGGCCGCAATTTCAGACAGACCTGAGACTTCGGCCTTGAGCGCTGTGGCAGCCTGCGGCAGTTTTTCGTGCCAATGTTCTGTGGTGGCCGAAGGGCGCATGATTTCCGAGCCCAGAATAAGGCGGCGGCCAGTTGCACCCAGCGCCTGGATATCGCTGCGCCGGAGGCCCATGGCCTCCAACAGTTCCTTGAGCGCAAACTGCGGATGTTCAGAGGGCAGCGCCGCCCAGCTTTCCTCGTCAACGTGTTGATCGAGGCCGGGCAGGACGACCGCTCCTTCTACGTGGCGGGCGATAGCCTCAAGGAGGGCACGCGTGGCGGGAATGGTGCCGGTGGAGCCTGCAGCTATGATGGGGCCTTGATGCCCGCCATTTGTGATGCGCTCTGCCTCGAGCCTGATCATCATGCTGCGGCGCGCGGTGGCGCCTATCGTTCCACCTGCTTCATGAATTTCCGGCATGCGGGTGCTGAGTAGCGATAGCAAACTCAGAAGCGCTTCGCGATGTTCGGAGAATTCCACGTCATAGGCCTGCTTCAATCCATCGAAGCCGCACTCCTGTGTTTCAATGCGTTGCTGCAATTCATTCAGGCTCTCGGCAAGCGCTAGCATCTGCGATGGGGACAGGGCGATTTCGCGCGCAAAGGGCAAATGCTGGTTTTCGAACAGCCAGGCCTTGACCAAATCAAGCATCACAAAGAGTTGTGACAATGGGGGCAACGCGTCTGGCAGATCGGCAGAAATGGCGTTGTCCGCCAGCCTGTCTTCATCCAGATCGCCGATCGGCCTGATGCGTGGCAGGACGAGCGCTCTTGTGGCTTTTTTGGCACGCAGAATTTCTGCAAAGACGCGCGCCGCACGGCGGGTGGGCAGAAGGATCGTCCAATCACTCAGGGGGCGCGTTGGGTCATCGCCGGGAAAGCCTGACAGAACGGCCTGCGCCAGTTCATCCAGGAAGTGACCGCCCGGCGCGATGTTGAAAACACGCGGCAGGCGGCTTGTCATGTGTGCGGGCCCGCCAGATAGGCCTCGGCCTTAGCGATGGCATCAGGTGTGCCGACATGCAGCCAATGCCCTTTATGGGCGATGCCGAAAAGGCGGCCTTGGGCAATGGCATTATCCCATAGCACATTCATTGAGAACTTACCTTCAGCCACGCCCTTGAAAATGCGAGGGTGGACGATATAGCCACCGATATAGGCCAGTGCCTTCTTGCGCTGGCGGGTGAGGCGGCCATCAGCGCCGATCACGAAATCACCGTCACCGTCATAGCCTGTCGTCTGCACTGGATCGCACAGGAGGAGCAGGCAATCCATCTTGGAATCATCCCACGCCTGCGCAAGGCGTGTAAGTGCGGGGGTGCCTTTCTCTGTCCAGAAGCAATCGCTGTTCAACACATAAAATGGCTCGGGCCCCAAGAGCGGCAATGCGCGAAGGATGCCCCCGCCCGTTTCCAGAATCGCATCGCTTTCGTCCGAAAGTGTGAGTTGCGGTGATTTCACCGATTTTGCCCAGGCCTCGATCTGCTTTGGCAAATAGTGTTTGTTGACCACAGCGCGCGTAACACCAGCGGCGACAAGCGCATCAATGCCGTAGTCAATCATGCGCTTGCCTGCAACGCGCAGCAGCGGTTTGGGCGTTGTGATGGTAAGCGGACGCATGCGCTGACCGAGGCCAGCAGCGAGAACCATGGCCGTTTCAGGATGGGGGGGCATCAGTGGTTCCCAATTGCCAGTGCAGCAGGCAGATGTTTTTCAAACCAGCCCTTCACACCTGCTAAAACTGGCGCTTGCAGGCCGCGCGCCAGATAACGCGAGACACGTGGCATGTGCTGGAGATATTGCGGCTTGCCATCGCGCATGTTGAGGCGCGCAAAGATGCCGAGAATCTTGGTGGCGCGCTGCGCACCAAGAATGGCATAGGCGCGGGCAAATTCCGCTTCATCAAATGGCCCTTGCGCTTGGCGCAGTTTGACATAGTGGGCATAAAGCTCATCAGCGAATGCAAAATCGATGTCGGTGCGCGCGTCCTGCAGCATGGAGGCCAGATCATAGGCCGGATGGCCCAGCAATGCATCCTGCGTGTCAATTAGGCCCACGCGCTTCATCCCCTGCCGCCGCGGCAGCCAAAGCAGATTTGGTGAGTGATAGTCACGCAAAACCCAAACTGGTTTCTCCGGCCGCGTAAATGGCAGCACCTTTGACCATTCCGCCGCAAAACTTTCATTCAATTCAGACGGCGCATCACGCTTGTGAAGGTGACGATGAAACCAGGAGGGGAGAAGGTCAACTTCGATGAGCTGTGCAGCCTGGTCGTAGGACGACAAGGTATAGTTGCTGGCGTCGCGATTCTTGACTTTGTGCGGCCAGCTTTGACTTGCGACGTCAGCTAGCACTTCAACAGCGGCCAGCATTGGCGCATGCATATCTTCGCCACGCTTGAACATGTTGTAAAAGACGTCATGTCCGAGATCTTCAATGAGGGCAAATCCGTGGCGCAAATCGCAGGTGTAAATTTCCGGCGCACCAAAGCCGCGCGCCCGCAGGCCATCATTGATGGCCACCACCGCGGGCAGACCCTCGGCGAGGTGTGCGATGCCGCTGTATGGCTTTCCATCTTTCACCGGCGGACCATCGGGGCGCTGTGGCATGTCCATCAATATGACTTCGCGGCCCTGCCACTTCACGCTTTCATAGCGGCGCGATGATGCGTCACCATCGAGGAAGTGCCGCGTGCCGGGATCGCTATTCTGTGATTTCAGGAAAGCTTCAATTTCGCCGTTGCGTTTCAGTGCGGCCGCCCAGGCGCCGCTTGGCTCAAGGGCGATTTCCCGCGTGTCTCCACTGCCCGTCAACTCGAGTGTGAGCTTGTCGGGGCTCAAACTGTCTATCGCAGGCGTTGGCCATTCAACAAGCACGGCATGTGTCTTAATCAGTTCGGCAAGACCCAATTCGTCTACCTCACCCGGTTCGCGCAAACGGTAAAGATCTACATGGGCCACGGGCAAACGCGTGTTTTCATAGTCCTGAATCAAAGCGAATGAAGGGCTTGGCACGTCAAAATCGGCGCCTTGGGCAAGAGCCTTGATGAAAGCCCGCGCGAAAGTGGATTTGCCTGATCCAAGATCGCCCTTGAGCAGAATTACAAAACCGGGCCGCACAAAAAGCGAGAGAGCTTGCGCAAAGGCCTCGGTTTCACGCTGTGAACCAGAATGAAAAATCATTTCTCAGGCCGCAGTTGAAGTGATGAGGCCACGCACGGCCTTGGCGGGGCCAGCAATCGGCAAGGTGCAGACCACCGTGGTGCCTTGGTCGAGCTTGGACACCAGCGCCACCTTGCCGCCATGCAGTTCAGTGAAGCTCTTGACCAATGCCAAGCCCAGCCCGGGGCCGCGATGGCTGCCCGGCATTGGGCGAGATTGGAAGCGTTCAAATGCCTTGCGCTGGAATTCCGGCTCGATGCCGCGGCCTGAATCGGCCACCCAGATTTGCAGATATTCGCCTTGCTTTCTTGCCCCCATGCGGATGCGGCCGCCCTGAGGTGAAAAGCCCGCTGCGTTAGACAAGAGATTGCCGAGGATTTGTTCGAGGCGATCTGGGTCGGCCACAATGGCCGTCACGTCAGAGGCCATTTCGATGGAAAGTTCCAGCTGGCGCTTTTCCAGCGTCAAAACAAATTTCCCGGCGGTGCGTTCAAGAAGCTCTGCAACATCGACCTGCGTGAGCTTCAACTCCATCTGGCCCGCATCGATTGCCGAGAGATCGATGATGGCGTTGACGATGGACTTCAGATCTTCCGAAGACTTGCGAATGGCTTGCACATATTCCTGCTGCTTGCCGTTGAGAGCACCCATCACCCCCAACTCCAACGCCTCCGAAAAACCAATGATGGAGGTGAGTGGTGTGCGGACTTCATAAGACACATTGGCGAGAATTGAGTTTTTCAACCTGTCTGCCGCTTCCAATGCCTCGGCGCGGTCCTGCAAAGCGCGCTCGGCCTTCACGGTGTCAGAAACATCGGTGAAGGTGAGCAAGGCATTGCCATCGGGCAGCGGCACGGCGCGGTAATGCAAGACGCGTTCGGCCTGGGCCACGCGGCCTTCATGGGCGCGGCGGTTGGCTTCGATTCCGGTGACGCCGAATTTGATGTCCTGCCAGGCCGCGCGGCTGTCTGCGCTAAGCCCTGGCATTTGGGCCAGTTCATTCACATGCGGCTTGCGTTCGAGGAAAGCGGCATCCACCGGCCAGAAACGCATGAACGCCGGGTTGAACAGGCGCAGCCGACCATCCGGGCCCGACAGAGCCACGGCCTCAGCCAGGTTATCGAGTGTTTCCCGCTGGACTTCGAAAAGTTCGTTATAGCGGCTTTCAAGCTGATATTCCTTGGTCAGGTTCTCATAGAGGAACGTCACGCCGCCGAAAGGATGCTGTTCGGCGATCACACGCAAGGAACGCCCGTCGGGCAGATACCAGAACTCTTCGCGCGTCTCCAACGTGGAATAGGATTTGAGTTGTTTGGTCCGCCACTCGCGGTAATTGGCTTGTTCCGGCAATTGGCGACTGGCCCGCAGCCGGTCAAGAATCTCTCCATCGGTCGGCATGGTTCCCAAATAGGTTTCATCCAACTGCCAGAGCTGAATATAGGCCTGATTGTAGAAGCGCAGGCGCTGGTCAGGACCAAAAATAGCGATGGCAGTGGAGAGCTTGTCGAGCGTTGAGGCGTGGGCCCGGATGTGCCTGTCCAATTCCTTTTCGGCTTCTTCAAGCTGCGTGACATCGATGGCAAAACCGGCCTTGCCTTGGTCCAATGACAATTCATGAATGTTGAAGGCGTGAAGGTGGCCGGCCTGGACAATCTTTGCCCGACCCAGAAGGTGCAGCTTCTCATCTGCCTTGGAACGGTCAATCGCATCCGGCTTGGCAAGGGATAGATTGCGTTTCAGCACAATTTCGCCGCTGGGCATTTCGCTCGCAGCAACATAAGCCCTATTCACCCAGGAGAGATTGCCCTCCCGATCCGTCAACCACACCGGAAAGGGGGCGGCGTCAAGTATGCCGCTCAGGCGCTCCACCTGTTTTGACAATTTGTGGGCATCGTATTGCGATTCATTTTTTTCGAGCCTCTGGCCTGACAGAGGACGGAACCGCAAGGTGGCCAGGGTTCCGGCCGCACGTCCGTCCGCCTCCAAAAGATCGCCTTCTTTGGTCTTCACTCCAAAGTTGAAAGCGGTGCCGAATTTGCGAAGCTCGCCCAAATGTTCTTCAACGCGCGCGGCTGAATCACGTTCCAGCCAGCCACCGAAGGCTATCAGTTCGGGAATGGTCGAGGGCACCAATGCTGCCCCATGAAGGGTTCCCACGATACGTTGCGGCTCGGCTGCGTCGGATGGCCAGGTGAGCAGCACCTGAGATTCTGACTGCAGGGCCGCCTCAGCCTCGTTAAGTTGGTATTCGACTTCGCCCAACTTGCGCTTGGCGGCGGACAGGATTTGTCCCTGCCGCCGCAGTCGTCCATAAAGGAAGCCGGCAAAGCCCAGGCTGGCAAGACCCAGCGCAATGGTCAAGGAATCCCAGGACGGCACGCCTGAAAGGGCCGCCGCCTGGACCGTGGAAGCAGGCAGAAAGGAGAGTGCAGCAATCGCGGGCCTCCCCCAGCCAACGCCAAGCAGCGTTGCCATTTTCCTGTTCTGCCTCTTAATCAACAGCCGCTCCAAATCGCACCGACCCACGAATCACCGGGGCCAGGTTGGTTAACAGCTATAACCCTTGCGTGGCGCTTCGTGAATCCGCTTGCTGCGATTTAGCGAATGCGCTTCTGGCGCCGCTTGGCGGGGGCTTTGGGACTGATGCCGGGGCTTTCTGGCACCGCCTTGCCATGGGCGATGCGGTAAATCCGCGCGGCGATGCCAACCCAGGCTTTGCGATGGGTAATGGCCAAAATGGTCAACTGGCCGGAGAGTGCACGGATATTCTGGACAATTTCGGCTTCCGTTTTTTCATCCAGTGCGCTGGTGACTTCATCCAGAAGCAGCAGTTGTGGCTTGT
Source organism: Aestuariivirga sp. (assembly GCA_031424315.1). Lineage (GTDB taxonomy): Bacteria > Pseudomonadota > Alphaproteobacteria > Rhizobiales > Aestuariivirgaceae > Aestuariivirga. The sequence continues at coordinate 58,431 of JANPHF010000139.1, forward strand.
GCACCAGGGCGCGGGCCAATGAAATGCGCTGGCGCTGGCCGCCGGATAGCCTGGCCCCCATGGTTCCAATGTCGGTGGCCAAGCCCTCAGGCAGCGCCAAGACAAACTCCAAGGCGCCCGCAAGGCGAAGGGCTTCAGTGATTTCTGGCTTGGCCAGCGCCGGGTCTCCCAGTGCAATATTATCGGCGATCGAACCCCTCAAAAGCGTCAACTCCTGTGGCACGTAGCCAATCATCTTGCGCCAAGCCTTGAGATCAATTTCACGAAGGTCTGTGCCATCAATGGTGACGGAGCCTTTGGAGGGACGGTTGAACCCAATAATCATGTCCAGAAACGTGGTCTTGCCCGATCCTGAAGGCCCCACCAGAACCGTGATTTCATGCGCCGGGATTTCGGCTGAAACATGCGAAAGCACTTGTTTGGAACCATAGGCGAAAGACACATCGTCGAGTCTTATGGCCTTATGCAATGCGGGCTTCGCGCTGCCGCCCTGAAACTCCGCGTGCTGCTCTCCACGGGCGATGGTGTCCATCACGCCAAAATAGCCTGCCGATGTGAATACTGCCTCCTGCAATGACTGCTGGATGCGCTTCACCACATCCACCATTTGATAAAACACAATGCCAAAGGCAAGGAATTGCGAGAGCGGTGTGTGCAGAACTGCAACACCTATATAAACGCCGCAAATGACCACAAGTACAGCCAGAATATCCTGGCCATAATACGTGGAGTGGCGGCTCACGACCATTTGGATCAAGGACGCACGCAAGGCGGCAATATTCGCATTGAATGTTTTTATGAAGCGGCCTTCACGGCCCATGGATTTTAGCGGCTTCATGTTGTTCACCACGTCTTCCAGGCCGGTGGTGAGATCATTGGCTGCCTGCCATTGGCTGCGGCTGCTTTGATCGGCGAATTTGAGAATGAAATTCAGTGGCCCGATGAGCAGGGCTATGGCCAGCAGAGTGAAGAACATCAGCTTTGTGGAAATCAGCGCGGCCGCAGCAAATAGACCAATGCCGGAGATCACGGTGGTGACGTGTTGCGCCGCTTGGTAATAGGCCTGACCCGCCTGACTTGATTGCGCAGAAATCTGCGCGGCAACTTCTCCCGGCTTGTGGTCCACAAAATAAGCCCAATCGGCCTTGACCAGCGCACTAAGCAACCTGGTTCGAATCAAGGTCGTTACATCCGCTACCGAAATGCCGACGAAGGTGAGTGCGCCGAGCGATACCAGCGACTTCAGCACAAGTGCAGTAGCCACAAAAAGTAAGAGATGGGTGAAAGTTGGCGCAACGCCAATCGAGCCGAGAGCCCCAACAATGGCATTGGCCAGTGGCGAATTCTGCTGGCCCTGATCAGTGGTGAGCTGGCTGACCAGGGG
>JANPHF010000140.1:0-16455 GCA_031424315.1 Aestuariivirga sp.
CACCCCTCATCGAACGTCCCGCGCCTGCCTTGCGGGCGGCGGCGGTCGGTGTTGGCGGGTGGCAGGGGCGGGATGTCATCGCCACCAGCGATCGCACGCTGCACGCGGCGCAGGATAACCCCGCGCTGCTTGTCTGTGGCGGCTTGTTTGAGTTGATCCTGCAGGTCGAGCAACGTCTTCTGATAGTCGCTGTTCCAATCGGGCTGGGCCACCAGGTCGTGGTCGATGCGCGGCAATGCGCCTGAGCCTTGTTCCACCAACTTAGCCACGGGGGCGGAAATATCATAGGCCTCATCCAGCGCCGGGCGGATGATGCGCTCTTCGGGGATGAGTTTTGCTTTGATATCATTGGCGAAGGCAATCTGCCGTTCTTCTTCGCCATGGGTGATAAACAGATTACGCGCCACGGGCAGCCGTTTTGAAAGCCACTGCACCAGCTCTGGCCCATCGGCATGGCCGGAATAATCTTCAAGGCTACGGATGGTGGCGGCTACGGCCACATCCTCTCCCATGATGCGCACGCTTTTTGCGCCGGACTTCAACTCGGCACCCAACGTGCCCGCCGCCTGATAGCCGACGAACAAAACCGTGGTGGATTTCTTCCACAGATTATTCCGCAAGTGATGGCGGATGCGGCCTGCTTCTGCCATGCCAGAGGCAGAAACCACGATGAAAAAGCCCTTGAGCTGATTGAGTGCCTTTGAATCGTCCACTGACTCGGTGGTTTTCACCAAAGGCGAATTGAACGCCCGCGCCAGATCTGCGCCATTGTCCAACTCAGCCGAATGTTTGCGGAAAATCTGCGTGGCCTTGTTGGCCAGCGGTGAGTCGATAAAGATGGGCGCTTGCGGCACCAGCCCCTGCTCCATCAGCATCACAATATCCGTCACCACCTCCTGCGTGCGCTCCACCGCGAAGGATGGAATGAGCATCACGCCCTTGCGATCCGCTGCAGCCTTCAATTCGGCAGCCAGGGTTTCGCGGCGTTTCTCGGGCGTGCGTTCAACGCGGTCATAGCCGCCATAGGTGCTCTCGCAGATCACATAATCCCAGCCTGTTGGGCCTTCGGGATCGGGCTCCAGCATCATGTTGTCGGGGCCGATGTCGCCAGAGAACAACACACGCAAGGGCGCGCCAGCTGCCTGGTCAATTTCGGTTTCGATGGAAGAGGAGCCGAGCAAATGGCCCGCGTTCCAATAGCGCATGCGAATGCCGACTGCCGGTGAGAACCACTCCTTGTATGGGTGCGGCTCAAACTGTTCAAGACAGGCCATGGCATCCATCAGTGAATACATGGGCTCAATCTGCTCGCCGCCTTTTCGCGCATTGCGAATGTTGAGCTGCTTCACTTCCATTTCCTGGATGTGGCCCGAGTCCGGCAGCATGATGGCACAGAGATCATCTGTGCCTGAGGTGCAGTGAATCTTTTTCTTGAAACCTTGCTTCGTCAGTTTGGGCACAACGCCGGTGTGATCTATGTGCGCGTGGGTCAGCACTAGTGCGTCAACAGCAGAAGGCGTGAATGGAAAGGCCCGGTAGTTGAGCTGGTTCATGGTACGTGAACCCTGGAACATGCCGCAATCGACCAGCACCTTGGCTTGCTCTGTCTCAATCAGATAGCACGAGCCGGTAACGGTGCGCGCGGCCCCGTGGAAATGCAATTTGATAGTCATGGAATGATGAGCCCCCGTTTCAACAATTGATCCCAAGCATCCTGCGGCGTATCGGCGAAGGTGAACAGGTCCAAATCCTTTTCATTGATCAGCCGCGCAGCAGCGAAGTGCTTGAAGTTCACCGCCGTGTTCCAGAATTTTGAATCATACAGCACCACCGGCAAGGGCTTGGTCATCTTGCCGGTCTGACGCAACGTGAGAAGCTCAAACAATTCATCCATTGTGCCGAATCCACCGGGAAACACAACAAGCGCTGCGGCGCGCATCGCAAAATGCATTTTCCGCATGGCGAAATAGTGAAAGCGGAAAGTGAGATCCGGCGTGGAATAGGGGTTCGGCTCCTGCTCTCGCGGCAGGGTGATGTTGTATCCGATGGAATGGGCACCCGCATCATGCGCGCCGCGATTGGCCGCCTCCATGATGCCCGGCCCGCCGCCTGTGGCAATCACATTCTGCCGTGGCCTGTCGTGGCCATCCTTGGCGCCGCCCTTCTCGGAACAGAGGCGCGCAAATTCCCGCGCCGCTTCATACCAGCCTGAAGCATCCCCAAGTTTCACCCGCGCCGAGCCAAACACCACCACGGTGGATTCAATGTTCCGGGCACGGAGGTTTTCTTCTGCCTTCATGTATTCAAGCTGAAAGCGGATGCCGCGCGTGGAATCGCCCAGCAGGAAATCAAGGTCCATTGCAGGGAGGCGATAAGCCGGGTTTTCCATTTGCGGGATGTTGGAAGGAACGTCAGACATCAAACACCTTTTGTCAGAAGCTAAGGCCGGAAGTGGGCCGCAATCAAGACGGCTTTAGCGCACGCCGCGCAATGCAAGGCCGAGATATTGAAACAGGCCGGGATGATACCAGACGGCGGAGTCCCCGGAAATCGGTCGGGTTTTCAGGTTTCCGCTGATGGCGTCACGCACCGCCTGCACCAGAAGATCAAGCGCCTTGGCGGTCTGCAGATAGGGGTATGTGACAAAAGTGTCATCTTTGTCGGGCGCGATCACGGCTTGGGCGATGATGTTGCCGGTGTCGATGCCTTCATCAACAAGATGCACTGTTACCCCGCAATGCTTGGGATCATTCTGCGCCAGCGCCCAATAGGCCCCATGCGCGCCGCGATAGCCGGGCGTGATGCCCTGGTGGGTGTTGATGACAGTGGCGTTGAGTTTCGCCAACGTCTTGCGGGTGAGAATGCGCGTGCCGTTCACCACCACAATGTCGGGGTTCATCTCATCCAGCAGCGCATGACATGCATGCCTATTCACGCTTTCCACATGCTGGACGGCATCGCTCATGGGGGCAATGGCTTCGAGCCCATGCAGTTTTTTCAGATAGTGGATGCGGGCGGCCCCGCGCAGGCGAAGAATGGGCCGCAAGAAGCTGGCAAAACCCACCTGGCTCGCCACCCGCAAGAAGCCGAGTTTCCGGATTCGGGTCTTGAGCAACCTTGAGCGCGGCAACGGCTGTTCGATGATGGCGGGGAAGACGCCGAACTGCGCCACCAATTCGTTATAGACAATCCATGTGGTGGGATTGTTGCTGCCCAGCAAAATGATCTTCTTGTCTGCCATCACACATACCTGTCGCATAGAACTAGGCCCGAGTTGCAAACAACCCCTTTGCAGCCCTTCGAAAGGTGCAATCAACCTTAACAAATTCCAAATGTTCAAATGAGGCCGCGCACCCGCGCCTGTAAGGCCGGGAGGATTTCTGCTTCAAACCACGCATGGCGCTTGAACCAGGCGATGTTGCGGGGCGATGGATGTGGCAAAGTGAGAAGCTGCGGCCATTGCAAGCGCCAGTCTTGCACGATCTCATTAAGCGGCCTTCCGGATTGATCGGGCAGGTGCCAATTGGTGGCATAGCGCCCCAGAACAATTGTCAGTTCAACTTGATCCAACAGGGCCAGCAGTGGCTTGCGCCACGTGGCGGCGCATTCCGGCCGCGGCGGCAGGTCGCCACCCTTGCCCGTACCCGGAAAACAGAAGCCCATGGGAAGCAGCGCGATCTTGTGTGGGTCGTAGAATTCCTCGCGCGTCACGCCCAACCAGCGGCGCAGGCGCTCACCACTTGGATCATTGAAGGGGATGCCGGACTCATGCACTTTGCGCCCCGGCGCCTGGCCTACGATGAGAATGCGCGCCGATGGGTGAAGCTGGAACACCGGCCGTGGGCCCAGCGGCAGATGGGCGGCACAAAGCGTGCAGGCCCGCACTTCAGCACAGAGATTTTCATGGCCGCTGGATTCCATGACCGAAACGATGTCACGGGTTCGGCCAGGTGTCACTCACCTTGTAACCCTCTGGCCACGGATCATCGGGATCGAGCATCAATTGCGATGTGCCGCTGATCCAGGCCCGGCCGGTGATTTCGGGAATGATGGCCTTGTGATTGCCCACTGTTGCTTCGCCCACGATGCGGCACACAAAACGTGAATTGATCACGCTGCGTCCAACGTAACTTTCGCCAGGCGTCATCAGCCCCTTGGCATGAAGCACGGCCATCAAGGCCGAACAGCCCGTGCCAGTAGGCGAACGATCGAGCTTACCCGGGTTGATCACACAGGCATTCTGCGAGGTGAGCATGCCCCCTTCGCGGGCGAGCGGCCCACGCAGAAAGCAGAAGGAATAGTGTTTCCATTCCGGCAGTTCAGGATGATGAAACGGCAATTGCGCATTGGCCGCCTGCACCAGCTTGCGTCCCAGCACAGCAATCTCGCGCGCGTTCTCCGGCGTGATCTCAAGGCCGAAATCAGCAGCATCGGCCATCACGAAACTGTCGCCGCCGAATGCCGTGTCGACTTTCACTCTCCCATGGCCAGCAACATCCAGCGTGGCGCCAAGGTGAACTGCAAAGGCCGGCACATTCTTCAACGTGATGCTCTTGGCCTTGCCCCCTTCGCAATGTGCCAATACCTCGATCAGTCCGGCGGGCGCCTCAAGCACCATGCGGGTTTCGGGCTCCTGCATCGCAATGATGCCGCTATCCAGCAACACGGTGGCTACGCAAATGCAGTTGGAGCCCGACATCGGCGGCGTGTCTTCCGGCTCCATGATGATGAAGCCCATCTGCGCCTTGGGGTTCTTTGGCGGCACCAGCAGGTTCACATGGCGGAACACCCCGCCGCGCGGCTCGTTGAGAACGAAGTTCCGCAACTTGCCATCGCGCGCGATGAAACGCGATTGTTCCCACACCGTCTCGCCTGGAGGAGGCGCAACGCCACCAATGATCACATCCCCCACCTCGCCCTCGGCATGGCAGTTGATGATGCTGATGGCCTTGCTGCTGCGCATAAGGGGCTAGAGGTCGCCAACCACACACTTCTTCGCGAGCGCCTTGTATTGCTTCTCAGTGAACAGGATCGGGTTGCCACCGGCAGACGGATCCTTTACGGCCATCTTGGCCACTTCGTCGAGGCGCTTGGTGTCGATGCCGATATCCGCCAGCTTGTGCGGGATGCCGATTTCCTTGCGCAGTGCCAACACCCATTTCAGGAAGCCATTGAAGCCACCCTTGATACCGAGATAGGCAGCCGCGCGGTCAATATCCTTCTCGATCTTCTTGCGGTTGGCCTTGAGCACATAGGGCATGACAATGCCGTTGAGCGTCCCGTGATGGGCATCATAGAGGCCGCCAAAGGGGTGAGACAGCGCATGAATGGCGCCCAGCCCGCGCTGGAAGGCCGTGGCCCCCATGGTGGAAGCAACCAGCATATTGCCGCGCGCATCCAGGTCCTTCGGCTTCTTGACGGCCTTCACCAGATTGTCTTTCACTAGCAACATGCCTTCAAGCGCAATGCCCTTGGAGAGCGGGTGATAGAAAGGCGCTGAATAAGCCTCAAGGCAATGCGCAAGAGCATCCATGCCCGTGGCGGCGGTGAGCTTGGCGGGCAGGCCCACGGTGAGCTCTGGGTCAAGGATCGCCACTTTCGGCATGATGGCCGGATGGAAAATGATCTTCTTTTCATGCGTATCGGGATGCGTCACCACGCCGGCACGGCCCACTTCAGAGCCCGTGCCCGCTGTTGTAGGCACCGCAATGATGGGTGAAATCTTGGAAGCGTCAGCACGCGTCCACCAATCATCCACATCCTCGAGATCAAACACAGAAATCGATTGCCCGTGCATCAGGGCGATCATCTTGCCAATGTCAAGGCCCGAGCCGCCGCCAAAGGCAATCACGCCATCATGCATGCCGGCCTTGTAGGCTTTGACACCCGCAATGATATTGGCTTCAACCGGATTGGGCCGCACGTCGGAGAACACCTGAACCGGCAAATCCGCCTTCTTCAAATCCGCCACAATGGCGGCCACCATCGGCGAGGCCGCAAGGCCAGGGTCAGTCACAAACAACGGGCGCTTGATGCCATTGGCCTTGCAAAGCGCGGCCAGCTCTTTGATGCGGCCCGCGCCGAATTTGATGGCGGTGGGGTAGTTCAGGTTGCGATTTGGAATGGTCATAGCGTTGTCCTTAGGTGAAAACTCTTCGGGCGCGTGAGCGCCTCATAGCCAAGTTTGGAAAGCGTGGCACCGCGGCCCGTATCTTTGACACCTGTCCAGGTGAGCGCCGGGTCCAGATAGTCGCAGCGGTTCATGAACACTGTGCCTGTTTCAATCCGTTCGCCAATTGATTTGGCAGCAGCAACATCAGACGTCCAGATTGCTGCAGTGAGGCCAAATTCGGAGTCATTCATCAATTGAATAGCCTCTTCATCGGAAGAAACCTTCATGATGCCAACAACCGGCCCAAAGCTCTCATCGCGCATCACACTCATCTGGTGATTCACGTCCGTGAGGATTTGCGGGGCCAGATAAGGCGTGCCCTTTTTGCTGGCGGCGAACAGCTTCTCGTCAATGTGGGCCTTGGCCCCTCCGCGGATGGCGGAAGCGATCTGCTTGCGCGCGAAAGTTGCCGCGTCCGCCTTGATCATTGGGCCCAAAGTTGTGGCTTCATCGAGCGGAGAACCCAAAATATATTTCTTGGTGAGCTCAACGGCGTCCTCCACAAAATCTTTGTAGAGCGACTTGTGCACATAGATGCGCTCGATGCCGCAGCAGCTTTGCCCCGAGTTGAAGAACGCGCCATCAACCAAGTTCTCAACCGCATGGGCCAGATTGGCATCGGGGCGCACGTAAGCCGGGTCTTTGCCGCCCAGTTCCAAACCCACAGCGAGGAAATGCCCCGCGGCCGCGCGCTCAATGGCTTTGCCGCCGGGCACGGAGCCCGTGAAACACACCATATTGGCCAACCGGCCAGAGATTACATCCGCCGCCTGTTCGTGGCTCATCACCAGATTGTGGAACAGGCCGCGTGGAAGGCCTGCCTTGGCGAAGGCCTTGGCGAAACGCTCGCCCACCAAGAGCGTGTGCGAGGCATGTTTCAAGACCACGGCATTGCCCGCCATCAACGCCGGGATGATGGAATTCACCGCCGTAAGATAGGGATAGTTCCACGGCGCAATGGTGAAAACAACGCCCAGCGGTTCGCGCTTGATATAGCGTTCAAAACCCGGCTTTGGAGCGGGCACTACATTGGCCAGTGCTTCTTCAGCGATGCTGATCATGTGCCGTGCGCGTTCTTCAAAGCCGCGAAGCTCGCCAGCGCCATAACGCACCGGGCGGCCCATGCTCATGGCCAATTCAGGAATGATCTCATCCTTCATCGCCAACATTGCATCGACAGCAGCGGAACAATATTTCGCCCGCTCCGCTATGCTCAGCGCGCCCCAGGCCTTCTGCGCGTCACGCGCCGCAGAGAAGGCTGCAGCAATTTCTTTATTCGAGGCGACCTTGCGTTTGGCCACGATCGAGCCATCCGCCGGGGAAATGGAAGTGATGATATTGGCCATTTTGAATACTCTGATCAGTAACGCTCGAATCCGCGCTTCAGTTCCAGATCGGTGATGCGCCGGTCAAACTCAAACTGTTCCCATTTGGCGGTGTGAACATAGTGATCCACCACATCATCGCCCATCGCGCCGCGCAGGAACTTTGACTTATCGAGAAGCTCCGTTGCATCACGCAAAGTCTTTGGAATTTCGCGCAGCTTGGCATTGTGATAGGCATCACCAGCAAAAACCGGCTCCAGCTTCAACTTCCTTTCTATGCCATCAAGGCCAGCGGCAATCAGCGCGGCAAAGGCCAGATAGGGGTTTAGATCAGCCCCGCCCACGCGGCATTCCACGCGGATGGCCTTGGTGTCGGCGCCACAGAGGCGGTAGCCCGCCGTGCGGTTGTCAAAACTCCACACCGCCTTGGTGGGCGCGAAAGTGCCAACCATGAACCGCTTGTAGGAGTTGATATAGGGGGCAAGGAAATAGGTAATCTCGCTGGCATGTTCCAACTGGCCCGCAAGATAGTGCTGCATCATCTCGCTCATGCCGTGATGGCCATTCTTGTCATAGAAATGCGAGGACTTGCCGTCAGCGGACCACAGCGATTGATGGATGTGGGATGAATTGCCAGCCATCCCATAGTCCCACTTAGCCATGAAGGTGACGGCCTTGCCAACGCCATAAGCGATTTCCTTGGCGCCATTCTTGATGATGACATGGGCATCGGCCATGGCCAACGCCTCATCATATTTCACATTGATTTCTTCCTGGCCCGGGCCCCATTCGCCCTTGGAATTTTCAACATAGATGCCAGCACCGGCAAGCCCGTTGCGCAGCGCGCGCATATAAACTTCTTCCTTCGAAGTTTGCAGCACGCCATAGTCTTCGACGTAATAGGCCGCGGTTTTCATGTTCCGATAGCCTTTGGTGTTGCAGGTCTCGAAACTGTCGTCGAACAGGAAGAACTCAAGCTCAGAAGCCATATAGGCTTTCATCTTGAGGGCTTCGAGGCGCTTCAATTGCTTTTTGAGAATGGCACGCGGGCTATGTGGAACATCTTCATGCGTATGGTGATCGAGCACATCACACAGCACCAGCGCCGTGCCGGGCAGCCATGGCGTTTTACGCAAAGTGGACATGTCGGGCTTCAAGACGAAATCGCCGTAACCCTTTTCCCAGCTCGTCGCCTTGTAGCCGGGCACCGGTTCCATTTCGATATCAACGCCGAGCAGATAGTTGCAGGCATGGGTTTCCTGATAGCCACCATCCACAAAGAACTGCGCGTGGAAGCGCTTGCCGATCAGGCGGCCCTGCAAGTCAGTCATCGCAACGACAACGGTGTCGATCGTGCCCGCTTTCACTTCGGCTTTCAGTTGCTCCAGCGACAACATTCCATTGCTCATTTTTTCTCTCCCAGTTTGGCAGCGGCCTGAATCAGTGGAACTGACAGGCGCTGCGCCCATTGTTGTTGTTGCCGCTCAGTTTCCAGAAGGTCGTTGCAAATTTCAATCATCAGATGATGCAGCCCGCGCGGGGCGGCATGCAAATTCAGCAGATGCAGCACGCCGTCCTTGGGCCCGTAGGGCTCATTGAGCTGGGTGTTCACGCCGGGGAAGCTTTTGACAAGGGAATTGGCCAGCCACGGGTCACGATCAAACAGCAGGCCCACATCCACATCCCGCTTCTTGCCCTTGTAGATGCGGGTGAAGGAATGGATTGAAACCATCGCAGTGGGCTTGTGCGCCGCCGCGCGTTCATCCAGCATCACTTCCAGCGCGTGATGGAAAGGCCGGTAAACCTGTTGCGTGCGCGCCAACCGCGCTTCGGGCGAAAGGCCCTTGTTGCCGGGTATTTCGAAAACCTCGCTTAACTCGGGCATGGCGCCCAGCGCTTCCGGCGGGCGGTTGCAATCATAAACCAGCCGCGAAACCCTCTGCAGGATCAGCGGCGCATCGAGGAACTTGGAAAGAAGCCGCGCCACCTGGGCAGCGCCCGGATCAAAGGCAATGTGACGTTGCAAGTCTTCCTGTTTCAAACCCAGTTGGTTGAGGGCTGGCGGAATGTGATTTGAGGCATGTTCGCACACCAGCACGATGGGCGATTTTCCGCCCGCGTTCACCCATTCAACAACGCTTTCGCCCTTCGCAACAATTTCCATTTTTGTCCTTCATTGAATAATCTTCGCAATGCTAACCACCCAGCCGCTAAAGTGGAAGCCCCTCACTTGGCGTGAATGGGGCAATTCCTGCGGCGCATTGCGGCAAGACGCATCCACGCCACCAAGTGTCGTAATCCGTACGGTTTGCGGGGCTGCCCTGCGCCACAAGAAATCAAGGGTATTGAATATATGGCAAGGGCCGCGGCTAAAACTTATGACTTCATTATCATTGGCTCCGGCTCTGCCGGCGCGGTGATGGCAGCACGCCTGTCGGAAGACACGCGCAACAAGGTCTTGGTGCTGGAATATGGCGGCACCGACCGTGGGCCGCTGATCCAGATGCCTTCCGCCCTCTCCTACCCCATGAACATGGGCCTCTATAATTGGGGTTTTGAAACCGAGCCGGAGCCCCATCTGGGCAACCGCCGCCTCGTTACCCCACGCGGCAAGGTGATGGGTGGCTCTTCCTCGATCAACGGCATGGTCTATGTGCGCGGCCACGCCAAGGATTTTGACACCTGGGCCGAGATGGGCGCCAAGGGCTGGTCCTTCGCCGATGTGCAGCCCTATTTCAAGAAACAGGAAAATGTCGAGGAAGGTGAAGAGGGATGGCGCGGCATCGATGGGCCCCTTTATGTGAAGCGCGGCCGCCGCAAGAACCCGCTCTACCAGGCCTTTATCGAGGCCGGCCGCCAGGCGGGCTATCCGGTCTCATCCGATTACAATGGCAGCCAACAGGAAGGCTTCGCCGACATGCAGATGACGGTGCACAACGGCCTGCGCTGGTCTGCTGCCAATGCCTATCTCTGGCCCACCATCAAGAAGGGCCGCATTGACATGGAAACGCGCAGCCTGGCCCGGCGCATCCTCCTGCAGGGCAAGAAGGCTGTGGGCGTTGAATATATGCAGGGCGGCGAAGTGAAGCAGGCCTTCGCCAGCCGCGATGTGATCATTGCCGCTTCCACCGTGAACTCTCCCGCCATTCTGGAACGTTCCGGAATTGGCGCGCCCGCTGTGTTAAGAGCGGCAGGCGTGGATGTGGCGCATGAGTTGCCCGGCGTGGGTGAGAATTTGCAGGATCACTTGGAGGTCTATTTCCAGCTCAAATGCCTGCAGCCCATTACGCTGAATTCGCAACTCGGCCTTCTCAACAAGGCAAAAATTGGTTTGGAATGGCTGCTGTTCGGCACCGGCCTTGGCGCCACCAACCATTTCGAATCCTGCGGCTTCATCCGCAGCCGCGCAGGCATTGAATATCCTGACATTGAATATCATTTTCTTCCCGCCGCCATGCGTTATGACGGCAAGGTGGCCTTCGCCGGTCATGGGTTCCAGGTGCATGTGGGCCCCATGCGCTCAAAATCGCGCGGGCACATTCACATCAAGTCACCTGACGCCAATGAAGCGCCGAAAATCTTCTTCAACTATATGTCTCACAAGGATGACTGGGAAGAATTCCGCGCCTGCATCAGGCTCACGCGCGAGTTGTTCCAGCAAGAAGCGATGAAGCCCTATGCGGGCGATGAAATCCAACCGGGTGCCGCCGTGCAAACCGATAAGCAGATTGATGATTTCATCCGACAACACGCCGAAAGCGCCTACCACCCTTGCGGCACCTGCCGCATGGGCTCGCCCAAAGACAAGACGGCGGTCGTTGATCCCGAATGCCGCGTTATCGGCATTGAGAAATTGCGTGTGGTGGATTCATCCATCATGCCGCAAGTGACCAACGGCAACTTGAACGCGCCCACCATCATGATCGGCGAAAAAGCCTCAGATCATATTTTAGGGCGGCAAATGCTGCCGCCCTCCAATCTTGAACCCTGGATCAATCCTAATTGGAAAAAGAGCCAGCGGTGATCAACCGGCGCTGGCAGGCTTCCTGATCTTGTAAATGCCGACATCAATGATGCCTTCGGCAAAGCCGGCCTCGCAGTAGCAGAGATAAAGAGTCCACAACTTCCTGAAACGCTCATCAAAGCCCAATGGTTTGATCCTGGGCCAAGCGGCTTCGAAACGCACCCGCCATTGCCGCAAGGTTTCGGCATAACTTTGGCCGAAACATTCGATTTTCTCCAACAGCAAGCCTGCCTTTTGTGATTGCTCACGCATGGCTTCCTTGGTGAGCAACATGCCACCGGGAAAGATATAACGCTGGATGAAATCCACGCCGGAACGATAGGCGTGAAAATTCTGTTCAAGTATCGTAATGCCCTGGATCGCCGCGGCGCCACCGGGCTTCAATCGGTTGAACAGAGTCTTGAAATAAGAGGGCCAGTGCGGCTCGCCCACCGCTTCAATCATTTCAATGGATGCGATGGCATCAAAGCTGCCCTTGGTGTCGCGGTAGTCCTCAAACACCAGTTCAGCTTTGTCCTCTAATCCGCCGCTTGCCAATCGGTCCTTTGCGAAGGCAAGTTGCTCTTTCGAAAGCGTGATGCCGCGCAGGAACGCACCGGCCTTGGCTGCAGTTTCTGCAAATCCGCCCCAGCCGCAGCCGATCTCCAGAACCTTCGAGCCGGGCTTCACCTCTGCGGCTTCCAGCACTTTCTGGTATTTCAGTTTCTGCGCGGCCTCGAGGCTGTTCACCTGTCCATCAAACACGGCGGACGAATAGCTCATCGTGTCATCGAGCCAGAGCTTGTAAAACGCGTTGCCGAGATCGTAATGCGCCGCAATGTTATCCTTGGACCCCTCCTGCGTATTGTCACGCAGGCGGTGCCAAATCTTGTCAAACAGGCTGGGCGTGAACATGCCGGAAGCGCCATCAAGGCTTGGCCGGTTTTGCAGATAGAAACGGAAAAAAGCAGTGGGATCTTTGCTCTCCACATCTCCGGCCAGATAGCGCTCAAAGAAACCCAGCTGCGCCCGGCGAAAACCCGCCCAAAGAACTTTGAAGTTCCGCAACGTCAGGTCGGCCTGTTCGCCAGGATCTGTGCCGCCAAGACTCAACACACGGCCAGAGGGCATGGTCACATCCAACCTGCCCTTGAACTTTTGTGGCAGCAACTTGGCCGCCGCAGCCACCACCAACTTCTCCATCACCGATTGCGACATATTTCACCCCGCCAACGACTATGGCCCTTTTTTGTGACTTTGAAACGGAAATAAAAGCCGCGCAAGCCCCTCTTGTGAAAGCAAATTCACCCCTGAATTGAATTGACCAACCCAAAATCCCATGCAAGCATGGTTGCTATGAATCCGGCACAAACCCGGATCAGAAATTAGAGGGGAAGGACGTTAATTCTTCGAGCGGCACAGAGCTCGCCGCCCTATCGATCAATTTCCGCCACCGCTGAGTTAAGTCAATTGAGGAGAAACAGATGACTGAATTCGAACACAAACTCGCAATGGCACAACGCGCCGTGGGACAAGGCAAATTGTCCCGCCGCGATTTCATGCAATTCACAATCGCTGCCGGCTTCACTTTGGCCGCATCGCAGACCATGTTTGCAACTGCCGCCCGCGCCGCTCCCAAGAAAGGCGGCGCCTTCAAAATGGGTAGCGGCCACGGCCAGACTACGGACTCGCTTGATCCAGCCACTTGGTCAAACGGCTTTACCTTCCACTTCGGCAAGTCGATCTTTGCTGCCCCACTGGTTCAAATTGGCGCCAAGAACGAAATCATCCCACATGTCGCAGAAAGCATTGAGCCTTCGGATGGCGCCAAGAAGTGGGTGTTCAAGCTGCGCAAAGGCATCACCTTCCACAACGGCCAAGCGCTAACTGCGGACGATGTGGTGAACACGCTTAACTATCACATCGGTCCAGACTCAAAATCTCCTGCCAAGGCCGTGCTTTCGGGCATCGATTCGGTCAAAATTGATGGCAAGGACACCGTCGTGTTCACGCTCAAGTCCGGCAATGCCGACTTCCCCGTGTTGCTCAGCGACTATCACATGGGGATCTATCCCTCGAAGGACGGCAAGATCGACTGGGCCAAAGGCATTGGCGCAGGCCCCTATGTGCTCAAGAACTTTGAACCGGGCGTGAAGCTGCAGGCGGAGCGCAACCCTAACTACTTCAAGGACACCTGGTTCGACTCGGTTGAAATGCTTTCGATCGTTGACGTCGCGGCCCGCACCAACGCGTATCTCTCGGGCGAAGTGCATTATATTAACCGCGCCGACCTCAAAACCATCGACATGCTCAAGAGCGCGCCCAATACCGAGCTTTATAATCAAGCCGGGTCGGCCCACTATTCTGCCCCGATGCAAGTTGACCAGAAGCCCTTTGACAAGCTCGAAGTGCGCCAGGCCCTGAAATATGCGATTAACCGTCAGGAAATTGTAGATAAGATTCTCTACGGGTATGGATCGCCGGGCAACGACGTACCGCTGTCCAGCGCGATCAAGTATGCGATTAATCCTGAGCCTGTCTACACCTATGATCCGGAAAAGGCCAAGAGCATACTCAAGAAGGCCGGCCTTGATGGCCTAAAGGTTGATCTCTCGGCCTCTGATGCCGCCTTCGCCGGTGGTGTAGACGCTGCCCTCCTTATGGCTGACCACGCCAAAAAGGCTGGCATCGAGATCAACGTGATCCGCGAACCAAACGACAGCTATTGGGATAACGTCTGGCTCAAGAAGCCTTGGTGTGAATGCTATTGGGGCACCCGCCCCGCAGCTGACATGTTCCTGTCGATCTCCCTGGCTGCCGATGCGGCCTGGAATGACACGCATTGGAAGAACCCGCGCTTCAATGAGCTGCTCGTTGCAGCCCGTTCTGAGTTGGATGAGAAGAAGCGTGCGGCCCAATATGCCGAGATGCTCCAACTGGTGCACGATGACGGCGGCCAAATGGTTCTCGCCTTCAACAACTATGTTGGCGCGATGTCGACAGCTATTGGCCACAATGCATTCAATACTGACCTCGACGACGACGGCGGCTATTGCTCGGAACGTTGGTGGATGGCCTAAGCGCTTTGTCGCTGCGCCTGCGCGGAATTGGCGAAAGCCTGTTTCGCGGGGCGCGCCCAAGCTAAACGCGATTTTCGAACCCCGGTGGCAACACCGGGGTTTTTCTTTTGCAAAGCTGGCTTATATTGCTTCCATGTATCGCAGCATCACTCGCAATATCGAAATCACCGCTAAGCCGCTTTTCCTTGAGAACCAATCCCAACCGGATGAGGGAAAATTCGTCTGGGCCTATACCATAACCATTGCCAACCACGGGACTGAGACAGTGAAGCTGCTCACCCGCCATTGGATTATCACCGACGGCAACGGCCAGAAGCAGGAAGTGCAAGGCCCGGGCGTGGTGGGTGAGCAGCCCGTTCTGCGCCCAAATGACAGCTTCCAATATTCTTCGGGTTGCCCTTTGCATACGCCCTCCGGCGTGATGGTGGGCACTTACGGCATGGTGACGGACAGGGGAGAGCACTTTGATGCAGTGATCCCAGCCTTCTCGCTTGATAGCCATTTCGACAGGCACAGCGTGAATTGATGCAGGGCCTTTCAACACAACAGGTTTTGGCTAGGCTGATCGCGTTTGACACCACCTCCCGCAATAGCAATCTGCCATTGATCGAATGGATTGAGGCCTATCTGGATTCATTCGATGTTCCGCATTTGCGTGTGGATTATGCCGAGGGCAAAACCAATCTCTATGCCACCATCGGCCCTGATGTGCCGGGCGGCATTGTGCTTTCAGGCCATACAGACGTTGTGCCAGTTGACGGGCAGGAGTGGCAAAGCAATCCCTTCATCCTTCATGAGCGCGAAGGCAAATTCTTTGGCCGCGGAACTGCTGACATGAAAGGCTTCATTGCCTGTTGCCTTGCCCGGCTTCAACAATTCAAAGCCATGCCTCTCAAAACGCCGGTTCACTTCTCCTTTTCTTGCGACGAGGAAGTGGGCTGCAAAGGCGTGCGCCCGCTGGTGGCGCATATGCGCGAGCAATTGAAAAAGCCGCGTGCGGTTTTTGTCGGTGAACCCACATCCATGAAAGTGGTCAACGCCCACAAAAGCGCAGTGACCTTCAACACCGAAGTGAAAGGCCACGAGGCCCATTCATCCCTCACCCATCGGGGTGTCAATGCCATCATGGTGGCGGGTGAGGTGATCCACGCGATCAACCAACTGCGTCACGAGATGATTGCCGCTGGTGATCCCACCGGGCGATTTGATCCACCCTACTCCACCATTCACGTCGGCTTGATCAACGGCGGCACGGCTAAGAATATCATTCCGCGCCACTGCGAATTCCAATGGGAAACGCGGCTGTTGCCAACAGCAGATCGCACTCTGGTTCCGGCCCGTCTTGAAGCTTTGCGCTTGCGGTTGGAGCCCGAGATGAAGGCTGTCGCGCAGGATGTTGGCATTTCAACTTCGGTAATCAATGAAGTTCCGGGTCTGCGCCCCGAAGAAGGTTCGCCTGCCGAATCCCTCGCGCTGCATGCTGCCAATGCCAATGCCACGCATGCCGTGTCTTATTGCACCGAGGCCGGGCTGTTCCAATCCATCGGCATCCCGGCAGTGATCTGCGGCCCCGGCAATATCGAACAGGCGCACAAGCCAGATGAATTCATTGCGGTTGAACAGCTGGCCCTTTGTGAAACATTCCTGATGCGGCTGGCGAAGAGTTGTTGCTGACGGGGCGCCAGCTCAGGTTTTTTCACTGGCCTGATAGCTGGATTTTTCCAGCCAGGCGGAATTCACCTCAACGCCCCAGCCAGGTTCATCGCCGATGATGGCATGGCCATCTTCGATGCGGTAAGGCTCACCTCGGAACAGGCCGTATTGCCAGGGATAGTAATCCGCTTCCTCGATCGAGAATTCGAGATATTTTCCGGC
>JANPHF010000141.1:0-87612 GCA_031424315.1 Aestuariivirga sp.
AAATACCGTCATCCCGGCGAAGGCCGGGATCTCGCTTTAATAACGGGTCCGGAACCCAGCCAAAGCGGGATCCCGGCCTTCGCCGGGATGACGATGGTTGGTGGTTCGAGCGATTGATAGCTGGTGCGAGAGTGAGCGAAAAATCAGTGACCAAGAATCCCGGCAATCATGGCAATAGCGCACCGCGTGATGGCAGCCCGCGGGTGCATCAATCGGCTGAAGTGCGCGAATGCCAGTTGGGCGCGTTTACGGATGTGGGCGCGCGGGTGTTGATGGCGGAGTGTGAGCTTGGCGACTATTCCTACATCGAGCGTGGGGCGGAGTTGATTTACGCGAGCATCGGCAAGTTTTGCGCGATTGCCGCCTACGCGCGGATCAATGCGCTTAATCATCCGCTTGAGCGGGTTTCGCAGCACAAGATCACCTATCGGCCCAATGAGTATTTTCTCTATGCCAGAGTGGACAAGGATTTTCGTGAAGAGCGGCGGCTGGCGCGCGTTGTGATTGGGCATGATGTCTGGATTGGGCATGGGGCGATTGTGATGCCCGGCATTGCCATCGGCCATGGTGCTGTTGTGGCGGCCGGCGCTGTGGTGACCAAGGACGTGGCGGCTTATGAGATTGTTGCCGGTGTTCCAGCGCGGCGCTTGCGTTGGCGTTTTCCCAAGAAGGTGCGTGAGGGTCTGTTGGCGCTGGCCTGGTGGGATTGGCCGCATGACAAGCTGGGGCAGGCGGTAGAGGACATGAAGGCACAAACGGCGGAAGCGTTTATCGCCAAGTGGCGCCGGGCTTAGGCTGACGATGGCTCGTGACAATTCTGCAGGGCAGGCTTGAAATCTTAACATTCACCTATATGTAACTTGATGTGATACATTTATTGCATTGCAACAAGTTCGTATGAGGAATGGAAAATGACACTGCTTACGCATCTCAACTGGCGCTATGCCACCAAGAAATATGACCCTTCCAAGAAAGTGCCGCAGCCGGCCGTTGATGACATTCTGGAAGCTATCAGTCTTGCGCCCAGTTCCAATGGCTATCAGCCCTATGACGTTATTGTGGTCACCAACCCCGCCGTTCGCGAAAAACTGAAGGCAGCGGCATTTAACCAGCCGCAAATCACCGAAGCTTCACATCTGCTGGTTTTTGCTGCGTGGGATAACATCACAGAACAGAACCTGGGCAAGGTGTTTGATCATATGGCCACAGTACGTGGCGCAAGCGAAAGCCTTGCACAACGCCGCAAGGGCGCCATTGAGGGCTTTGCTGCGAAAGACAAGGAAGCCAATTTCCAATTCGCCGCGCAACAGGCTTTCATCGGGCTTGGCTTTGGCCTTGCCGCAGCTGCTGAATTGAAAGTGGATTCTTCGCCCATGGGTGGCTTCAACCCTGCCGCCGTTGACGAAATCCTGGGCCTCAAGGAAAAGGGCCTGCGCAGCGTGGCGATTTTGGCATTGGGTTACCGCGATGCCGCCAATGACTGGTTGGTGAACCTGAAAAAGGTTCGCCGCCCGAAGGCGGAAATGTTCATTGAGGTGAAGTGAGCTTTATTTGAAATTGAATGCGAAGGGCGGCGTGCTGTGGGGTGCCGCCCTTTCTTGTTTTCGCGAGGCATTGAAATGATTCAATACGTCATCCCGGCGAAGGCCGGGATCCCGCTTGAATTAACAGCTCCGAACCCAGGCAAAGCGGGACCCCGGCCTTCGCCGGGGTGACGGAGTCCACTGGTGGCTGCCATGTTTGCCTGGGCGCTCAGTGGCGTGTTGCGCGGCGTTGGCCCTTGCGTGGCAGAGGTTGCTCTGCGTTTTCCTCAAACAACTCGGCCAGCTTTTCTGTCATCGCGCCGCCCAGTTCTTCTGCGTCTATGATGGTGACGGCGCGCTTGTAGTAGCGCGTGACATCATGGCCGATGCCAATGGCGATCAACTCGACAGGTGAGCGGGCCTCGATATCGGCGATCACCTGGCGCAGATGTTTTTCCAAGTAGTTGCCGCTGTTCACGCTGAGGGTTGAATCATCTACGGGCGCGCCATCTGAAATTACCATCATGATGCGGCGCTGTTCCTGCCGGCCCAGGATGCGGTTATGGGCCCAGATCAGGGCTTCACCGTCGATGTTTTCCTTGAGCAGGCCCTCGCGCATCATCAGGCCAAGATTCTTGCGCGCACGGCGCCAGGGTTCATCAGCGGATTTGTAGATGATGTGGCGCAGATCGTTCAGGCGGCCGGGATTGGCGGGCTTGCCTTCAGCCAGCCACTTCTCGCGCGCCTGTCCGCCCTTCCAGGCCTTGGTGGTGAAGCCGAGGATTTCCACCTTTACGCCGCAACGCTCCAGCGTTCGCGCGAGAATATCAGCGCAAGTTGCAGCCACCGTGATCGGGCGGCCGCGCATGGAGCCGGAGTTATCGAGCAGCAGGGTGACCACCGTATCGCGGAATTTCGTATCTTGTTCCTGTTTGAAAGAGAGCGCGTGCAGCGGATCGATGATGACGCGCGTCAGGCGCGCGGCATCGAGGATGCCTTCTTCCAGATCGAAATCCCACGAGCGGTTTTGCTGGGCCATCAGGCGGCGTTGCAAGCGGTTGGCGAGGCGCGCGACAACACCCTGCAGGCTGGCCAACTGCTTGTCGAGATAGGCGCGCAGGCGGGTGAGTTCATCCGCGTCGCAAAGGTCTTCCGCGCCCACTTCTTCGTCGAAGGTGTTGGCATAGACGCGGTAGAAATTGTCATTGCTGAGCGAGGAGAAAGGCAGCTGTGGACGCCACGGCTCGTCGCCATCGTCCATCTCTTCGCCTTCCATGTCTTCCGGCAGGTCATCACTCTCGGCCTGTTGGGCTTCCATATCGGCAGCTTCGGTTTCGCCTTCGGCGCTTTCCTGCTCTTCAGCGGATTGTTGGCTTTCCTGCTCTTCGGATTGAGGTGTTTGCGAGCTTTCGCCGGGCTCGTCCTCTGACTCCTGCTCTTCGTTTTCCTCGGCCTTGTCGGGGTCTTCGCCCAGTTCATCAGCCATATCGAGGGAGGCGATCAGATCGCGTGACAGACGCGCGAAGGCCTGTTGGTCATGCAGTGCGGATTCGAGATTGTCGAGCCGGTGGCCGGCCTTGTCCTCTACCCACTGGCGCCAGAGATCGACATAGACACGCGCCACGGGGGGCGGGGCCTGGCCGGTGAGCTTCTCGCGCACAATGAGGCCCACGGCCTCTTCCATCGGCGTGTCTTTCCGATTGGAGGATGGGCGATTGACCATGGTGCGGGTGTATTTGTCATCCAGCATGGCGGTGAGGTTTTTGGCCACGCCGGGCATGGCGCGGGCGCCGATGGCTTCGATACGGGCCTGCTCCACCGCTTCAAACACAGCGCGGGCGTGCTTGCCCTCCGGCAGATAGTGGCCATGCACTTGATCGGAATGATTGGAGAGGCGGAGTGAAAAACTATCCGCCAGG
Source organism: Aestuariivirga sp. (assembly GCA_031424315.1). Classification (GTDB taxonomy): domain Bacteria; phylum Pseudomonadota; class Alphaproteobacteria; order Rhizobiales; family Aestuariivirgaceae; genus Aestuariivirga. The sequence goes on from JANPHF010000141.1 coordinate 3,443, forward strand.
CCGCGCGTAATGGAGATTTCACTCGCAGTGGCCGCACCAGAAACTTGCGGCAGGCGGGCTTTGTGGCCGGTGAGCTGCGGCTGATCATTGCCGAAGGACACCGCAAGCTCTGGATCAAGCGCCATGGTTTTCATGGCGGTTCCAAGAACCTCCTTGAAGCGTTCGGCGCGATCTTCCTTCGCGGCCATTTAGCGCGTTTCCCCGCGGCATGAGTTCATGCCGCGTCCGATGAAACGCGCCAAATTTTCTGTCTGGCGCATGTCCTTGTCACAAAACCGCTTTGCACCTTTGTGGGACATGCTTTCTACGCGATCTGAATCCGCGCGGCGGATTCCGGCAGTTCCTCGCCGAAGCAGCGTTGATAGAATTCGGCCACGATGGCGCGTTCCAACTCATCACACTTGTTGAGGAAGGTGAGGCGGAAGGAAAAGCCGATGTCGCCCGCAAAAATATCGGCATTCTGCGCCCAGGTGATGACCGTGCGCGGGCTCATCACCGTGGAGAGATCACCCTGCATGAAGGCATTACGCGTGAGATCGGCCACACGCACCATGTTGCTGATGATTTTGCGGCCCTTTTCGGTCTGGAAGGAATGGTTCTTGGCAAGAACGATGCCTACCTCTTCATCATGCGGCAGATAGTTGAGCGCGGTGATGATGGACCAACGGTCCATCTGCGCCTGATTGATCTGCTGCGTGCCGTGATAGAGGCCCGTGGTGTCGCCCAGGCCAATGGTGTTGGCGGTAGCGAAGAGGCGGAAAGCCTGATGCGGGCGGATGACACGCGACTGATCGAGCAGCGTGAGCTTGCCTGAGGATTCCAGAATGCGCTGAATGACGAACATCACATCGGGGCGGCCGGCATCATATTCGTCAAACACCAGGGCCACATTGTGCTGATAGGCCCAGGGCAGAATGCCTTCCTTGAACTCGGTGATCTGCTTGCCCTCTTTCAGCACGATGGCATCCTTGCCGATCAAATCAATGCGGCTGATGTGGCTGTCCAGATTGATGCGGATGCAAGGCCAGTTGAGGCGGGCGGCGACTTGTTCGATATGCGTTGACTTGCCCGTGCCGTGATAGCCCGTGACCATCACGCGGCGATTGTAGGCAAAGCCCGCCAGGATGGCCAAGGTGGTTTCCTTGTTGAAGAGATAATCCGGGTCCACATCCGGCACATGTTCGCTGCGTTCGGAAAAGGCCATGACCTCCATGTTGGAGTCAAAACCGAAAAGCTGCGACACAGAAGCCTTCTGATCGGGCAGTCCGGTGAGGCTGGAAGATTGGGACATGGTGCAAGATTCCGGAAAAAATATAGCGGCGTTCTAGTGGGTTAGGCGGGGCAGGGCAAGTTGGCGATTTGGGCTTTCAAGGTCAGGGCAAAACGCCTAGCAGAAGCCCGTTGCGCGCAGCGTATCATAGGCCTTGATGACGGCCTTGAGCGCTTCTTCATTGGCGCGGCTGCCCTGATTGGCATCAGGGTGAAGACGTTTCACCAATGTCTTGTATTTGGCTTTCACGTCTTCCGGCTTGGCATCCTCAGCTAAGCCCAAGGCACCCAGCGCCTCAATTTCATTGCGGCGCAATTGGCGGCCATGCTTGGCATGGGTCTTGAGCTTTTCCTTGAGCAGGATGTTGAGCGGGTCTTCGATATATTTTGCCTGCCTGCGCTGGGCGCCGACAAAGGCAGCACCTGATTGGCCGAGCTTCCACGTGGGGCGGTGGCCGGTTTGCGCATCCTTGCGGAAATCAGCTTGCGCGCCGTCATTCATGCCCTCGAAATAGTTGTAGCTCTTGTTGTATTCCTGGGTGTGGGCGGTGCAGTAATTCCAATACTGGCCATCAGCACCCCGGCCCTTGGGCGCGCGGTGGCGGGCAGGCTTGTCACAGCCTGGCCATTCGCATGGCTTTACAGCGGCTTCGGCCTTTTCCTTGGCGGAAGGCTCCTGCTTGACGCGGATCTTGTCGAAGATTTTTGAATGGAGGTTCATGAGGGGCCGGAGTATAGATTTTTCGGGTAAATTGTTCAACCACAACCAAGGCCAAAATGCAGCAACAGTTGGGACCAATCGGGCATATCATAGATGAGAAACTGCGGGCCGCTTTTCAACCCACGCATCTTGAGCTGATTGATGAATCAAACCAGCATCATGGCCATGCTGGCGCACACCCTTCAGGCGAGAGCCATTTTCGGCTTCGCATTGCTTCACCGCTGTTTGCAGGCAAGGCGCGCGTGGCGCAGCACCGCATGGTAAATGAGGTTCTGGCGCAGGAGTTGAAGTCGCGCGTTCATGCGCTGGCGATTGAGGTTGTTTGAGGGCTCGAAGCACCTTCCACGAGAACCAAGAAATTCGTCATCCCGGCGAAGGCTGGGATCCCGCGTAATTTGCAAACTCCGAGCCCAGCCAAAGCTGGGCCCCGGCCTTCGCCGGGGTGACGGAGTTATGGTGTGAGGTGCCTTGGTTATCCCTGACCACTCTTTTCCTGTGCCGCGTCTTGTGGCTTTTGAACGGTTAGCGCCTCTGATTTTGAGACCTTGATCACGGTGATCTGCTGCTTGCGCTTTTTCAACACTTCAAAGCGGAAACCATAGAAATTGAACACCTGGCCAGCGTCAGGGATCATGCGGGCCTCGTGGATGACGAGACCTGCCAAGGTGGTGGCTTCCTCATCGGGCAATCGCCAATCCAGCGCGCGGTTCAAATCGCGCAGCGGCACGCCGCCGTCGATCATGTAGGAACCATCCTTCTGCTTGCGAACGCCGTTCGACACCGCATCGAACTCGTCTTTGATGTCGCCGACGATCTCCTCGATGATGTCTTCCAGCGTGACCAGGCCCTGCACCTCGCCATATTCATCTACAACAATGGCGAAATGCGCCTTGCGGCGGAGGAAGGCGTTGAGCTGATCTTCAACAGGCCGCGTATCGGGCACGAACCATGGCGGAGTGACGATCGAATCCAGCTTGATCTTGCTGGCATCACCTTCATGTTGTTGCAGCGCCTGGAACAGGTTCTTGGCGTGGATGATGCCGATGATGTTATCCTGCTCATCCTTCCACACCGGGATGCGTGTCTTACCGCTTTTCAGCACTTGCTGAACGATCTGCGGCATCGGATCTGCCGCGTTGATCATGATCATCTTGGTGCGGTGGATCATGACTTCGTGGACTTCGAGATCCTTCAAGTCCAAGAGACCACCCAGCATGTCGCGGTCTTTCTTGACGATGTCGCCTTCCTTGTGATGCAGGTCAATGGCGCCGCGCAACTCATCATGGGCGGAGAGAATGCTTTGCACGTTGTCCACATCCGCGCCGAAGAGCTTCAACGTTTTCTTGACGACAAATTCAACAGCAAGCACCAGCGGGCCCAACACGGCAACAATGACACGCATCAAGGGCGAGACACTGATGGCCACGCGATCCGGATAGGCGATGGCGTAAGTCTTGGGCATGACTTCGGCAAAGATCAGCAGCAATACGGCCATTGTGCCGGAAGCGATGACAGCACCTGCTTCGCCGAAGACCTTGGTAAGCTCCAGCGTGGCCACAGAGGTTGCTGACACCATGGCGAGGGACGTGCCGAGCAGGATTGAGCCGATCAAACGCTCGGGTTGTTCAGTAAGCCGCAGCACACGGCCAGCAGCGCGCGAGCCGCGGCGCTCCATCTCGGTGAGGCGGGCGCGCGAAGCGGTGGTGAGGCCGGTTTCAGCGGCTGAAAAGAAGGCTGCAATGATCAGGCAAATGGTAACCGAGGCCACAGCCATCCAGATGTCTTGTGTCATGGTTTTGCGATGCCCTGTTTGGCGGAATCCTGCTGGAGGAAGGCCAAGACTTTTTGTTCATCAACGCCCTTGACGATAAAGGCTTCGCCAACGGCTTTGGTTAGAATGAAAGTGAGTTTACCGCCTTCGGCTTTCTTGTCTTGATACATCAATTTGAGCAGGCCTTCCGGCTGTGGCAATGACGATTTGATGTCGCTGATATGGGTGGGCAGGCCTGCGCGGCGCAAGTGGGCGGCCACCTTGCGGGCGAGGCCCTGCTCGCAATGGCCGAGCATTTCGGAAAAGCCAAAGGCCTGGACCATGCCGATGGCCACAGCTTCGCCATGCAACAGCGTGTCGGAATAACCGGTGGCGGCTTCCAGCGCGTGGCCGAAAGTGTGGCCGAGATTGAGCAGGGCGCGAACCCCGGTTTCAGTCTCGTCTTCGGCCACGATGCGGGCCTTCATTTCGCATGACGTTTTCACGGCGCGGGCGGTGGCGGCCACATCGCCTGCCATGATGGCTTCGATGCTTTGATCGAGCCATGCGTAGAATTTGGCATCGCCCAACAGGCCATATTTCACGATTTCCGCATAGCCAGCGCTGCGCTGGCGAGGCGGCAATGTTTTCAGCACATCGAGATCGGCCAACACTGCGATGGGTTGATGAAAGGCGCCGATGAGATTTTTGCCGAGCGGGGAGTTGATGCCGGTTTTGCCACCAACTGAACTGTCGACCTGTGCGAGCAGAGACGTGGGGATTTGCACGAAGTTCACACCACGGCGCAGGATCGCCGAGGCAAAGCCCGTGAGATCACCGATCACGCCGCCGCCCAGGGCGATGACGATGTCTTTGCGCTCGACACCGGCAGCGAGGAGGCCATCGCAAAGTTCGGCGAGGTGCTTGTAGCCTTTGGTTTTCTCACCGGCCGGGAGAATGATAGGGCGCGATTCAATATTTTTGGCAGAAAGTGCATCCTGCAAAGACTTTAAATGAAGTTTGCCGACATTGTCGTCCGTCACGATGGCCGCAAATTTACGCTTGAGCATAGGCGCGATCAGGTCGCCCGCTCTGGCAATGAGGCCTTGACCGATTTTGATGTCATAGGCGCGGCCAGCGAGATCAACGCGTACGGTTTCAATTGTCATTGTTGTCAACCTTCAGGCCCGGCCAATTTGCGATGGCCTTCACCACATCATTCACCATCTGGCCATGTTGCACATCGCGGCTTTCCACCGTTACGTCCGCCAGCGCATAGACAGGATAGCGCGCATCCATGAGGCGCTGGAGAACCTTGGCCGGATCGTCCTGCTGCAGAAGCGGCCTGTCGTTGCGCTTTGCCACGCGCTTCAGAAGCAAATCCAGATCGGCCTTCAACCAGACGGAAATGCCATGATCGCGGATGCGCTCGCGGGTTTCGCTGTTCATATAGGCGCCGCCACCAGTGGCCAGAATTTGCGGGCCATTTTCGAGCAGGCGGGCGATCACACGGCGCTCACCTTCGCGGAAATACTCCTCACCATGGTCGGCAAAGATTTCGGGAATCGATTTGCCAGCGGCCATTGTTATTTCATGGTCGGCATCGACAAAGTTAAGGCCCAGCTTTTCGGCCAGTCTACGGCCCACGCTGGTCTTGCCGGCGCCCATCAACCCGACCAGCACAATGGCGCGGTTTCCCAGCGAATCCCGGGTGGTTTCAACATCTTTGCTGATCGATCTCTTGGCCATATGGCCTGCCTTTATAGCAAGCGGGGTAAATGCGCAAAGTGGAGGGGATTTGGCAAATCTGTTGCGGCTATCTATATGTGGTGCACAATGCCGGATACGATCAAATTTCTTCTTGTGGTGGCTGTGATTGCGGGCGCTGTTTATGGCGGCGCACTGGCATTGGCCTCGTTCCCGCCTGAACAGACTGAAATCACCAAGCTTTTGCCCAATGAAAAGCTCCGCCAGCACTAGCGGTGATGCGCGGCTGCGCGAGCGCTTTCTCGAAATGATGAGTGCTGAGCGGGGGGCTGCGAAGAATTCCATTGCGGCCTATCGGCGCGATTTGGAAATCTGGCTGGAATTTCTCAAGGCGCGGGGGCAGGCGGCTTTGGGGGCGACCACATTGGATGTGCGAGACTTTCAGGCGGAAGCCGAGCGACTTGGTTTGGCACGCACAACCGCGGCGCGGCGGCTATCGGCGATCAAGCAATTCCATGGGTTCCTGCATGGCGAGGGGATTGCCAAGGAAAATCCTGCCGCCATCGTTGAGGGCCCGCGTGCCGGACGGCCATTGCCGAAAATACTGTCGCCGCAAGATGTGGCGGCGCTGAAGGCAGCGGCATTGGAGCGTGTGGAGAAGGCGGAAGGGGCAGCAGTTTTCAAAACCTGGCGGCTCTATTGCCTGCTCTGCGTTCTGGAAGCCACGGGACTGCGTGTTTCGGAATTGATTGCGCTGCCGCTGCGAGCAGCAACCAGCGGCGAGGAATTTCTGCTGATCAAGGGCAAAGGCGGGCGCGAGCGGATGGTGCCGCTTTCTGATTCCGCGCGGCGGGTGATGGCGCAGTATGTAAAGGTATTGAAGGCGCAGAGCGAGGACGAACCCAAGTGGCTTTTCCCCTCCCATGGCGCCAAGGGCACGCTGACCAGGCAACACTTCGCTGTTGAATTGAAGGCACTGGCGCGCGAGGCGGGAGTTGATGCGGCCAAGGTATCGCCACACGTGTTGCGGCATGTTTTCGCTTCCGGCCTGTTGGCGGCAGGGGCGGATTTGCGCAGCGTGCAACAAATGCTGGGGCACGCGGATATTTCCACAACCCAGATTTACACCCATGTTCAGGTTGAGCGGCTGAAAGAAGCGGTGGATTTGTTTCATCCCCTGTCATCAAAGCGCAAGGGCAGGGCCAGTTGACTTTGCGCCTGCCAGCAGCCAGTAACATGGCAACAAATTAGCCTTGAGGCCCCATGATTGAATTTCTGGATTTTGAAGCCCCGGTTGCCGAGTTGGAAGGCAAGATTGCTGAGCTGCGCGCCTTGGCGCAGTCTGACGCAAAGGTTTCAATTGCCGATGAAGTGAAAGCCTTGGAGAAGAAGGCCAACAAGATCCTTTCGGACCTGTACCAGAACCTCACGCCTTGGCAGAAAGCGCAAGTTGCGCGCCACGCCCAGCGGCCGCATGCGTTGGACTACATTGAGGCCCTGATCACCGATTTCGTGCCGCTGGCGGGGGACCGGAAATTTGCCGAAGATGAGGCTGTGGTGGGCGGGCTTGGCCGCTTTAACGGCCTTCCTGTTGTGGTGATCGGGCAGGAGAAGGGCTCTGACACTGAAAGCCGCCTCAAGCACAATTTCGGCATGGCGAAACCGGAAGGTTACCGCAAGGCCGTGCGCCTGATGGAAATGGCCGACAAGTTTGGCCTGCCGGTGATTTCGTTTGTGGATACCTCTGGTGCCTTTCCTGGGATTGAGGCTGAAGAGCGCGGGCAGGCAGAGGCCATTGCGCGCTCTACCGATTGCTGTCTTTCGCTGGGTGTGCCGCTGATTGCGGTGATCATTGGCGAGGGCGGCTCTGGCGGGGCCATCGCCATTGCTACGGCCAACACAGTGGTGATGTTGGAGCATGCGATCTACAGCGTGATCTCACCCGAGGGCGCTGCTTCGATTTTGTGGCGTGATCCAGCGCGCAACAAGGACGCAGCCACGGCGCTCAAAATCACGGCGCAGGACTTGAAGAAATTCGGCATTATCGATGAAATCATCGCTGAGCCGCTGGGTGGCGCACAGCGCTTGCCGCTGGATGCCATCCGTTCAACGCGCGAGGTGTTGGCGCGGGTTTTGGCGAGCTATCATGGCTTGTCGGGAGATGTGCTCCGCACACAGCGGCGCGAAAAGTTCTTGGGAATTGGTCGTAGCCTCTAGAACCCGAGGTTCAGTTCCACTTGAAGGCCTCGAAATAGCCCAGGATGTCGGTGAACTTGGTGTTCAAATTATCCGACAGGCCATAGACTGCAGGCAGAATGGCGAGGCTGAGGGTGCAGCCAATGACGCAATATTCGATGGCGTTTACACCACTTTCGCAACGCCAATATCTGTTCACTGCAGCCAGCATGTCTCTCTCCCAGAGATTTTCATAGGCACAAACACAATAGACATGGCTGGTTGATTGGGGATTAACCGTCGCGGTTGGGTTCGCGTCAAATTGCTTTGAACCCGCCTGGGTTGAGTTTTTGGTTAATGTTGTCTTAGCAAAACGTTGCCGGAATCAGAGCAGGTCTTCGAGGTGGGGGATCAGCGGCAAGTCTGCCGGAGGCATGGGCATGCTGCGGAGATCTCGTGCGTGTACCCATTTCAGTTCCTGACCTTCGAGACCTTGCGGGATGCCCTTCCATCGGCGGCAAATATAGAGCGGCATGAAGAGATGAAACGTTTCATAAGCGTGTGAGGCGAAGGTGAGCGGGGCGAGGCAGGATTGGGTAACGTCGATGCCCAGTTCTTCCTTCAACTCGCGGATGAGGGCGGCCTCCGGCGTTTCGCCATCCTCGACCTTGCCGCCGGGGAATTCCCAGAGGCCAGCAAGGGTCTTGCCCTCTGGGCGTTTCGCCAAAAGCACGCGGCCATCGGCGTCGATCAGGGCCACGGCTGAGACGAAGACGCGCTTCATGGACTAGCTGCGGTAGGAGCCGTTGATGTCGATGTAGCGGTGGGTGAGGTCGCAGGTCCACACCGTGGCCTTGCCTTTACCGACACCAATATCGGCCTCGATCCTGATGTCGCGGCCCTTCATGTGGGGCATGATGTCAGCTTCCTTATAGCTGGCGTCACGCATGCCCTTGGCGGCCACGAGAATGCCGCCGATCTTGATCTTCAATTTGTCACGGATGGCTTTTTCGCCAGATTTGCCGACGGCCATGACGATGCGGCCCCAGTTGGCGTCTTCACCCGCAATCGCGGTTTTGACGAGGGGAGAATTGGCTATCGTCATGCCGATCTTATGGGCGGCCTTGTCATTCTCGGCGCCGGTGATCTTGATCTCGATGAGCTTTTCAGCGCCTTCGCCATCCTTAGCCACTTGAATGGCAAGGTCATGGCAGACGCTGTGCAGGGCCTTGGTGAAGGCCTTGGCATCCGCTGGCGACTTTACTGTTGCGCTCTTGCCGGTGGCAAAAAGCAGCACGGTGTCTGACGTTGACGTATCACCATCCACTGTAATGCAGTTGAAGCTTGGGTTCACTGCGGCTGTGAGCGCCTTCTGCAGTGGCTTGGCAGCGATCTTGGCGTCGGTGAAGATGAAGACCAGCATGGTGGCCATGTCGGGGGCGATCATGCCCGAGCCTTTGGCGATGCCATTGATGGTGACCCACTTGCCGCCGATCTTCACTTGTGCCGTGGCCATCTTGGGAAAGGTGTCGGTGGTCATGATCGCCTTGGCGGCCATGTCCCAGGCATTCGCCTGTGTGGTTGACGCGAGCTCAGGCAGGGCGTTGACGATGGGTGCTGGGTTCAAGGGCTCGCCGATCACGCCAGTGGAAGCCTGGAACACTTCTGCAGCCTTGCAGCCCAAGGCCTTGGCGGCGGCGGCGGCAACTGCCTTGACCGTTTCCACACCTTTTTTGCCGGTAAAGGCGTTGGCATTTCCGGCATTGACGACCACGGCGCGGGCCTTGCCCTGTCTCAAACTCTTGGCGCACCAATCAACAGGGGCAGAGGGGGACTTAGAGCGGGTTAGCGTGCCTGCGACGGTTGTGCCTTCGGCCAGGGTGGCGAGCAGCACATCGACGCGGCCCTTATAGCGGATGCCAGTTGCGGCCGCGGCCAGTGCCACGCCAGGAATTTCCGGCATATCGGGATAGGCCGTTGGCGCCAAAGGTGAAACAACATGCGCCATCGGCCGCTCCTATGTTTGGATCTGATCAGTTCTGCTGCTGGTTGCCGTTCGCGTCGGGCAGCGTCAGATCGCCCTTGCCGCTCTGGTCGGTGGTGCCATCGCCCTGGCCCTGTACGGCGGCGGCAGCGCCATTCTGCTGCTGCTTGTCCTGCAATGCCTTTTGCTGGGCCTGGGCTTCGGCTTGGGCCTTCTTCAAATCTGCATCGAGGATTTCAACCTTGGCCGTGCCTTGCAGCGAGGCAAGCAGTGCCTGAACCTTGTCGCGCACCAGCACATTCTTGATGGCGCCCTTGACTTGATCGTAAGGCTGGGCCGAGCCCATCTTGCGGTCATCCAGGCGGATAACGTGCCAGCCGTAATCGGTTTTCACCGGGGCGGATACTTCGCCCTGCTTCAGCGCGAAGGCGGCCTTGGAGAATTCAGGCACCATTTCCGGGGCGGTGAAATAACCCAGATCACCACCGTAATCCTTGGAGCCATCGAGACTGTATTGCTTGGCCAAGTCTTCAAACTTGGCGCCGCCCTTCAGTTTGGCTTCGATGTCGTTGGCTTCCTTTTCGGTGGCCACGAGGATGTGACGGGCGCGGATGCGCTCGGTCTGCGTCACCTTGGCCGATTCCTTTTCATAGGCGGCCTTGATTTCAGCTTCCGTGACGGAAGGGGCAATTTTTTCAGCGAGATAGGAATCGCGCAGGGCCTTGGCCTGATAGGCGGCGAGGCGGCGCTTGTAATCATCAGTTTCAGCCACGCCATCCTTGGCAGCCACCTGGGCCAGCAAGTGACGCTCGATCAGGAATTCAACCACGAAAGGAAAGCGCAGTTTGGCGGGCAAGTTGGGCAATTGGCCGATGACGTCATCAAAGGCCATGCGGACTTCGGACGTCTTGATTTCATAGCCGTTGACGGTGGCCACAGTCTTGTCTTCGCCCGCCAGTGTATCCGCAGTTTGGGTTTGGGCGTGAGCCTGGGCGAGGGCCATAAGGCCAAAGACGCCAGCAAGGAGGGTGGTTTTCAAGGAAAAGTGAAAATGCGTCATGGAATCCATCTAGTTTGGCCCGGCAAGGCGTTCCTATATTGAGCCAATGCCCACGAAACAAGGCAAGAATATGCCTTTTCAGCCTTCTGTTGCGCCAGAGCAACAGGTTGAAAGAGTTGGGCGGGGAGCCTATCTGCACCTTCAACAATTGAGACTTTCCCCAAAGTGCCAGTCTCGGCTATAGGCGTGCCCAAACGCTTACACATTCCGGGGATTTCCCCTTAAGGACGACGAATCACATGCTTGGCATTCTTCGCAACTCGGCTGCCGCCATTTTTGGCACGACCAACAGCCGCAAATTGGCGGTTTTCCAGAAGAAGATCCCTGCCATCAATGCGCTGGAAGCAGACTATGCCAAATTGAGCGACGAGGAGCTGAAGGGCCTAACGGCGCAGTTCAAGGCCGATTTGGCTGGAGGCAAGACGCTGGATGATCTCTTGATTCCGGCCTTTGCTGCCGTTCGCGAAGCGGCCAAGCGGGCGCTGGGCTTGCGCCCATTTGACGTGCAGCTCCTTGGCGGCATGGTTTTGAATTCCGGCGCGATCTCGGAAATGAAAACCGGTGAAGGCAAAACGCTTGTGGCCACCCTGCCGGTTTATCTCAATGCCCTCGAGGGCAAGGGCGTGCATGTTGTGACTGTGAACGATTATCTGGCCAAACGCGATGCTGGCTGGATGGGCAAAGTCTATTCCGCACTGGGCATGACCACGGGCATTATCGTCCATGGCCTTGATGACAACCAACGCCGCGCTGCCTATGCCTGCGACATTACATATGGCACCAACAATGAGTTGGGCTTCGATTATCTGCGCGACAACATGAAGTATCATCTCGAAGAGATGGTGCAGCGCGGACACAATTTTGCGATTGTCGACGAAGTGGACTCGATCCTGGTTGATGAAGCGCGCACGCCGCTGATCATCTCCGGGCCCTCTGAAGACAAGTCGGAACTTTACAATACGCTGGACCCGTTCATCCCCAGGCTTGTGCCGGAAGATTTTGAGCTGGATGAAAAGCAGCGGCAGGTGACGTTGACCGAAGCAGGCAATGAGCATCTGGAGCAATTGCTAACGGCGGCTGGCGTTCTCAAAGGCGGCACCATGTATGACGCCGCCAATGTGACTGTTGTTCATCACATCCAGAACGCCTTGCGCGCCCACAAGCTGTTCACGTTGGACAAGGACTACATCGTGAAGGATGGCGAGGTTGTCATCATTGACGAATTCACCGGCCGCATGATGCCGGGGCGGCGCTATTCCGAAGGCCTGCACCAAGCGATTGAAGCCAAGGAACATGTGGCCGTTCAGGCGGAAAACGTGACGATGGCGTCGATCACTTTCCAAAACTATTTCCGCATGTATGGGAAGCTGGCCGGCATGACGGGCACGGCGCTGACGGAAGTGGACGAGTTCATCGACATCTACGGCCTTGATGTGCTTGACGTGCCCACCAATGTTCCCGTGGCGCGCAAAGACGAGAATGATGAGGTTTACCGCACTGAGCGCGAGAAATTCAACGCGATCATTGAAACCATCCGCGACGCCCAATCGCGCGGCCAGCCCGTGTTGGTGGGCACCGTTTCGATTGAGAAATCTGAGTTGCTGTCCACTGCGCTGACGGCCGCTGGCATCAAGCACAATGTGTTGAACGCGCGTTTCCATGAGCAGGAAGCATTGATCATCAGTCAGGCTGGCGCGCCGGGGGCTGTGACCATTGCCACCAACATGGCGGGCCGCGGCACAGACATCAAGCTAGGCGGCAATCTGGACATGCGTGTTGAGCAGGAACTGGCTCACCTGCCTGAAGGCAGCGAGCGCAATCACGCCATTCAGAAAATCAAGGATGAGATTGAAAGTAACAAGCGCATCGTTATCGGCGCTGGCGGCTTGTTTGTGATCGGCACGGAGCGCCATGAAAGCCGCCGCATTGACAACCAGCTGCGTGGTCGCTCGGGCCGCCAGGGTGACCCAGGGCGTTCGCGCTTCTATCTCTCACTGCAAGATGACCTGATGCGGATTTTCGGCACCGACCGCTTGGACGGCATGCTGCAAAAGCTGGGTCTGAAAGACGGGGAGGCCATTGTTTCCACCTGGATCAACAAGGCGCTGGAGACAGCGCAGAAGAAAGTGGAAGCGCGCAACTTCGACATCCGCAAGAACCTGCTCAAGTTTGACAATGTGATGAATGACCAGCGCAAGGTGATCTTTGACCAGCGTATCGGCATCATGAAGGGCGAGGAAGTTGCCGAGACGGTGGATGACATGCGCCATGATGTGGTGGATGAGCTTGTCACCAAGCATATTCCCGAGAATGCCTATGCCGAAAGCTGGGATGCTGCGGGCTTGCGCGAACGGTTGCGCGATGCTGTTGCCATTGATTTTCCGGTTGAAGATTGGGCCAAAGAAGAAGGCATTGCCGAGGAACAGATCCGCGAGCGGGTGGTTACAGCTGTGGATAGCGCCTACAAGGCCAAGCGCGAGGAATGGGCCACAGCTGTTCCGGGCCAGGACATCGGCCAGCAGATTGAGAAATCAGTTCTGTTGCAAACGCTCGATAGATTGTGGCGCGAGCACATCATTGCCAATGACTATCTGCGCCAGGTGATCCACTTGCGTGGCTATGGCCAGCGCGATCCGCTGAATGAATACAAGACCGAAGGCTTCAACATGTTCCAGGCCATGGTGAGCCAGCTCAAGGAAGCTGTCACTGGCCAGTTGATGCGCGTTCAGTTGCAGTTCCAGCAACAGCCGGATTTGCCGGGCGAAACGCCACTGCCGCCGATGGAGCTGCATCACATCGATGCCACCACGGGGCAGGATGAAGTCGGTTCACTGAATGTGGCTGCGGGCACCATGAATTTGGAGTCTGGAGCCAAGCCAAAGCGCACAACAAAGTTGGATCCGAAGAACCCGGAAACCTGGGGCAAGGTTGCGCGCAATGATGATTGCCCCTGTGGCTCAGGCAAGAAGTTCAAGCACTGCCATGGCGCCTATGTTTGAGGCGTGAGCTTGGGCTGGCTCGAACACCGGGTTCCGCCGCCTTTCGTAATGCTGGCTGTGGTGCTGCTGATGTGGCTGGCGCATTGGCTATGGAGCGCAAGTGTTGCGCCGAGAGCTTTGCTCTATTGTGGCATTGGGTTGTGTCTCGCTGGCTTTGCGCTGGCCTTTACCGGGCTTCGCACACTGGTTGGGCGGCGCGCCACGCCAAGCCCCACGCAAATTGAGCGCGCCAAAGTGTTGGTGACTTCTGGACTTTATCGTTTCACGCGCAACCCCATGTATCTGGGCATGGTGATTTTCCTGATCGGTATCGCCGCGATTTTCGCCCAGGCTTGGCAGCTTGTTGGGCCACTGCTGTTTGCGGCCTATATCCAGCGCTTCCAGATTGCCCCGGAAGAGCGCGTGATGCTGGATAAATTCGGCACGGATTACGCAGCTTACAAGGCGCGTGTCAGGCGCTGGATTTAGGCTTTTTCTGCCACATGTCCTTGGCGGAAATCAGCGCACCCACTGTGATCAACACACAGGCTGCGGCGACGGACCAGTGCCAAGCGGCAAAGCCTGAAGCCAGCATGATGAGAGTTGAGAGCAGCGGGGCTGCGTAAGACAAGGCTCCCAGCACCATGATGTCGCCACGCTTCATGCCGAAATCCCAGGCGTAGAAACCGGTGCCGAGAGGGAAGAGGCCGAGGGCCGCGACGGCCAGCCATTGCATCGTGGTTTGAGGGATGATGGTAGGCTCCAACGTGAAATGCAACAGTGCGGTCACACCTGAAGTTATGAAGCAAAAGCCCGCGACAACATCTGTTGGCACTTGGCCCATGCGGCGCGAAGCCACGGAATAGGCCGACCAAATGAAGGCGCAGGCCATGGCGAGGAAATGGCCGAGTTTCAGGCCGGAGGCGAAGCCAACAGTAAAGCCTTTGGTGATGATGAGAACCGCACCAATCAGACCGAGTGCGATGCCGATCTTGTGGTGCAGTTCGAAACGCTCGCCCGGCAGAAATGAGGCGAAGACCACGATCAGTAGAGGCCAGAGATAGGCAATCAAGCTGGCTTCAACGGGTGGGGCGGATTTGAGCGCGAAGAAATAAGTGCAGTGGTAAAGACATAAGCCCGTCGTTCCCATCGCCCAGACTTTCCAACTCTGCTTGAGATTGTTGATGGCACCTTTGCGAAGCGGCCAGGTGACCGCACCGCTGAATCCGCCAAGCAGAAACGTGATGGCCGCCAGTTCAAACGGTGGGATGTTGCCCGAAGCCGTAGTGAGGAGGGCCAGGAACGACCAAGTGAGAATGGCAAAAAAGCCAATCGCCGTTGCAGTAGATTTGTTCAAGACTCAGCGCTTGCCGTTGATGGCGAGATAGACTGAATAGAGACTGGTCGTTCCACAAATGAACAGGCGGTTCAGTTTTGGCCCGCCCCAACAGACGTTCGAGACCAACTCCGGGATTTTCACCTTGCCGATCAATGTTCCATCTGGAAGATAGCAGTGCACGCCATCTGCGGCACTTGTCCAGATGCGGCCATCTTCATCCAGGCGGAAGCCATCAAATAGGCCCGCGGTACAATCGGCAAACACTTCCCCGCCGCTGATCTTCGCGCCATTCACCTTGAAGCGGCGGATGTGCTTGGGGCCGTTTTCCTTATGGCTGATGCCGGTGTCGGCGATGAAGAGCAGGCTTTCATCAGGGGAGAAGGCCAGGCCATTTGGCTTTTCGAAATCATTGGCCACGATGGTGACTTCGCCTGTCGTGCCATCAATGCGGTAAACAAGGCAGGCGCCGATTTCGCTGGCTGCTTTGCCGCCTTCATAATCGAACAGGATTCCGTAGCTGGGGTCGGTGAACCAGATGGAGCCATCGTTCTTCACCACCACGTCATTGGGCGAGTTGAAGCGTTTGCCGTTGTGCTTGTCGGCCAACACGGTGATGGAGCCATCATGTTCCGTGCGGGTCACCCGCCGCGCGAGATGCTCGCAACTCACCAAGCGGCCATCGGGGTCTCGCGTATTGCCGTTGGAATTATTTGAGGGCTGGCGGAAAACCGAAACTGTGCCGCCCGCCTCGTCAAAGCGCAGCATGCGGTTGTTGGGAATGTCGGAACAAACCAGATAGCGCCCGGCGGGAAACCAGGCCGGGCCTTCCAACCAGCGCGCACCCGTCCACAGCCGCTCCACGCGGGCATGGCCGATGATGCAGGCGCCGAAACGCTTGTCGAGGATTTCATAGCCTGTGCCCTCTGGCTCGCCGTAAAACATCGTCCACTCCTATTTTGCTTGCATCCAAGTGAATGAAGCCGCGGCACTTTCCTTCGCTTCAATCAAACTGTCAAAGGGTTCCGACTGGTAAGTCTCGCGCCAATTGCGGACTGACAGGTCTTTTTCCGGCATGGCTGTCGTGTCGTATTTCTCAACCAAAAACTCAAATAGGCTATCGCGCCGCAGGAAAAAGGTGACGCGACGATCGCCGGCGGTGGCGTAAACGCGCCGGATTTCACGACGCGGTGAAAACCCCTGGAAAAGGCCTGCCAGTTTGTTGAGGAATGCCATGCCATCCACAGCTTGACTTGATTTCCAGAGCTTCTATCATTCTTGCCATTATGCGTCACCACTGATGCGGGAGAGATTGGGCCTCAAAACCCAGCGCCGAAGGAGCAACCGCCCCGGAAACTCTCAGGCCCAAGGACCGCGAGTGGAACAGACTCTGGAGAGCAGCACGCTAAAGGCGGGCTCACCGAAGGAGATAAAGTGTCGCCGTGTCGGAGTGACGGTGGGCATGAAAACTCTCAGGTTCCTGACAGAGGGGGTCACGTGGATTTTCCGCGTGGGCTTTGCTGTCAGGAGGTTTGATTGAGTGATGAAGCGCTGAAGCGCACCCCATTGTATGAAACGCATGTGGCCCTGGGCGCCAAGATGGTGCCTTTTGCGGGCTATGACATGCCCGTGCAATATCCCACCGGCATTCTCACCGAACACAAGTGGACGCGTGAAAGCGCGGGCCTATTTGAAGTGTCCCACATGGGGCAGTGTTCGATTGTCGGCCCTGATTTTGAAACCGCGGCGCGGGCGATGGAGATGATCGTTCCGGCCGATATTCTCAGTTTGAAGCCTGGGCAGCAGCGCTATTCACAGCTTCTCAATATTCAGGGCGGCATTAGCGATGATTTGATGATCACGCATTCCAATTGGAGCGGGCTGGAAGGCTCGCTCTATGTGGTGGTGAATGCCTCGCGCAAGGGCTTTGATTTTGCCCATATCGAGGAGAACCTGCCGCCCGGCCTCACCTTCAAGCGCTATGACAATCTGGCACTGATGGCCCTGCAGGGGCCAAAAGCGGAAGAGGCCTTGGCCAAACTGAATGTGGGTGTGAAGGCACTGGCATTCATGAATTCCGGCCGATTTGATTTGGCGGGCATCACCGCGCATGTGTCACGCTCCGGTTACACGGGCGAGGATGGGTTCGAGATTTCGGTTGATGGTGCTGAGGCCGCCAAGCTTTGGAACAAGCTGCTGGAAGATCCATTGGTGAAGCCCATCGGCCTGGGTGCGCGTGACTCGCTACGACTTGAGGCGGGTTTGTGTCTTTATGGCCATGACATAGATCGCACCACCTCGCCGATTGAAGCGCAGCTGCAATGGTCCATCGCCAAGCGCAGGCGTGCTGATGGCGGCTTTATCGGCGCGCACCGCGTGCAGCGTGAATTGCTGGGCGGGGTTTCAAGGAAGCGCGTGGGCATCAAGCCGGAAGGCCGGGCCCCAGCGCGTGACGGCACCGAAATTCAAGATGAAAGTGGCCGAAAAATTGGCGTGATCACTTCGGGCGGCTTTGGCCCGTCCGTCAACGGCCCCGTGGCCATGGGCTATGTGGAAACCGCCTATGCGGCGGCCGGCACGCCCATCCAACTCATCGTGCGCGGGCAGGCGCTGCCTGCCAGCGTGTGCAATCTTCCCTTCATTCCCAACCGCTTCAAAAAGTGAGGACGACCATGAAATTTTCCAAAGACCATGAATGGGTGACTGTTGCTGGCGGCGTGGCCACCATTGGCATCACCGATCACGCGCAGGGCCAATTGGGCGATGTTGTATTTGTGGATTTGCCCAAGGTTGGCCGCGTTGTGAAAGCGCATGAGAGCGTGGCCACGGTTGAAAGCGTCAAGGCCGCATCGGATGTCTATGTGCCGGTGTCGGGCGAAGTCGTCGAGGTGAATGGCGATTTGGCGGGTGATCCCTCTCTTGTGAACCGCGCGCCGGAAAGCGATGGCTGGTTCATGAAAGTGAAACTCTCCAACGAGGCCGAGTTGGGTGAGCTGATGGACAAGGCTGCTTACGACAAGTTGGTGGGATAAACATCATGGCCGCACCTTTTAGCTCGCGCCACATCGGCCCCGATGCTGGCGAAACCGCTGCCATGCTCAAGGCGCTGGGCGCTTCTTCGCTTGATCAATTTATTGCCAAGGCTGTGCCTGAGAAATTGCGCTCCAAGCGCCCATTGCAAATGGAGCCAGCGCTTTCCGAGCATGAGGCGCTGGCCAAGCTGAAGGCGATGATTGGCAAGAACAAGATTGCCACTTCGCTGATCGGCATGGGCTATTCCGGCACGCATACACCGCCGGTGATCCTGCGCAATGTGTTGGAAAATCCGGGCTGGTACACGGCTTACACGCCTTATCAAGCCGAAGTTTCTCAGGGTCGCCTTGAGGCGCTTCTGAACTATCAGCAGATGGTTATGGATCTGACGGGCATGGATATTGCCAATGCCTCACTGTTGGACGAAGCCACAGCAGCGGCGGAAGCCATGGCCATGTGCAAGCGGGCGGCAAAATCGCAGGCTCATGTGTTCTTTGTTGATGCTGACACGCATCCGCAAACCATTGGCGTGCTGCAAACCCGCGCCAAGGGCTTTGGCATTGAACTGAAGGTGGGTGGTCTTGACTCGCTTGATGCCAGCAAGGTGTTTGGTGCGCTGCTGTCCTATCCCGGCTCGTTCGGCGCGGTGCGCGATTTCGCACCGGTGATTTCAAAGCTGCATGAGGCGGGCGCACTTGCGGTCATGGCAACTGATCTGCTGGCGCTGACGCTGCTCAAATCCCCGGGCGAACTGGGGGCGGATATTGCACTGGGCAATTCGCAACG
This sequence comes from Aestuariivirga sp., assembly GCA_031424315.1. Classification (GTDB taxonomy): domain Bacteria; phylum Pseudomonadota; class Alphaproteobacteria; order Rhizobiales; family Aestuariivirgaceae; genus Aestuariivirga. The sequence continues at coordinate 22,242 of JANPHF010000141.1, forward strand.
CTTCGGCGTGCCTATGGGCTTTGGGGGCCCGCATGCGGCCTTCTTTGCAGTGAAGGATGAGTTGAAGCGTGTGATGCCGGGTCGCCTCATTGGCGTTTCGGTGGATGCGGCCGGCAATCCGGCGCTTCGCATGGCGCTGCAAACGCGAGAGCAGCACATTCGCCGCGACAAGGCCACCAGCAACATTTGTACCGCGCAGGTGCTACTGGCGGTGATGGCAGGCTTCTATGCCTGTTGGCACGGGGCCGAAGGGCTTACAGCGATTGCTGAAGGCATTCATGCCAAGACTCAAGGGCTGGCGGGCGCCTTGAAGGCGGCTGGCCATGGCCTTGTTTCTGAATCATTTTTCGACACTTTAACAGTACGTGTGAAGGGTGGAGCCAAGGCGGTGATTACGGCCGCATCCAAGGCTGGCCTTAACTTGCGCCTTGTGGACAAGGATCATGTAGGCATTGCGCTGGATGAAACCACCACACATGAAACGCTGCACAAGCTGTTGCAAGTTTTCGCAGCGAAGCCCACGGGCCACCTGGGCGGCGTTCCCCTGAACCTGCGGCGCCAATCCAAATTCCTAACCCATCCGGTGTTTCATCGTTATCGCACCGAAACTGAGATGATGCGCTACATGCGTTTGCTTCAGGGCAAGGATTTGGCGCTGGATCAAGCGATGATTCCGCTGGGCTCATGCACGATGAAACTGAATGCGGCGGCAGAGATGATTCCTGTCACTTGGCCGGAATTTGGTGCTCTGCATCCCTTTGCGCCGGCGTCGCAGACCAAAGGCTATGCCGAGATGTTTGCGTCGTTGGAAAAGATGCTTTGCGAGATCACGGGATTTGACGCCGTGTCGTTGCAGCCCAATGCTGGAAGCCAGGGTGAATATGCCGGCCTCATGGCCATCCGCCGTTATCACGATGCGAAGGGCGACAAACAGCGTGATGTGTGTCTGATTCCCATTTCGGCGCATGGCACCAACCCGGCCTCCGCCGCCATGTGCGGCATGAAGATTGTGGTGGTGGCTTGTGACCCACGCGGCAATGTGGATGTGGCAGACCTTGAGGCGAAGGCGAAGCAACATTCCGCAAACCTCGCGGCATTGATGATCACCTATCCTTCCACTCACGGCGTTTATGAAGACTCGATCATCGACATTTGCCGCATCATTCATGACCATGGTGGGCAGGTTTATCTCGATGGTGCAAACCTCAACGCGCAGGTGGGCCTGATGCGGCCCGCAGAACTGGGCGCTGACGTATGCCACATGAACCTGCATAAAACGTTCTGCATCCCGCATGGCGGTGGCGGGCCGGGCATGGGGCCGATTGGGGTTCGTGCCCATCTCGCTCCGCATTTGCCGGGGCATGAGGTGGTGAAGCTACCTTCGGGCAAACGTGGCGCGGTTTCGGCAGCGCCCTATGGTTCGGCTTCCATCCTCCCCATTTCATGGATGTATATCGCCATGATGGGCGGGCCGGGGCTGACCGAGGCCACCAAGATCGCCGTGCTTAATGCCAATTACATGGCGGCGCGGTTGAAAGATCATTTCCCGATTCTTTACAGCAGCCCCAATGGCACTGTGGCGCATGAGTGCATCCTTGATCTGCGTTGGGTGAAGGAGAAGTCCGGCATCACTGTCGAAGATGTGGCCAAGCGGCTGGGGGACTATGGATTCCACGCGCCCACCATGTCCTTCCCTGTGGTTGACACATTGATGGTGGAACCTACCGAGAGCGAGGCCAAGCGAGAGCTTGACCGCTTCTGCGATGCCATGATTGCCATCCGCAAGGAGATTGCCGATGTGGAGGCGGGCCGTGTGGATAAGCAGGACAACCCGCTGAAGAACGCGCCCCACACTCACCACGAATTGCTGGGTGAATGGAAGCATGGCTATTCCAAGGAGCAAGCTTTCTTCCCCATGGGTGACACGGGCTTCAAATTCTGGCCACCGGTGAAACGGGTGGACAATGTTTATGGTGACCGTAACCTCATCTGCGCTTGCCCGCCGATGGAAGATTATCTGCAGGCGGCGGAATAGGGGAATACCATGGCTAATACACGGCGCGAGGCGGATTCACTGGGGGAATGGGAACTGCCTGCCGAGGCGCTTTATGGCGTGCATACGGCGCGGGCGGCGGCGAATTTTCCAATCACCGGCACGTTGTTGAAGGACTATCCGGAGGTCATTCAATCTCTCGGCATGGTCAAAAAGGCTGCCGCATTGGCCAACATGGAGCTCGGTGCACTTGAGCCGCGCATTGGCCAAGCGATCGTGCGGGCTTGTGACCGCGTAATTGCGGACGAGGCTGACAGCGCCTTCATCGTTGACATGGTGCAGGGCGGGGCGGGCACTTCCACCAACATGAATGCCAATGAGGTGGTGGCCAATCTGGCATTGCGCGAATTGCAGCGCTCGCCCGGCCATTATGAACTGATCCATCCCAATGATCATGTGAACCTGTCGCAATCCACCAATGATGCCTATCCCTCTGCCGTGCGCCTTTCCATGGTGCGGATGTGCCCGGCTTTGGTGGAGGAGTTGCGCGCATTGAAGGCCGCCTTTCTGGCCAAAGCCGATGAATTTCATGACATCATCAAGGTTGGCCGCACGCAGTTGATGGATGCGGTGCCCATGCGGCTGGGTGATGAGTTCCGCGCCTTTGGCGTGACCATTGGCGAGGACATTGACCGCCTCACCGAGGTCGCCAATCTGTTGCGTGAAATCAACCTTGGTGGCACGGCCATTGGCACGGGCATCAACACGCCAGCGGGCTATGGCGCGGCGGTGATCCGCCACTTGAGCGCGGTTTCAGGCGAGCGGGTTGTGGCGGCGGGGAATTTGATCGAGGCAACTTCTGACATGGGGGCCTTTGTGATGTTCTCCGGTGTGCTGAAGCGCATCGCAGTAAAGCTCTCCAAGGTTTGCAATGATCTGCGCTTGCTCAATTCCGGCCCGCGCGCTGGCTTTGGTGAGATCAAGCTGCCTGCAGTTCAGGCCGGTTCTTCCATCATGCCGGGCAAGGTCAACCCAGTGATGCCCGAGGTGATGAACCAAATTGCCTATCAAGTGATTGGCAATGATCTCACTGTGACGCTTGCGTCAGAAGCCGGGCAGATGCAGCTCAATGCCTTTGAGCCAGTGATCGTTTTCAACATCTTGCAATCCATGCGCATGCTGACGCGTGGCATGAAAGTTCTGCGCGAGAAATGCGTTGATGGGATTGAAGCTGATGCGGCGCGCTGCAAGGCACTGCTGGAACATTCACTGGTGGCGGTGACGGCGATCAACCCTTACATCGGTTATGTGAAGGCCAGCGCTGTTGCCAAGGAAGCCTTGGTAAGTGGGCAGTCGGTGCGCGCTGTGGTCCTGGCAAGGGGTTTGATGTCGGACGCGCAATTGGATGAGGCGTTTACAACAGAAAACCTGCTGGGCATTCGCATGCCCAAATGATCATCCGGCTAGGCTGAGGCCTGCGTGAACCGAATAGGCCATCATGGCCAGAATGGCGGCAAGGCCCAGATAGAGCACACCATATTGAACACGCGTGGCGAATGGCACATCGCGGTAGGCGATGTTCTCCGGCGCGTTTGGATTGTAGCTCCATGCGGCGCGCAGATTGGGCAGGGCCATCACTGCGATGAGCAGCAGCAGAGGGCTGGGGTGATAGAGAAACAGCGCCACCAACAGCGGCAGGCCCAACAGCCAGATGCGTGGTGAAAGAACCTGTGTGATGCGCCCGCCATCCAGCGGCGACACTGGAATGAGATTGAAAAGATTCAGGATGAAGCCTGTGTAAGCCAGAGCCAAATAGAGCTCTTGCCCTGTGCTGCGACCATAGAAATAACAGGCGAAAGCGCCCAGCGTACCGATGAAGGGGCCGGCATAGGCCACATAGGCTTCGGTTTCGGCGTTGTGCGGCGTTTCACGCAGATTGATCATGGCCCCGACAAAGGGAATGAAAGCTGGCAAGCCTACATTCAAACCGCGCTGTCTCGCCGCGATGTAGTGGCCCATTTCGTGCACGGCCAGCAGGATCACAAAGCCCACGGCAAAGGGCCAGCCGAAGAACTGGGCGTAGACCCAGATCGTCACCAGCATGGTGAGCAGTGAAAACAGGGCCTTGGACTTAAGCAAGAGCAGCAGGAGCGAAGTCATGGCTGGAATGTAGGCAGCAAAGGTGCCGACTGCAACGCGAAGGCCTTCTCACTTCAAAATAAAAAAGCCCGGCGGAGCGCCGGGCTTTTGGAACATTGAGTTTGAATTCGATCAGTTCGTCTTGGATTTCACCGCAGCGATGGAATCGGCAATCAGCTTGGCATTGCCCTTCTGGCCTGCGATCAGGCTGCCAGCGGCGGCAATGGCAAGGTCAGCGGCCTGGGCGCGCACATCCTTGGCGGCAGCGGCCTCGGCCTGGGAAATCTTCATTTCCGCCTGCTTGGTGCGGCGGGTGAGGAGCTCCTGCAACTTGGTCTTGGCTTCCTCGGCATATTCTGCGGCTTGCGACTTGGCGGACGCGATAATGTCTGCGGCTTCCTTTTCCGCATCCAGTTTCTTCTGCTTGTAATCGGCCAAGAGCTTTTCAGCGTCCTCACGCAGCTTCCTGGCGTCGGCCAATTCCTTGGCAATCTGGGCGGCGCGGTCATCAAGTGCTGCACCCGCCTTCTTGTGGGCGCCAGCATAGAACACAACGCCGAAGAACAGCACGAGAGCGACGAAGGCGTAGAAGGTTTGATCCATGAATGCCATTTTCGCCTCCGTTACTGCTTGGCCACACTGGCCACGGCCTTAGCGGCCGCGGTTTTCAGCGTCTTGGCGCCCGTGAGCTGGCTGACGATTTCAGCAGCGGAATCAGCGGCAATATCATGCAGTGATTCCATCGCCTTGGCCTTTGCCTTGCCAATCTTATCTTCGGCGGCCTTGATCTTGGCAGAAAGGTCGCTGTCGAGCGCGTGCTGCTGGGCATCCAACTCGGCCTGAACCTGGTCACGCGTTTGCTTGGCAATTTCGCCCGCATTGGCGCGGGCATCACTGAGCGACTTTTCGTATGCCTTGAGTGCCGCTTCAGTTTCATTCTTCAATGCTTGGGCACGGGCCAGATCACCATCAATCTGGCCCTTGCGGGCTGCGAATATGGCGGCGAGGCGCGGCAGCACCAGCTTTGAAAGCAGCGCGTAAAGCAGGGCAAAGAAGATCACCAGCCAGAACAGCTGAGACGGGAAGGTTGTTGAATCGAGAGGCGGAAATTTGCCTCCTTCTTCATGACCGGTTGTTTCTGTGGTCGTAGCCATCTTGCATAATACCCAAATGCCTCAGCCGGCCCGGGAATGGGCCGGCTGCAATTTCCGTATTCCGTTTCGCTTACGACACGAAGAGGAGGAGAAGGGCCACAACGAGCGAGAAGATGCCGAGGCCTTCAGCGAGAGCCGCGCCGATCAGTGCGTTGGTGAACTGGGCACCAGCGGCGGCGGGGTTGCGCAGGGCGCCCGACAGGAAGTTGCCGAAAATCAGGCCCACACCGATGCCTGCACCACCCATGCCAATGCATGCGATACCGGCGCCGATGAGTTTTGCTGCGTTTGCGTCCATTTTGTTTCTCCTTGAAAAGTGTTGGACTGTTGAAGTGACTTAGTGGTGCGTGTGAAGCGCGTCATTGAGATAAACGCACGTCAAAATGGCGAAGACGAAGGCCTGCAAGAAGGCCACAAGAAATTCAAGCGCGGTAAGCGCCACGGCCATGAACAGCGGAGCGATGGAACCGATCGCGCCACCAATACCCAGCGCAACAAGGCTGACGACAAAGCCCGCGAAAACCTTCAGCACGATGTGGCCGGCCAGCATGTTGCCGAACAAGCGCAAGCCGAGCGAGATGGGGCGCGAGAGGAATGAAATGACTTCAATGAGCGAAATGAAAGGCAAAATGGCCAAAGGCACGCCCGAGGGCACGAAAAGTTTGAACCAGCCGAGGCCGTGTTTGTAAATGCCGATCACCACGACAAGACCCACGACAAATACGGCGAGTGAAGCTGTCACCACCACCTGGCTGGTGACCGTGAAAAAATAGGGGAACATGCCAAGCAGATTGGCAATCAGCACAAACGAGAACAGCGAGAACACCAGCGGGAAGAACGGCGCGCCCTCGTGGCCCAGCACATTTTCCACCATGTTGTGGATCAGGCTGTACCACATTTCGCCAACGGACTGCACGCGGCCTGGCACCAGCGACTTCTTCGAGGAAGCCAGAAGCAGGAAGCCTACCACTACGAGCACAATGATGCCCATGAACAGGTTGGAATTGGTGAAAGCAATCTCGTGGCCAAAAATGTTCCACGGGCCGAGGATGTTATGGATGCGGAATTGGTGGATTGGATCGTTGACCACTATTTGTCCTCGTCTTCGTCATCGTGCGGCTTCGGCATTTTGGCCAGCTCTTCTGCTGTGGGAACCGAGCGGTTTGCGCTGCGTGACATGTTCACCATGCCGGCCCCAAAGCCCAAGAGCAGAAAAATGATCAGGAACAGCGGCAGGGTGTGGAACACGTGATCCAACCCATAACCCACAAGTGCGCCCACCAGAATGCCAGCGACGAATTCACTGGCCAGCCGGTAGCCCTTGGAATAGTCCGAGGCCCCTTGGTATTGCACCGACGGCTTTTCTGCCCCTGCACTTTGCTTTTTCTCGGCAGCCAGGCGGCTGTCCAAGTCTTGCAGACGGGCGGAAATGTCGCCGAGCTTTGCATCAGCTTCTGGTTTCTGGTCTTTCTGACGTGCCATACTGTTGCCCACACCCAAAAAGCCCTGAAAAAGCCTCTTCAAAGCGCGCTCTTGATAGTTACGGGGTGTTCACCTGTCAAGGCAAGGTTTTGCCCTGTAAGGCATTGAATGGGCGTGTGGAATTTGCAGCGTCCAAAATGCCGGGCTGACGCTCGCAAAAACCTAGAGAATCCCCAGTGTTTGAAGCTCGGCGCGCAGCTTTTCAGGGCTGGTGAAATGGTGGCCTTTCATGCCCACAGCTTGCGCACCCTTCACATTCTTCAGGCTGTCGTCGATGAAGATCGAGTCTGCCAGCTGGATGTTGTTGCGACGGGCAAGGAGGTGGAAAATGTCAGGCTCCGGCTTCAGCAGGCGCTCATCGCCGGAAACAACGATGTCGCGAAAAAGATTGAGGAAGGCAAAGCGCGGGCGGGTGGCGCGGAAGGTGTCGCCATTCCAGTTTGTGATGGCATAGAGCGGCGTTTTCCTGGCGTGGAGTTCTTCGAGGATTGCCACGGTGCCGGGAATGTCGCCAGGGATCATTTCGTGCCAGCGGTCGCGGTAGAGGCGCACTTCGCGCGCCCAATCCGGGTGGCGCGAAATTGCTTCTTCCACCGCGTCATCAAAGCTGCGGCCTTGATCATTCGCCAGGTTCCAGTCATGGTGGCAGACATTGTCGAGGAACCACTCCATCTTCTCCTCGCTCTCGAATACCTTGCGGAAGAGATAGCGCGGGTTCCAGTCAATCAGCACAGCACCAAGATCGAAGACGACGTTCATCAGTTTCTCCATTTTGCGCGTGCATTAAAGAAGAGCGAAGACAGGACTACGACGCTTCCGCCAATTCCGTGGCTTCTTCCAAATTCACCGACACCAACTGCGAAACGCCACGCTCCATCATAGTGACGCCAAAGAGTCGGTGCATGCGGGCCATGGTGAGGGGGTGGTGGGTGATGATGAGGAAGCGGGTATCAGTGCGTGCCATCATGGCATCCAGCAGATTGCAGAAGCGCTCCACATTGTGGTCATCGAGCGGGGCGTCCACTTCGTCCAGCACACAGATCGGCGATGGGTTGGTGAGGAACACCGCGAAGATCAGCGCCATTGCCGTGAGTGTCTGTTCGCCGCCTGACAGCAGTGATAGCGTCGTTGGCCTTTTGCCCGGTGGATTGGCCATGATTTCGAGGCCAGCTTCCAGCGGGTCGTCCGACTCGATCAGTTGCAGCTCGGCCTTGCCGCCGCCGAACAAAGTGGTGAAGAGTTCACCGAATTTCTCATTCACCGTGCCGAAGGCATCGAGCAAGCGCTGGCGGCCTTCCTTGTTGAGAGAGCCAATGCCGCCGCGCAGTTTGGCAATGGCCTGAACCAGTTCTTCCTTCTCGCTCTTCATGCGGGTGAGCTGATCATCCACAGCTTGCGCTTCTTCATCGGCACGCAGATTGACAGCGCCAAGACGTTCGCGATCTTCGCGCAGTGAGAGCAGGCGCTTTTCGATGTCTTCGGCCGCAGGCAGTTTTTCCTCTTCCAACTCCGCTTTGGCCAACACTTCAGCAGGCTCGCACTGCAGGGTTTCTGCGATACGGGCAGCCGTGTGGTGGTGGCGAGCAGAGGAGGCTTCCAGCACCGCCCCAAGGCGGGCGTGATTGCCACGCGATGCGGCAGCCTGTTCCTGTACGGCGCGTAGGATCTGATCGGCTTCACGCACCGCATTTTCGGCCTCAGCAAGCCTATCGGCGGCCGCTTTGCGCTCACTTTCAGCCTCGGACAGCGTATTCATCAGCTTGAGGCGCCTGTCGGCCAGAGCCTGCGGCATGGATTGCATTTCGGCAATCGCGGCTTCCGTTTCAGTGACGCGGTTGGCGAGATGGATAACCTGTTCCTTGGCCTTTTCGGCGCGGCTTTGCCATTGGTGTTGCTCATTGCCGATGATCGTTAAGCGATCAGCGCGCATCTTGGCTTCGCGTTCCAAGCCATCATGTTTGGCGCGGGCCTCGGCATAAAGGCCGCGCTCACCATTCACCGTGTCACGCAGGCGCTGCACTTCGGCCACAAGGCCATCGCTGGCGGGGAGTTCGGCAAATTGGTTCTGGGCCGCGCCGTGATGCTCGCGGGCTTCGGCCAGCTGGGCGGCGGCATTGCGGGCAGATTCTTCCAGCGCGGAAGTTTGCGCGGCATTTTCAGCCATGCGGCGCTCATGGGCTTGCAAGGACTTGCGGGCCACATCAAGAGCCGAAGTGGCGGCGCGCCAGGCTTCGCGCTTGTCACGTTCGGCGCGTTGGCCATTTTCAACGCTGGTGCGGGCCTGATCAAACTCAACCTTAGCCGCCTCGGAGGCAGCAAGGGCTTGGTGCATGTCCTGCTCGAGCAGGGCGAGTCGGTTGCGCTCGGCCAATCGCTTGGCGGCAGCACTGGGCGCATCAGCGGCAGAAGTGAAACCATCCCAACGCCAGACATCGCCCTCTACTGAAACCAGGCGCTGGCCCGGCTTCAACTGCGGCTGCAGTGCGGCACCGACGGCGCGGGACACCACACCGATGTGCGACAGCGCACGCGCCAAGGCTGGCGGGGCTTCAACGAATTGGCTCAGTGGAGCGGCATCGGCGGGCAGAGAGGACGCATGATCCAGTGGCGGCAGCCCGCGCCAATGGGCGGGCGCGCCCTCATCGGCAGAGGCCTCAATATCTTCGCCCAGTGCCGCACCGAGGGCGGCTTCATAGCCGGACCTGACTTTGATCAAGTCCACCAGCGAGGGCCAAAGGTCGTCGCCACTTGCCTTCAGCAAATTCGTGAGTGTGCGGACTTCGGTCTGTAGGCGGTCGGCCTTGCGGCGGGCTTCGTCATGGGCCTGGCGTTTGTCCTGCTCCATGTTGCGGGAAACGCGCAACGAGGCCTCAGCATGTGAAGCGGCCTGCTCGGATTCAGCAAACACCTGCTCGGCATGAGCGACTGCTTGGGTCAGCGTTGTACCGTCTTCGGTGGAACCGATGCGGGCGGCCAGCTCCTTTTGGCGCGTGGCAATGTCCGCGGCCTGCTTTTCAAGACGGGCAACGCGCGATTGATGCTCTGCGATGGAGCGTTCAAACGAAGCTCGCTGGGCGGAGAGTTCGGCCAGCTTGGCGCCCGCGGCATCGGCAGCTTCTTGCGCCTTAGCCAGGGAAGCGGCAGCGGCTTGCAGGGCGAGGGCGGCTTCTTCACGCGCAGCGCTGTCGCCCGCGAGAGCTGCATTCAGCGCCTCAGCTTCGGCCAGCAACTTGGAGATCACGCCGTCAGTGTCCTGCACCAGGCTTTCTTCACGCGCCAAATCCTGAACGGCCTGGCCCCGGCGCTGCTTCAATTCATTGAGGCGGGCCTCAACGCGCTTTTCTTCTTCATCAAGGCTCACGCGTTCCAGCGTGATACGTTGGAGGACAGCAGCGCGGATGGTTTCCTGCTCACGCAAGCCGGGCAAGGTGTCGCCCAGTTCATCGCGGGCGCGGAGCTTTTCAGATGCAGCCAGCGTGTGCTCAGCCAGTGTGCGCGTGGCTTGGTCCAGCGCCTCGGTGTCCGCTGCCATGGCCGAGGCCGCATCGCGCCAGGCCACATAGAGGCCGGAGGCTTCCAGCTTGCGGATTTCGGCCGAGACCTGCTTGTATTTCACGGCCTGCCGCGCTTGGCGCTTCAGGCTGGAAAGCTGGGTTTCAAGCTGGGCCATCACATCATCAAGACGCGCCACATTGGCTTCGGCGGCCTTGAGTTTCAGTTCCGCTTCATGGCGGCGGGTATGCAGGCCGGTGATGCCGGCGGCTTCTTCCAGGATCAGGCGGCGGGCCTGCGGCTTGGCATTGATGATTTCGGCAATTTGCCCCTGGCGCACCAAGGCCGGAGAGCGCGAACCCGTGGAGGCATCTGCAAACAGAAGCTGCACATCACGGGCGCGCACTTCCGAGCCGTTGACGCGGTAGGTGGAGCCTTGGTCGCGTACAATCTCGCGGCTGATCTCCAGCATCTCGGTGTCGTTATAGGCGGGCGGCGCAGAACGATCGTCATTCTGCATCGTGACCAATACTTCAGCCATGTTGCGCGAAGGGCGGGTGCTTGTGCCGGAAAAGATCACATCTTCCATGCCGGAGGCGCGCATGGATTTGTATGAGTTTTCACCCATCACCCAGCGCAAGGCTTCCAACAGGTTGGATTTGCCGCAGCCATTGGGGCCCACCACACCGGTGAGGCCTTTTTCAATGATGAGTTCAGTGGGCTCTACGAAGGACTTGAAACCTGTCAGCCGCAGTTTTGCAAATTTCATTGGAGCCCTTTGGTTCGCTTATAGCAGTGGATCAATGGCAGCCTTGAGCACATCGAAGGTCTGCTCACCATCCATCACCTTGCCATTGAGGAAGAATGTCGGCGTGCCGCTCACGCCATAGGTTTTCGCACCCTTTTCGCGCACATCGAGAATGCCCTTGGCCACTTTTTCATTCTTGAGGCAGGCCTCGAAATCAGCGGCAGACATGCCAGCCTGCTGGGCGATGTTCTTCAGGCCGTTGAAGGGATCAGGGATCCATGTGGCCTGCGTAGAGAAGAACACATCAAGCAACGGGAAATATTTTTCCTTGGGCGCGCAGCGCGCCACCATGAAGGCCGCGAGAGCCGGGTCATTCAACGGGAATTCGCGGAAGATGAAACGCACCTTGCCGGTGTCGATGTAGTCGGTTTTCAGCTTCGGATAGACGTCCTTGTGAAACGCAGCGCAATGCGGGCACGAGGCGGAAGCATATTCCACCAGCGTCACCTTGGCGTCCTTTGGTCCAAGCTCCATGTCGCCTTCTTCAGGGGCCGTGAGCATGTCGGAAAGGTCAACCTTGACGGCGTCCTGGGCGAAAGCGGCGATCGGGAAGCCCGCTGCAAAAGCCGCGGCGCCCAGCATCAAATGGCGGCGAGATGTTTGAATCATGTCAATGTCCTACTCGAAGTTTTGGGTTGGTCAAAACCCGTATTTTCCCCTGTGGAGAACGGGTTGAGGGCGGGGCCTTTGGGGCTGATTTCAGTGGCCAGCCGGGCAAGGGATTGTTTCAATTCATCGTCGGCAACTTTGGCGAGTCGCTTCTCCCAGGCCATTTTTGCCGCAGGACCGGCGGTGGGCTTGGGCGTCTTGATGGGAGCGGGCTGATCCGGCGTCTGCACCACCTTGATGGCGGTAATGGCGGCATGGCCGAGAAACTGATTCACCCGCTCAATGATATGCGGCACCTGATAGTGCACCTCCAGCGCGCGGCCAGCTTGCGCCAAGAGAATCAGAGTTCCGCCCATCTTCTGGCCTTGGGTCTGATTGGCGCGAGGCCATTTGATCTGGCCGGGCTTGGCGAAGGCGGCAAGCTCTTTTCCCACAACGGCGGGCCACTGGCTCGCAAGCTGGCTGCCAGCAAAGCCGTGCCGCTCAAAAACGGCGCGGGTGAGGGCCGTAAAATGCTTGTTGAGGGATTCCATCACTCGCGATAATTGACGACAAACCATGGCAGAACAAGGGCTGAATCAGGCACTGAGCACGGCGTTGCTGAGCTGGTATGATGACCATGCAAGGGTTCTGCCTTGGCGGCAGGCTAGGCAAGACCCTTACCGCGTCTGGCTGTCTGAGATCATGCTGCAGCAGACGACCGTGGCAGCCGTGAAAGACTATTTCCTGAAGTTTGAGTCGAAATGGCCCCGGGTTGAAGACTTGGCGGCGGCGCCCTTGGATGACGTGCTGAAGGCTTGGGCCGGGCTTGGCTATTACGCTCGGGCGCGCAATCTCCATGCCTGCGCCAAGGTTGTGGCACATGAGCTGGGAGGGCAGTTCCCGCGCACGCTTGAAGGCTTGCAAGCGCTGCCGGGCATTGGGCCCTACACAGCGGCCGCTATTGCCGCCATCGCCTTTGACGTTCCTGCTGCGGCGGTGGATGGCAACGTGGACCGCGTGATCAGCCGGTTCTATGCCATTGAGGAACCCTTGCCGCAAAGCAAGCCGCGCATTCGCGAACTGGCGCAGGCCTTGGTGCCCCAGAAACGGGCTGGGGATTTCGCGCAGGCGATGATGGATTTAGGCGCCACCGTCTGCACGCCGAAATCACCGGCCTGCGGAAATTGTCCGTGGACGGATGAATGTGCCGCTCGAGCCAAAGGCATTGCAGCTTCACTTCCGCGCAAGGCGCTCAAGAAGAAAGTGCCCACACGCCGCGCTCATGTTTATTGGATCAGCGACCACAACGGTGCGGTGCTGGTTCGCCAAAGGCCGATGAAAGGCTTGCTCGCAGGCATGACGGAGTTTCCATCTTCAGAATGGAGCGAGGGCAAGGCCGCATTCACACCGCCCTTTGCGGCGGAGTGGAAACGCCTGCGCGGTGTGGTGGAGCACACTTTCACGCACTTCAATTTTGAAATGACGGTTTGGGCCACGAGAAGAAAAACGCCCGCCTTGGGCGGGCGCTTTGTTGATATTGAAACACTGGGCGATGAGGCTCTGCCCAGCGTGATGCGGAAAGTGGCCGCTCACGCTTTGAAAGCGCTCAAGGCAAGGTGATTTCCGTGCGCTGGCCGGCCTTCACATCAATCAGCTTCTCGCCAATCAGCAGATCACCCTTGAAGGCCTGGATTTGGTATTGGCCTTCGCCCGCGGCGATATTGAGTTTGGGGTCATAAGTCGTGGTCAGCCATTTGTGCTTGCCGTCCAACTCTTCCTTGCCCTCGCTTATCACAAAGCTGGTGGCGCCCAAGGCACTTGCGGCGATATAGCCCGCCTTGGCATTGATGGTGATGGTGGTTTGCTGATCGGCCATTATTTCCACTTCCTGCTCGGCACGGGCAAGACCCAGCGAAACATCGATGATGTATTTGCCGGCGGGCAGGGTGAAGACGGACTTGGCGTCATATTTCGTGTTCAGCCATTGTGGTTTTTCTGCACCTTCCACGGGCTTGGCAATTTCGAAGGCCATGCCCTTGTCCATGGGCGGGCCACCTTCGGCGAAGACCGCTTGTGCGACAAGCTTGCCGGAACCGAAATTGATGACTTGATCGCGAATTTCGCCAGCCTTCACTTCAAATGGCGTTTCAACCTTGGTGTCACCGAGGCTGAGGCGCAGCAGATATTGGCCTGCATTCAATAGAAAGCCGCGCGTGGCGCCATATTCGGTTTCCACGTAGCTGCCCTCAGGAGTGACCACCTCCCACGCCGCACCTTTGTCGGCGAGCATGGTTTTGTCATCAATCATCGCAGAGAAATTGACGATGCCCGCATTCAATACGGGGCTTAGTTTTGCAACCTGTCCGGCTTCCAGCTTGAAGGGTTGTTCGACAAAGGCCACGCCTGCTTCCAGCCGTAACACATAATCGTCGGGCTCGAGATGGAATTTCAATTGGTCAGCATTGGTTGAATCAACCATCGCACCCTGCGTGCCATCAGCGGCATCTGGCTTCTTGAACACCCAATTGGGTGGCGAGAAAGGTTTTGGAATTTCAACACCTCCCGCCAAGGTGGCGTGACCCGTCACATTGAATTGCGATGGTGGCGGTGCTGCGGGCTTGGCGGCAACGGTCTTGGCAAGGGCCTTCAGAAGATCATCGGCATTGTTGGCGACCGTAAAAGTGCCGCCGGTTTTCTCAGCCATGCATTTCAACTGGGCAACGGCGCCCTGGTTATCGAGGCCGAAGCCAACGGTGTGAACTTTCAGTTCAACGCCGCTCTTCGCCAAGGCCTCGGCTACAGCGCAAGGGTCGGCATTGCAATTTTCGATGCCATCGGAAACCAGGATCACCGTGGCCTTCTTCTCGGTATATTGCAGTGCTTCCGCAGCCTGCTTCACCGCTTCTGTCATCGGTGTCTGGCCCTTGGGCTGGATGGCGTTGACGGCGGCCATATAGTCCGCCGCATTCAGCGGGCCTGGCTCTTTCACCGTTTCAATGTCGCTGCATTCGCCCTTCTGGCGGTGGCCATAAACAATAAGGCCCAGCTCATCCTCAGGCTTCCAGCCTGCCACGATCTTGCCAACCACTTCCTTGGCAATATCGATCTTGGCCTTGCCGCCAATCTTGGCGCGCATCGAACCCGAGGCATCGAGCACGAGAATGACGCGTGAGCCCGCATCATCGGCGCGGGCGAGGGGTGAGATTGTGAAAGCGAAAATGAGAGAAAGGACAGCAGCAAGCAGCTTCATCATGATACCTGATTCAGAATGAGCCCCTCAGTGCGCAGAAGTTACACACCGCCAAGATGGTGTCAACTCAGCGTCGGGCGCCCAACTCGTCGATATGACTCAGCATGTCGGAGGGGCCTTCGAAGATGCGGTAGGCGCCGGATTCACGCAATTCCTGCTCGCCATAGCCACCAGAGAGGAAGCCAATGCCAAGAGCCCGGGCGCGTGTGGCGGCGAGCATGTCCCAGATGGCATCGCCCACAACGGCGCAGGTGGCGATGTCCACTTTCAATTTGTCAGCGGCCACCAGGAAGAGATCTGGGTCCGGCTTGGCGTAACGCGTCTGGTCACGCGTGATGACGACGTTTTTGGTGGGGTCTACGCCGAGCTTGCCCAGCACGGGGGCTGCCGTCTTGATGTGGCTGGATGTGGCGATGGCCCAAGCGATTCCATTGGCGGTGAGATGTTGCAGCAGTTCAACAGCGCCGGTCAAAGGCTTCACATTGGCGGATACTGAATTGTAGTATCCGGCATGCAAATCCCGCAGGCGCTCCTTCTGCGCTTCACCAATCTCATGGCCTAATTCGCGCACCAAGGCGGCAGAGAACAATCCGCCTGACATGCCGATGCGGCGGTGGATTTTCCAGATCGGCACGTCAATCTTCTCGTCGCGCAAGGCATGCGCCCAGGCATTCACATGCTCATAGACGCTGTCGAGCAGCGTGCCATCAAGATCGAAAATAAAAGCGGTTTGAGAGCGGGCGGGGATGTCACTGTTCATGCCCGCGCCACTAGCACATCAAGCTGCCGATTGCGACATTTCTTGGCGCACCTGCTGGCGCAGCAGATCAATGGGCACAAGATTGGTGCCGCGGCGGATGTGCCAATAGGTCCAGCCGTTGCAGGCTTCAGCGCCCTGCACATGCGCGCCAACGCGGTGAATGGAACCAGATTCATTCTTGGATGCGATCGAGCCATCGGCGCGCACGCTGGCGGCGATGCGCTGGGTGTGATCGAAAAGTTTTTCTCCCGCCTTCACCAGCCCGCGCTCAATCAGGGTGCCGAAGGGGATGCGCGGTTCGGCGCGTTTGCTCGTGGTGGTCATCAACGCCTCTGGCGTGAGAGGCTCCACATTGTCGATGCGCTCCAGCGCGGCGGCGGCATATTTCTGCTCGCGTTCAATGCCGATGAAATGGCGGCCTAGCGCGCGCGCCACAGCGCCGGTCGTGCCCGTGCCGAAGAAAGGATCCAGCACCACATCACCTGGGTTGGTTGAGGAAAGCAGCACACGCTGCAACAAGGCTTCAGGCTTTTGCGTGGGGTGCAGCTTGTCGCCATCCTTGTTTTTCAAACGCTCGCCGCCCGTGCACAGCGCCAGCGTCCAATCCGAACGCATCTGCACATCGTCGTTGAACACCTTCATTGCTTCGTAGTTGAAGCAGTATTTCGACTCTTGTGATTTGCTCGCCCAAATCAAAGTTTCATGCGCGTTGGTGAAACGGCGGCCACGGAAATTCGGCATCGGGTTGGTCTTGTGCCAGATCACGTCATTGAGAATCCAGAAGCCCAGATCTTGCAGCGTGGTGCCCACGCGAAAGATGTTGTGATAGGAGCCAATCACCCACAGCGCGCCATTGGGCTTGAGCACGCGGCGACACTCTGAGAGCCAGGCTTTCGAGAAGGCGTCGTAAGATGACATGCTGTCAAACTTGTCCCAGTCATCATCAACAGCGTCCACCTTGCTTTCATCGGGGCGCTTCAAATCGCCGCCCAGCTGCAAATTGTAGGGTGGATCAGCGAAGACGAGGTCAATCGAGTTGGAGGGGATTTTCTTGAGTTGCTCCAGACAATCGCCAATAAGAATCTGATCAACCAGCGGACGAACGTCCACCTTGAACTGGGCACCCATAACGCAACTCCACTCACATGGCATTCAAGGCCGCGAATATCGCGGACGAAAATTGAACGCATCGTGAGGGTGTTATGAGTCCTTCGAGTCGCCGTGTGAATCGTTTGGTGAAGTTATGGTTAATTTGGGCGAGGCAACAGCGCCCTGATTGGGGCGAAGCTTTTGCGATGCTCCGTGCACGGACCATACCGTTTCAGCGCCGCGGAATGGGCCGCCGTGCCATAGCCCTTGTGCCTCGCAAAGCCGTATGCGGGGAAAATTCCGTCCATCTCACACATCAGCCGATCCCGTGTTACTTTGGCGATGATCGAAGCGGCTGCAATGGAAAGCGATTTGGCATCGCCTCCGATGATCGTCTGCGCGGGGCAGGAAAGCTTTGGCGCGCAGTTGCCATCAATCAGCGCCAATGTCGGCTTCAATTTCAGCGCGGCCACAGCGCGGCTCATGGCGAGATAAGTGGCTTGCAGAATATTGAGCACGTCAATCTCAGCAGCAGACACAAGCCCAACGCCTACGTCGGCGGAAGCCAGGATCAGCGGAAACAGGGCTTCGCGCTTGGCTTCGGTGAGCTTCTTGGAATCATTGAGGCCTGTGGGGATATTGCTTTCATTGAGAATCACTGCCGCAGCACACACCGGCCCGGCCCAGGGCCCGCGGCCTGCTTCATCAACACCGCAAACCAAAATGTGGCCGGAAGCAAGGCCCGCGCGTTCAAGGCTGAAATCAGGTTGGGGCATGGAGCTTATGTTTCAACGCAATCAAATTCGGCTCATGGCTATGCGGCAATCAATTCAATCTCTCGCAGAAGTTTCTTCCTGATCGCTTCGTGGAAGGCCATGATATTCGTTGCAGGAACATAAAAGCAATTCTGTCCCGCAATCACTCTGCGCGCATAATAGTCCTCAATGGTTGTGGAGCCGGAAATGATGGGTAGGCCGTTGATGGTGATATTGGCCGCCACCGCATTGGCGCGTGCTCCCGCTACGTCGCCGCCCTCACTGTCTTCACCGTCTCCCGAGATGTCGATCACGCGGTGTGTGGCCTGCCATGGCAAGCTCTGAAAATGCTGCGCGCAAAACTGAATGGCTGCGGCCATGCCTGTGCCACCCGGCACCCAATGGCGCGTGATCTTTTCAACCGCGGCGGCGGCGCCTTCAGCTTGTGCCGCGCTGCCAATGACGGACCAGTCAAGTGTTGTGGCTTGGCTCGCGTTGGTTGACCATTGGACGAGCGAGAGCGCAATGGCGCCAAAAGGGCCTGCGGCAATGGCTTGCTGAATCTCGTGGTCGCGCAAGGCGCCAGCAATGCCATCCATTTGCAAGCGATAGTCTCCGGCGTCGATGCTGCTGGAAACGTCGACGGCCAAGATCAGTGCAAGATCGACAGCAGAGGCCTGCATTGCGGCTTCCCCATTCAGGTCGGAAGCTGCAATGCTAAGACATATGCAGGGCCACGCAAGTCTTTTGGTTTAGCCTTCGATCTTGCTGAAATCCGCCACTTCAGCGGTGGCCTCGCGGATGCGGTTTAACAGGCGCAGGCGGTTTTCACGGAAAGTGGCGTCCTTGTCGTTGACGGTGACACCTTCGAAGAATTCATCCACGGGTGCGCGCAGCTTGGCGATGGCCTTCATGGCGCCTTCGAAATCTTCCTGCTCCACAGCTTTGCGCGCAAGGGCAGAGGCCTGCGAGATAGCGGAATGCAGCGCCTTTTCCTCACCCTTGATGAGCTGGCCGGGGTTCACATCGCCCCGATAGGTCTTGTTGTCTTTCTTTTCCTCGATGCGCAGAATGTTGGAGGCGCGCTTCACGCCGGCCAGCAAGTTCTTGCCATCGTCCGTGTCGAGGAATTTGGAGAGGGCTTCAACGCGACGTACCACGAGATAAATGTCATCTTCGTTTTCAAGCGCGATGACCGCATCGATCAGATCGTGCCGTGCGCCACCATCCTTCAAATAAACTTTGAGTCGATCAACTATGAAGCCAAATAGACTATTCGAACTGGACCAACTCTCCTTCCATCCGGGCAATTCGCCCAGCGGCGGGACAATAGAAATTGTGCCATCCGCACCCATGACTACTTGATCTTGTCTGTTGGCTGAACTTCCGGCGGTGCCGTTGGTGAGCCGATTTTTGACTACGGCCAAAATTTGATCCTCACCCGAGTAATTCGCAACGACTCTATGCCAGTGAGGCCAAAGGAAGTGTTCGACAAAGGTGTTGTCTTGTCTGGCGTGTTTGCCAAGACGGAGGCCGTTTTCCATAACGATCCGAACAATTCCCAACGCCGCACGCCGCAAGGCATAGGGATCCTTAGAGCCTGTCGGCTTTTCGTCAATCGCCCAGAAGCCCACCAACGTATCCAGCTTATCCGCCAGTGCCACGGCCGTGCCGACTTTGGAAACCGGAATGGAATCGCTTGGCCCTTGCGGTTTGTAGTGATCGCGGATGGCATCGGCCACTTCGGCGTCTATGCCTTGATCCAGCGCGTAGTAGCGGCCCATCAGGCCCTGCAGTTCGGGGAACTCGCCCACCATGGCGGTGACCAGATCGGCCTTGCAGAGCTTGGCTGCCAGCTGTGCCTTGGCGACATCGGCGCCGATCGTTTTAGCAATCTCGCCCGCCAGCGCCTCGATGCGTTTGACGCGCTCGCCCTGGCTGCCCAGTTTGGCGTGGAAGGTGATCGAGTCCAATTTCGGCAGTAAATCTTCCAGCTTGGTCTTGCGATCCTGATCCCAGAAGAACTTGGCGTCGCTCAGGCGCGCGGCGATCACCTTGTTGTTGCCGCGGATGATTTCCTTGCCGCCATCTGAGGCGATCTGGTTGGAGACAAGAATATATTTATTGGCCAGCTTGCCGTCCCGCGCCCGCAGGCAGAAGCATTTCTGGTTATTCTTGATCGTCGTGATGATCACTTCCGGCGGCACGCTGAGGAAGGCTTCATCAAATTCGCCCATCAGCACCACGGGCCATTCCACCAGCCCGGCCACTTCCTTGAGCAGTGCCTCATCCTCGATCAGCTCCAGCCCCTGGGCCATGGCGAGGTTTTTCGCGTCGTGGCGGATGGCTTCCACGCGGGCTTTTTCATCCACAATCACGTGGCGCTTGGCCAGCGCCATGTCATAATCTTCATAGCGCTTCACGCTCACTTCGCCGGATGAGAGAAAGCGGTGGCCGCGGGTGGTGTTGCCGGATCTGATGCCATCCACATCCAGCGGCACCACCTCACCATCAAACGTGCAGATGATCGAATGCAGCGGGCGCACCCAGCGCAGATTGCCAGCGCCCCAGCGCATGCTCTTCGGCCAGGGGAAATTGCGGATCACATTGGGCAACAACTCGGCCACCACATCAGTGGTCGCGCGGCCGGCCTTCTTGATGGTGGCCATGTAGAACTGGCCCTTCTTGTCGTCCTGCTTGGTGAGTTCATCAATCGAAAGGCCGGTGGATTTCAAGAAGCCATCAAGGGCGGCTTGCGGCGCATCCACGCGCGGGCCCTTGCGTTCTTCAACCGTGTCCTTGGCCTTGTCGTTCAGGCCTTCCACCGAGAGCACCAAACGGCGCGGTGTGGCGTGCTGGCGGGCACCTTCATAGGTGAGGCCCGCTTCAATCAGGCCATTGGTGATGAGGGCGCGCAAATCCTCCGCCGCCTTCACCTGCATGCGGGCGGGAATTTCTTCGGAGAAAAGTTCGATTAGAAGTTCAGACATGGCCGCCCGCATACCAAGCGGGCGCGGCCTTGTCACCCGTTTGTATCAACCCGCCACAGCCCGTTTCAGCGCGCCAAAGGCCTTGTTGAGCATCGCCATATCCACCGGCCCGGCACCCAGCCATTTCTGCCGCGCGCGGTGGGTTTCGCGCAGGTTGGTGAGTCGTGCCTTGAAGCCCGAGGTGGAAAGCCCACCCAGCATCATATGGGCGAGTGGTTCATCCAGCATGGCAATGGGAAATTGGTTCACTGCGATGGCGCGCAGCAGCCATTCATAGTCGGCGCAGATCTTGTAGGAGAGATCAAAGCCGCCGACTTTTTCATACACTTCGCGGCGCGCATAAGTGCAAGGGTGGGGCGGCATCCAGCCGCGCGAAAAGGCGCCGGGTGTGTAAGGTCCGGGGTTCCAGGCGCGGTCCACCGTGCCGCTCACATGATCGGGCACCATCAGGCAATTGCCGGACACTATGGGTGAGGCCTCAAGCGCTTCGGCGATCTTGGCCAGTGAGTGAGTATCATGGAACGTATCATCAGCATTCAGCAGGCCGATGGCATCGCCCTTGGCCAATTTCAGGCCCTTGTTCATGGCATCATAGATGCCCTTGTCCTTTTCGCTGGTGATGCGGATGAGGGGCGATTTGAAGGAACGCACAATATCCAGTGTGGCATCTTTCGACGCGCCATCAACCAGCGCCATCTCTTTTTCAGGATGGGTTTGCGCAAGGAAGGATTCCACCGTGTGGCGGATGGTTTTTTCCGCGTTCCAGCAAACGGTGATGACAGAGATCAGCATGGCAGTTCAACACTCACGAAAGTGAACACGCCTAGCATAGGTTGTATGAGGCCCGCGTTACAGGCTGGTGCGAAACACGGGCCAAGGTTAAGTGCGGGTTAAAGCGTTTTGTGTGTGCTGTCGCAGAACGGCGCAGTAGCGCTTTGCTTGCATTGGCAGAACCAGCGTTCGCCGGATTTTGGCGCTGTCCAGGCGATGGGCGAGAACTTGCCTTCCTTCTTGTGGCTGCCATCGCAGAAAGGTTGCGACTTGGACAGGCCGCAAGCGCACCACCAATATTCCTTGCCCTTCTCAACCTGAACGGCGATGGGCTCTTTGGCGGCGATATTTGCTTTGGTCACAGGCTTCTCCTTAAAATGTAACTTGTAGAATTACATATTTTATGGAGAAGTCAAGTGCTCAAGCGGCAGCGCTGCCGCCAGCGGTTTTGCTCCAAGCGAGACAACAGGCCTTGGCCAGTTCGCGGACCCGCAGAATATAGGCTTGGCGTTCGGTGACGGAGATCACGCCGCGCGCATCCAGCAGGTTGAAGGCGTGTGAAGCCTTGATGCATTGATCATAGGCGGGCAGGGCCAGCTCGTGCTTGTGTTCTTTCTCGCCGGCCTTGAGCAGGGCCGCGCATTCCTTTTCCGCGTCGTTGAAATGCTGCAGAAGAATTGAAGTGTCGGCATGTTCAAAATTGAAGCGCGAATATTCCTGCTCGGCCTGCAGGAACACATCGCCATATGAAATCTTGCGCGGGCCTTCGAGGCCGTTGAAGTTCAGGTCGTAAACATTATCGACATTCTGCACATACATGGCCAAGCGTTCGAGGCCGTAGGTGAGTTCGCCGGAAACGGGGTTGCAGTCGAGGCCGCCCACTTGTTGGAAATAGGTGAACTGAGACACTTCCATGCCGTCGCACCACACTTCCCAGCCCAGGCCCCAGGCGCCCAGCGTTGGGCTTTCCCAATCATCTTCGACAAAACGGATGTCATGAAGTTTCGGGTCGAGACCAATGGCCGCGAGTGAGCCGAGATACAGCTCCTGCAAGTTGGGCGGTGATGGCTTGATGATCACTTGATATTGATAATAGTGCTGCAAGCGGTTCGGGTTCTCGCCATAGCGGCCATCCTTGGGGCGGCGCGAGGGCTGAACATAGGCTGCCGCCCAGGGCTTCGGCCCGATGGAGCGCAATGTGGTGGCGGGGTGGAAGGTGCCGGCGCCCACTTCCATGTCGTAAGGCTGGAGAATGACGCAGCCCTGCGCGGCCCAATAGTTGTGCAGCGTGAGGATCAGGTCCTGGAAGGCTTTGGTGGGCTGAAGGGTCATCTCAGTTCCATTTCCCTCCCCCTTGTGGGGAGGGATTAAGGGTGGGGGTCGCTCCGCACTATCAAATTTGAGATCAGGTACAAGTGGAACTTAGGCGGTGAACTCCACTCGACCCCCACCCCAGCCCTCCCCACAAGGGGGAGGGAGGGTGGATGTATTTGCGCTGCTGTAAGGTTAGCGCCTTGTGCGGTCAAGCCCGCTGATAGACGTGAGCGCGGGCCTCAAAGTGGCTCTCGGTCTTGGAATGGGGCATGGGCCTGTAATTGGCGCTTTCCCAAACGTGCTTCAAAACACCGGCAGAACAGAGACTGGCAATTTTATCGTGAAAGCCATTGGCCTCCCACACCTTTGCCCCAACCGTGAAAATCAAATGCCCGCCAGCGCGCACAACACGCGAAAGCTCATCAAAGGCTGAAGCAGGCGCATGGCCAACCGTGAATGTGCCCGTGGAAATCATTGCGTCGAAAGAAGCGGTGGGCAGATGCAGCTTTTCGCCCAGCACGCCCTGATGCAATTCGGCGTAAACGCCGCGCGTTTTCGCCCTGGCCAGCATGCCTGGCGACATGTCGAGGCCGACTAGGTTTGAAAATCCCAGCGTGTTCAGCAACTGGCCGATGTTGCCCGTGCCAACACCAGCATCGAGGATTGGGGATGCGAGGTGTGAAACATAGCGGGCGGTGAGGCCGCAGATCACTGCGGGATGGGCATAGCCCATCGCCAGCATATCTTCATCATAGCTGGCGGACCAATCGTCATAAGTCTTGGATAGGGCAGTGGAAGAACTGGCGCCATAAACCTGCGCCAGCCGGTGCTCAACGTCAGCGTTCACGCTGAATCTTTCAATGGCGCTTATGCTTCTGGCCGATAAACGCCCGTAACCGGATCGAGCTTCAGCTTCGGCATCTTGGCGGCCATGTCATCGGTCTTGGCCTTCACCTTGACCCTTGACGACTCGATATTGGCAACAACGCGCTGCATCATTTTCAGCGCCAGATAACCCAGGCCCATCATTACAGCGGTGCGGATAAAACCCATTGGCCTCTCCTTGTTCATGACTCAGCGTATCACAATCCAAAACGTGCCCACAAGGCACGCTGTTCCAAATTTGTTAACGCAGCGTCACCAAATTCTGTGGCCAAAGCATGGCGGCTGGCTTGCAACGCGCCAAGGCCCAGCCAGCGCTGGCCGAAGCTCTTGGGGGTGGATATGTCGCGGATTTCCACCTTGTTGCCGAAGCGGGCTTTGAGAACCGCCCGGGCGTGGCCCAAGCCGTCAATCAGGCCCAATTCCAGGGCTTTTTTGCCCGTCCAGAAGCTGCCGTCGAAGATTTGCTTTTCATCAGTTTTCAGCTTGCCCTTGCGCGCCTGGCGCACCTGGGCCTTGAAACTGTCATGCATTTCCTCAAGAATCACCTTGAGCCGTTTCACGTCTTCCGGCTTTTCGGGCTTGAAGGGGTCATTGGTGCTTTTTGACGCACCCGCCGTATAGACGCGGCGTTCCAGCCCCAGCTTTGCGATCGCCTTGGGCGCCCCAAAGCCCGACATGATCACACCGATCGAGCCCACCAGAGAGTTCTCATCGGCATAGATTTCATCGGCCGCGCAAGCCAACCAATAGCCACCCGAAGCCGCCACATCCTCGCAGAAGGCCAGCACGGGGATGTTGTTCTCTGCAGCCAGTTCGCGGATGCGCGAGGCAATCAGGGCCGCCTGAACCGGTTGCCCGCCTGGGCAGTTGATGGCCAGCGCTACTGCAGAGACACCCTTGCGGAACGCCTTCTTCAGCGTGGGCTCGAGGCTTTTGGCATTGAAGGCCGAAGCATAAGACCGCCCCGCCATGATGGCCCCTTCGAGGCGGATAAGATTGACAGTGGGCGGAGCCTTGCCGAATAGGCGCTTGATGCGGGTGAACATGGGAAGGGAGATAGGGGGCTTGGGCTATGAGATCAAGCGGCTGACCCTTTCGCAAACCTCAACGACCCTACCTAACATCTGAATTTTGCATGCGAACGTCGAGTTTAAGAAGCGGCTGGGCGGCCCTTGCTTGCGTCAAGCGAAGTGGACAGTACTTGCTCAATAGATTCAGCGATCCGGAGCGCGGTGCGCTCAATTCCTTTTGTGCCGATCAAGAACACAATTCCCGTTGTTGCAACGATAGCAATCTCAAAACCTACTACAATTCCAGCGATGGGATTGGCAGCGAAGATGCAGCCAAGTTCAATAGACTGAAGTTCAGAATATCGCTTGTCGTCTCTCAACGCATGAATTTCCTTATCCTCCTTGCGCTCCCGCCTAAAATTTGGAAGCACCAAAAGAGCAAGCAAAACAAACGGCAATATGGCGGCGATCAGCAACATTGGCCAAAATTTGCCATTCATTTCAAGCGAAAGCATGACTATTTTGCGTTGCGCCTCTGTAAGTCTAGAGTCGCCCAATAGAGAGCGTCCAAGCGCCTCTATACGCATACGCTTTGGATGTGCGAAGTTGGACAACAGGCGCGCGATAATGGGATAGATGACTGCAACGGCAATCAGCATGGCGAGAGGCCAAGGTGCACCGAAGAACGTCATTTTCTCTTTTTCCTTTCTTGCTCCAACTCAGAGTCGCGCCCAACTTCAGCAACGCCCCAAATGAGAAAGTCAAAGCATATGTAGATTATGAGAGATATAAGTACAAGGTCAGGATGCTCGCCCAACCACGTATGTACCGCTTCGTCGTATTGGAACAACCAAGTAATAGCCTGTATAAAAGCCACGTATCCGGCTATTCTAAGGCCAACTGCCTTCAAGTAAGACCACAATCTTTTCATTAGGTTAACTGCCCGTAACCCCTAGGTCACATCACCATTTCAGCCCTAGTATGTCAATTGCCTCATTTCACCCACGGGTTCACCACATCCACACCGCATCCCTCAAAATCCGCTGTGTTGCGCGTGACGAGACGGAAGCCGTGAACTTGCGCGATGGCGGCGATCTGGGCATCGGCGGTTGAGATCGGGCGGCCCAGGCTTTTGCGCTGGCCGCTGATCTTGCCAAAGGCGAAAGCGGCAGCACTATCGAAGGGCAGAATGCGCCCGGCAAAGTCCTCGGCCAGCATGGCTGTAATCGCGGCACCTATGGCGCTGCGCCGCTGACCATCGGGCAGGTGGTGGAAGCCGGCCCAGAGTTCCGCCTCGCTCACCGTGCAGAGATAAAGCGGGATGTTCTCATGCGCGTCGAACCAGGCCAGCACCTTTTGATCAGGTGCCGCCCGCATCAATTCTGAAACCACATTGGTGTCGAGCAGGATCATGCGTCGAAATCAGGAAGGGCGCGCTGCGGGCTGCGTTGCCCAAATTCCAATTCAACCCCGCCTAGGCCAGCGAAGCGTTGTTGAATCGAGCGCCCCACATTACGTGGCATGGGCGCCTGTGAAGCGGCCTTGGTGACAATGTCCCGCAGTTCAGCCTCCATCGACCGGCCCTTGGTGGCCGCGATGGTCTTGATCTTGAGATAAACGGCATCTTCGATGTTGCGGATGTTCAAGCTTTTCATGATATCATTGTAGTCTTTGATAGCATTGATGTCAATTTCTTCACCACAAGTCATGAGAATTCTGCGCCTCAACGTCGTCTTCGTGGGCTTGCAAGACTTGTTGAGAGCGGCTGGAAACTTTGACCCAATGGTGGAGTATGGGCAGATCTAGCCGATCCACCGTACGCCGTCAAGTGTTATTTTCCTATATCAGGATTTATTTTTAGCGCAATCGCCAGGTGGCGCCGTCGCGCAGCACGGCTTCGGCGTCTGGTGTGAAACCGTTGGTTTCGTCGTGCAAAATCAGCCCCGGCAGAAGCTGCATGGGCGCGCGCGAGCCTTTGACGCCCTGCACGATCACGCGCGAAGCGGCAGAGCCTTCGCGCGCGTAAAGCGGGGCCACACGGATATCTCCGAACTTCGGTTCCATTGAAGCGAGCAGCTTGCCCAGCGTTTCGGCGCGGTGGATCACTGTCACCGTGCCGCGCATCGTCACCATGGAATGCAGAACTTTGATCCAGAGTTCGAGATCTTCCGGGCCAAAGGCATGGGCTGCGGCCTTCAACA
This sequence comes from Aestuariivirga sp., assembly GCA_031424315.1. Lineage (GTDB taxonomy): Bacteria > Pseudomonadota > Alphaproteobacteria > Rhizobiales > Aestuariivirgaceae > Aestuariivirga. The sequence goes on from JANPHF010000141.1 coordinate 48,926, forward strand.
GGCTGGGCGAAGCGGTCACCTTGCCTTCGTCGAAAAACGGGGGATTGGCGAATGCATGGGCGAAAGAGCCATGGGCTGGCATGTTGGCCAGATCCTTGCGCAGCGCTTCCTTCACATCGGCGTGGATCACACGCAGGGCGTTGGACAAATTGTTGCGCTTGGCATTTTGTTCGCAAAGCACGGCATAGCGGGTATTGGCCTCAATGCCGGTGATGTGCACCATTTGATTGCGGGCGAGCACGCAAAGCGAGGCCACACCAGCGCCGATGCCCGCTTCGAAGACCGTGTCGCCATCATTGACGGGAATGGCAGCGGCCAGAAAAACCGCATCAATTCCAGCGCGATAGCCCTTTTCAGGCTGAAGGATTTGCAACTTCCCGCCCAAAAAGGCATCATCTGTCATGGAGGCGGGCACGGCTGCAGAAGCGGCACGTGCAGCCGAAGCTGGTGATGTTTGGGTGTCGGCGGCGAGGTTCATTGGCGCACAAACTAAACAGCTATGGTTAGTGAAATGTTACCGCAGGCAAAAACTAATGGCCAGTGGTATACTCCACCTCGGGTTTAATCCTGGTGTGGCAGAAGTCGTAGAAAAGGGACTGGAATGGGTGTTGTAATCGCGTTTGACGGAAGTGCTGAACGGCCCAAGGCCAGCATTGACCGCCTGGTGAAATTGACAGCGGCGGATATGGGGCTGGTGAACGAGTTCATTCTCGAAAAGGCACAGAGCCACGTTGAACTCATTCCTGAACTGGCCGGCCATCTCATCAATTCCGGTGGCAAGCGCATTCGCCCGATGCTCACCGTCGCTGCCGCGCGCATGTGCGGCTACACCGGTTTGCAGCACTTGAAACTGGCCATGGCGGTTGAGTTCATGCACACGGCAACCTTGCTGCATGATGATGTGGTGGATGAAAGCGACATGCGCCGCGGCAAAGAGGCAGCGCGCGTGATCTGGGGCAATCAGGCCTCGGTTCTGGTGGGCGATTACTTGCTCGGCCAGGCATTCAAGATGATGGTGGAGACGGGCAATCTGGAATGCCTGCGCATTCTTTCTGATGCCGCCTGTGTGATCGCCGAAGGTGAAGTGCTGCAGCTTTCTGTTTCACAGGATACTGGCACAACGGAAGATTCCTATCTCAAAGTGGTCGGCGCCAAAACGGCTGCACTTTTCAAGTCTGCCGCCGAAGTGGGCGGTGTCATCGCTGGCCGGCCGCGCAATGAACAAGAAGCGCTGGAATCCTATGGCCGCAATCTCGGCATTGCCTTTCAACTTGTCGATGATGCGTTGGATTATTCAGGCAAGCAGGCCGAGTTGGGCAAATCGGTGGGCGATGATTTCCGCGAACGCAAGATCACGCTGCCGGTGGTTCTGTCATTCCGGCGCGGCAATGAGAAAGAGCGCAGTTTCTGGAAGCGCGTGATGGAAGCGGGGGATCAGACGGCGGATGATCTCATCTATGCCACCAAGCTGATGGACCGCCACAATGCGCTGGGCGACACGATCGAACGCGCGCGCCACTATGGCTCCATCGCGGTTGACGCGCTGGCGATCTTTCCGGACAGCGAGTGGAAAGAAGCGCTGGTGGAAGCCGTGGCCTTCTGCATTTCTCGAGCGCATTGAGGGCGACTGCCTCCTTCTCGAAGTGGGGGAGGGAGGAGTGAGGGGCTATGGCCAATGAATTTGCACGCGCACTTCGCAAGCGCCTGACTCCGCAAGAAGCAAAGTTGTGGGTACAGCTCCGGTTGCTGCCGAAGGATGAATTTCATTTCCGGCGGCAAGTTCCGATGGGCCGGTTCATTGTTGATTTTGTGGAAAAGAGACGACGGCTTGCCATTGAAGTTGATGGTTCGCAACATGGCGAAGTGGCAGGCCTTGCGAGAGATGCAGAGCGTGACGCTTTCCTTCGGTGCAGCGGATTTCAGGTCCTTCGTTTTTGGAATGTTGAAATTGATACCAACATGAGCGGTGTCATAGACACAATCTTGTTGGCGGCCAGGGGCCTGTTTCCAGAAGCTTGATGATGCTTGCTCCCTCCTCCGCGAAGCGGGGGAGGGCTGGGTGGGGGTGGTTCAGTCCGCCAATTTTTTGCAATGTATTTGTTGAACCAACCCCACCCTACCCTCCCCTGAAGGCAGGGGAGGGAGAAAGATATTCAGCGTCACCGTGACGCTGTCACCTTTACTTCAGCGTATTTGCGTTCACCGGCATGCCGAACATGCAGTGGTTGAACTCTTCAACCTTCACTGCCTGATATTGCGCGATGCGCTGGCCGACAGGCATGGGCGCCAAGGTGCGATCATCGGCTTGGCGGGTGGGCATCAGGTATTTCTTGCCCGCCGCAATCACCAGAACCTTGCCACCACTGGCCTGTTCAAAGTCACCGGCACGCTGGATGAAATCTTTGGCCCAATTGTCCGCAGCGGCCTGGGCATAGTCCCGGCAAGTGGGATCGGGCGTTGAGCCCTGCATGGAAACGGCCTGGGCCGGAAGGGTGAGGCCCAAGGCCAAAAGACCAGAGCCAGCCAAAATGCAAAAATTACGCATGGTGAAACCCAATTCGAATAAAGCGCCGCAACTGGCTTCATCCTACAATGGCACAGCATGTTAATAAAGTATTAACTATGGTTAACGCGGGAAAATGTTGGGTTTGATTAAAATCGGAGATGCCCGCTTCTCGCCTTGGCGAAGTCAAAGCTCCGCCTCGGCGCGGCCAGGTCGCGGGCATGAGGTGTTGAGCGTGAATTAGATGGAGGGCGAAATTATTTCGCCTTTTTGGCGCGTTCCAAACCTTCAAGAATCAGGTTCTCTGCCTCAATGGCGTTGCCCCAGCCGACGATCTTGACCCATTTGCCGGGTTCGAGATCCTTGTAGTGTTCGAAGAAATGCTCGATCTGCTTGATAGTAATGTCTGGCAGGTCGAGATAGTTGTGGACATTCTCATAACGTCGCGTGAGCTTGGGCACGGGCACGGCGATCACCTTTTCATCGCCGCCGGCTTCATCCTTCATCTTCAAAACGCCCACCGGCTTGCAGGCGACAACGGCACCCGGGACAATGGCGCGCGCGTTGGCGATCAAGACATCCACCGGGTCACCATCATCCGACAGGGTATGAGGAATGAAACCATAGTTTCCGGGATAGCGCATGGAGGTATAGAGAAACCGGTCCACAACCAGGGTTCCCGCCGCCTTGTCCATTTCATACTTGATCGGCTCGCCACCCACGGGCACTTCCACAATCACGTTGATTTCCTTGGGCACATTGGCCCCGGCGGAGATGGCTTCGATACGCATGGCGGTTCCCCTGTTCTGGTACGAACTCACTTCACTATATGGATTTGCCAAGTTCGTGAAGGCTGAATAGTGTCTCTCTCAAAATTCATGGGAGGTTACATTGCTCAAAGCCATTCACCCCTTGCTCAATGCCGAGGTTCTCTATGCCCTGCGCCAAATGGGCCATGGCAATGACCTGGTGATTGCTGACACCAATTTCCCCTCGGACGCGATTGCGCTCGAAACCACCTTTGGCCGCACTTTGCGCATTGACGCCGACATGGCCACCGTGGTGCGGGCGGTGTTGTCGCAATTTCCACTTGATACATTTGTGGAGGATGCCGCCTCGCGCATGGAGGTGGTGGGAAAGCCGAACGAGATATTGCCCATTCACGCCGAAGTGCAAAAAGAGATTGATGCCGCTGAAGGCGCCGGCAAGTTCAAGCTGGTGGGCGTTGAGCGATTTGCCTTTTACGAAAAGGCGAAGAAGAGTTTTGCCGTCATCCAAACCTATGAGCGGCGCTTCTATGGTTGCTTCATTTTCAAGATGGGTGTGATTGACCCGGCGCAGAAGTTTTAAGCCATGAGCAAATCCGGCGTTGCAATCTTGGGCATTTATGCGGCTGATCTCGCTTTCACGGCCAAGCGCCAGCCAGCGATGGGCGAGACTTTGCTGGGCTCACGTTTCACCATGGGGCCAGGCGGCAAAGGCTCCAACCAAAGCGTGGCGGCGGCGCGGGCGGGAGCGAAAGTCACCTTCATTTCGCGCGTGGGCAAGGATGCCTTCGGCGATGTGGCGCTGGCCATGTATGCCAAGGAAGGCATTGCCACACGCGTGCCTCAAGATGAGAAACATGCCACGGGTGCGGCCTATATTTTTCTCGAAGAGGGCACAGGCAGCAATGCCATCATCGTAGTTCCCGGGGCTGCCGGGCAGGTGGGGCTTGGCGATGTGGAAGCAGCCAAGGATGTGATTTCTTCGTCTGCCGTTTTCATGGTGCAATTGGAGACGCCAGTTGAAGCGGCACTCGCGGGCTTGAAAATGGCCAAGGCGGCCGGCGGGATCACGATTTTCAATCCAGCACCTGCAGCGAAGCTGGATGACGAGATCTACAAATACTGTGACTATTGCACGCCGAATGAGAGCGAGGCTTCAATGCTCACAGGTGTCGACGTGAAGGATCTGGATTCGGCACGCAAGGCGGCCGATGTTTTGCTTTCCAAAGGTGTTGGCATGGCCCTGATCACCTTGGGCGGGCAGGGCTCATTGTTGCACGGCAAGGGCAAGTCGGTTCACATTCCCATCTTCAATGCGGGCAAGGTGGTGGACACCACAGGTGCAGGCGATGCTTTCAATGGCGGCTTTGCAGCTGCGCTGGCCCGGGGTGCTGAGCCAGAGGAAGCGGCGCGCTTTGGCAGCGCGGTTGCGGGCATTTCAGTGACGCGGCCGGGAACGGCGCCGTCGATGCCTTATCTGCATGAAGTTGAGGCCTTGCTGAAGAAATGACTTTTGCAGATGTGGCCCGGCGGCAGAGGCCGGATGCGCTTTTCATTCTTGGTGACGACGGGCGCGATTTTTCTTTTGGCCCATTCTGGGCGCTGGCCGGAGAGCTGGCGCAGGCATTGGCCAAGGCGGGCGCTGCGCCGGGCGACCGGGTTGCCGTTCAAGTTGAGAAGTCAGTTGAGGCCGTAGCGCTGTTTTACGCCTGCGTGCGCGGCGGCTTTGTTTTTCTGCCGCTCAACACGGCTTACACGGCCAGCGAGATTGACTATTTCCTTTCGGATGCCGAACCGAGCGTGTTCATCACCTCGCCGGGAAAGCCACAGGCGCGGGTGAAGACACAGCTCACGCTCGATGACGCAGGCGGCGGCATATTGATGGCGTTGGCGGCATCTTGCGATGGTGCATTGGTGGATGCGCCTTCGGATGCCGACACACTTTGCGCCATTCTCTACACGTCCGGCACCACGGGAAAATCCAAGGGCGCGATGCTGTCGCAAGGCAATCTGCTCTCGAATGCCGCAGCACTGGTGAAGGAGTGGCGTTTCACATCGGCGGATACGCTCATTCATGCGCTGCCGGTTTATCATACGCATGGGCTTTTCGTGGCAACCAACACGCTGTTCCTGGCGGGCGGGAGAATTCTCTTTCGCCGCAAGTTTGATGCAGGCGATGTGCTGCGCCTGATCCCGCAGGCTACGGCGCTGATGGGCGTGCCGACATTCTATACGCGGCTCTTGCAGCAAGAGGGACTGACGCGCGCGACGTGCCAGAACATGCGGTTGTTCGTTTCCGGTTCCGCGCCGCTGCTGGCTGAAACGCACCGGGAATTTGAAGCCCGGACGGGCCATGCGATTCTTGAACGCTATGGCATGACCGAAACCAACATGAACACGTCCAATCCTTACGCCGGCAAACGCAAGCCCGGCACCGTCGGCAAGGCGCTGCCCGGTATTGATGTACGGGTGCGCGATGGCATGATTGAAGTGAAAGGCCCCAATGTCACGCGCGGCTACTGGCGCAATGAAGATAAGACCAGGGCATCCTTCACCGATGACGGGTTCTTCATCACCGGTGATCTCGGGTTCTTCGATGATGAAGGCTATCTCGTGATCAACGGGCGCGGCAGCGACCTCATCATCACAGGTGGTTTCAATGTTTATCCCAAGGAAATCGAGGAGAAGATCGATGCCATGGCGGGTGTCATGGAATCCGCAGTGATCGGTCTGCCGCATGCTGATTTCGGCGAGGCGGTGACGGCGGTGGTGGTGCCAAAACAGGGCGCCGCAATTGATGCGGCCGCAATGATTGCCGAACTGCGCGTTTCACTGGCGGCCTTCAAGGTGCCCAAGGCCATTCACTTTGTGGAAGAGTTGCCGCGCAACACCATGGGCAAGGTGCAAAAGAAGGCGCTGCGGGAAAGGTTCAGCTAAACGCTATTGCTGTTTCGGCGGTTGAATGCCGATGTATCCCAGAAGGTGAATGCCGGCACCCAGGGCGATCAACAAGCCAAGAAGCAGCACCAGCGTGGTGGGGAACAGCCGGGGTTTTAAGTCCTTGCGTGGCCGCTTTTCAATGACATACATGCCTGCCACCAGGGCGAGGCCCAGCACTAAGGCCGCAAGGCTGATCCAGAAATCGCTGTTTTCCCACATGATTCCGTTATTTACATCACTGGTTGACAGGCGGGAAGCCATCGCCTATGCGGAACTTCACTTTCGGGCCCTTGGGGCCCTTTTATAATGGATAAAGACCATGAAGGTTCGCAATTCTCTGAAGTCATTGGCCAAGCGCCACCGTGACAACAAGCTGATCCGCCGCAAGGGCCGGGTCTATATCATTAACAAGACCAACCCGCGCTTCAAGGCGCGCCAGGGCTAATACAGCCTGCGTTTGAATTTGCGAACCGCGCCAGGGCAACTTGGCGCGGTTTGTTTGTTTGGCGCTGCAAGACGCGCTATGATTTGCATTATGCGCCACCTTCCTGTTCTTGCCATTCTTCTATGGATCGCCACTCCAGCCTTGGCCGAGGATGAGACTACGGCACCACATGCCAGCGCCAGCACGTCCATTCCTGTTGGCAAGGAAGACCCAGCCTTGAAGCGCGCACGCAAGCTTGATCAGCTTCTGGGCCAGCTTCACAGGATGCCGTTTCATGAAGGTGCTGCGGGTGTTGAAGCGCAGATCTGGGAGATTTGGTCACGCAATGATTCGCCCACGGCGGAAGTCTTGCTCCGACAATCTTCAGCGGCCATTTCCGCGCGCGATTTTGAGCCTGCAGAAAAGATGCTGTCACAGCTTCTCGAAACCTATCCCAATTATGCTGAAGGCTGGAACCGGCGTGCCTCACTCTACTATTTGATGCAGCGCTATGATGTGGCGATGATCGACATCGATCATGCGCTTGATCTGGAGCCGCGCAATTTTGGCGCGCTGGTGGGCAAGGGCATGATCTTGCGCGCCACAGGAAAGGGCGATGAAGCGATTGCGGTTTTCAAACAGGCGCTGGAGATCAATCCGCATCTGCTGGCGGTGAAGGCAGCGATTTCGCAAATAGAAAAAGAAGAACCCAGGATTTGACTGAGCGTTCGGCCTCAGTTGCTTCAGCTTCTCACGCGCACGTCATCAAAGATCGCAAAATCGTGTTCGAACATCCGGCCTCAGGACTGAACTTTCGGCCCATGGACTACGTAATATGTTCAACGACGCTACCTGCGGCGTTTTAATTGAACCAACAATGGAGAACACAATGACAAAGTTCATGCTTGGGCTTGCAGCCCTTTCTATCACCCTGATCGCCCCCATCGCCGCTCAGGCTAACAACAACACTGGTGCTGACTACGGTTGCTACAACGATGTGATAAATTGCAATTTGGGCACGAATCTGGTCGGCAAGTCGGTGGTGAGCTATGGGTTGCCGATCGGCAATGGCAAAGCTGAAGACTCTGCAAGAGATTTGACAAAGATGGATTCGGGAAGCACGCCGATTGTAAAAATCTTGAAGTCGGCGACTGTCTTGGCTGACGATAACAACCGCGCAGCACACTTGGATTTTTGATTGGTCGTTGACTGAGTGCGAAGAGCGGACTGAAGCGAAGGCGTACCTTGCCGGGATCAGTCCGCTCAATTTTGCGGCTCCGACCTCTTCTGCCGCCCAAGTCAACATGATCGAATCCAAAATCTGTTCGCTGTTCGCATCTTTTTTTTGCAAGTAAATGAACTTTCATGAACTTGTATCGGGATTGTCTCATTGCCATCAACATAGGTCATGGCAGACATTCGCATGTCAAATCTTGCGAAGGAACTGACAGGCACTCACGTCTTGTGAACAGCGACGCAATGAAGCGCCGCTCTTGAAAAACAAGAATTGAATGGAGTCCAACATGACCAAGATTTCTCTTGGGCTGGCAGCCCTTGCTTTTGCCGCGATCGCGCCGATTGCTGCCGAGGCGGCGACACACCACAGCAAGATTGTGGAGCGCAATTCGACCTTCACGAATTGCAAAACCGATTCTGACTTCAGCTTCTGCGGCCAGAATCTGGTTGGCCAGCCGGAGACCAGCTACAAGCTGTTTGACGGCGGTGGCGGCAGCTTGCTTGACAGCAGCTCTGGCGCGCCAGTTGTGAAAGTCATGCAGCCTGCCACAAATCTCTATAGCGGCGGCAACGGCTAAGACGTTGCTTTCGTCCGGGCGCTAATGGCCCGGAGATGAGCACGACAACAAAACGCCCTGACCCTTCAAACGGTGGTGAAGGATCGGGGCGTCAATTCGCGTTGAGACTTGTGATTGTTACTGCTGTGCAACTACACCAGGCCCCAGCGGATCAAGGTCGCCCTTGCCGCTTTCGTTGGAGGCCATGACATTTGCGGTCAAGTCTTCCTTGCCTGTTGCGATCTGCTGCTGGTCGATGCCAGCGGCATAGGCCACGGAACTGTCTCCGCCAATGTTGGCGGCCTTGGGCAGGCTGTCCGGATCCTGGGCGCCGATCATCGGCGGCTTGCCATCGCGGCGGATCGCTGCATCACCTTGCAGGAACAGCTGCGGCCACCAGTTGATGTCGCTGCCTGCGGCCGAGGCGATCATCGGCTTGATGATGGGAACTGATTTCGCCGTGCCATTCTTCAATTCGGTTGCAAGGCTACCCTTGCCCTTGGCGGATTGCTGGTCCAGCGAGTCGTCTGCTGCTGCGGCTTCCATCAAGGTTCCGAGGCTATCAGCCACGGGAGAAGGATTATCTTTGCCCGCCTGGCCCGGTGGCGGGGCGGAAGCCGCGTTGATGCGGATCATCTTGGGCTCCGCCTTCATGTTGGCGGCGGCCATGAGCATGATATCTACCGGCTTCAGGCGCGGCTTTGGAATGTCGCGGCCCTTTTTGACCATCGGTTCGCTGGCATCATCAATCGTGCCATCAGAATTATCAGCCACAACAATAGGGGTTGGTGACTTTGACTTAGGCGCCTGGGCCGCATCCTGGGCCAAGTCACCCAATGAGGCCATTTGGGCTTCGTTCACGCCGGTGGCGGAACGTGGCTTGATCACGGGTTTTGCGGGTTCGGTTGCGGCGTCATCGCTCAAGTCAGCCAGGTCTTCCTGGCCGGAAGCGCTGTAGAGGCCACCCTTGTCATTTGCCAGCTTGGCTGAGGCCACTTGCGATGGGGCTGGAGCAGCGCCGTCATCAGCCGTTGGCTTGCCGCCCAGGCCCAAGAGCTTGGACAGGAAGCCGCGCGGGGCCTGGCCCGTGCCTGCATCGGCGGAAGCCACTTCGGTTTCGCCGGCAAAGCTGCCGCCGCCCGTCATGTGACGGCCGATGTATTTCTTACCATCACGGAAAATCTGCGCCATCTGCGATGGCGAGATATAGGGCCCCCAATGGCGCACATGGCCTGAGTCGACATGCAGGAAGCCCGTAGGGCCACCAGCTGAGCGGTAGTAGCCCACACCGCCCACCTGGCGCACAAGGGCCACGTTGCGGATCTTCTGGGTGGGAACGTCTGTCAGGTAAAAGTCGATGGCCTTGCCATGCATATGCTGGCTTTCGCGGGCCACGTGGCGGCCAATGCGATGCAACATGGCGTTGGTGGCGGGCGAGCGATAACCGCAGACGACGTGAACGGGCGCGTGTGAGCCCAAGTCTTCATGCAGTTCCCACACCAGGTCGATGGTGCGCGGATCAATGGTGATGGTTGAATTCTTGCGCCAATCGCGCAGCAGATAGTTGATCTGCTTCATGGCCGAAGGAACGTAGCGGCCGTCTTTCATGTAGGTGACGGTGAGGCTTTCGCCCGTGTGAATGTGATAGAGCGAAATCGTGCGTGTTTCGCCGCCCGCAATCACGGGGGCAAGACCACCGATTGCGAACAGGCCGGAGATGGCGCAGGCCGCCAGAGTTTTCTTCACGCGCTTTGACAATGTTCGACGTTGCCCAACTTCAACTGAACGCTGACCCATACTCAACACACCGGGCGGAAAGCCCAACTCCCTAGACTGGTTTCCGCCGGGGTCAAGTACCCTTAACCCTACCGGGAAACCGCACATCGAACAAGATTGAGGCCACCATATGGCAGGCCCATGATTAACGATCTTGCCCCAAGATGCTTAATCGAGCCTTAACCTGCCCCCAGTTGGGCGCATTAACTCAATGTCATCTGTTCGCAAAGTTGCGCCGTGCTTGTGTGGAAGTCATTGAGGCAGATCAAATTTCCGCCCTGATAGCAGCGACAAGAGGGCGCGGCAAACAGGGCTTGAACCAGAGATTTTAGTGACAGATTGACTCAAACTGGTGCCGATACGGCAACCAATTGCCGATTGTGGCAAAGAAAGTGGCGGGATTTTGAAGCAGGAGATAGTTACTCAGTTCTGAATCAGCCCGCCCGTGATCGCGGCGCCTTGCGCGACACTGTTGGCATCGCCCGACTTGGTGCCGTAGGCGAAGGCCTTGGCCATGGCGGCGTCGCGCAGATAGATGTCGTCATAGTAATGGATCTTGCCTTCCTCATCCGTCCATGCGGTGAAGTAGGTGAGATGCACGGGCACCTTCTGCGGAAGCTGCACGGAATGCGTGCTCTTGTCAGCCAGGCCCTTTTCAACAGCGGCCTTGTCCCAACCCAGCAGCACTTGGGCAAATTCACGCGGGTTCTGCACACGGACGCAGCCATGGCTGTAGGCGCGCACGGATTCGGCGAAGAGATTCTTGGTCGGCGTGTCATGCATGTAGATGTCATGCGCATTGGGGAACAGGAATTTCAGTTCACCCAGTGCATTGCCATCGCCAGCCAATTGCTGCACCCCGAAATTGGGGTTGGCGCCCACGCTGTACCAATCCACCGAGTTGGAATCGATCTGGTTGCCGTTGAGATCTGTCACAATGAAACCGTTGCGATCAAGATATGAGGGATCGCGGCGCATCTTGGGCGCATATTCATTGTTGATAATGGAAGCGGGCACCCCCCATTTAGGGTTGAACACTACAGTCTGAATCTGGTTGCTGAAGGAATAGGTCTGCTTGGTTGGCTGGCCTACGATGACGCGGGTTTTCCATGCCACCTTCTCGCCATCCATCACCTTGGCTTCGAAGGCCGCCTGATTGACGAAGACATAGCGCGCGCCCAGATTTTTGGGCAGCCAGCGCAGGCGCTCCATGCTGGCGATGAGCTTCTGTTTTGCGTCTGCATCATTGTCAGTGTTCAATACCTTCAGGGTCTTGGCGTCAAAATTGCCCGAGGGTTTCAGTTTGCTGGCCGTCTGGAAGGCCATGAGGCCAATGACGAGATCCTGATCCAGCTTGTTTTCTTCGCCAGCGGCGGGCTGATCGTTGCCGATGTAGCCCAATTGGGCAAGGCGGGTGCGCAGGGCCGGAATGCGCGCATCGGCCTTTCCAGGCTTTACGGTCGGCCCATTCTTGATGGCGTCAAATTGCAGTGGCTCTGTGGCGGCCAATCGCGCCAGCTCGGCTTTGAAAATGGCATATTGGGGATTTTTTGGCGCCAGGCCGCGCAGATAGGTATTGGGCGTTTGTGCTGGGTCGGCCAGGGCCTTCAAGGCCTCTTCGGCATTCACGGCCTCGGGCTTGAGGTCATTATAGAGCGACATGCGGGCCGGATCGAACTGGCCGCCGGAAATCTGGCGGGCATAGTGCAGGGCGGCCACTGTGAGGCCCACATCGAGGCGCGCCAGTTTTGCGACATCATTGCCGATGGCGGTTTCAGCATTGTCGAATGAAGGCAGAACTTCTGGCAGGTAATTCCTGGGCAACAGGCCTTCTTCGGCAGAAGCAGACAGGGTTTTCAACACTTCATCGGCGCGTGGCGTGGGCTTGCCGTCCGCTGTCCACATTGGTTTGAAGCCGTTGGTTTTATAGAAAGCCAACACGGCCTTCTTTTCAACGTCCACGGCCTTTATGCCGTTGGTCTTGTCAGCCAGCGTGATGCGGATGGCCTCGGCTTCAGGTGTTGCGGCCTCGAGGCCAATGAAAGATGCATCAGCAACCGGTATGACCGCGGGCGGCACATAGTCCACCGTGCCATAGCCCAGGCCTTGAATGGTTTCCGGATCGGCCGCATCGCCCAGCGCCACATTGGCAGCAAGCCGCGCTTTGCCGACTTTGCCGTAAAGCGGTGAATCACCGTAAGCGGAATTGTTTTGGTCCCACCAATTGCGCGGCGGGGCGGAAGGCATCTGGCGCTGATGCGTGTTGCCGAACAAAATATCAAAGAAATTGGGTCTACGGGCTTCCTGGGCGTCAGCGCCCGCTGCCCCTAAAGCCAAGAGTGAAAGCCCGAGTAACGCCCCAGTCACATGCTTATGCATCATTACCTACCAACATCCACACCGGAACCTGCCCAGAGCCCGGCTTCCAATTCGACCCGCTGGTTTAGTCTAACCAGCTTTCATATCTGCAAGCATTACGCTTAAGCGCTGCTTTGTGGCGATTCAATGAAGCCTCGCCGAGTTTCCACAATAGGTTGCAATAGCGCTAGCTTGCGGCTTCTTCCAGCCCCAAGTCACGCATTTTGCGATAGAGTGTTGAGCGGCCAATGCCCAGTTTGCGGGCCACTTCCGACATTTGCCCCCGGTAGCGGTGCATGGCCAGCTTAATCATGTCGGCCTCCACCTCTTCCAAGGTGCGGATGTGGCCGCCGTCAGTGACGATGGAAACGCCAAGTGCATTGCCGTCGCTCACCTGGCCGGGGCGGGCCGCGGCAGCCTGCTGCTTTTGCGGCATGAGAGGAGCAGGCGGAACCTTCACTTCATAGCCTTCCACCAGTGCGGCGATCTGGGGGAAGTCGGCGATGTCCAGCGTTTCGGTTTCACACAGCACAATGGCGCGGAAGATGGTGTTTTCAATCTGGCGCACATTGCCCGGCCAGGCATAGGCCTTGAGCATTTCAAGCGCCTCAGCCGTGATGCCATGCACCTTGCGGCCTTCTTCGGCGGAGAGCTTGGTGATGAAGTGGCTCACTAAAGCGGGGATGTCATCCTTCCGGTCACGCAGGGCCGGCACCATGATGGGATAGACATTGAGGCGGTAATACAAGTCTTCGCGGAACAGGCCCTGCTTCACCATCTCGATCATGTTCTTGTTGGTGGCAGAGATGAGGCGGATGTTGACCTTGGTGGGTTTGCGCGAACCCACGGGATCAATCTCGCCTTCCTGAATGGCGCGCAGCAGTTTCACCTGCATGTCGAGCGGCAGTTCGGCCACTTCATCAAGGAACAATGTGCCGCCATCAGCTTCCTGAAATTTGCCGATGTGCTTGGCCGTGGCGCCGGTGAAGGAACCCTTTTCGTGGCCGAAGAGAATCGACTCCACCAGATTTTCGGGGATCGCACCGCAGTTCACGGCGACGAAGGCTTTGCCTACACGCTCGCTTTCGCCCTGAATGGCGCGGGCGATCATTTCCTTGCCAACGCCGGATTCACCTTCGATCAATATCGGAATGTTGGAAGCAGCGCCGCGGCGACCAAGGCGCAGCACATTGGCCATGGCAGGCGAGGAGGCAACGAGATCATCAAAGGTGAGCGCGCCAGAAACCTTCTTGTTCAGGCGTTTCACTTCCTCGGTGAGGGCGTTCACCTTCAGCAGATTCTGAATTGAAACGCGCAAGCGCTCAGGGGCCACGGGCTTCACCACGAAATCATCGGCCCCGGCACGCATGGCCTTAATGACGGTTTCGATGGAGCCTTGCGAAGTTTGCACGATCACCGGCAAGTCGCCGCGCAGGGCTTCAAGCTTTTCGAGAAATTCGAGGCCGCCCATGCCGGGCATCATCAGGTCGAGAACCACCAGATTGATGGCAGAGCCTTGTGAGCCGCCCAGAATGTCCAAACCCTTTTGACCGTTTTCGGCGGTCATCACTTCAAAGCCGAAGCGCTTGACCATCTCTTCCAAGATGCGGCGTTGTGCGGGTTCGTCTTCAATAATCAAAACGCGATGCGACATAGAGTTTTGCTTCACTCACTGGTTTGACGCCTTCTTTGTCCGGGCCCCCGCGCAAGACCTCTTGCGACCCGCCTTCAGGCTGTTGGTTGGGTTAAGAATGCCCTCGGAGTGGTAAAGGCCAGCTTAACGACATATGCGATTTGGGAACACATCGTCCGCGTGAGAGTTTCTCGCGTAAGTTGTTTGCTTGAACGGCCGAGTGATCTCCTCCATATCAGGCCTTCAACAGAGAGACGATGATGACTGCTGAAAGCGCGCTGCAAAACCTGCCGGAATGGAACCTGAAAGACCTGTATGACGCGCCGGATGCTCCGGCCTTCAAGGCTGATTTGGCCAAGGGTGAGGTGGAAGCTGTAGCCTTCGCCAAGGCGCACCAAGGCAAATTGGCGAGTTATGACGGTGCCAAGCTGGCGGCGGCGATTTCGGATTACGAAAAACTGTCTGACCTGATTGGCCGCGTGGGCTCCTATGCCCAACTTTACTATGTGGGCGACACCACCGATTCGGCCCGCGCCAAGTTTTATGGCGATGTGAATTCCAAGATCACCGACATTTCTTCGCTGCTTCTCTTTTTTGAATTGGAACTGAACCGCATTGATGATGCCGCTCTGGCTGCCGCGCTGAAAGTTCCGGCGCTGGCGCATTACAAGCCGTGGCTTGATAATCTGCGCGCAGAAAAACCTTATCAGCTTGATGACAGGACCGAGCAACTGTTCCTTGAGAAATCGCAGACCAGTTATGGTGCGTTCAACCGGCTGTTTGACGAGACGATGGCAGGCCTGCGCTTCCATGTGAATGGTGAGGAGCTGACGCTTGAGCCCACGCTGAACCTCATGCAAAGCCCGGATGAGGCCAAGCGCAAGGCGGGCGCTGAGGCGTTGGCCAAAACATTTGGTGACAACATCAAGCTGTTCACGCTGATCACCAATACGCTTGCGAAAGACAAAGAGATTTCTGACAAGTGGCGCGGCTTCAAGGACATTGCCGCCGCGCGGCATTTGTCGAACCGGGTTGAGCCGGAAGTGGTGGATGCTTTGGTGGCTGCGGCGCAGGCCGCCTATCCCAAGTTGTCACACCGCTATTATGCGATGAAAGCCAAGTGGCTGGGCAAGGACAAGTTGATGCATTGGGATCGCAATGCGCCATTGCCCTCCGAAGACACGCGCGAAATTCCATGGAACGAAGCCGAGGCCACTGTGCTCAAGGCCTATGGTGACTTCGCGCCGGAGATGGCGGCAATTGCCAAGACTTTCTTCGACAAGAAATGGATTGATGCGCCGGTGCGCACTGGCAAGGCGCCCGGTGCTTTCGCCCATCCCACAGTTCCCTCTGCGCATCCTTATGTGCTGCTGAATTACCTGGGCAAGACGCGCGATGTGATGACGCTGGCGCATGAGCTTGGGCACGGCGTGCATCAAGTGCTTGCCGCCAAGCAGGGTGCGCTTATGGCGGGCACACCGCTGACGCTGGCGGAAACGGCTTCGGTGTTCGGCGAGATGCTCACCTTCCAATCGCTGCTGAAGGCCACGACGGACAAGAAGAGGCGCAAGATCCTGCTCGCCTCCAAAACTGAAGACATGATCAATACCGTGGTGCGTCAGATTGCGTTCTACACATTTGAACGCAAGGTTCACGCAGCGCGGCGCGAGGGCGAACTGACGCCAGAACAGTTGAATGGCTTCTGGATGGATGTGCAGAAGGAAAGCCTTGGGCCTGCCATTGCATTCGGCCCCGGATATGAAACCTTCTGGACCTACATCCCGCATTTCATCCACTCGCCCTTCTATGTTTATGCCTATGCCTTTGGTGATTGCCTGGTGAACTCGCTTTATGCGCGCTACCGCGAGAGCGAAGCGGGATTCCAGGCGAAATATTTCGAGATGCTGAAGGCCGGCGGCACCAAGCATCATTCGGAATTGCTCAAACCCTTTGGTTTGGACGCCACCGATCCGGCCTTCTGGCAGAAGGGGCTTTCGGTTATTTCCAGCTTCATTGATGAGCTTGAAACGCTGTAATTCCACCCCCATGTGAGGGGCTGGAGTTCACCATGTACGATGATGCTTTTGCGACAACTCCGGCAACTGATGTTGCCGGAGAACAAGAAATCTTTGACGCCTATTCCAGCGCGGTGATGACGGCGGCGGAACGCGCTGGCCCTGCTGTGATCCATGTTGAAATCACCAAGGGTGGCAGGCCGGCGGGCATGGGCTCGGGCCTTGTGATCGCATCGGATGGCCTGATCATGACCAACAGCCATGTGATTGCAGGCGCTGCCGACATCACGGTGACAAGCGCCGATGGCCAGCGCGGCAAGGCGCGGGTGTTGGGTGATGACCCGCATACCGACATTGCCATCCTGCGCAGCGATGAACCGCTGAAGGCACCGGCATTGGATTTCTTTGACTCGCGCAAATTGAAGCGCGGGCAGTTGGTGGTCGCGCTCGGAAATCCGCTGGGCTTTGAACAGACGGTGACTTCCGGCATTGTCTCGGCTCTGGGGCGCTCGATGCGCTCATCGACGGGCCGGTTGATTGATGACGTGATCCAGACCGATGCGGCGCTGAACCCCGGCAATTCCGGCGGGCCGCTGGTGGATGCCAAGGGGCGTGTGATCGGCATCAACACGGCGGTGATCCGCGGCGCGCAGGGCATTTGCTTTTCGGTGGCCGCCAATACGGCGCTGGACGTGCTCACCCAGGTGCTGCGCTACGGCAAGGTGAAGCGGGCTAGCCTTGGCATTGAAGGGGCTTCTACGGAGATCCCTCGCCATGTGGCGCGCTTTGCTGGGCTGGAACAGAAATCCGGCGTGCGGGTGATGGCTGTCACCAAGGAAGGGCCTGCGGCCGGGGCTGATGTGAAGCCGGGCGATCTGGTGATTGCGCTTGATGACCAGCCGGTTCTGGGCGTGGATGACTTGCTCAAGCTGCTCAACCACGAGCGCAGCCGGGCCGAGGTGAAAGTCTCGCTGCTGCGCAAGGGCGAGCGGCGTGAGCGCTGGATTTTCACGGAGGAGCGGGCATAGCGCACGATTCGTGATAATCTGACGGAATGGAGATCACCTACCGCAAGCCAATGCCTGAGGAGGCCGAGGCCTTTGCCGCCTTGCATGTGCAATGCTGGCGCGAGGCCTATGCGGCGATTCTGCCGCCGGAGTTGATGGCCAGTTTTTCCACCGCCAAGCGCCTGCCGATGTGGGAGGCGCGGCTGAGGGACGACAAGCTGTTCATCATGGGGGCCTATGCTGATGGGCGGCCTTGCGGCTTTGTGATGAGTGGGGCAGCTGAAGAGAAATACATCCCCGACCAGGACGGGCACCTCTGGGCGCTGTATATTGCTGCAGCGCAACATAGAATGGGTATTGGGCGGCAGCTGGTTCATGTTGCAATGCAACATTGGCTTGCCTTGGGCGGGCGCACAATGACGATTGGCGTTCTGGCTGAAAATAAACCAGCGCGTGTATTTTATGAGACTCTTGGTGCCGAATTGGTGAAATTCAGCACGTACAATTGGGGCGGCTTTGACCTGCCAGATTGCCTCTATATCTGGAATGATTTGGCAAAAATTGGCAATAATTGACAAACTTTGCCATTCCAATATGATGATTTCAGAGGTGATCTTATGGCCACAATGAACATTTCCTTGCCTGACAAGCTCAAAGCCTTTGTCGAAGAGCGCGTTGCTGAAGGCAGCTATGCCAATGTCAGCGACTATGTGCGCGATGTTTTGCGCAAGCAGCAGGAGGCGCAGAATTATCAAGCCTATCTGCGGGAATCAATTGATGCCGGCCTGAAAAGCCCGGTGAGTGACTATTCACGCGCCGACTTACTGAAGAAGATGCAAGGCGCTGTGAAATAACTCATGCGTATTCGCAAGTCCGATCTGGCTGAAAGTGATTTGCTGAGTATCTATCGTTTTGGCCATGAACGGTTTGGGGCGTTGCAAGCTGACGCCTATGCCAATGATTTATTTGATGTCATTGATTTACTGGCCCACAATCCACTTATTGGAAGGGAACGAGGTGAGTTTTCAAAACCCGTTCGCATTCATCCTTTCAAAGCACATGTCATTGTCTATCGGATTGAAAGCGATTCATTGGTCGTGGTGCGTGTTCTTCACGGCAGGCAGAATTGGCCGGATGCCATTTGAGAAAAGCAAGTCTGCGCCAAAGCCCTTCGACTTTGGCGCAAGGTGATCCTTACAGCATAAACCCGCCAGCGGCCTCGACGCGCTGGCCATTCACCCAGCGGAAATCCTCGCTCAGCATCGTGGCGGCCAAAGCGCCGATGTCATCGGCCTCACCCACGCGGCCAAGCGAAGTCATTCCGGCGATCATGGCATTCACCTGTGGATTGTCGCGCGTGCCGCCGCCGCCGAAATCGGTGGCGATGGCGCCGGGAGCAAGCGTGTTGGCAGTGATGCGGCGCTCACCCAGTTCCTTGGCGAGATAGCGGGTGAAGACTTCAATGGCGCCTTTCATGATGGCGTAGGGCGCGCGGCTCGGGAATGAGAAGCGCGCGAGCCCGGAGGATACGTTGATGATGCGGCCGCCATCGGCCATCAGCGGCAAGAGTTTCTGCGTCAGGAAATAAGGGCCTTTGACGTGTTCGTTCATCATGGTGTCGAACACCGCTTCGCTGGTTTCGGCAATGGTGACGCCTGCGCCGCTGCCGGCGTTGTTGACCAGATGATCGAAGTTGTCGCGCTTCCATGTCGCGGCCAGGGCTTTTTTCACTTCGCTGGTGAAGGCGTCAAATGTGTCCGCTTTTGAGATATCCAGCTGCAGCGCCACAGCCTTGCGGCCCTTGGCTTCGATGGCGGTGACCACTTCATCGGCTGCTGCCTTGTTGGCATGGTAGGTGATGATGGAATCCTGGCCTTTGTCGGCCAGATGCAGGGCCATGCTGCGGCCCAGGCCGCGGCTGCCGCCGGTGATGATATTGATTTTCATGTTGTGCTCCTTGGTGTGAGGGGCATGATGTAGCGCTGGGCTTGAAAAGCAGAAGAAGGCACCCGAAATATTCATTCTCACCGAAATGAAAGTCAGTCACCCAATGGATACCGCCTTGCCCGTTCCAGCCGTAAGCGCCGACACCCAGTCACAAACCGCGCCGCGGATGCCGTGCTATTCGCAGCAGGTGGAAGATATTTCGCAGGAACTGATGGGCTATATCGCCGACAAGTGGACGTTGGTGGTGCTGGAAGAGCTACATGATCATGGCGTGATGCGCTTCAATGAATTGCGCAAAGCGGTTCCCGGCATCAGCCAGAAGATGTTGACGCAAACCTTGCGGCAGATGGAGCGCAACGGGCTTGTCTCGCGCAAGGTTCATGCCGTGATCCCGCCCAAGGTGGAATATCAGCGCACTGATCTGGGACGCTCGTTGGGGCCAGTGATCTGCGGATTGTGGACTTGGGTGGAGCAGAATTCGGCGGGCCTTGTTGCAGCCCGCGCCAAGTTTGATGACCATACGCAAACGGTGCTTTAGGCCACCGGTAATCTTGCCCCAAACAGCGGGCGGCCCAAAATGGGTTCGGCGGCCTTGGCCTTTTCCAGCTTCGCCTGTTCATCCTGGGCTTGCAGTTGGCCCTTGATGGCGGTGAAGGCAGCGTTGATCTGGCGGGATTTTTGGGCGGCAAAACGACTGAATTCAAAGGGAATGCCGGATGCAGTCCAGCGTTCAGGGCTGTAGATTGCCAGTTGCGCCTGAAACGCCGCCATCGCTTCTTCCAGAGTGGCGTCAGATCTCAGGCCTAGAATTCCGAAGGGTTCCATATTCTCAGGCACGGGGGCGAGGACGGGTTCTTCCAAAGATGCCATGGGCTCCACCGATGCAATCTGATGATGGGCGATGAAGCGTTGCTGGCCTTCTTTGGAGACGAATTCCACAAATTTGATGTCACTGCTCAGGAAGGTTTCCAGCTTGCCGGTGCCGCCGCAGTTGATGGCCCCGATCAGCAGCGCTCCGTCGGTCATGCGAAGTGAAACCTCGACTGACCCGCCCTCTGGTCCGCGCTTGAACATCGGCTCATTCTCCCTTGATTGTTGGGGAGGCTAGGCGCGACTGGTTTATGAGCTGTTAATTTGCTGTTAAGGATTGGGGGCATGGTTAAGCGGGTCGGCCGCCGCAGGGATTTCAGTAGCGCAATTTTATTTCGTTTTCTGAATCAATTTCATTATTTCCTTGCTTTTGACTCACAGAGGGAGTTGGGAAGGTCAGTATCCCTGTCCTTTCAAGGAGGCAAAGCCATGAACGCGCCATCACAGACGCCAGAAGGAACCCCGGTCTATCTGCCTGAAGGCATGAAGCCGGCCCATGGGCTTTATGACCCCCGCAATGAACATGATGCCTGCGGCATTGGCCTGTTCGCCAACATTCACAACAAGAAGAGCCATGAGGTCGTCACCCGTGGCCTCGACATTCTGCGCAACCTCGAGCATCGCGGTGCTGTGGGCGCTGACCCGAAGGCGGGCGATGGCGCCGGCATTCTCATCCAGATTCCGCATGATTTCTTCGCAGCTGAAGCCAAGAAGAATGGTTTTGAGCTTCCTGCCGCTGGCCACTATGGCGTGGGCTTTCTGTTCATGCCGCGCGAGGCAGTCTATCGCCAGGATATTGAGCGCATCTGGTGGGAAGCGGCGCGTGACGAGGGCCTGAAGGTTCTGGGCTGGCGCGATGTGCCGGTTGATTCCAATGTTCTCGGCTACTCAGTGAAGGGCACGGAGCCTATTCACCGCCAGGTGTTCATCGGCAAGGGGCCGACAATCCGCGATGAAAACCATTTTGAACGCAAGTTGTTTGTGTGCCGCAAGGTGGTGTCGAACCGCGTGCATGATGTGTTGGCGGTGAAGGCACGCACTTATTATCCGGTTTCAGTTTCGTGCCGCACGGTTGTCTATAAGGGGCTCGTGCTCGGCAAGGACGTGTCCGAATATTATCTCGACTTGAAGGATGAGCGCGTGCAATCGGCCTTTGCGCTGGTGCATCAACGCTTCTCCACCAACACATTCCCCAGCTAGCCGCTGGCGCATCCTTACCGGTTCATCTGCCACAATGGTGAAATCAACACCGTGCGCGGCAACTTCAACTGGATGGCGGCGCGCCAGGCCAACATGAAGTCTGACGTTTTGGGCGAGGATTTGGACAAGCTCTGGCCGATTTCGTTCGAAGGCCAATCCGACACCGCGATTTTCGACAACGCGCTCGAACTGCTCACCATGGGCGGTTATTCGCTGCCGCATGCCATGATGATGATGATCCCGGAAGCGTGGGCGGGCAATCCGCTGATGGATGAAGACCGCCGCGCTTTCTATGAGCATCATGCCGCGATGATGGAGCCATGGGATGGCCCCGCCGCCATGGTGTTCACCGATGGCAAGGTGATCGGCGCAACACTCGACCGCAACGGCCTTCGCCCATCGCGCTATCTCACCACCGATGATGGCTTCATCATGCTGGCCTCGGAAATGGGCTGCCTTGAATTTGATGAATCCAAAATCGACAGCAAGTGGCGCTTGCAGCCCGGCAAGATGCTGCTGATCGACCTGGAAAAGAAGAAGATCATTTCGGATGAAGACCTGAAGAAGGAGCTTTCGACTGCACATCCTTACAAGGAATGGCTGAAGCGCACCCAGGTTGTGCTGCGTGACCTGCCCAAGGCCAAGACAGCGCGGCCGAAGATTTCCGTGCCGCTGCTTGACCGGCAGCAGGCCTTTGGCTACACCAAGGAAGACCTTGCCATTCTCATGGCGCCGATGGCCGAGACGGGCCAAGAGGCCGTGGGCTCCATGGGTAATGACGCGCCGATTGCTGCGTTGTCTGACCGTTCGAAGATGCTGGATACCTATTTCAAGCAGAACTTCGCGCAGGTGACGAACCCGCCGATTGACCCGATCCGCGAAGAGCTGGTGATGAGCCTTGTCTCATTCATCGGCCCGCGCCCGAACCTGCTGGATCTCAAGGGCACCTCGAAGCACATGCGCCTTGAAGTGTCGCAGCCTATTCTGACCAACGAAGAATTGGAGCGCATCCGAAACATCGGTTCAGTGCGTGAGAACCCGTTCCGCACGGCGACCATCGACATCACTTATGATGTGGCCAACGGGCCAGAATATATGGAAGCGGCACTCGACAGCGTTTGCATGCTGGCTGAGCGCGCGGTGAAGGATGGCTATAACATCATCATCCTGTCTGACCGTTCGGTTTCGGCCGAACGCGCGCCGATCCCCGCACTGCTGGCCACATCGGCCACGCATCACCATTTGATCCGCAAGGGCCTTCGTACGCTTGTTGGCCTTGTGGTTGAGTCTGGTGAGCCACGTGAAGTGCATCAGTTCGCAACGCTGGCGGGCTATGGCGCGGAAGCAATCAATCCCTATCTCGCCTTCGAGACTCTCGAAGCGATGTTGCCGACTTTGGATGAAAAGGTTTCGGCCTATGAAGCGGTGAAGCGCTTCATCAAGGCCGTGGACAAGGGCCTGCTGAAGGTGATGTCAAAGATGGGCATCTCAACTTATCAATCCTATTGCGGCGCGCAGATTTTTGACGCCATTGGCTTGTCGAGCGAGTTTGTGAAGAAGTATTTCACGGGCACGGCCACCACGATTGAAGGCATCGGCCTGGCGCAAGTGGCTGATGAAGCTTTCCGCCGCCATGAAGATGCTTTCGGCTTGAATCCGGTTCTCACCACCTCGCTTGATGTGGGTGGTGACTATGCCCAGCGCATGCGTGGCGAGGCCCATGTGTGGACGGCGGACACGGTTTCCACGCTGCAACACGCGGTGCGCAGCAATTCTTCGGACAAGTACAAGGAATATGCCCGTCACATCAATGAGCAGAACGAAAAGCTGAAGACCATTCGTGGCCTGTTCCGCATCAAGACGGCGGAGGAAATGGGCAAGCAGCCCGTGGCCATCGAAGAGGTGGAATCGGCCAAGGACATCGTCAAGCGTTTCGCCACAGGTGCGATGAGCTTCGGTTCGATCTCGCGCGAGGCGCACACCACTTTGGCCATTGCGATGAACCGCATCGGCGGCAAGTCCAACACAGGCGAGGGCGGCGAAGAAGCTGATCGCTTTGTGAGAATGCCGAATGGTGACTCGATGCGCTCTGCCATCAAGCAGGTGGCTTCTGGCCGCTTCGGCGTGACGGCTGAATATCTGGTCAATTCCGACATGATGCAGATCAAGATGGCGCAAGGCGCCAAGCCCGGCGAAGGCGGGCAGTTGCCTGGGCACAAGGTGGATGCGGTGATTGCCCGCGTGCGCCATTCAACGCCGGGCGTGGGCCTCATCTCGCCACCGCCGCACCATGACATTTACTCGATCGAAGATCTGGCGCAGTTGATTTACGATCTCAAGAACGTGAACCCCGCAGGCCAAGTTTCGGTGAAGCTGGTGTCTGAAGTGGGTGTGGGCACGGTGGCTGCGGGTGTTTCCAAGGCCCATGCCGATCACGTCACCATTTCAGGTTACGAAGGCGGCACAGGCGCATCACCGCTCACCTCCATCAAGCACGCGGGCAGCCCTTGGGAAATCGGCCTTGCCGAAACCCAGCAGACATTGGTGGCCAATGATCTGCGCGGGCGCATTGCCGTGCAGGCTGATGGTGGCATTCGCTCGGGCCGCGATGTTCTCGTGGCAGCGCTCCTCGGCGCTGATGAAATTGGCTTTGCGACTGCACCGCTGATTGCCGCCGGCTGCATCATGATGCGGAAGTGTCATTTGAACACTTGCCCTGTTGGTGTTGCCACGCAAGACCCGGAACTGCGCAAGAAGTTCAAGGGCCAGCCGGAACATGTGATCAACTTCTTCTTCTTCGTGGCCGAAGAGCTCCGCGGGCTCATGGCTTCCATGGGTATCCGCAAGTTTGAGGAACTGATCGGTGCCACCGAATGGCTGGACACCAAGAAGGCCATCGCGCATTGGAAGGCCAAGGGCTTGGATTTCTCCAAGCTGTTTGCCAAGGCCGATGTGAATGGCCCGATTGCCACCAAGCATGTGAGCAAGCAGGACCACGGCCTCGACAAGATTCTCGATCGCACCTTGATCGAGAAGGCCGCACCCGCTTTGACCAACGGCACACCGGTGATCATCGAAGCCAAGATCAGGAACCGTGACCGCACGGCAGGCGCCATGCTTTCAGGCGAAGTGGCCAAGGCTTACGGTCACAAGGGCTTGCCGGAAGACACCATCATGGTGAAGCTCACCGGCACATCGGGCCAGAGCTTTGGGGCTTGGGGTGCTGCGGGCGTCACCTTTGACCTCACGGGCGAAGGCAATGACTATGTGGGCAAGGGCCTTTCGGGCGGCAAGATCATCATCAAGCCTGCTGAAAAGATCGGCTTTGTGCCAGAGCGTTCCATCATCGTGGGCAACACGGTGCTTTATGGCGCCATCAACGGCGAGGCCTATTTCCGCGGTGTGGCGGGCGAGCGCTTTGCGGTTCGCAACTCTGGCGCTGTCGCCGTTGTGGAAGGCACAGGCGATCACGGCTGCGAATATATGACCGGCGGTTGCGTTCTCGTCATCGGCCCCACAGGCCGAAACTTCGCGGCCGGCATGTCGGGCGGCGTGGCCTATGTTCTGGATGAGGACAAGACGTTTGAAAAGCGCTGCAACCTTTCGATGGTTGATCTCCAGCCCATTCCTGAAGAGGAAGAACTGATCGAGAAGAAGCAGCATCACGGCGGCGATCTTGAATCACATGGCCTGGTGGATATCACGGGCCGCATGGACAAGAACGATGCCACGCGCATTCACGAGCTTCTGGCGCGGCACTACAAATACACCGGCTCAACACGGGCCAAGGCGATCCTTGATGACTGGGCGAATTATCTGCCCAAGTTTGTGAAGGTGATGCCGGTTGAATATGCCCGCGCACTCAAGGACCTTGAGAAGGCGCAGGAAACGTCTGACGGCATGACCGTTGGCGTGAAGCGGAGTGCGTGAGAAGGTGACGGGCTACATTGCCATGAACGGATTGATGATTGAAACTTGGCCAATCTTCTGGCCGTGGTTCAAATCTTCCGTGTACAGAACATTGCAGCCAACAGTTTCGGCGGCGGCGACAATGCAGGCGTCATATATGCGGATGCCTGTTTCGGCGGCGATTTGGACTGCCCGCTCGTGGATTTCAAGGCTGACTGGCAGAATGGATTTGGCACATTCCTTTGCCAAATTCAAAACATCAGCGATCTCCTCGAATGGCTTGTTGTATTTGCGCCGGGCAACAGCGGTGAATTCATTGAGAACCTGCACGCTGATGTGGCCGCCGGCGAGCACCAGCCGTTCGGCGCGCGTTGCCTTGCCCGCATCGCCTGAAATCAAATACACAAGCAGGTTCGAGTCCAGAAAATATGGTTCAGTGCTCATCGCTGTCATAGGCGTCCGTGCGCTTGAATTTGTAGTCCGCAGGAATGGGCTTTTCCTTGCGGATGCGGCGCACAGCTTCAAGAAGCTCCTCGCGCGACTTCTTCCGGCTGATGGTCACTTGGGGTCCATCGCTCATTCCAGGGATGGAATAGATTTCGTCACCTTCCTTCACACCCAGCTTTTCCACCACGGCAGCAGGCAGCCTGATCGCAAGGCTGTTTCCCCATTTCGAAACTTTCATCGCAATCTCCATGGATATACATTTCGTTCAATGTATATCATAAATTCGTAGGAGTGTCTATATATGGGCAAGATCACTGGCTTTCTCGAAATCGAACGCACTGAGCGCAAATATGGCCCGGCGGCGGACCGGGTTCGCAACTACAATGAATTCGTCATTCCGCTGGGTGATGAAGGCACCAAGAACCAGGCGGCGCGCTGCATGAATTGCGGCATTCCTTATTGCCACAATGGTTGCCCGGTGAATAACCAGATCCCTGATTGGAATGATCTGGTCTATCACGGCAATTGGGAAGAAGCTTCGCGTAACCTGCACAGCACCAACAACTTCCCGGAATTCACCGGGCGCGTTTGCCCGGCACCTTGCGAAGCATCGTGCACGTTGAACATTGATGATAACCCCGTTACCATCAAGACGATCGAATGCGCGATTGTCGACAAGGCGTGGGAAAATGGCTGGCTGAAGCCACTGATTGCCGCTGAAAAGACCGGCAAGAAAGTTGCTGTGGTTGGCAGCGGCCCTTCGGGCATGGCGGCGGCGCAGCAGTTGGCCCGCGCGGGCCATGAAGTGCATCTGTTTGAGAAGAACGCCAAGGCTGGCGGCCTGATGCGTTATGGCATTCCCGATTTCAAAATGGAAAAGCACCTGATTGACCGGCGTGTAACACAAATGGAAGCTGAAGGTGTGACCTTCCATTACGGTGCGCATATTGGTGTGACTCAAGATGCAAAGCAGCTGGTGGATTCGTTCGATGCTGTACTGCTGACGGGCGGTTCTGAAAAGCCGCGTGACCTGCCGATCCCTGGACGTGAGTTGAACGGCGTGCATTTCGCTATGGAATTTCTGCCACAGCAAAACCGTCGCGTGAGCCAAGAGCCGCCGCTGGACAATCGCCCCATTCTCGCCAAAGACAAGCATGTTGTGGTGGTGGGCGGTGGCGACACAGGATCTGACTGCATCGGCACCTCGGTGCGCCAGGGTGCATTGAGTGTTACGCAGATTGAAATCATGCCCAAGCCACCGGAGAAGGAAAACAAGGCGCTCACCTGGCCGAACTGGCCGATGAAGCTGCGCACATCTTCCTCGCATATGGAAGGCGCGGAGCGTGACTTTGCCGTGGCCACCATGTCGCTCGAAGGCGATGACGGCCAGGTGAAGGTGTTGAAATGCGCCCGTGCGGGTTCTGACTTCAAGCCCATTCCGGGCACGGAATTTGAGCTGAAGGCTGATCTCGTGCTTCTCGCCATGGGCTTTGTGCATCCGGTGCACGAAGGAATGTTGAAGAACTTGGGCGTGAAGCTCGATCCGCGCGGCAATGTTGAAGGCAATGTGAAGGATTACAAGACCTCGGTGGACAAGGTGTTTGCCGCGGGCGACATGCGCCGTGGTCAATCGCTCGTCGTCTGGGCCATCCGCGAAGGCCGCCAGGCGGCGCGTGCAGTGGACGAGTTCCTGATGGGCGAAAGCGTTCTGCCGAGATAAAAAAGGACTGCCAAAACACTCACTTCCTTCTCCCTCCCCCTTGTGGGGAGGGCAGGGGCGGGGGTCGAGTGGAGATGTGGCGTCTGGCTATTCGGCGCGAACCGGCGCATTCGGAGCGACCCCCACCCTTAATCCCTCCCCACAAGGGGGAGGGAGACAGATTTGACCACTAAATCTCTTGAATAGGCTTTAAAGCCTATTAAAGGACCGCTCGTGAGGTTTTGAGGGTGGGGCGCTACCCCACCTGCGGGGAGAGGCAGATTCGCTTGTGAGGGCCTCCAAGGCCCGGGAAATGGATTTCAATCCTAGGTTTAAATTCAACTAGCGCCGCTCGCTGGATGGAGGCAGGTGTGCGGCAAAGCCCTCATCCAGCGTCACGAAGCTGAAGCCCCCGGCCTTCAGTTTCAAAATACCTTGCACCACGCCTTCGCCCGCTGGCTTTGAAGGCTGGTTGATGTGGGCAATGATTACATCGCCATCCTTGGCGGCGGCCACGGCGCTCTCAGCGCGGGTGGCTGTCCATGAGGCGCCACCATCGCCCGACATGGAAAAACCGCCGATCCTGAAATTCAGTGTACGGATCAATTCCAGTGAGGTCTTGGTATATTCGGCACCCGCGCCGCGAAACCACTTGGGCTGGTGGCCAAAGCTGGCCGCAATGGCTGCCGCGCCTCCTGTCACTTCAGTGCGAACCGCTTCCGGCGAACCAGCCGGCGCAAGGCCGAACAGCGGCTTGGGCTCATCTATGGCGGGCACATGGCGTGCGCCGTGATTTTCAATCTCAAACAGGTCGGTGTGCGTCTTGAACGTGGCAATGGCCGCAGGGTTGCGCCGCAACCAGCGGGCAGTGACGAAGATGGTGGCCTTGATCCTGTGTTCCACCAAGGCATTCAAGATCCGCTCATCCACTTTGCCGGTGCAGGCATCAAAGGTGAGGGCCACGCGCCTGACACCCTCTGATGGGGCCATGTGCATGTGATATTCGATGAGGGGCGAGGCCGAAGCCGCAACCGGCACAAAGGCTGTGCTAGCCAAGAGCAAGCAAGAGGCAAACTTCATGTTTGCCACTTGCCCGGAGTTGATGGCAGAATCAAGCCGCTGACAAAGCGGCTTGTGCAGTTGCTATAGTGCGCCAACACTTATGATGCGGCCATTACTGTTTACTTCAACTTCGACTGCGCGGCCGCGCTTGATTGCGGAATAGGCATAAATATCGCCGCTGCAATCCATCGCGTGAACATGCTTGAAGCCGCGATGGCGCAGGATGTTGCGTCCCTCGCCGCAGCTGATGCCGTCATAGCCATCGTAGCTATCGCCATATCCCAAGCCGAAATTGAGATTGATTTTAGGCCCTTTGGGTCCGGTGGGCTGCTGCTGGGGCGGGTTGACCGGAATGCTGGGCGGCGGGCAGTTATTCTTGATTTGGCAAATGGGGAGTGAATAGTTTGGGTTTGCAATGGCCAAAGTGTCAGCCTTGGCGGCCAGCGAAAACCCTGCAAGCGCGGCAGACAGCGCCAGCAACGACGACAAGGACTTGAAAGTCATTTTGCTCTCCTAAAGTTGCAGTTTGCATACAGCCACCATGGCTGTTTCAGGCTGCAAAATGACAGGCGCAAATTGAACGCCGGCAGAACCCTTGGTTCAGCCGACGTTCAGAAGGATCAGTTCCCCAAAATCGCAGCTTCGAGAATATCGAGACCCTCGTTCAGCACCATTTCACTTGCGGTCAGCGGGGTGAGCAGGCGGATGGTGTTGGCATAGACGCCGCAGCTCAGGATCAGTAAGCCGCGCTCCAGGCACTTGGCGGTGAGAGCTTTGGTGCCTGCTGCATCTGGCTCATCGCCGCCATGCTTGGTGACGAGTTCGAAGGCACACATGGCGCCCAAACCGCGAATATCGCCCATCGGCATGCCCTTGCCTTTGGCCTTGATGGATTTGAGGCGCTTCATGATCGTTTCGCCCTGCTTCAGGGCCTTGTTCAACAGGTCTTCCTTTTCGAAAGCCTCGAACACGCCGAGTGCTGCCGCGCATGCGATGGGGTTGCCCGCGTAAGTGCCGCCGATGCCGCCCACATCGGGCGCATCCATGATCTTGGCGCGGCCGACCACGGCGGCGAGCGGGAAACCGCCAGCGAGGGATTTAGCGGCCGTCATCAAATCAGGTTCCACGCCATAGTGTTCCATCGCAAAGAATTTTCCAGTGCGGCCAAAGCCAGACTGGATTTCATCGGCGATGAGCAGGATGCCGTGCTCATCACACAGCTTGCGGAGGCGCACCATTAATTCTTTCGGGGCGACATAGAAGCCGCCTTCGCCCTGCACCGGTTCAATGATGATGGCGGCCACGCGCTGTGGCTCCACATCGCATTTGAACAGCAGTTCAATAGCGTGGATGGAATCTTCCACCGTGATGCCGCGATGTTCCACCGGGAAGGGCACATGCCATATGCCTGCGGGCATGGGGCCGAACTTGGCCTTGTAGGGCGCTACCTTGCCGGTGAGGGCCATACCTAGAAGTGTTCTGCCATGGAAGCCGCCGTGGAAGGCGATCACATCGCTGCGGCCAGTATAGGCTCTCGCGAACTTGATGCAGTTTTCGACGGCCTCAGCACCCGTGGTGACGAGGGCGGATTTCTTCTCGCCGGAGATGGGAGCAACTGCGTTGAGTTTTTCGCAGACTTCAACGAAAGGCTCATAGGGCATCACCATGGCGCAGGTGTGGGTGAATTTTTCCAGCTGCTCATAAACGCGCTTCATCACCAGCGGGTGGCGGTGGCCGGTGTTGATCACAGCGATACCACCGCCGAAATCGATATAGCGGTTGCCCTCAATATCCCAGATTTCAGAATTCTCGGCCTTGGCGGCCATCACGGGCGCACCTGCGCTGATGCCCTTGGACACAGCCTTGGCGCGGCGTTCGGCCCAGGCCTTGTTGGAACCGGCAGGCTGGTGAATGACGGGTGCGTTCATGATGGATGCTCCTTGTGCTGAGGGCAGGATAGCAAGGCGGTTGATAGGCGCTCAACCGGATTCGGTGGGTCCAGTTGCCTCAGGTTTGAAACTCACGCTAAGCTGCCATGCAAATGGAAATGGGCGCCGCAGTGCATGCATGAATTGATTTCGAAAACGGCGCTTGAGATCGTCGCAGGCTTGAGGGCGGGAGCGCTTTCGCCGCTGGATTGCCTTACCGCGCTGGAGCAACGCGTTGCACAGGTGAATGGGCCCGTCAATGCGCTGGTGACGTTGTGTTTCGACAGGGCGCGGGCGCGGGCCGAGGCCCTGATGGCGCGGCCCATGGCGGAGCGTGGGCTGCTCGCCGGGTTGCCGTTGCCGATCAAGGATCTGACTGATGTGGCGGGTGTGCGGTCTACACAGGGCTCTCGCATCTTTGCTGAGCGCATTGCGGAGACATCCGACATTCTGGTGGAGCATTTGGAGGCGGCTGGCGGGCTGATCTATGCGATGTCCAACACGCCGGAATTTGGCGCGGGCGGCCACACCTTCAATGATGTGTTTGGTGTGACGCGCAATCCGTGGAACCTGGCGCTTTCGGCGGCAGGCTCTTCCGGTGGGGCGGCGGCGGCTTTGGCCACAGGCATGGCCTGGTTGGCGCATGGGTCTGACATGGGCGGATCGTTGCGCAACCCGGCCAGCTTCTGCGGCGTGGTGGGCTTGCGGCCATCGCCAGGCCGGGTGGCGGCCAGCGTGTTCAGCAAGATTGATGGCACGCTGGGCGTGGAAGGGCCCATGGCGCGCAATGTGAGCGACCTTGGCTTGCTGTTGGAGGCGATGAGCGGCGCTGAAACGGGTGACCCCCTGTCGCTGCCGCGTGAAGGCGTGAACTTTGCAAAGGCGGCATCTGAACCACGCAAGCCGCGGCGCATCGCCGTGAGCCGCGATTTGGGCATCACGCCAGTTGATCCTGAAATTGTGGATCTGGTTCTGAAGGCGGCGCAGAAATTTTCTGATGAAGGCGTTATCGTCGAAGAGGCGCATCCTGATCTCAGCGAGGCGATGCATTGCTTCCAGACCTTGCGGGCAATCAGTTTTGCCACGGGCATGCGTGCGCTACTGCGCGATCACCGCGATTTACTGAAGCCCGAAGTGGTGTGGAACATTGAAAAAGGGCTGAGACTTTCGGGCGCGGACATCGCGATTGCTGAAAGTGAGCGCGGTGCCTTGTTCGGGCGCATGGCTGAGTTTTTCAAAACCTATGATGTGCTGCTGTGCCCGGCCACCATCGTTGCACCTTTCCCGGTGGAGGACCGCTATGTGGCGCGCTGCGCAGGGGTGACGTTCGAGACTTATGTGGATTGGCTATTGATTGTCGCGGTGGCCACGCTCTGTGCTTGCCCCGCCATATCGATCCCTTGCGGGTTTACCGCCAAGGGCTTGCCTGTGGGCCTGCAGGTCATCTCACCCAACCGCTCGGAGGCCAAGTTGCTCTCCCACGCGAAATGGATGGAAGAGGTGTTGGGTCTCGGCGCGCTTATCCCCATTGACCCGCGTGCGGCCTGCGCATGACCCACGCGCTCGACCGCGAATATCTGCCCAGTCTTTCCATTGCCGCATTGTAAGTGTCGGCGCACTATAGCGACTGCGTAAGCCGCTTTGTCATCGGGCGGCTTTTCAGCAAAGCGCTGCGCGGGGCGGTAATCGCAAAGCACGAGTCCAGCTTTTGCACGGCTGCTTGGCAGAAGGCAGGAGGCGGGCCTATGAAGAAGAGATGCGCCATCCCGTTCTTGCCCGTGTTCAGTTGCCCGATTTCGGCCTTCCCGTCACAGAGCCCATGCTCGGGCGCAGCCTTTATCAGGCGCGCATCGAAGCCCTGAAAGCCCGCATGATGGCGGCAGGGCTTGATGCGGTGGTGATTTATGGCGACCGTGAGCATGTGGCCAATATTTCGTGGGCCACGGGCTATGATCCTCGCTTTGAGGAGGCGCTGGTGGTGGTCACGCGCGACCGCAAGCCCGTGTTGTTTGCCGGCAACGAAGGCTTTCCCTATGCCGAAGTGGCGGCTGGGGATTTTGAGCGCGTGCTCTGGCAACATCTGAGCCTGATGGGCCAGCCGCGCGACAAGGTGCAGCCGCTAGCGGCGTTACTGCAACAGGCTGGTTTGCGCACTGGAATGGCCATTGGACTGGCTGGCTGGAAGGGGTTTGAAGACGAACAAGGCAAATACGACCCGGACTGGATTGAATCGCCGCACTATCTTGTCGAGGCGCTGAAGGGTTTTGGTTCGGTGCGCAACGCAGCCGACTTGTTCATGAACCCGGTGAATGGTTTGCGCATTATCAATGAGGCAGCACAGCTGGCGCGGTTTGAATATGCGGCCACGCTGGCATCGGAAGGCATCAAGCAAATGGTGCTGCGTTCACGCCCGGGGCAAAGCGAGTATCAGGCGTGTTCGGCCCTTGGCCTCAACGGATTTCCTCTGGCAGTGCATGTGAACATGTGTTCGGGCGCACGGGCCAAATATGGCCTGCCCAGCCCTTCCACGCGGGTGATGGAAAAGGGGGATCCGATTGTCGTAGGCTTGGGTTTGATGGGAGCCTTGAACTGCCGCGCCGGGTTTCTGGCGGACGGGCCGCAAGACTTACCGCCGGGCATTCGCGATTATGTTGACAAGCTGGTGGCGCCTTACTTTGCAGCAGCGGTGGCCTGGTATGAGACTGTTGGTCTTGGTGTCACCGGTGGGGAAGTTCATGCACGCGTGATGGCCCATGTGGGCGATGCGTTTTTTGGCATGGGTCTCAATCCGGGCCACTACATTCACCTTGACGAGTGGGTGCATTCACCGATGAAGAAGGGCAGCAATATTCCGCTGCGTTCTGGCATGGCACTGCAGTGTGACATCATCCCTGCCACGGGCACAGATTATTTCATGAGCAACATTGAAGACGGGATCGCGCTGGCGGATGCGCCGTTGCGGGCAGCCATTGCCGCTGCTTATCCGGAAGCCTGGGCGCGTATTGAAGCGCGGCGTGCTTTCATGCGCGATGTGCTGGGCATCCAGCTGAAGCCGGAGGTCTTGCCGTTCAGCAATATGGCCGCGTGGCTGCCCCCCTTCTGGCTGGCGCCGCAACAGGCCATGGTGATGCGCCGGACGCAGGATTAGGTATGGCAGGCCACGCGCTCGACCACGAATATCTGCCCAGCCTATCCATTCCTGATGCGGGTGAGATTATCGAAAATTGGAAGGCGCGGGCGGCAGCGACGCGCGCCAAACTGAAGTTCACCGCCGACATCGCCTATGGCAAGCACAGCCGCGAAGTTCTGGATTTCTATCCGGCGGAAAATGCCAGCGGCTGTTTGATCTTCATCCATGGCGGCTATTGGGTTGGGTTTTCCAAGATTGAAACCAGCTGGGTGGCCAAAGGCTTCGTGGGGCAGGGGCTCTCGGTGGCTTTGATCAACTATCCGCTGTGCCCCGAAGTGACGATTGCCGACATTCGCAATTCTTGCGCGCGGGCCTTTGTGCATCTGTGGACGAAGGTACTGAGTGAGCCCGAGCGCAAGGCCGTAGTGGTAAGCGGTCATTCGGCAGGCGGGCATTTGGCGGCGGCGCATCTGGTGGAGGATTGGGCAGCGCATGGATTGCCCGCCAAACCCATTGCGGGCGTGGTCGCACTCTCTGGCGTATTTGATGTGACGCCGCTGTTGCAAACATCGTTGAAGGCCGAACTGCAGCTAACCGCAAAGCAAGCGACCGCAGTCAACCTGTTCAAGCAAGAACCCAAGTGGAGCGCACCGCTGGTTCTTGCGGTGGGCGAAAAGGAATCGGCGGAGTTTCACCGCCAGTCCAATGAACTGGCTGCGCGATGGGCAGGGCTTGCGCCACAGGTGATTGATGTGAAGGGCACCAACCACTTCACCATCGTGGATGAATTGGCGGCACCGGGCGGTGCTCTCAACAGGCTTGCAGTGGGCATGGCCCGCCGCTAAACCTTTGCCACTGATTTCAGGGAGAAAATGATGAATAACACTTTGGCCCAACGCGCAGTGCCGATGAGCAATGCGATGCTCCGCAACATTTTGCTGGCCGTGGCCGGCAGCCTGGTTGTGGCAGCTGCCGCGCAGGTGAAAGTTCCGTTCTGGCCAGTGCCGATGACGCTGCAGTCGATGGCGGTTCTTCTGGTTGGCGGAGCTTATGGCGCACGCCTGGGTGCGGCCACGCTTGGCCTTTATGCGGTGGAAGGGGCCATCGGCCTGCCGTTCTTTGCGGGTGGCAAATCAGGTTTGTTTGATGACAAGCTATCTTATTTCCTGCCCGCTTCTTCGATGGGCTATGTGGCAGGTTTCATCCTCGCTGCTGGTCTGGTGGGTTATCTCGCGCAGTCCGGCTGGATCAATTCCGCCGCACGCATGGTTGCCGCCGCACTGGCCGGCGCTGTGGTGCTCTATGTTCCTGGCCTGCTGTGGCTAGGCGCATGGGCGATGGTCACCCAAGGCTTTGATGTGACCACGGCCGCGCAGAAAACACTGGAATGGGGCCTGTATCCGTTCGTCTATGGCGACGCTGTAAAGGCGCTGATCGCGGGACTGGGCCTTTCGGCATCATGGAACTTGGTGAAGCGCGGTTAAGCCTGCGCTTCACATCTGACTGGGGGCATTTATGAAAAAGTTTGGCGGGCTGGTGCTCGGCGTTGCCGTGTTGGCTGTTCTCATGGCGGTGGGTGGTTGGTATCGCTTCCCCACCGGAGCGCAGATGACCAAGAATGAGGGCCAGCTTGCGGCCTTCAAGACTTGCGTTACCGACCATTTGGAAGCTGCTTATACACCTGAACAACTTTCAGCATCCCTGTCTGGCAAAGACCCACAGGCGAGCATTGCGCTCAATCAGGCCATGGCCAAGATCAGCTCGGATTGTATTGCGGCAAGCGGGCTCGGGCTCTAGACGCGCTGCGTCTTAGATGGGTTCAAAATCCGTTGGCCCACGCATATAGTCATTCAATCCAGCCGGGCGGGTGGCGGAGGCCGCACCGCGCTTGGCGCAGTTCCTGATCTCGCACAATCTGCATGTGGCGCCTAATGGGCGCCGCATTGCTCTTTGGGCGTGGATTGATTTTTCGAATTCGCTTGGTGTGAGAAACAGCGCGTGGGCCTTGCCGTTTTCTCGAAACGCCAAGGCGATTGTGCCAGCACCTTCTGCGGGCTGCATCAGCGCCAGATTGATTCCCGCCGCCTCGTCAAACAGGGGTAACTGGCCGCAGAGTGGCTCGTCCTTCGCGAGATGAAAGGGCAGTTTGCCGGTGTGATTGAGGATACGGGACGTTGCATCAATCGTGATGGCGGCCATGTCATCATGCAGTTGCGCGAGGCGCATGATCACTTGGCCATGGCTGATTGAGAAGCGGTGAGCGAGAACAGCGATATCGAGTTTCAAATCCTCTGCGGCGGCGTTGAACTTGCCGCGCGGTGCCAAAATGGCGAGGAACAGGCGATCATAAAGTGCGGCCTTGGCGGCGCGAAGTTGTTCAGGCTTTTCGGCAAACGGTGTAGTGCCTGCTTCGGCAAGGGCTTTGCCTTCGAGCCGCGCCACAAGATGTGCCGCTTCTTCAATGCGCGCCTCGAAGGGGAGCGTCTCTGAAATCATCAGGCGCTGCGAATGGCGGTCATAGCGCGAGCAATCCTGACCCAAAATGGTGGAGGGCATGATGCGGACATCAATGCCGAAGCTGGCGCGCAGGCGGGCTTTCAATCCGGCAAATATGTCATCCTTGGGGGATAGCTCGCTCCAGATGTCTTCGGCGAGGCCCTCGACATCTTCCATGCTGCGGGTGGCGAGCCAATCTTCCACGCTGGCCTCGCGCGCGGCGGCGGGAAGACCACGCGCAGCATCACCGAGGCGGCGCAGAGTTTCACGGTAGGCGCTGTAAAGTTTCAGCGTGGCGGCGGCAAAATTGGGTGCGGCTTGCAAGGCTTCGCCCAATTCGTTCCCAGGCGGCACTTCGCCCGTCAGTAATGGATCAGCCACCATTTCGCGCAAGGGCTGAAGTAGGCTGTGGGCCGCTTCGCTAGCGGCGAGTTCTGTAATGTCGACACCATCCATGCCGGAGAGTTTGAGCACCACCTGCGCAGTGAGCGGGCGCTGGTCGCGCTCCATCAAATTGAGATAGCTGGCGGAGATGCCCAGGCTCTGCGCGAAGGCGGCTTGGCTGAGCCCGAGCCTGAGGCGCAGGCGGCGGAGGCGAGAACCGGCGAAAATTTTGCTGGATAGAGCCATGTGACAAAAATTACAATAATGTTGATATTGATTTACAAAACACAACACAATTACGCGAAATCATCGTGTTGCACCAGCGAAATCTTGCAAATTTGTTGTATGAGTTTGTCATCACGCCAACACGGAGTTCTTGCGATGACGACTTTTGAAACCTTGATCCCAACCGCCCAACGCGGCCGTTATGACGGCATCAAGCGCCCCTATAGCCCAGCCGAAGTCCGTAAGCTGCGCGGCTCCATCACCCAGCGCTACACACTGGCCGAAATGGGGGCGAAGCGGTTGTGGGAACTGCTGCATGATGAGCCCTTTACCAATGCGTTAGGCGCGCTTTCGGGCAATCAGGCCATGCAGATGGTGCGCGCGGGCCTCAAGGCGATTTATCTCTCCGGCTGGCAAGTGGCGGCGGATGCCAACACGGCAGGGGCGATGTATCCCGACCAATCGCTTTATCCGGCCAATTCGGCGCCGGACCTGGTGAAGAAGATCAACCGCACCCTGCAACGCGCCGACCAGATCGAACATTCGGAAGGCCGCAAGAGCGTTGAGACCTGGTTTGCGCCGATCGTGGCGGATGCCGAAGCTGGCTTTGGTGGCCCGCTCAACGCATTTGAAATCATGAAGGCCTTCATTGAAGCGGGCGCTGCTGGCGTTCACTTTGAAGACCAGTTGGCTTCGGAAAAGAAGTGCGGCCATTTGGGCGGCAAGGTGCTGATCCCCACTGGCGCACACATCCGCAACCTCGTTGCTGCGCGCCTTGCGGCTGACGTGATGGGCGTGCCAACACTGATCGTGGCGCGCACTGATGCGGAAGCTGCAAAGCTGCTGACCTCTGACATTGATGAGAATGACAAGCCTTTCGTCATTCCGGGGGAGCGCACGCCAGAAGGTTTCTACAACGTCACGAACGGCATGGACCCGTGCATTGCCCGCGCCATTGCCTATGCGCCTTATTGCGACTTGATCTGGATGGAAACATCCAAGCCCGATCTTGGCCAGGCGAAGAAATTTGCCGAAGCCGTGCGCAAAGCGCATCCGAACAAGATGCTGGCCTACAACTGCTCGCCGTCATTCAATTGGAAGAAGAATCTGGATGATGCCACCATCGCCAAGTTCCAGCGTGAGCTGGGGGCCATGGGCTATAAGTTCCAGTTCATCACACTGGCGGGCTTCCATCAGTTGAACTTCGGCATGTTCGAGCTGGCGCGTGGTTATGCCAAGGAGCAGATGACGGCTTACTCGCGCCTGCAGGAAGCGGAATTTGCTGCCGAGGCGCAAGGCTACACCGCCACGCGGCATCAACGCGAAGTGGGCACGGGCTATTTCGACCTCGTCTCCACCACCATCTCGGGCGGCACGTCTTCAACCACCGCCATGCATGACTCGACTGAGCATGCCCAATTCAAAGCCGCTGAGTAACAGGAGGAAAGAATGCTACAGAAAAATGTGAAAGACCGCGCCGAGGAGCAATCCTCCAACATGACGGAAAAGCAGCGTGTGGCCATCAACCGTTTGGCCAATGAGTTGCACCGGTTGAACAATGCGGTGATTGCCGCGGTGGACTCTGGCATCTCGGTGGAATTGCAACGCGGTGCCAGGCACCATGCCGAGGGCGGCTATTGGGGAGACCTGATGATCCCCATCGTGGTGAAGCAAGGCTGATACCTCAAAGGATTAGAGCGTAAAAAGCTGGCGCCAACAGAAGCGCCGTACCGCTCCAATTTCAAAAGTCCATGAGGGAGGAAGAGCAGGGCCGGCGCAATCCGGCCCTGTTTTGCATGTGGCAAGCGGGCCATCGTTGCATCGCAAAAAACTGAAATTGGCGGGATGAAAATTTGGTCGGAGTGAGAGGATTCGAACCTCCGACCCCCTGCTCCCGAAGCAGGTGCGCTACCAGACTGCGCTACACTCCGATGTCTGAATGGCGGGGCTTTTGGCTGTGGCATCGCAGAATGTCAAGTTCCAAGCGGACTCCTCAGCGCCATGCCCGCCCAATTTGGTGACTTTGAGTTTGGCCTTGGGTTTGGCCCTCTTGCTTTGATTGGTCAGAGTGACCGCAATCTTGCTTACAAGAACTGTGGCCACATTGGGCGTGCAATGCTTGTCGTAGAAATTCCTAGTTTGCGTTGGTGCGTTGGGCGACGGGCGGCGTTGCA
>JANPHF010000142.1:0-14417 GCA_031424315.1 Aestuariivirga sp.
CCAAAACCACCACGCCAGCGCCCTCGCCCATCACGAACCCGTCGCGGTCTTTATCGTAAGGGCGCGAGGCTTTCTTGGGCGTGTCGTTGAAATTGTGCGACAGCGCCTTGCAGGCAATGAAGCCGGCAATGCCCAAACGGCTGATGCAGGCTTCGGCCCCGCCCGCCACCATCACATCGGCATCATCCATCATGATGATGCGCGCCGCATCGCCAATGGCGTGCGAGCCTGTCGAGCAAGCTGTCACGACCGCACTGTTTGGCCCCTTGAGGCCGAGGTTGATCGAGATGAGACCCGAGGCTAGGTTGATGAGTGAGCCCGGAATGAAGAAGGGCGAAATGCGGCGCGGGCCCTTTTCCTTGAGTAGCAACGAAGTTTCATAGATCGAAGGCAGGCCACCAATGCCGGAGCCCACCAGAACGCCAGAGCGGTAGGCCTCATCCTGCGTCTTGATTTCGAGACCAGAGTCCTTCATCGCCTGTTTCGCGGCAGCAAGGGCATATTGGATAAAATCGTCAAAGCGGCGCTGATCCTTCGGATCCACCCATTGGTCGACGTTGAAGGTGCCGTCCGTGCCGTCGCCGCGTTTCACTTCAAAGGCAACGCGAGTCGAAAGGTCCGAAGCATCGAAGCGCGTGATCGGCCCTGCGCCCGATTCGCCCTCAGTGATATTCTTCCAGGTGGTTTCCACATTGCCGCCCAAAGGCGAAACCATGCCCAAACCGGTGATGACTACACGCTTCATTCGTCGCCTCGCTCAATTGACCGCCCCACAGGCTACTCATCTGGGGCGGAAAGCCAACGTTTCCAATAGCACACAGAAAAACGCGGGGTAACAGGCTAGCCTGACCCCGCGTCTGAATTTTCGCCACTTATGGCCTTAGGCCTTCTGCGCCTTTTCGATGAACTTCACGGCATCGCCCACCGTCTGGATGGTTTCAGCGGCGTCGTCCGGAATTTCGATCCCGAATTCTTCCTCGAAGGCCATCACGAGTTCAACCGTGTCCAAGCTGTCAGCACCGAGATCATCGATGAAGCTGGCTTCTTGCTTCACCTTGTCGGCGTCCACGCCGAGGTGCTTTACAACAATGTTTTTCACGCGGTCAGCGATATCGCTCATTTTCCTGTCCTTGGTTTTACTTAACACGATAGCCTGCCGGACAAGGCGAACCCTGACCCCTCTTGGCCTGCTTGCTTGGGTTACTAGCACAGATATGTGACAGGTCAAAAGCAGGAAATTGGGGGCTCTTGACAAGTCTCATTTGTGCCAAATCACACCATCGCCATGCCGCCGTTGACGTGCAAGGTTTGGCCTGTCACATAGCCTGCCTCATCTGACGCGAGATAGACCACTGCGGCGGCGATGTCGGCGGGGCCGCCCATACGGCCAGCCGGAATGCGCCCGAGGATCGTTTCCTTCTGCTTGTCGTTCAGCACTTCCGTCATCGGTGTGGCGATGAAGCCGGGGGCGACGCAGTTGGCGGTGACATTACGTGAGGCCAGTTCCTGCGCCAGCGATTTGGTCATGCCGATGAGGCCAGCCTTGGAAGCCACATAATTGGCTTGGCCTGGGTTGCCTGTCACACCCACGATGGAGGTGATGTTGATGATGCGGCCCCAGCGCTTTTTCATCATCAGCTTCATGGCGGCGCGGGAAAGGCGGAAGTTGGCGGTAAGGTTCACGTCGATCACCGCCTGCCAATCATCATCCTTCATGCGCATCGCCAGGCCGTCTTTGGTGATGCCTGCATTGTTCACCAGAATGTCGAGGCCGCCCAAAGCTGCTTCGGCGGCGGGGATGAGCTTTTCAACATCTTCGGCGCTGGAGAGATTACAAGGCAAGATGTGGACGCGTTCGCCCACCTCCGCCTTCACCTTTTCCAGCGCTTCCACGCGCGTGCCAGAGATCGCAATGGTGGCGCCCGCATCATGCAGCGCCTTAGCGATGGCGGCACCGATGCCGCCCGATGCACCAGTGATCAGTGCGGTTTTTCCGGTAAGTGAAAACATGTATTCAGCCTTTCAACTGGGCCGCAAGGGCCGCTATTTCTTCCGGTGTACCTGCGTTCAATGCGGTGGCTTCAGGCGCGTTCTTTTTTGCGAGTCCTGTCAATACTTTGCCTACACCTGCTTCAACAAACACTTTAACGCCCTCTGCGGCCATATAGGCCACGCATTCACGCCAGCGCACGGTGCCGGTGACTTGTTCCACCAGTCTCTGGCGAATGTCACTGGGGTCAGTCAGCGGACCAGCCACAACATTGGCGATGACCGGCACCACAGGCACGTTCATTTGCACTTTGCTTAGGGCCTCAGCCATGGCATCGGCAGCGGGCTGCATCAAGGCGCTGTGGAACGGTGCAGAGACTGGCAGAAGAATGGCACGCTTGGCGCCTTTCGACTTGGCGATTTCGCAGGCGCGATCCACCGCCGCCTTGGTGCCGGAGATTACGACCTGGCCATCGGAATTGTCATTGGCGGCCTGGCACGCATCGCCCTGCGCGGCTTCGGCCGCCACGGCAGCTGCGGCAGCAAAATCCAAACCAAGCAGTGCTGCCATGGCACCCTGCCCCACGGGCACTGCGGCCTGCATGGCGAGCCCACGAATCTTCAGAAGCCGCGCCGTGTCGGCCAGCGTGAAAGTTCCGGCAGCAGCCAATGCCGAATACTCGCCCAGCGAGTGGCCGGCCACGAATTTCGCATTGTTGGCGAGTGTGATGCCATGCTCGGTCTCGAGGACGCGCATGACTGCCAGGGAAACGGCCATCAGAGCGGGTTGGGCGTTGGCGGTCAAAGTCAGGTCTGCCTCAGGACCCTCCCACATGATTTTGGACAAGTTGTGGCCCAAAGCGGCGTCAACCTCGTCAAACACGGCGCGACCCGAGGGGAAAGCATCAGCCAAGGCTTTGCCCATGCCAACGGCCTGGCTGCCCTGGCCTGGAAATACGAATGCTGTTGCCATGATCACTCCCTGGTTGAACCCGCCGAGGGCATCCAAGAGTCTGACCCAAGAGTCAAGAGCGTGCACGGTGGTGTACGCTTGATCCGTGTCGCGGCAGGCCAGCGCTTTAATCCGCCATTAACCCTGTTTCGTCCAAATTGGGTTTGACGAAATGAGCAGATTTACAAAAATATCGCTTGCGATGGCCCTTGTGGTGATCGCCGCCTTTGCAGGCTTGATCCAGCTGCGGTTCAACGAGGAGTTGGCCTCGGCGCGGGCCCATTTCGTCGCCGATCAACATGCGGAATCGCAGGGCAATGCCCGCAAGGTCACGCAGTCCCTTCGCGCGATCTATGAAAACTTACGCATGCTGGCGGTGCTTCCTGCGGTGCGCAGCGCAAAACGACATGGCGAAAACTTTTCACAGGAAGGGCTGGTCACTTTCCAGCAGATCTACAACAATCTGGCAGATGGTGTTGCCGTGTCAGAAGTCTACATCGTGCCGGTGGATTTTGCGCCTGACAGGATTGATCCTGTCACCCTGAAAAAAGAAGCCCCGATCCTGATGTTTGACCAATTGATCAGCGATCCCGGCAATGGCGTGGCACTGGCCCAGCGCCGCCTGCAAGTGCCGGGCAGCTCTGCTGTCGAATACAACGGCCCGCCGCAGATTGAAGACTTTGAATATGCCCAATTGACTGATCATCTGCGCTGGCTGAAAGCCCATTATCCAGACACCTCGAGCTTCAACGGGATCGCCGCTCCAATGGTCAGCGGTGCAGAAATCATCACCTGCGACAATACCAATTTTGTCACAACCGGGAATGACAAGGATCGGCAAGGCATCATCTTTTTGGTTCCGTTCTATGACATGGATGGACAGTTGAAGGGCTTGATTTCGGCAACAATGCTCAGCAGCGCGCTGAAAGAGCTGTTACCGGAATCGAACCTTGCCCTCGTGAACACGGCCCACCAATATGCCGCGGAAGGAACAGGCATCGCACAGATGGGCGCTTCTGAGGAATTGGTTCGTGCGGGCCAAGTTGACCCCAATCTGATTTATTCGGAAACGATGCCCCTGCTGTTGCCAGAAGGCAACTCTTCCTGGCTGCTTTGGTCGGGCGCGCCAAATTCCACCTTCTGGTCAAGCAAAGACGTCGCGGACTCCTATGGCGAAAGGCGTGACGGGATGATCATACTGTCGTTTGTCGCGCTTGTGGCGGCGGGCATTTTCATGATGGCGCGACGCAACCTGAGACAGGCGCGCATCCTTGCCCTTTCGCATGAACGCGCGCGAATTATTGCCGAGAAATCTGAAGCTGAAGCCACCAAGAACGCACGCCAATTGCAGGAACTCAATGATGATGTTTCTCGCCTCAACAACGAATTGTCGGCGCGTCTGAAGGATCTGCACACCGCACAAGAAGAAATCATCAAGCGGGGCAAGATGGCCCAGCTCGGTGGCCTCGTGGCCACGGTGGCTCACGAAATCCGCAACCCTTTGGCCAGCATCCGCAACACGTTGTTTGTTATTCAACGCAAGATCAAAGATGCCAATGTGGACGCTGCGGCGCAGTTTGAGCGCGTTGAATCGGGCATTTCACGTTGCGATGCCATCATCACCCAATTGCTGGATTTTTCGCGCAGCCAGCAGGTTGAATGCAGTGTGCAGGATATTTCTGAATGGTTGCAAACCTTGCTGGAAGAAGAGGCCGCTCGCATTGATCCGGCCATCGCCATCAAATTGGAGCTGCCGGAAGCAGCAGTGTCCGTGGGGTTTGATCCAGAACGCCTGCGTCGTGCCGTAATCAATATTTTCAACAATGCCTGCGAAGCGGTCCGGGCGCGTCTTGATATTCAACCGGGCTTCTTACCGTCAGTCTCGATCACCCTGGATCAAACGCAGCGGGGCATTGAAATCCGCATCAGCGACAATGGCCCCGGCATTCCCAAAGAGCTATTGCCCAAAGTGGGTGAACCCTTTTTCACCAGCAAGAGTTTTGGCAGTGGCTTGGGCGTGGCGGCCGCCACCCAAGTGGCGTTATTACACGGCGGCGGGCTTGATTTGAATTCAGCGGTCGGCGAGGGGGCCAGTTTCACCATTTGGCTGCCCACTCGCGAGATCAGGATAAGGGCTGCATAAATCGAACGAGAGCCAGCCTTGCCGCTGAGGCCTAATTTCGCAATTGCGTGAAAAGCGCCACTGCTTCCAAATGCGGTGAATATTTGAATTGATCCACAGGTGTGACCTGCTGCAAGACATAGCCACCTGCCGCCAGCAAGGTCGCATCGCGCGCCAGCGACTGGACATCGCAGGAAACATAAATCACGCGCTTCACCTTTGATCTTGCCAACATCTTGCACTGGGACTCGGCGCCTGCCCGCGGCGGGTCCAGCACCACTGCATCAAACACATTCAGCTCTTGGGCAATGAGTGGGTTTTGGAACAGGTCGCGTGCCTCAGCCTTGAGCGGCTTCCGCCCTTGCGTATTGCGGATGGCAAATTGCAAGGCAGCGATGGCGGGCTTGGATGAGTCCACTGCCGTGCAAGCCCTCTTTTCCGCGATGCGAAGTGCGAAGGGGCCGATGCCGCAGAACAGATCAGCCACCTGTTTGGATTTGCCCAGTGACTCATTAATCAATCGGGCAAGCATTTCTTCGCCCTCGGCCGTGGCTTGCAGAAAACCACCAACGGGAAGAGCCACAAGCACCCTTCCCATGGCAATGTTTGGTGGCGCGAGCTGGGCCACGGTCTCACCATTAACGGCGACGCGGGTGATGGCATTTTCGCGCATGAAAGCA
Source organism: Aestuariivirga sp. (assembly GCA_031424315.1). GTDB lineage: Bacteria > Pseudomonadota > Alphaproteobacteria > Rhizobiales > Aestuariivirgaceae > Aestuariivirga. The sequence continues at coordinate 5,744 of JANPHF010000142.1, forward strand.
TCAAATTGCGCCACGGCCTTGTCGGCCAGTATTCGGCTGGCTTTGATGGCAATGTCGATGCCATTGTCAGCCAGCGTCGCAGAGACATCGCATTCGCCGAAGAATGGACCGAAAGCTGCCGCGATTTTGGGAACGCCTTGCAGCTTTGGCACGAGAATGGGGCAGACATCGATTGGCACCAGCGCGTGGCTGCCTTCCGCCATGAAACCGGCACGCCACACGTTAGCTATCTGGCGTACATGCAGAGCCACACGCCTGCGGCCCGCGCCATGGGCATCGATGAGCGCCTTTACATCAGTCTCAAGCCCACGCGCCTTGAGAGCCGCAACAAGAAGCCCGCGCTTCCATTCCTGATATGGCACTTGCGCCCAGTGTTGCAGTTTGCAGCCGCCGCAAGTTTCAAACACAGGACAGAATGGAGGCACTCGCACCGGCGATGGCGCAACCACTTGGCCCGCTGCATCAATCTTCTCGCCCGGCAGCGTGCGTGGGTAGGCGCGGCCTTGTGCCATGCCGTCACCTTTTTCACCCATGCGCTCGATGATAATCTCAGACACGTTTTGCATCCGGATAAGTCACCACCACGGCGCTGCCAGAGGTGAGTGACATTTTCACCGGACCAGTGGCCACATTGGCGAGCGTAAAAGCCGTTCCCAATTTCACTTGCCGCTTGCCCAGCGGCCATTTCACACCCGTGATAGTAAAGCCTGTCAAATCAGTGAAGGGCAAAATGGAGATTCGGTTGCCCGGGTTGAGATCATCCAATTCCAATTCCTGCGTTAGGCCACGCGCCTCCTCCAAGCCCGAAGTCATGAACACATCAATGCCGCGCCTCGCGAGCGCGATCAACATGCCCGCGTGCACCAATATGTGATCCAGCTGCCCGCCCATGCCGCCCACAAGGATCAGCGATGTGGCCCCGCGGCGGAAGGCTTCCGAGATTGCCAACTCGCCATCACTGGCGTCTTTCTCCACGGGGTGCGATTGGCGCGGCACATTGCGCCAGTGGTCGGCAAGTTTCTGCGGTGTTGAATCAAAATCTCCCACCCAAAGTTCCGGCACCAGTTTCAAAAGCGTGGCGTGCTCCATCCCGCCATCGGCCGCAATCACGCGCGCGCCATCAAGCTGACGTGCAAGGCGGGGGCTGGGGGTCACGTCCCCTCCCAGGAGGATGGCGAATTTCGACATGGCAGCTCTGTAGCAGAAGGTGATTGCATCGCCAAACTTTGCGGTCTATTCAGGGCGCGCTCTCAACGGGGTGTTTGGCTGCAAGGCCAGACTGAGAGGCGATATTCGCCAACCCGCTGAACCTGATCTGGCTCATACCAGCGGAGGGATTGCGGGCGGGTTTCACAACCCATCGTTTCCTTTTCGCAACCATTTTTTGAAAGGAGACGACATGAAGAAGATCATTATTTCACTGCTTGCCGCCACGGCTTTTGTGCTGCCCGCCGCAGCCAAAGATGCCCTGACAGTTTATACTTACGACAGCTTCGCTGGCGACTATGGCCCCGGCAAAGCGGTTAAGGCCGCGTTTGAAAAAACCTGCGACTGCGATCTCAACTTCGTCACACTGGGCGATGGCGTGGCCATGCTCAACCGGCTGAAGTTGGAAGGCAAGGACACCAAGGCCGACGTGGTTTTGGGGCTCGATACAAACCTGACCGCCGAAGCCAAGGCCACTGGCCTGTTCGGCAAGCATGGCGTGGATGTGGCGCGCGCAACAGTTCCCGACGGCTGGAAGGACGATACATTCCTGCCTTACGATTATGGCTATTTCGCCGTGGTCTATAACACCGAGACACTGAAGAACCCGCCCAAGAGCCTTGATGAGTTGGTGAATGGCGACGCTTCACAAAAGATCGTGCTGGAAGACCCGCGCGCCTCTACGCCGGGCCTCGGCTTCCTGTTGTGGATGAAGCAGGTTTATGGCGATAAAGCTTCTGACGCCTGGAAGAAGCTGAAACCGCGTATCCTTACCACTGCCGCCAGCTGGGATGATGCTTATGCTCTGTTTACCAAGGGCGAAGCGCCGATGGTTTTCTCCTATGTCACCTCTCCGGCCTATCACATGATTGAAGAGAAGACAGAAAAATACCAGGCCGCGAATTTTGCTGAAGGGCACTATTTGCAAATCGAAGTGGCTGGCGTAATCGAGGGCTCTGCCCACAAGGCACTGGCGCAGAAGTTCATGGGCTTCATGCTGTCACCGGACTTCCAGGACCTCATCCCCACCACCAACTGGATGATGCCTGCGGCGAAGACTTCCGCTCCTCTGCCGCCGGAATTCGACAAGCTGGTGAAGCCCACCAAGACGCTGATTTATTCGCCCGAAGACGTGGCCGCCCATCGCCGCGACTGGATGGAAGAGTGGATGAAGGCGGTGAATGGCTAAACGCCTTCCCCAGCTTGCAATTCTCGCAGCGCTGGCAGCGGGCCTTGTGCCGCTGCTGGCGCTGGTCCTCACGAGCGGCGGCGCTTTAGGCTTTGATTCTAGCATCATCGCCATTGTTCTGTTCACGCTGAAACAAGCGGCACTCTCAACCCTCCTGTCTGTCATCCCGGGCCTTGCGGCGGCGCGCGCGCTGATGCATCTGCGCTTCAGCGGACGCAGCTTGTTGCTGACGCTATTTGCCCTGCCCATGGCAGTGCCTGCGATTGTGGCTGTGCTGGGGGCAACGGCACTCATTGGCAATAGCGGGTTGCTGCCCGAGCTGTTTCCTCTTTATGGCCTGCCGGGCATCTTGTTTGTGCATGTGTTCTTCAATCTGCCGATGGCTACGCGTTTGTTCTATCAGGCGTTGACGGAAGTGCGGCCTGAAAGCCACAAATTGGCAGCACAATTGGGCTTCGGACCCGTGCAGGTTTTCGCCCATGTGGAATGGCCGGCGATGAAAGTCGTTGTACCGCAAGTTGCGGGCCTGATCTTCCTGCTCTGTGCTGCCAGCTTCGTGGTGGTGCTGACACTTGGCGGGGCGTCATCTACCACTCTGGAGGTGGCCATCTATCAGTCCCTGAGGATGGATTTTGACCCTGCGCGGGCGCTTGCGCTGAGCCTCATCCAAATAGGCGTGTCAGCCGTGCTCACTGGGTTTGCGCAAGCCAGTTTCAGGCAAGACAAGGGCTTTGCGCCGCTGCGAACCGTTACGCCACAACTGACGCCAGAAGCGCTTGGTGCCCGGGCGATGAATGTCTGCTTTGTTGCACTCGCGGCGTTTGTGGTCTTGCCCTTGCTGGCAGTGATTGTTCTTGCGGGCGTAAACCACTTGCATTTCACGTCCGCTACTCTTGGCGCACTCTTCACCAGCCTTGGCCTTGGCCTGGCCTCGGCGGTGATCGCTCTGGCATTAGCCTGGCCCTTGTCGAAAGCGCAGGACGCAACATCCCATGTCATAAGCCTGGCGGGTTTGATCTTTCCGCCTGCTGTCTTGGCCACGGGCTGGTTTCTGCTTCTCCACAAGCTGGGCGACAGTCTCGCGCTTACACTTGCTTTCATCATCGCGCTGAACAGCCTGATGGCCCTGCCCTATGCCGCCGCTAGCTTGCGCGCAGGGCAAATGCGGCTGGCGCCGCTGGCGCGTTTGCAGGAACAACTTGGATTTGCCGGGCTCACGCGTTTCAGTATGATCGAGCTGCCGTTGTTGCGGCGCGCCGCCGCGCAGGCTTTTTTGATGGCGCTGGTCATGTCGCTGGGCGATCTCACCGCGATCACATTGTTGGGCTCGAGCAACATCGTCACCCTGCCCACGCTGCTACATGCTGAAATGGGGCACTACCGCAGTGCTGATGCCTCAGGTACGGCGCTGCTGCTGTTGATCTTGTGCGGGCTGCTAACCTTTGCGGCGCAGAAATTGGGAGAGCGTGATGCTCAACCTTGAACAGGCCAGCTACCGCTTCGGCAGCTTCAGCTTGCACGCTGATTTTGAATTGACTGCTTCTTCACTCACTGCCGTGCTCGGGCCATCCGGCGCTGGCAAAAGTACGCTGCTCAACATCATCGCAGGTTTCGAGCCGCTGGCCGAAGGGCGATTGCTGATTGATGGCGCGGATGTGACCACTTCGCCGCCAGCCACACGCCCGGTGTCCATGGTGTTTCAAGATAACAATGTGTTTCCACATCTCACGCTGTGGCAGAATGCGGCGCTGGGTGTGGCCACCAACTTGAAACTTGATGCCGCACAACACGCCGCGGTGGATGAGGCGCTTTCGCAGGTGGGGCTTTCGTCTCTTGCTCAGCGCAAGCCTTCGGATGTCTCCGGTGGTGAGCGCCAGCGCGTGGCTTTGGCCCGGGTGCTGTTGCGGCCCACAAAGGTGTTGTTGCTGGATGAACCTTTTGCGGCGCTCGATCCGGGCCTGCGCGCGGCGATGCTGCAACTGGTGGCTGATCTCACCCGCGAGCGCAAACTGGTTACATTGTTAGTTACTCATCAGCCAGAAGAGATCCGTGCATCTGCGGGTCACGTCGTGTTCGTTGATGGAGGCATCGCAACAGCGCCGCAGACCACCGCGCATTTCTTCGCCAGCAAGGATGCTGCGGTGCTTTCCTACCTCGGCCGCCCACCCAGTTCTCGCGCCACATCCACGAGCGCCTGAACCAAGCGCAGATTGGCGCGCGATTGCAGGTTAACAAGCCACTCGCCCATGGGCTCCACGCGGTCACTGATCGGCACGGATTTGATGCGCCTGTCGTGTGGCAGTTCGCCTGCTGAAACGATGGCCGGGCCCAGCCCCTCGGCCACCGCTTCAAAGCAGGCTTCGCGGCCCTCCACCTCCAGCGCCACTTGCCATTCCAGCCCGAGCTTCTTGAAAGCGCGAAACATCAAGTCCCGCGTATGCGAACCCTGTTCACGCACTACCAGCGGCAGTTGCGCGAGATCACGCAGCGACAGGGATTTCCGCCGCGCCAAGGGGGAGAGCACGGGTACGATGGCCACCATGGCGCTGGATGAGAGCGGCAGCGCCACCAGCCCCTGCACATCCGGCACTCGGCCCACCACGGCAAAATCAATCTCAAAGGCCTGCAGCTTTTCAACCAGCCCCGCCGAATTGCCGCCCAGCAACTTCACGGTGATGCCCGGATGGCGTGCGCGGAACAATTTGACCAATGGCATCACATGGGTGGCGGCATCGGCGCCGATGGTGAGGCTGCCCACCTCCAACTCCTTGGCTTTGGACAGAAGCGCCGTCACCTCCTGTTCCACTTCCGCGCTCTTTTCGGTGAGCGCGTAAAGTTTGCGGCCCAGTTCCGTCATCTGAACGCCACGCGGCTGGCGGATGAAAAGTGATGCACCGCAAGCCTGCTCCAGCTTGCGCAGATGGTCTGACACTGCGGGCTGGCTGACATTGAGTGTCTCCGCCGCCTTGGTGAAGGACCCGGTGCGGGCCACGGCATGGAAGGCGCGAAGTTGCGAGGGCTGCATATAAGTTTTACCTATGCTTTCTATAAGATCATACGATTTGACTGATGGAATGCAAGGGGCTCTAATTGAAACATCCAAGGAGAATCCAATGCCAGCATCCATGAGTTTCCAGGGCCCGGAGGGCCAGGAAGACATGCCCTATCTCTTGACGCCCGGCCCGCTCACCACCTCGCGCAGCGTGAAACTCGCACTACTCGCCGATTGGGGCAGCCGCGACATAGAGTTCCGCAAGCTCGTCAAAGAAATCCGCCAAGAACTGCTGCGCATTGCCGGTTGTGATGACAGTTATGAATGTGTGATCATGCAGGGCTCAGGCACTTTTGCCATTGAAGCGGCACTTGGCGCGCTCACCCCGCGCAGGGAAACCGGAAACAAAACGCTGGTTATCGCCAATGGCGCTTATGGCGAGCGCGCCGCAAAGATCCTTGAACATGTGGGCCGCCCGCATGAGCGCATCAGCAAGACGGATGTAACGCAATTGGCGCCCGAACATTTCACCAAGCGGCTGGATGAGGATATGGCCATTCGCGCCGTGTGGCTGATCCATTGTGAGACAACGTCCGGCATCGTGAACCCGCTATCGGAATTGGCGCAAGCTGTGAAAACACGCGGGCGGTTGTTTATGGTGGATGCCATGTCCTCCTTCGGCGCGCTTGATGTGAACATGACGCGTGATGGCATCGACGTGCTTGTCTCCTCCTCCAATAAGTGCGTCGAAGGTATCCCGGGCTTCTCCTATGTGCTAGTGAAGCGGGAGTTGCTAGAGCAATCCAAGGGCCAGTCACATTCGGTGGTACTGGATCTTTATGAGCAATGGAAGGGCCTCGAAGCCAACGGCCAGTTCCGCTTCACGCCGCCCACCCATGCGTTGGTGGCCTTCCACCAGGCCTTGCGTGAATTGGATGAAGAGGGCGGCACCCCTGCGCGCCTCAAGCGCTATCAGCGCAATGCCGAAGTGTTACTACAGGGCATGGAAGCGATTGGCATTAAGCCGCTGCTTTCGGCCAATGAATCGGGCCCCATCATTCAAACATTTCTCACACCACGTGACCCGAATTTCAAGTTTGAGGAATTCTATGAGGCGCTGCGAGTTCGTGGCTTTGCCATTTATCCCGGCAAGCTTACGCAGCGAGACTCGTTTCGCGTTGGCACGATCGGCCATCTGGACGAAAAGGTCATGGCGCGCGCCGTTGCAGCCATCAAGGATGTGCTGCGCGAAATGAATGTGAAAGACATGACTCCGAGGGAAATGTGAAAACAGTCGAGATCAATGGCCGTAGTTATGCATGGCCGAAGCGCCCGCTGGTGGTGATCTGCTGTGATGGCAGCGAACCTGAATATATGGAACGCGCCATGCGTGATGGGCTGATGCCAAACCTCAAGCGTGTAGTGGCCAAGGGCGAAAACCTCCGCGGACTTTCCGCCATGCCTTCCTTCACCAATCCCAATAACATGTCCATCGCTACGGGCCGCACACCGGATGTGCATGGTATTGGCGGCAATTATCTCATCGACCCGGCCACGGGCCAGGAAACCATGATGAATGACCCGAAGTGGCTTTTGGCGCCCACCATCTTCGCCTCGTTTCAGAAGGCGGGCGCGAAAGTATGCGTCGTGACGGCGAAGGATAAGCTGCGCTTGTTGCTTGGCAATGAGTTGAAATTTGATGGCGCGGCCATCTGCTTCTCTTCAGAGAAGGCCGACAAGGCCAATATGAAAGACAATGGCATTGCCGATGTGCTTTCCTTCGTTGGCAAGCCTTTGCCGGAAGTTTATTCGGCTGATCTTTCTGAATTCGTCTATGCCGCTGGCGTCAAGCTGTTGGCGCGGGACAAGCCAGATTTGATGTACCTTTCCACCACTGACTTTGTGCAGCATAAATTTGCGCCGGGTTCTGCCGGAGCGAACAGCTTCTACAAGATGATGGATGGCTATGTGGGCGCGCTGGATGAGGCGGGTTGCACGCTGATCATCGTGGCCGACCATGGCATGAAGGACAAGCACAAGGCCGATGGATCACCTGATGTGCTCTATCTGCAGGATGCGCTGGACGCGAAGTTCGGCGCGGGCAAGACGCGTGTGATCCTGCCGATCACTGACCCTTACGTAGTGCATCACGGGGCCTTGGGCTCTTTCGCGCAAATTTATCTTTACGGTCCGCGCTTCGGCGAAGTGGCGGAGTTCATTTCCAAGCAAGAGGGCATTGACGAAGTTCTCACGCGCGATGAAGCCGTGAAAGCCTATGGGCTTTATGGTTCACGCTGTGGCGATCTCATCGTTATTTCCGGCGGGCCGAAACATACCAAGGTGATTGGCACCTCGGCCAGCAAACATGATTTGTCAGGCCTTGATGCACCCCTGCGCTCACATGGCGGGCTTTCGGAACAAGTGATCCCGTTCATCAGCAATGTGAAACTTAAAGACCTGCCGCAGCCGCTTCACAATTGGGATGCGTTTTTCGTCGGCTGCAATTGTGTGGAGGCCTGACGTGGCACGAACCATCATTCATGAACAGATGCGTATTGGCGGCAAGAAGGTTGCTGCCGAGAAAACATTCAATGTCTGCTATCCATATACTGGCGAACTGATCGGTACCGTGCCGGCGGGCAATGTCTCCCATGCGGCCAAGGCATTTGAAATCGCCGCCGCCTTCAAGCCCAAGCTCACGCGCTATGAGCGTCAGCAGATCCTGTTCCGCACGGCAGAGCTTCTCAAGAAATATGCCAAGGAACTTTCGCAGCTCATCACTCTGGAACTGGGCCTATCGCTCAAGGACTCGGCGTATGAATGCGGTCGCGCTTACGACGTGTTCTCACTGGCTGGCCAACTTGCCATCAATGACGATGGGCAGATTTTTTCCTGCGATCTTACACCCCAAGGCAAGGCGCGCAAGATTTTCACCAAGCGCGAGCCCGTGGGTGTGATTTCTGCGATCACCCCTTTCAACCACCCGCTCAATATGGTCAGCCACAAGATCGCGCCTGCCATTGCCACCAACAATTGCGTGGTATGCAAGCCAACTGATCTCACTCCCCTCACCGCTATCAAGCTGGCCGACATTCTTTATGAAGCGGGCCTGCCGCCGGAAATGTTCCAGGTGGTCACAGGATTGCCCGGTGACATCGGCGATGAAATGGTGACCAACCCGAACATCAATGTCATCACCTTCACGGGCGGTGTGCGGGTCGGTAAGATAATCGCGGCCAAGGCGGGCTATACGCGCGCGGCGCTGGAGCTGGGCGGCAATGACCCGC
>JANPHF010000143.1:0-2074 GCA_031424315.1 Aestuariivirga sp.
AAACAGACAGGGCAGACGACTTTCGACCTCTTCACGCATAAGGCAGCCTCACCCAGCAAAGAACTCCAATTCGCGAATGTCCAAAATAGCAAACTCGCTCTTATCAGTCATCAGAACCCTCTGGCCCTGTCCGATGTAAAAACCTGGCTCCGGCTCCAGCCAGTCCGATCTGCGAGACAGCTTCAAAAGATCATCCGCCCAGCTACTCGCCCCCGGATAGCGCGCTGGAATAAAGGCAGATATCTCTGCACCCGTTTCGAGCGTTAACCGTGCGGCGGCCCAGACAGCATCGCGGGCCTGCTCGGGAGCCTCAAGATGGATGGTGCGCAACCTGGACTGCGGCACCCAGTAATACTGGCCATTGATGATCGCTTCAAATACCATGCCAAATCGGCTGTCAGCATCCATGAGCCAGTCGAAAGGCTCGCCGTTCAGCATCCCCGAAACGGCCGGAGCCGCTTCCAAGGCTTTAGTCCGTAATGCCACGGCCGCTCCGATCTCGCCCTTGGCGGCGTGTGACAAGGCTTGCACCAGGAGTGAAATCCAGGGTGGAGGCTCGCCGAAAATCGTTGGTGATTCCTCACCTAGAAAAACATGCTTGCGACGCACCTCGGCTCGGATCAAATCATTGAACACGATTGGCAGCGGGGATTGGCGGCCCGTCAGTTCCGAGTAGGCTACCAACTGATTGGAAGCCGCCTCCCAGTCCCCCAGCAAACTAAGAATCTGGAACAGCATAAACCGCAGTTCGGAATCAACAGGGGACTTGCGAATGGCAGCTTTGGTCGCCAACAATGCTCCCGCAAGATTGCCTGTCTTGAGTAGGGAAGGTATCTCATCCAAAGGAGTCATCCTGATATACTGAGCAAATGAATGGTGAGTGAGCCTGTTACCTCGAATAAGTTCAAGGCTCTCCGTCAGCTCGATGGGAAAAAGAAGGCGTGCCTCAGAAAATCCAAGGCACGCCCAGACGGATCATCACGCGGATCACGAAGTCATCCACATGCTGAAAAAAGAACTAGGCGGTCTTGTTCTCCAGCACATTGTGCTCGGCAATAGTGCTGCCCTTGTTGGCACCAGAGGTTGGATCGAGCTGGTTGTATTCCCATTTCACCTTGCCGTATTGGAACGACACCGATTCAACAGGCACTTCCTGACCTTGGCCACCACCGACGTTGATGGCCGCCACCACCACATGGTCGAAGGTGTATTTGAAGAGAATCTCCTTGTTTCCGGTGTTGCGGCAAATTTCGACCACAGCTTTTGGAAAGTGCTTACCCGTGCAGCAATGCTTGTAGAGGTATGGGGAACTCTTGTCCAACCGCTTGGTAACGCTAAAATCATGGTGATCAACTTTGCCAGACGTGCGGGCGCCGGCGGAACTGATGGCACCAGCACCAGACTGCGCCACACCGTGAGAGAACGAGAAAATCTCGATCCAGTTTTTGTGTTTAGTGTCGGTAGACTCGCCTTGAACGGTGTCTATTTGGAGGAATGTATCGAAGGCCATGGTAGTTTATTTGTTTATGTTTGGTTTGCTGAGTTAACGGAATTGAAGCTAATCCTTGCGTTGAGATGGCAGACGGGAAACGAGGCGGAGACTGATGTTCACGCCTTCGAGCTGGAAGTGTGGGCGCAGTGAGAACTGTGCCCGATAGTAACCGGGGTCTTCTGGGTTGGCCTGGACACTTACTTCAGCGCCAGACAAGGGCTTTTGAGCTTTGATCTCGTCCGAGGCAGCGGAGTCTGTCACATACTGCATTACCCAATCGTTGAGCCAGCGCTCCATATCGTCACGCTCTTTGAACGAACCAATCTTGTCCCGCACGATGCACTTTAAGTAATGAGCAAAGCGGCAGCATGCGAAGAGGTAAGGCAGCCGCGCCGAGAGATTGGCATTTGCCGTAGCATCTTTGTCGTCAAATTTGGCGGGCTTTTGCAGCGACTGGGCACCAATGAAGGCGGCATAGTCTGTATTCTTCCAGTGCGACAATGGCATCATACCCAGCCTGGCCAATTCCGCCTCTCGTCTGTCAGTAATGGCGATCTCGGTTGGGCACTTCATGTCCACGCC
>JANPHF010000144.1:0-1601 GCA_031424315.1 Aestuariivirga sp.
TCCAGTCGCTCGGCAGTTTCATCAGCGTGTCTCGATCTTCGGAGGGTTGCGCGTTCAACAATCAGTTTTTCTGAGCCCGGTCATGCGCCGGGTTCAAAAAAGATGATCGCATCTTAAGGATCCCGGCCAAGGTCACTGACCTCGGCCGGTCCCATTTTTACTTACTCTGCAGGCATTACTTCAGCGCCACCGCCAACCAGTGGCATTGGTTCAGCGGCCCATGGGCCGGTCTTTTCAAGCTGCTCGATAAAAGCATCGGCCGCACCTGCTTCGTCGTACTTGAGATATTCCTTGTAGTTGGCTGGCGTCACGCAGCTGAGCTTGAACAGGCTTTCACGGTGTTCCAGCGGCTCCTTGCTTGGATCAATCTTGCCGGTGGCGGCGAGATAGGCGGTGTAGAGACCAACAGCTGAAGCCATGTAGCCGCGGTGGAAGGTTTCACCAACGATGGCGTTACCGCCACGACCGGATGTGATGTCTTCCAGCGTCTTTGGATAGAGACCGTCGGAAGCAAACTTTGTCTGCTCCAGCAGGCCGGCATTCTCGAAAGCCTGCATGGCGCCGATCTGCATGCCATCATCAGCGGCCCAAACGCCTTTGATGTCGCTGCCGAATTTCACAATGAGATCGCGGGCATTCTTGGCGCCCAACTGCGGATCCCAGTTTGAAGGGCGCATGTCCAGAACCTTGATGTCTGGATATTTTTTCATCTCTTGCAGGAAGCCAGCAACGCGCGTCTGGCTGGTGGTGGAGTCCTGCACACCGGGGAGCCCGATCACTCCGCCCTTCTTGCCGATGGCTTCAGCAATGGCTTTCGCACCGCATTCACCGGAGGAAATACCAGGATGCTTCTGGAAGGCGACGAAATGATTGCCAACATCAGCTGGATGATAATCGGCAGGCTTGTTCCACCAGATGGTAACGAAGCCACCGGCCTTGCCAACGGCGTCCACAATGGTTGGTGCGTCCGAACTTGCCACGGTGTTCACAAACATGATTGGCTTTTTACCGGAAGCGAGAACGGCCAGGATGCTCGAGATTTCCGTTTGTGAAGAGCCATTCGAGTTGACGATTTCCAATGGAATGCCAAGCTTTTTGGACATTGCCTTTGCACCCTCGATGTTCGAAGCCATGTAGGGGTTGGTGGTGTTGATGACGGATGCTACGAGCACCCATTCGTCCTTGTTGAATTCCGCGTGTGCTGCACCAGCGAGGCCCGCAGCAAAGGCCATGCCGAGCAAGGCTGCACCAAAGCGGCGACGTGCTGCCTGGAATTTCGTGATTTTTGTTGTCTTCAGTTCCATGGTTTCCTCCAATGTAGAACGTTAGGTTTCCGAGAGTTATTCGCGCAGACATTATTCTTCAGATTTGCGCGCTTTCACGAAGGCGCTGTTTCCAGCATCTTCGCTAATTCGAAGTGTTAGTGGTCGAGGCTCTTCATCACGTCCTTGATCAACGGCCACACGCGGGCGGCCGAGGTGTGATCCATATGCTCACGCGGTGAATGAAGGTCATAAAGATTGGTGCCGATGCCGACAGTGTCGAGGCCAGCAATGCGTTGGGTGAACATGCCGAGTTCAAGGCTGCACACGGACACCAGT
>JANPHF010000145.1:0-19509 GCA_031424315.1 Aestuariivirga sp.
GCCGAACCGCTATGCCACCATGGACTATTCGAGCGAAGCGGCCATCGTCGCCGAGTTCCACAAGTTCGTCGCCTCGGGCCAACTCTATCGCGGCTCCAAGCCGGTGATGTGGAGCGTGGTGGAGCGCACCGCACTTGCCGAGGCAGAAGTTGAATATGCCGATGTTGAAGTTGATACGATCTTTGTGAAGTTTCCGATTGCATCTTTTGTTGTCGATTCATTGGTAACGAAATTTGGTCCCAACGAACTTCATGAGGAGGTTAGGCGCCTACATGGTGCAAATGTTGTAATTTGGACAACGACGCCGTGGACCATTCCAGGCAACCGGGCAATATCATTCTCGAATAAGGTGGTTTATGGTCTTTACGAAGTTCGCGGGGCACAACCTGATAGTTTGTTGAAGGACGGCGAGCGGGTCTTAGTAGCGGTAAATCTGGTGGTCGAGTTGCAGAAGATCGCAAAAGTCGCAAGCCTGAATCAAATCGCGCTAATCAATCCAATGCTCCTGCAGAACATAGTTTGTATACACCCATTGAACGAGATGGGTTACGATTTCCCTGTCCCACTGCTCGACGGCGATCACGTCACTGATGACGCAGGTACGGGCTTCGTTCACACAGCACCTTCACACGGCGCGGACGACTACAACGTCTGGATCGCCCATCAGAAATCTCTGCGTGACCGCGGCATCGCGACAGACGTTCCAACCCCCGTCGATGAAAACGGCTTCTACACCAAGGATGCGCCGGGCTTTGAAGGTGCTCGCGTTATTGATCATCATGGCCGTTGGGGCGATGCCAACAAGCGCGTGATTGAAGCGTTGAAATCTGCTGGCATGTTGCTGGCCCACAATCGCCGCACCATTTCATATCCGCATTCATGGCGCTCTAAAAAGCCGATCATCTTCCGCAACACGCCGCAATGGTTCATCTCGATGGACAAAGGCAAGCTGCGTGAAAAGGCGCTCGCCGCCATTGAGCACACGCAATTCTTCCCGCCCGCAGGCCAGAACCGTTTGCGCGGCATGATTGAGCAACGCCCCGATTGGGTGATCTCTCGTCAGCGCGCCTGGGGCGTGCCCATCGCTGTTTTCGTCAACAAGAAGACAGGTGAAATCCTCAACGATAACAAGGTGAACCAACGTATTTATGATTCATTCTGTGAGCTTGGCGCAGACGCTTGGTATGAGGCAGACGCCGCCAGGCGCTATCTCGCACCCGATCACAACGCTGATGATTTCGAGCAGGTGAAAGACATTCTCGACGTGTGGTTTGACTCTGGCTGCACGCACGCTTTCGTGCTCGAAGAACGCCCCGATCTCAAATGGCCTGCGGATGTCTATCTCGAAGGCTCTGACCAACATCGCGGCTGGTTCCATTCTTCGCTGCTCGAAAGCTGCGGCACGCGTGGCCGCGCGCCTTACGATCAGGTGATCACTCACGGATTCACCCTGGCCGAAGATGGCCGCAAAATGTCCAAGTCTCTCGGCAACACGACAGTGCCCCAAGAGGTGATCAAGAATTCGGGTGCCGATATTCTGCGCCTTTGGGTCGCCACCTGTGACTACAGCGATGACATGCGCATTGGGCCGGAGATTTTGAAATCCGCCACCGAGAATTATCGCAAGCTGCGCAACACCTTTCGCTATATGCTGGGCGCGCTGGACGGTTTCAGCGACCGAGAAAAAATCGCCCCCGCCAAAATGCCAGAGCTGGAGCGCTACATCCTCCACAAGTTGGCCGAGCTGGGGCAGGGTGTGGCCGAGGCCTACAAGGCCTATGACTACAAGCGCGCCTGCGCGCTTCTTACCAACTTCATGAATGTGGAATTGTCGAGCTTCTATTTCGACATCCGCAAAGATGCGCTCTATTGCGACCCGCTGTCGTCGGTGAAACGCTGCTCCACCCGCACGGTGATGCATGAGTTGTTCCATTGCCTCACCACTTGGTGGGCGCCCGTGCTGGTGTTCACCATGGAAGAAGTCTGGCTGCAACGCTATGCAGGCGAAGGCTCATCGGTGCATCTGATGCTGTTCGCCCAAGCGCCTGCGGAGTGGTGCGATAGCACCTTGGCGTTAAAGTGGGACGCCGTTCGAAAAGCCAGGTCAGTTGTGACGGGCGCGCTCGAAATAAAACGAGCAGAAAAAATGATCGGCTCCTCACTCGAGGCAAGTCCAATTGTTTATGTTCATCAACTTGATCTCAATGCTATTCAGGATCTTCAAGATCCGGCCGTGGATTTTGCAGAGGTTTGCATAACTTCGGGTGTCAAATTCGAATTTGGGGAGGGGCCAACCGAAGCTTTCAGAGGTGAGTTAGGCCGAGCCGTTTCGGTAGTCGTTAAGCGCGCCGAAGGTCTGAAATGCGCCCGCTCCTGGAAGATTTCGAAAGAGATCGGCAACGACAAGGATTTCCCCGACATCACGCCACGCGATGCCGAAGCGGTGCGCGAATGGCAGAAGCGTTTCGGGAAGACAGTGTGACCCCGCGCATCTGGGGACCATTGACCGCCCTGGGCCTCGCCCTTGCCGCGCTGGCGTTCGGGCTGGACCAAACGGTGAAGTGGTGGCTCTTGCAAGTCGTCGCCGCGCCGGGTGGGCCGGATGTGATTGCGCTGACCCCGTTCTTTGACATCCGCATGGCTTGGAACCATGGCGTGTCTTACGGCCTGCTCACCACCAACAGCCAAGCGCTGCTCATCACCATCAGCTTGCTCATCTGTGCGCTGCTCTGGCTTTGGCTGGCCCGCAGTCATCGGCCGCTGACCGCCGCTGCCTTGGGCCTCATCATCGGCGGCGCGCTCTCAAATGCGCTGGACAGGGCCTTGCGCGGCGCGGTTGCAGATTTCTTTTATTTCCACTGGGACGGGCTTAAGTTTGCCTTGCTGAATTTCATCTTCAACCCCGCCGACGTGGCCATAGTGACGGGCGTGGCCCTTTTGCTGTATGAAAGCCTTAAGGAACGCGAGGCATAACAGGCGTTCTGCCGTTGCAGGCCAATTATAAAGCCTTGGAATTGCCCAATTGTTGCGGCAAGGCCAGCGGCTGTTAATCGGGGATTTTGGGTTGAAAAGCGTTTCGGTCTATTTGGCGATTTCCACACTTTTGCTGGCAGGTTGTTCCAGCGGAGCGGGCTTGCTCAATGGCAAGGAAACCGTGCCGACCGCCGCGAATGTGCCGGTTGGCAATAGCTTAGCGATGCCGCCGGATCTGCAATTGGCCCCGCCGAATGGAACTTCGGATGCCTATGCACCCAATGGCGCCGTGGCGAGTGCTGCGCTTGCTCCGGCACCTCCAGGTGTATTGACCCGCAAACAAGCTGCAGCTGCAGCAACCAATTCCAGTCTCTATGGTGGCACACCCGTGGCTGCGGCCCCACCCAGCGATGTTTTTGCACAATACGGGATTTCCCGGACGAAACCTGATGGCACGATGAAAACGCCGCAAGAGCTGCAAAAGGAACTGTCCGACGCCATCCGCAAGAAAAAGCAGCAAGCCAATCCAAACTACGGCACTGCCGCCAACATCGGCGCCATTTTCCAGGATCAGTAGTCGCGGCTTCAGCGGGCCGCTATTGTCCAGCCATGCGAATCCGCAGACTTCCCGAAGGCACTATCAACCGCATCGCCGCTGGCGAAGTGCTGGAGCGGCCTGCCAGCGCCGTCAAGGAACTGGTTGAAAATGCCATTGACGCAGGAGCAACCCAAATTGATGTGGTGTTCCGCGGCGGAGGCAAAGCCCTCATTCGGGTGACAGACAATGGCCGCGGCATGGAGGGAGACGAACTCACCCTCGCCTTGGAACGCCACGCCACTTCCAAACTCATTGATGACGAACTGATCAATATCCAAACCTTGGGTTTTCGTGGCGAGGCCTTGCCCTCCATCGCATCGGTTGCGCGCTTGTCAATCACGTCACGGGCCGCAGGCGCTGCAGATGCCTTCACCATTTTCTCTGAAGCAGGCAAGCAAGCCGTGCCATCCCCCGCCCGCATTGCGCAAGGCACAGAGATTGAAGTGCGCGATCTTTTCTATGCAACGCCAGCGCGGCTGAAATTCCTGAAAACAGACCGCAGCGAAATCGCCGAGGCCGTGGATGTTGTGCGCCGCCTGGCGCTGGCTCATCCGGCCATTGGTTTCAGCTTTGCCAGCGAGGAGCGGCAGTGGATCAATGCGCCTGCAGGCGAAAGCGCCAAGGCGCGTGTGGCCCGCATCATGGGCGCGGAGTTCATGGCCAATGCTTTGCTGGTGCGTCATGCTGGTGAAGACATTGCGGTTGAAGGCTTCATCAGCTTGCCCACTTTTGCGCGCGGCTCGGCCACCATGCAGTTTGCCTTTGTGAATGGCAGGCCGGTGCGGGACAAACTGGTCAGCGGCGCCATCCGTGGTGCTTACGCAGACGTGTCGCCTCCGGGGCGCTATCCTTCGGTGGCGCTGTACATTGATTGTGCGCCAACGCGCGTTGATGTGAACGTCCATCCTGCAAAAACTGAGGTGCGCTTTCGCGATCCTGGATTTGTGCGGAGCATGATCGTGTCAGCCATCAAGCGCGCATTGGCAAGCGCCGCAGTTCAGGCCGACACGGCCAAGAGCGACTCCACGCTCCAGGCCTTTTCACCCATGAACTCTGCCGCCACCTCATCGCACTTCAACTTCGGCAACAGCACTCCATCTTCCCGCCCATCGGCCTTCGCTTTGCAAACAGCTTTTGAAATGCAAATGCCGCCTGCGGGGCTTGCCGAAGAATACCAGGCACCGTCAGCCGCAGGATCAACCGACTATCCATTGGGCATGGCGCGTGCCCAGATTCACGACACCTACATCGTTTCCCAAACCGCCAATGGCTTCATCCTCATTGATCAGCATGCGGCCCATGAACGCATCGTCTATGAACGCCTGAAGCGTGAGCGCGAAAGTCAGGGCATCATCACCCAGCCGCTTTTGGTGCCGCAAGTGATTGATCTCGACGAGGGCGCAGTTGCCACGCTTGAGAGCCTCAAGGATGAGCTGGCTGCGGCAGCCCTTCATGTGGAGGCATTTGGGCCGGGGTCTGTTCTCTTGCGTGAGGTGCCGGCTTCGCTTTCAAAGGCCAATTTCAAGGCCCTTCTCACAGCTGTGGTTGATGATGCCGCAGAGATGAAAGAGGTGAAATCCGTGGCCGAGCGTACCAACCACATGCTTGCCACCATGGCCTGCCATTATTCGGTGCGTGCCGGGCGTCCGCTGCGGATCGAAGAAATGAATGCCCTGTTGCGAGAGATGGAGATCACACCCAATGCGGGCCAGTGCAATCACGGCAGGCCCACCTTCATCGCGCTGGAGATGAAAGACATCGAGCGCTTGTTCGGCCGCGCATGATTGAAGGCATCGGGCTAAAGTCGAACGAAATGCTGGCCAAGGGTGGCATCACCAGCCGCGAGCAATTGTTGAAGATAGGTTCAGTCCAGGCCTTTCTTATGGTCAAGGCGGCGGGGTGCAATGCTTCCCTCAATTTCCTGTGGGGCCTTGAAAGCGTGATCACAGGCCAACATTGGCGCGAAGTGGCCAAACACTCGCGTGCCGCTCTGCTGTTGGAACTTGAAGAACGTTCTCAGCCAAACCGGTAAAACCGAACCTGCGTGTCGCCATATTCGCGGGCATCAAGCAGGGCAAGCCCCGCCACTTCAGCCACTAAGCTGCGCGCGGCTTCCTCCAACACCACCACCCCGCCGGAATTAAGCCACCTGCCTTCAAGCACCGAAACCAGCGCCTTCTCGCCCAATCCCTTGCCATAGGGCGGATCTGCAAACACCAGGTCATAAGGGGATTGTGGCGCACAGGGCCCAAGGTCTGTGGCGTCCCGCCGCCAGATGCGCGTCTGGCCGATCACGCCGCAGGAATCGGCATTGGTGCGGATCACGCCGCGTGCGCCGGCGTCTTCTTCCACGAAGCAGCAGAACTTGGCACCGCGTGATAGTGCCTCAAGCCCAAGCGCGCCAGTGCCCGCAAACAGATCCATCACCCGCGCTTCCTCCAGCACAAAGTCTTCAACGCCATGCGCCAGGATGTTGAAGATGCTTTCGCGCACGCGGTCTGACGTAGGTCGCGTCGCGCCGCTAGTCGGGCCTTTGATTTCGCGCCCCTTGAATTTTCCAGCCACAATCCGCATTGCCGTTTCGCTCGACTCCAAAAACCGCTAACCATCTGCCACGATGAAACAAAAACTGCCAGAGCCGATGTTGCGCGCCTTCGATGAGGCGAGGGCGGCGGCTGCACGTGGCGAAGTGCCAGTGGGGGCAGTGATTGTTTCCAAGGCGGGAGAAATTCTGGCGGTGGCGGGCAATCGCACGCTGGCCGACAGGGACCCAACCGCCCATGCCGAGCTTTTGGCTATCCGTTCTGCCGCGCATAAACTGGCCAGTGAGCGGCTGATCGGTTGCGATCTCTATGTCACGCTTGAGCCTTGTGCCATGTGCGCCGCCGCCATTTCCTTTGCACGCATCCGCCGCGTTTATTTTGCGGCTGGCGATGAAAAGATGGGCGCGGTGGATCATGGCCCCCGCTTCTTCAGCCAGCCCACCTGCCATCACGCGCCTGAAGTCTATGGCGGGATCGGTGAAGCCGAAGCTCAGCGCCTGCTCACAGATTTCTTCAAGACGCGGCGTTAACCGGCTGATTTGATTCGCAGTTCAAGCGCTCGCTTTAATTCATCTTTGGCTGGCTCGGCGGCCTTCAGAATCTCACGTGCCTTGAAGAAGTCGCCAGCACGGAATTGACCCACATCTGGTCTGATATAGATTTCCGGCGGGTTTTGCCGCCGACGCAGTTCCGCCAACTCGCCAAACATGATGAGCATTGAGCCAATCGCCAATTGAAG
Source organism: Aestuariivirga sp. (assembly GCA_031424315.1). Lineage (GTDB taxonomy): Bacteria > Pseudomonadota > Alphaproteobacteria > Rhizobiales > Aestuariivirgaceae > Aestuariivirga. The sequence continues at coordinate 6,854 of JANPHF010000145.1, forward strand.
GTTGGAAGGCTGGCGCTGCCCCTTGCCCATGCGCGTCCGCCCCGTCACATCAATCGCCACCACAATGTCAGCGCCCTCACGCGCGTGGTCAAAGGGCACCGGGTTCTTCACCCCGCCATCCACATGCAGGCGCCCATTGATCCGTGGTGCTGCAATCACGCCCGGAATGGCGATCGAGGCGCCGATGGCCTCCGCCAATGATCCTGAAGTCAGCACCACCTCTTCCATCAATTCATAGTCGGCCGCGATGACTTTGAGCGGAATCGGGCAGTCTTCAATGCGCTTGGGTAAATAATCGGGCAGGAAAACATCGGCCAGCTTCGCGCCCTCCAGCTGCAGAGATCGTGGGCCCGCAAGCGAGAGAATATCGCTGAGCTTGGTGCGCCGCGCGCCAAATATGTGCCGCGCGGTGCCCACGCGGTTGGTGAGAAGCCGCAAGGCATGTTCCCGGATTTCCAAAGCCGACATGCCGCCCGCATAGCCAGCGCCGATCAGTGCGCCGATGCTGCAACCGGCAATCACGCAAGGCTTGATGCCCAACTCGTCAAAGGCTTCCAGCATGGCAATATGGGCTATGCCCCGCGAAGCGCCTCCGCCAAGGGCCAGGCCGATTTTCATTTTGCAATCGCCCGCCAGCCGATGTCACGGCGGCAAAAGCCATCCGTCCAGTCGATGGCATCAACGGCACGATAGGCGCGCGCTTGTGCCTCTTTCACGGCGGCACCAAGTGCGGTGACATTCAGCACCCGCCCGCCATTGGAAACAAGGAATTCGCCATCCAGCGCGGTGCCCGCATGGAACACTTCAACGCCTTCTTCAAACACTTGATTCAAGCCGTTGATGTGACTCCCCTTTTGCACGTCACCCGGATAACCTTTGGCAGCCAGCACAACAGTGAGCGCGGTGCGGGCATCCCATTCCGCAGTCACGCCCTTCAATGAATGCGCAGAGGCCCAAAGCAACTCCAACAGATTGCTCTTGAGGCGCGGTATCAACACTTGCGTTTCTGGGTCGCCAAAGCGCGCGTTATATTCAATCAGCTTCGGCCCGTGTTTTGTGAGAATGAGGCCCGCATAGAGAACCCCCTTGTAAGGATGGCCCATCTCGGCCAGCGCCTTCACCGTAGGCTTCACGATTTTCTCGAGAGCTTCTTCACATAGCGCTGGCGTCATGCATGGGGCTGGGGAATAGGCGCCCATGCCCCCTGTGTTCGGGCCAGTGTCGCCTTCGCCAACGCGCTTGTGGTCCTGCGCGGTTGCCAGGGCTAAAACATTCTCGCCATCGGTGAGCACGAAGAAGCTCGCTTCCTCGCCCTCAAGGAATTCTTCGATCACGCATTCCGCCCCGCCAAACCGCCCCGCGAAAATCTCGCGCGCGGCAGCCTCGGCCTCCGCCATGTTCATCGCTACCGTCACGCCCTTGCCTGCCGCAAGACCATCAGCCTTGATCACAATGGGCGCACCGGTCTTCTTGAGATAGGCGAGTGCTGATGCCTCGTCCTTGCAACGCAAATAGGCAGCGGTGGGTATGTTGTGTTTGGCGCAGATGTCCTTGGTGAAGCCCTTGGAGCCTTCAAGTTGCGCGGCAAACTTGGAAGGCCCAAAGGCCGGAATGCCTGCGGCCTCCAAATCATCAACCAGCCCCGCCACCAAAGGTGCTTCCGGCCCCACCACCACAAAACCAATGCTATTCTGCTTGCAGAAGGCAATCACGGCCAAATGGTCGGGCACTTTGAGCGGCACCAGTTCCGCCAGCGTGCCAATGCCGGGGTTGCCGGGTGCGGCATAGAATTTGCCGAGGCGCGGTGACTTTGCCAGGCCAAAAGCCAGCGCATGTTCGCGCCCGCCGGAGCCGATCAAAAGCACATTCATTTTTTCATTCTGCATGGCGCTTCTATCTGGCAAGAAGGGGGCTGATATCAAGGGAATCTTTTAATTGTCCACCTTGCCGGATTTTGACCCCGAAACCGGGGAAATCATCGAAACGCCCGCCGCCAATTTGGGCGAGCAAACGGTGAGCGAACTTTCGCAGGCGCTTAAGCGCACCTTGGAAGACCGCTTTTCCCATGTGCGCGTACGCGGAGAAATTTCGGGCTTTCGCGGCCCTCATTCTTCCGGCCATGTCTATTTTTCGATCAAGGACGAAGGGGCAAAGCTTGATGCCATCATCTGGCGCGGCAGCTTCACGCGCCTGCGATCCAAGATGCAAGAGGGGCTGGAGGTTATCGCTACAGGCAAGATCAGTTCTTACCCCAACAAATCCAGCTATCAACTGATCGTCGAAAATATTGAGCCTGCGGGCGTTGGCGCGCTGATGGCGCTACTCGAAGAGCGCCGCAAGAAGCTGCTGGCTGAAGGCCTCTTTGATGCAGAGCGCAAGAAGCCGCTGCCCTTCTTGCCGCAAACCATTGGCATCGTCACCTCGCCCACTGGCGCGGTGATCCGTGATATTCTTCACCGCCTGAGCGACCGCTTTCCACGCCATGTTCTCGTCTGGCCCGTGCGCGTGCAGGGCGAAACAGCGGCGGCAGAAGTGGCGGCTGCTATTCAGGGCTTCAATGAGATGGCCCTGAAGCCTGATCTCATTATCGTGGCGCGCGGTGGCGGTTCGCTCGAAGACTTGATGCCCTTCAACGAGGAAGTTGTTGTGCGCGCCGCCGCGGCCAGCAAGATCCCGCTCATTTCCGCTGTGGGGCATGAAACCGATACCACCCTGATCGATCACGCTTCTGATTGGCGGGCACCCACACCCACAGCAGCGGCCGAACGCGCTGTGCCCGTGCGTGCCGATTTGATTGCGGAAGTGGCAAGCCTTGCCGCGCGCCAAAAGCGTGGTTTGTCACGCGTGTTTTCTGAAGTGCGCTTGCGCCTGCAGGCAGCCTCGCGCGCCTTGCCCAAGCCCGATGAAATTCTCAGCCTGGCGCGGCAGCGGATGGATTCAGCAGGAGCAAAACTGCCCCGCGCCTTGCGGGCCAACCTGCAAACCCATGCGCTTGCCCTTGCGCGCCAATCCGGTCGCCTCAATCTCAAGCCGCTTCAGCAAATGACGGCGGAATCTTCCCGCCGCCTGAAGGAACTGGACGATCGCCGCACCCGCGCCATGAGGAGCCTGCTCACTCGCAAGCAAGATGCGCTGGCAGCAGAAAACAAGGTACTCGGCGCACTCAGCTATAAATCAGTCCTGACGCGTGGCTTTGCCGTGCTGCGTGATGGTGCGGGGGCACCCTTGCGCGGTGTCTCGGGCGTGAAGCCCAATGCGGCGCTGCAGGTTGAAATGGCCGATGGGCTTTTGGATGTGATTGCCGCCAAACCCAAGACGCAAGGCTCGCTCTTTTAATTCATGCGCGCAGAGTTTATATCGAAGCCATGAACTTCCAAGGCCATTCCCTTCCGCCCCGCCGCGAAGCCAAGCTGCGCTATCTCGATGCCGATTTTCAGGTGTTGAAGGAGGGCGACTATGTGCGCTGCGCCGTAACGGGCGATCCCATCAGCCTCGATAATTTGCGTTATTGGAACGTGGACCGGCAGGAGGCCTACAAGTCGGCCAAGGAATCTTTGGCCGCTGAAAAGCGTGCTGGCCGCACTTAAGGGTTGATCACCCTGTGATAACGTTCGGTGATAAGGCCGCGGCCGCTGTCAACATAGGGCATCCATTTGTCCTCAAGAATCACGCCGACAATGCCCACGAGCAAGATCCACTGCATGGCATAGGTCACGTGCATCTTGTCGGCGCTCCTGCCGCGAATGCGCCGGATCAAGAAAAGCACCATCAAGACAGTATTCAGCGCCAATAGCTGCGCAATAATGGGCGGATCGCCTGAAAGCAGGAAATGGCGCACATCGGCCAGGTTCAGCGAGGCAATTATATCCTGCATGTTGCGACTCTCTCCAACATTTCCCCTTCGCCCCTCTGTCATTGCTAGCATGGGCCGCTTAACGGATGGTTGCTTGCCAAAAAGCCCGCTAGCGTTAACCGGCCTGAAGCACTATATGGGCCTCTTTCGTTTAGGAGTTTGTGATGACTGCGAAGTGGACACCCGATAGCTGGCGCAATCTGCCCGTGATGCAGATGCCGGACTATCCGGATGCGGAAAAACTGAAGGTTGTGGAAGGCCGTTTGGCCGGATTCCCGCCGCTGGTTTTTGCCGGCGAAGCCCGCAAGCTCAAGCGCAAACTCGCCAAAGTAGCTGAAGGCAAGGGTTTCCTGTTGCAGGGCGGCGATTGCGCGGAGAGCTTTGCTGAGCACTCCGCCGACAATATCCGCGATTTCTTCCGCGTATTTTTGCAGATGGCGGTGGTTCTCACTTTTGCGGGTGGACAACCTGTGGTTAAGGTGGGCCGTATTGCTGGCCAGTTCGCCAAGCCGCGCTCTTCGCCCACCGAAAACATCGATGGCGTGGAATATCCCATTTACCGTGGCGACATCGTCAATGATGCCGCCGCCACCATGGAAGGCCGCATTCCCGATCCGGAGCGTCAGATCATGGCTTACCGCCAGTCTGCCGCTACGCTGAACCTGCTGCGCGCTTTTGCTCAAGGCGGCTATGCCAATCTTGAGCATGTGCATCAGTGGACACTGGGCTTCCTGAAGGATTCACCCGCCTCCGAGCAATACAGCGAACTTGCCGCCCGCATCACCGAGGCCATGGGCTTCATGCGCGCTTGCGGCATCACGGCGGAAACCGCGCCGCAACTGCGTTCGACCGATTTCTTCACCAGCCATGAAGCTTTGTTGCTTGGCTATGAGCAGGCGATGATGCGGGTGGATTCAACCAGCGGCGATTACTATGCCACGTCCGGCCATATGCTCTGGATCGGCGACCGCACGCGCCAGCCCGATCATGCCCATGTGGAATTTGCCCGCGGCATCAAGAATCCGATCGGCCTGAAATGCGGCCCGTCACTCAAGCCTGATGAACTAATCAAGCTGATCGACCTGCTCAACCCCGAGAATGAGCCCGGCCGCCTCACCCTCATCGCGCGCTTCGGCGCTGACAAGGTTGAAAAGCATCTGCCCGATCTCATCCGCGCGGTGAAGCGCGAGGGCAGGGTTGTGGTCTGGTCTTGCGACCCGATGCATGGCAACACCATCAAGTCCACCTCTGGCTATAAGACACGCCCCTTCGATGCGATCCTGAAGGAAGTACGTGGCTTCATGGCCATCCACCGCGCCGAAGGCACCCATGCCGGCGGCGTGCACGTGGAAATGACGGGCAAGGACGTGACCGAATGTACCGGCGGCTTGCGCGCCCTGCGCGATGAAGACCTGAACGACCGCTACCACACCTTCTGCGACCCGCGCCTCAACGCGGCCCAGGCGCTGGAGCTTTCCTTCCTTCTGGCTGAAGAGCTGAAGAAGGAACTGGCGCTGCGCCCCAAGCGGGCTGACGACGAAGACGGCATGGAAGCCGCAGAATAATTAATCCACGCGTTCTTGAAAGTTGCCGGCGCAGTTCCGATATGGAACGGCGTCGGTTACATTTTAAGGATTAGCGATGATTGACCTGCATTATTGGCCAACACCCAATGGCCACAAGATTACGATTTTTCTGGAAGAGGCGGGCCTGCCTTACACCATCCACAAAGTGGATATTGGCAAAGGCGATCAATTCAAGCCGGAATTCCTGGCCATTTCTCCCAATAACCGCATGCCAGCGATTGTCGATCAGGCTCCGTCGGATGGTGGATGGCCGATCAGCATTTTTGAGAGCGGCGCCATCCTGCAATATCTCGCCGAGAAAACTGGCCTGTTCCTGCCCAAGGATATCCGCGGCAAAGCCGAAGTGATGCAATGGCTGTTCTGGCAGGTGGGCGGCCTTGGCCCAATGGCTGGGCAGAACGGCCACTTCAACGCCTACGCGCCCGAGAAAATCCCCTATGCGATAGAGCGTTACACCAGGGAAACCGCGCGCCTCTATGGCGTGTTGAACAAGCGGCTGGCGGACCGCGAGTTTGTCGCCGGTGCCTATTCAATCGCCGACATGGCCATCTACCCCTGGATCGTGCCGCACCAAAGCCACAAGCAGAAGCTGGAAGATTTTCCGAACCTGAAGCGCTGGTTCGAGCAGATCAAGGCGCGCCCGGCTGTGGTGAAGGCCTATGCAGGCGCCGCACCGTCTTATTCGAAGCCGCCATCGGATGAGGAGCGCAAAGTGTTGTTCGGACAGGGCGCCAAGTCTGTGGCCTAGAAATAACCTCTTAACGCATTTGGAGAGGGCGGCTTGACCTTTGTCGCCCTTTCAAGCATTTTACTGCCGATGTTGACCAAACGCCCCGCCGCTGCCATTTGCAGCACTATTATTTGCATCTAGCGACATAATCGCTGGCTGGGCGCCGCTTACTCAAAATCAACCAAGAAAGCGCATCCCGGGCAGCAGCCTAGCGCATCGCCTTGCTTGCAAGGGCTATGCGCCAACCCGAACGGAAGCCCTATGACTTTGCGCCTCTACAATACGCTCACCCGAACGAAGGAAGAGTTCAAGCCGATCGACGCTTCGAACGTGCGGATGTATGTCTGCGGCCCCACGGTCTACGACTTTGCCCATATCGGCAATGCGCGCCCGGCGATCGTGTTCGACGTGCTCTTCCGCCTGCTGCGCCATCTCTATGGCGCGGATCATGTCACCTATGTCCGCAACATCACCGACGTGGATGACAAGATCAACGCGCGCGCGCTGCGTGATTTTCCAGGCATGCCGCTGAATGATGCGATCCGCCAGGTGACGGAAAAAACCTATGACCAGTATCAGAAGGACGTGACCGCGCTGGGCTGCCTACCACCCACTGCCCAACCACGCGCCACCGAGCACATCAAGGGCATGGTGGAGATGATCCGTGTGCTGATCAAGCGCGGCCATGCCTATGAAGCGGCAGGTGAGGTGCTGTTCGATACATCTTCGATGAAGGACTATGGCGCGCTTTCAGGCCGCAAGATGGAAGAGCAACTTGCTGGTGCACGCGTGGCCGTTGATGCCCACAAAAAAAACCCGGGTGACTTTGTGTTGTGGAAACAATCCGCCGCTGATGAGCCCGGCTGGGAATCCCCTTGGGGCCGCGGCCGCCCCGGCTGGCACATCGAGTGCAGCGTGATGAGCAAGGCTCACTTGGGCGAAGTCTTCGACATTCACGGCGGCGGGCTCGATTTGATTTTCCCCCACCACGAAAACGAAATCGCGCAGAGCCGTTGCGCCCACGGCACCAGCGTCATGGCGAACTATTGGATGCACAACGGCTTCCTGCAGGTTGAAGGCCAGAAGATGTCCAAGAGTCTGGGGAATTTCAGGACGATTGCTGAGGTGCTGGCAGAGTGGCCGGGTGACACGGCGCGTTTCAATATGCTGCGCACGCACTATCGACAACCGATCGATTGGACTAGGGCAAGCTTAGATGAGAGCGATGCGATCCTGTTGAACTGGCAAGAAGCAGTATACCAAGTGCAGCCTTCGAAACCGGACGCAGAATTTCTCGCAGCTCTCTTTGACGATCTCAATACTCACGGCGCGTTTACGAGGTTGCATGCGATCGCGAAGTTGGGTGACAAAGCAACGCTGCGTGCCTGTCTTGAATTGATGGGATTTAGCTGCAGTACATTCGGCACGGAGAGCCAAAATAAGCCTGATTTGGATGAGCCGCTAGTGAATACACTCGTCAACGCCCGCCTCGAAGCCCGCAAGGCGAAGGACTGGAAGAAGTCGGATGAGATCCGCGATCAACTCGTCGCCATGGGCATCCAAATCCAAGATGTGAAAGACCTCGCCACAGGCGAATTCAGAACCGAATGGGAAGTGAAGAGATGACAAAAAGAAAAATCAGCCTCTTCGACACCACGCTGCGCGACGGGCAGCAGACGCCGGGCGTTACTTTTTCGCTCGAAGACAAGCTCGCCGTGATGGCGCTGCTCGACAAACTCGGCGTGGACTACATCGAGGGCGGCTATCCGGGTGGCAACCCGACTGATACTGCGCTGTTCAGCGAAGAGCGCAAATCAAAAGCCACCTTCACCGCCTTCGGCATGACCAAGCGGGCAGGGCGCTCAGCCGCGAATGACCCCGGCTTGCAGGCGCTGTTGCAGGCGAAGTCCAAGGCCATCTGCTTTGTGGCCAAGAGCTGGGACTATCACGTGCGCGTGGCACTGGGCTGCACCAACGAGGAGAATCTTGAGTCCATCACCGACAGCGTGACGACCGCAAAGGCAGCAGGCAAGGAAGTGCTGGTGGATTGCGAACACTTCTTCGACGGCTTCAAGGCCAATGCATCTTATGCGACTGCTTGCGCCAAGGCTGCCTATGATGCGGGTGCGCGCTGGATTGTGCTCTGCGACACCAACGGTGGCACCATGCCGCCCGAGGTGTGGCAGATCGTCAGTGGACTGACGAAAGTAATCCCGGGCTCGCACCTCGGCATCCATGCCCATAACGACACCGAACAAGCCGTGGCCAATTCTCTGGCCGCCGTGGAGGCTGGCGTTTGCCAAGTCCAAGGCACGCTAAACGGCATTGGCGAACGCTGTGGCAATGCCAATTTGATCTCGGTGATCGGTACGCTGGGTTTGAAGCCACACTATGCCGCGCGCTTCGAAATCGGCGCTGATCTCGAAGAGCTCACCAATGTGTCCCGCGCCTTCGACGAGTTGCTCAATCGCGCGCCTTTCGCCCAGGCACCCTATGTCGGCAAATCAGCCTTCGCCACCAAGGCGGGCATTCATGCTTCGGCCCTCGCCAAGGAGCCGGAAACCTATGAACATGTGAGGCCTGAAAGCGTAGGCAATCGCAGGCGCATTCTGGTTTCTGACCAGGCCGGCAAATCCAATTTGATGGCCGAGTTGGAACGCATCGGGCTTTCAGTGAAGAAGGACGACACACGCCTTGACCAGCTTTTGCGCGAAGTGAAAGAGCGCGAGGCCCAAGGTTATGCCTATGACGGCGCGGATGCCTCTTTCGAACTTCTGGCGCGCCGCGTGTTGGGTTCTGTGCCGCATTACTTCGACGTGATCTCATTCCGCACATCGGTTGAGCAGTTCAAAGGCGAGATGCATTCCGAAGCGGTGGTGAAGGTAAGTGTTGATGGCGAGACCTATATCAACGCAGGCGAGGGCAATGGCCCGGTGAATGCGCTGGACGTAGCGCTCCGCAAGGATCTCGGAAAATACCAGAAGCACATCAGCGATATGGAGCTGGTGGATTTCAAGGTGCGTATCCTCAATGGCGGCACGGGCGCCACGACCCGGGTTCTGGTTGAAAGCCGCGATGGCAAGGGCAACCGCTGGTACACGGTTGGCGTTTCGCCCAACATCGTCGAAGCGTCATTTCAGGCTCTGCTGGATTCGATTTATTTCAAACTGCTGCGCGAGGGCGTAGCCGCCTGAACTCAAGGCAGCCATGCGCGGGCGTGTGATTGTGCGCCCTTGCCACTTGCCCTAAGCGGACGCGATGACGGCTTCCTCGCGACCGATGAGCAGTGAACATCGCGGCGTTCTCTTCGCTGTGATCGCACATCTGTTTTGGGGCACGATGGCCGCCTATTTCGGTTTCATCCGATATGTGAATCCGATGGAGATTGCCGTTCACCGCGCGCTGTGGAGCGTGCCCATCGGCCTTGCGATGGTTTTATACCTGGGCCTGTTTCCCAATGTGTGGAACATTCTGCGGAGCCCGCGCCTGTTGGGCATGTTGTTCTTCACCAGCATTCTGGTGGTGTTCAACTGGGGCCTTTACATCTGGTGCATCACCAATGGGCGAACCTTGGATGCCAGTCTCGGTTATTTCGTCAACCCATTGATGAATGTGGCGGTGGGATTTGTTTTTCTCGGTGAGCGATTCACCAAGCCGCAAATGGTGGCCATTGCGCTGGCTGTCGTCGCGGTTTTGATCGTGACCTTTGGCACCGGTGTTTTTCCGTGGATTGGCCTTTCACTGGCGGGCACCTTCTGCCTCTATGGCTATCTCCGCAAGACAATGCCGGTGGGGCCGATTGATGGATTTCTGGTGGAAGTTGTTTTGACGCTCTTTCCGCTGCTAGCCATCGACTACTGGCTTTCAACGCGCGGCGAACTTCACTTCGGCCATGATATGTTCAGTACACTGATGTTAATGGGCTGCGGCCTTTATACGGCAAGCGCATTGCTGTTTTATTCGGCCTCGATCAAGCTGATCCGCTATTCAACCGCAGGCCTGCTGCAATATCTTTCGCCTTCGATGGTGTTCCTCACTGCGGTATTCTGGTTCGGGGAGCATTTGAACCCGTGGAAACTGGCAGGCTTTGCCATCATCTGGGTAGCGCTGGCGATTTACAGCGTCTCAGCGCTCAGAGAAGAAAAGCGTAAGACAGCAAAATAGTCCTTGACAGCGTACGGTGAATCGGCTAGATACCGCTACACTCCACCATCAGGTTCAAAGTTGGTTGCGGATCGCCTCGAGCGGAACGCGCTGGCGCGTTGTGGCCAAGCGGTCCTCAAACAGCGGCACCACATCGGCAGCCGACTTGGCCATGACCAGTTCAACCTCGCTTTCCGGACGGATGAAGCCTTCGGATTTCATATGCTTCAGCAGGGACATCAAATGCGACCAATAGCCTTCCACATCACACAGGATGATCGGTTTCGAATGCCGGGCAAGTTGGGCCCAGGTGGCCATTTCGGCCAGTTCTTCCAGCGTTCCGATGCCGCCGGGCAGAGCCACGAAACCGGCCGACTTCTCGAACATCAGGGTTTTGCGTTCATGCATCGAGCGGGTGACGATGAGTTCGTTGACGCCGTCTTGCATCCGCTCTTTCTGCACCAGAAAATCCGGGATGATGCCGGTAACATGCCCACCACCCTTGAGAACGGCGCGGGCCACTTCGCCCATCAGGCCAATGGAGCCGCCACCATAGACCAAACCAATGCCCGCTTGCGCCATGGCCAGCCCCAATTCCCGCGCCGATTTCATATAGGCCGGATTGATGCCGGGGCTGGAGCCGCAATAGACGCAGAGGCGGCGTGTGGGCAGAACATGGGTTTTTGACATCGGTTACTTTGCTTTTTACTCGGGCCAGCCTTATGCATCGCCCGACTCACACCTATATGATGATCAATTGGGATAATACAATTTGAGACGGCTGGGCCATAAGGCAATTCTCTTGGGGTTTTCGGCGCCTGCTGTGGCGACAGCAGGGCTGGTGGCCTTTTTTGCCATGGCGGCAGCGCCAGCGCCGCAACAATCTGATCTCAGCTTTTCCGCACTTCCTCCCGCCCCCGTGCTCTCCGAAGAGGGCAGGGTGGGGGTTCCGCAACGCATCGAAATGTCTGGCGTTTCAGCTGCTGAACCAACCCCACCCAACCCTCCTCTACTAGAAGGGGAGGGAGAAGTGGTGCGTCAATTTGTGAAACATGATGATGTTATTCCCCAACCAACCGCACTTGGGGAAAGGCCCTCATCCGCCCTTCCGGCACCTTCCCCCAGTGAGGGAAGGGTGAGCCTGCAGGCATCTCTGGACGCGGAACCGGTTCTTACGCCCATCGAAACCCCTCAAGTCACCATCAAGCCCGGCAACAGCTTGTGGGCGCTGTCACGGGAAATCTATGGCGCGGGCCGCCATTATGCGACCTTGTTGAAAGCCAATAGAGACAAGATTGCTGACCCGAAGTTGATCTATCCTGGCCAGGTTTTGGCCGCACCAAAGAACATGGAAGAGTAAATGCGAAACCGCGCAATAGGCGACAAGTTTGAAGGCAGCCAATGGGAAACCATGAAGGGTCTCATGCCCTATCTCTGGCCTAACAACCGCACCGACCTGAAAGCCCGTGTGGTTCTGGCGATGCTGCTCTTGATTGGCTCCAAGGTGGTGACCATCCTCACCCCTTACGCCTTCAAGGCGGCAACCGATGCCATGGTGGCCAGCAAGGGCGTGGAAGTGGCGCTGCTGTCTATCCCGTTCATCATGGTGATGAACTATGGCCTGGGCCGCGTGTTCTCTGTGGTGTTTGCACAGTTGCGCGACGCAGTATTTGCAAAGGTTGGCCAGCGCGCCGTGCGCCAGCTTTCCTATTCCACCTTCAAGCACCTGCATCAGCTTTCCCTGAAATTCCATTTGGAGCGCAAAACGGGCGCGCTGTCACGCATCATTTCGCGCGGCATCAATGGCGTGGACTCGGTTCTGCGCTTCGCCTTGTTCAACACTTTCCCAACGGCGATTGAAATTGCGTTTCTCTGTGGGGCCATCACCTGGTCTCTGGGCTGGGCCTATGCCGTGGTGATTATCACCACGGTTCTAACCTATATCTGGTTTACCTATTGGGCCACTGAACGCCGCATCGGCATCCGTAAAATCATGAACGAGGCCGACAATGACGCCGGCACCAAGGCCATCGACAGCCTGCTGAATTTTGAAACCGTGAAATATTTCGGCAACGAAACCCATGAGGCCGACCGCTATGACGGCGCCATGGCCCGCTATGAGGGCGCGGCGGTTAAAACCTGGGTATCTCTCGCGGGTTTGAATGCGGGGCAAGCAGTGATCTTTTCCGCGGGCCTGACCATTGTGATGGTGATGTCCACGCTTGCGATCCTGAATGGCAAGGGCACGATTGGCGATCTGGTGCTGGTGAACAGCCTGATGATCCAGCTTTCAATGCCGCTGAATTTCATTGGCTCATCCTACCGCGAAATCAAGCAGGGCCTG
>JANPHF010000146.1:0-2781 GCA_031424315.1 Aestuariivirga sp.
ATGGGAGAAGGTGCCCGACAGGGCGGATGAGGGCTCTTCCGACAAGTTCAAATCATGGCAAACCTTTCCCACACCTCCCGCACCCGAGCCCGTGATCTCCGTAAGGAAGACACGCAAGCGGAGCGCCTGCTTTGGGAGGCCTTGCGCTCCCGCCGCCTCGGCGGTTTCAAGTTTGTCCGGCAACTTCCTATCGGCCCTTACTTCGCGGACTTCGCATGCCGCGAAGCCAAGCTCGTCGTTGAAGTCGATGGGGTTACGCATGGAAGCATCGATGAAGTTGTTCGCGATGCAAGGCGCGAAGTTTTCCTGATCGAACAGGGCTGGCGCATTCATCGCTGTTGGAATGACGATGTGTTTAAGAATTTGACCGGCGTATGTGACTCCATTTTGCTGTTGCTCACTGCGCGGGACTGAAAGGGCCCTCATCCGCCTCTCGGCACCTTCTCCCATTTCGCTGCGCTCAACGGGAGAAGGCGAATGCTTAGGATCTCTAGAACTTTGGCCTTCGCCCGTCGCGCAGCGATGGGAGAAGGTGCCCGACAGGGCGGATGAGGGCTCTTGGCCCACATTCAGTGTTTGATCAGGAAATCCACCGCGAGCGAAATTCTGTCATCCCCAACGTCGTCTTCGTGGGCTTGCAAGACTTGTTGGCGAGGCGGGAAATTTTGACCCAATGGTGGAGTGTAGCGAGATATAACCGATCCACCGTACGCAGTCAAGCGTTATTTTGCTATAATAGGAAAAATAACATTATGCGCCCAAGTGCCTGAAATCTCTCAGCACTTCCACATAAACTTCGCGCTTGAACGGGATGATGAGGTCCAGGAGTTCGTCCATCTTGACCCAGCGCCACTCGTCAAATTCCTGCTTGTGGCCCGGAACTTTCAGGCTGATTTCGCTTTCCTCGCCTTCAAAACGATAAGCCAGCCACTTCTGCTTTTGCCCGCGATATTTTCCCTTCCAGGACTTCCCGATCAGATGTTCGGGCAAATCGTAGCGATACCAATCTTTCGATTCCTCGATCAGGCTTGCAGAGGTAACTCCTGTTTCCTCATAAAGCTCGCGCTTTGCGGCGGCCTGTAAGTCCTCGCCCTCATCCACGCCGCCCTGCGGCATCTGCCACCATTTGCCCACCCCATCGTCATTCTGCTTTTCAAAGCGGCGGCCAATCCACACGAGGCCCTTGGCGTTGAGCAGCATGATGCCCACGCAGGGGCGGTAGGCGGCAATTTCAGGATGGATCATTTCAGCCGTTCTTGCCCTTGTAGGCGGCGGTGGCGGGAACAATTTCCACGCCACGGTCTTGCGCCGCGCGGGCCCAATCCTTCAGCGTGTCGATGGTCACTTCAAGGCCGGAACCCGTTCCGATAACAATTTCGCCGTTCTTCGCCTGCTCTTCAAGGGCATCAAGCGCTGCAACGATGGATTGGGCATCGGGGTTCTGGTCGATCACGCCGTGGCCGTGGCGCACGGGCATGTTGAGGCCTGAGGCCGCCTGATCGGTGGCCGAGAGTGGCAGAGAGCCATCTTCCATGAAGTTGAGGCCGCGCCTCTTGAGTTCAGCGAGCAGCGGCTTGATTGCGGTTGGAACCGAGAGGAAACGCCCGCCCATATAGTTGATCACGCCAGCATAGCCGGAAAAGCGGCTCATATGCCAATAGAGGCTGTCCTGATTGGCGGCAGGATCGGCGTCAGCGAGAAGCGTCTTGGGGCCGGGGTTGGTGGCGGGATAGCCGACAGGCTCCAACGGCAGTTGCAGCAGCACCTCGTGGCCCTGGTCGCGGGCCTTGTCCACTTGTGCTTGCAGATTGTTGCCATAGGGCGCGAAGGCGAAAGTGATCTCGCCCGGCAATTCGGAAATGGCGCGCTGGGTGAGCTTTTCATTCAGCCCCATGCCACCGAGCACGATGACGATCTTGGGCGCATCGGAATGCAGTGTGTTCATGGAAACGCTGCGGCCATAGATTTCAGAGGGCTTCTTGCCGTTGGAAGCCACTTTGGGCAGAGGGCCTTCTGGGCCATCTTCCGAGACAGCTGCCACAGGCGCCTTCACCAGTGTGGGGCGCGTGTTGGAAATAATGGTGACGTATTTGTCGAGCTTGGTGATTTTCTGTCCGGCCGCATTGATCACCGGTGCCGTCGATCCGGTTTCAGGATTGGGCTCGCCCACATCCTCTTTGCCTGCCGGTGCGTCGTTTGCAGCCATGGCCTCAGGATAGGGCTTGGTGCTTTCGATTTTCTCCAGCGGCGGAATGAGTTGCGAAACCTGAGGCTCGCCCGCGAAGGGCAGGGGCTGGCGCATCAGCCAGATGGTGCCGCCGGCATAGGAAAGGAACAGCGCGGCAAAGGCCGCGGCCAGAGGTGACGGCCTGCGTTGCCAAAGCCTTTGGGCCAGGCTTCGCTTTTGCAGCGGCTGTTTCAGTTCATCGCGACGCATGACTATCCAATTCGAATCTCGGGCCAATTTGCAGGCCCAAGCGTTAACGCGGTGTTAACTATGGCGGCCCGGCGGCTTGGGCCTTCACGTTTTAGCTTCCAGAACCTATAGGTATGACAAATGGGAGACTGATATGGGTGAGAGACTGAAAGGCAAGGTCGCGTTGGTGACGTCGGCAGGCCAGGGCATTGGCCGGGCCACGGCGATTGCCATGGCGCGCGAAGGGGCCAAGGTTTGGGCCACGGATCTGAAGGCGGATCTGCTCGAAAGCCTGCCGGCTGAAAATTCCAATATTTCCGTTTTCGCCCTCGATGTGATGAGCCCTGCGGCCATCGTGGCCGCGC
>JANPHF010000147.1:0-36756 GCA_031424315.1 Aestuariivirga sp.
AGGTGCAGTCCGCGAAGCCAGAGTAAGCGCCCAGCGATATAGCAGGGCGCGCGGCGTGTTGCGGTGCACCCCGCCCGCGGCAAATTAGGGCCGCGCAAATGCGGGCCAATATTGAAACCTGACGGAAATATCAAATCTCACTGAACTGGATGGTGGAGCGAAGGGGGATCGAACCCCTGACCTCGGCATTGCGAACGCCGCGCTCTCCCAACTGAGCTACCGCCCCTTGACCCAAGCAAGGTGGCGTCAATCTAGTCATCCGGCATAATAAGGTCAACCGTTCTGGCCTTGTCTGGCGAGCCAACTGCCCCTAAATCAGGCGTGACCAAAAGGACACGACATGAACCCGGCAATCTGGCTCACTTACAATCTGCTCAACATCTACTGGTACATCATCCTTGCAACCGTGGTGATCAGCTGGCTGAGGGCCTTCAACATCATCAACAGCGGCAACGCCAGTGTGCGCCAGATTGAACACGTGCTTTATGTTCTCACAGAGCCAATCCTCGGCCCCATCCGCCGTGTGCTGCCCAATTTTGGCGGATTGGATTTTTCGCCGATCGTCGTGCTGTTCGTTATTTCCTTCCTGCAGCAGTCGCTTCTACCTTGGTTCTTCTTGCGCGTTACCGGCTGATGCCTCTGCGGCAAACGCCCAAGGGCTTGTTTCTCTATCTGCGTGTAACACCCAAGGCAGGCCGCGATGAAGTGACAGGCGTGGCGGCCAATAGCGCAGGCCAAATTTCGTTGGCCGTCAAGGTGACGGCCCCGCCAGACAAGGGCGCCGCCAACAAGGCCGTCATTGAAGTTCTGGCAAAGACCATGCGCGTGGGCAAATCCTCCTTTCAGTTTGCCTCAGGCGAAACGTCCCGCGACAAGGTGATTGAGGTGGTGCAGAATGAGGCGGCAATCCGCGCCTTTCTGGAGGAGATTCAGAAATGAAATTCACTGCCGCCCTGATCGCCTTGGGAACCCTCACGGCGCAGGCCCACGCCGCTGACATCAAATCCGTTTACACCACGATCGATCTCAAGAAATGCAAACAGACACTGCAGCCAGACGGCCAAGTCATAGAGGGCGGCTGGGCCTGCAAGGGCGTGGCGGGCTATGACATATATCTCAACGCGGTGGATTCACGCGAGATGGTTGCCTTCGGCACAACTGACAATGCCAACAACTGCGCGGGCCTCAAAACTTTCGGTGGCTTCAACTCGGCGGGCAAGACCATCGAGTGGCGCTTGAAGGATGGCAAACCCATAGCCGCCATTTTGCGCTGGACAGTTTCAATCGATCCCGAGGACTCCACCAAACAAGCCACATGGCTGGTGGTGAGCAAGATCACGCCGAAAGACTCCTGCCAGATGCATTATGTGGCAGGGTCATTCCCCAAGGCCAATGAGGCCGCACGCAAAGCCGCTGACGAAAAAGCCGAAGCCTTCGATTGCGAATTGAGCAAGCCCACATTCGAGCCAGCCGACAAGCCGCCCAACATCAATCTGGAACCCTGCAGCGCGCAGGCGCGGGAGTGATTACTCCGCCGCCGCTTCCTTGGCGCGGCTCAGGCGCTTGCGGTCATTCGGATCGAGGTGGATCTTGCGCAGGCGGATGGATTTCGGCGTGATTTCCACCAACTCATCTTCGCCCACATAGGCCAGCGCCTTTTCGAGAGACATCTTGATCGGCGGGGTCAGCACAACGGCTTCATCTTTGCCGGATGCGCGCACGTTGGTCAGCTTCTTGCCCTTGATCACATTGAGCTCAAGGTCATTGCCACGCGTATGTTCACCAATGATCATGCCCTGATAAACCTTGGTGCCATGTTCAATGAACATCGGCCCGCGATCTTGCAGGTTGAAAATCGCATAGGCCACCGCATCGCCATCAGAGTTGGAAAGCAGCGCGCCCGTGTGGCGGCCTGGAATATCACCCACATAAGGGGCGTATTCGTGGAACAGGCGGTTCATGATGGCCGTGCCGCGTGTGTCACCCATCAATTCGCTCTGATAGCCGATAAGGCCGCGCGTCGGGGCGTGAAACACAATGCGTTGGCGACCATGGCCTGAGGGACGCATATCTTGCATCGCGGCGCGGCGCTCTGAGAGTTTTTGCACCACAATGCCGGTGTGTTCTTCATCCACGTCGATGACAACTTCTTCAATCGGCTCCAGTCTCTCGCCAGTGGCCGGATCGGTCTTGAACACCACGCGCGGGCGGCCCACGGTGAGTTCAAAGCCTTCGCGGCGCATCACTTCAATCAGGATGCCAAGCTGCAATTCGCCGCGGCCCGCAACTTCGAAAGCATCCGTTTCGGTTTCAGAGGCCGTCACTTTCAAGGCCACATTGCCTTCGGCCTCGCGCAGCAAGCGGTCGCGGATCACGCGTGATTGAACCTTGTCGCCTTCTTTGCCGGCCAAAGGGCCGTCATTGATGCGGAAAGTCATCGTCAAGGTCGGTGGATCAATCGGTTGCGCCTGAATGGGCTCTGTCACCAATGGATCGGCGATCGTGTCGGCCACTGTCGCAGTGGTCAGGCCCGAGATCGCAATGATGTCGCCTGCAAACGCTTCTTCAACTGGCGTGCGTTCCAGGCCACGGAAAGCCAGAACTTTCGAGATGCGCCCAGTTTCAACAATTGTGCCATCGCGGCCCAGCGCCTTCACTGCCTGGTTGGCTTTCACCGCGCCCGAAGTGATCCGGCCGGTGAGCACGCGGCCAAGGAAAGGATTGGCTTCAATCGTTGTCACCAGCATGCGGAACGGGCCTTCTTCCACCACTGGAGGCTTCACATGTGAAACGACGGTGTCGAACAGCGCCGCCATGTTGTCTTCCTTTTTCTCAGGCGTGTCGCTCATCCAGCCTTGCTTAGCTGAACCATAGATGATCGGAAAATCAAGTTGTTCATCGGTGGCGTCCAGGGCAGCAAAGAGATCAAACACCTCGTTCACAACTTCCTGATAGCGCTGGTCAGGCCGGTCAATCTTGTTGATCACCACGATGGGCTTGAGGCCCAGCTTCAGCGCCTTCTGCAGAACGAATTTCGTTTGCGGCATCGGGCCCTCAGCGGCATCCACCAGCAGGGCCGCGCCATCCACCATGTTCAAAATGCGCTCCACTTCGCCGCCGAAATCGGCGTGGCCGGGCGTGTCGACGATGTTGATGCGTGTGTCATGCCACATCAAAGACGTCACCTTGGCGAGAATGGTGATGCCGCGCTCTTTTTCCAGATCATTGGAATCCATGGCGCGTTCAGCCACCTTCTGGTTGTCGCGGAAGGTGCCGGATTGCGACAGCAAGCGGTCGATCAAAGTGGTCTTGCCATGGTCAACGTGGGCGATGATGGCAATATTGCGCAAATTCATTTTGGATAGGTCTCTTTCAACAGGCGCGAACCCCCACAAAGCGTTTGACCTTTGTGGCAAGGGCGGGCGCGAAAACGACGGAATGGCGCGGGCCATAGCACGCAATGTGTGACGAAGCAAATACGGCCTAGGGAGGGCTTTCCACCCGCGCGCCCAAACGGCCGCGATCAAAAATCCCGCACTGACGCCCAGCCACCAAAGAAGGCGCCCAATCGCTAAATCCCCGATGGTGAGTGGAAAGTGGCCCATCCAATCATTGCTGCGGCCAACCCTTCCACCATATTGAAATCCCAACAACTTCGTCCCCTCCTTTGAAAAAGACCAGGGACATATAGGATAACATTCAATCCTTGTCAAGGATTATTTTCGGAACTTCTTTCTCTTTCCCCACTCGCAAGGAGGGATGAGCCCATTACTTCCCCGCCCGTTTCCTTGCCGCCAACGTGCGCAGACGCAGGGCATTGAGGCGGATGAAACCTGCCGCATCCTTCTGGTCATAAGCGCCGCGATCATCTTCGAAAGTGACGAGTTCGTTGTTGTAAAGCGACTTCGGCGATTTACGACCCACCACGATCACATTGCCCTTGTAGAGCTTGAGGCGAACGACACCTTCCACATGTTCTTGGCTCTTGTCGATCATCGCCTGCAGCATCTCGCGCTCGGGCGCGAACCAGAAGCCGTAGTAAATCAGCTCGGCATATTTTGGCATAAAGGAATCTTTGAGATGCGCGGCCTCGCGGTCCAGTGTGAGCGATTCCATCGCGCGGTGAGCCACGCTCAAAATCGTGCCGCCTGGCGTTTCATACACGCCGCGTGACTTCATGCCGACGAAACGGTTCTCGACAAGATCAAGCCTCCCAATGCCATTGTCATGGCCCAGCCGATTGAGTTCGGTGAACAGCGTGGCGGGGCTCATCACCTTGCCGTCAATGGCAATCGGGTCGCCCTTCTTGAAATCGATCTCGATATAGGTCGCCATGTCTGGCGCTTCCTCTGGCGAAATGGTGCGCTGGTAAACAATGCTCGGCGGTTCCACGAACGGATCTTCCAACACTTTGCCTTCCGAGGAAGAATGCAGCAGATTGGCATCCACCGAGAAAGGCGCGTCGCCGCGCTTGTCCTTGGCCACCGGGATCTGGTGTTGCTCCGCAAAGGAAATCAAATCGGTGCGGCTCTTGAATGCCCATTCACGCCAAGGGGCGATCACCTTGATGTCCGGATTCAGCGCATAGGCGGTGAGCTCAAAGCGCACCTGGTCATTGCCCTTGCCGGTGGCACCATGGGCGATGGCATCTGCGCCTGTTTCCGCAGCGATCTCGATCAGGCGCTTGGCGATGAGCGGACGGGCGATGGATGTGCCCAGCAGGTAAACGCCTTCATACAAAGCATTGGCGCGGAACATCGGAAAAACGAAATCGCGGATGAATTCCTCGCGCACATCCTCAATGTAAATCTGCTTGATGCCCATCATCTCGGCCTTCTTGCGCGCCGGCTCAATCTCTCCGCCTTGGCCAAGATCGGCAGTGAAAGTCACAACCTCACAGCCATATTCGGTCTGCAGCCATTTAAGGATGATCGAAGTATCAAGCCCGCCCGAATAGGCAAGGACGACTTTTTTGGGTTTGGATGCCATGTGCAGCGCTCGTGTTAATGGGGCCGAAATGCCCACTGAAATTTCAGCGCTGGTTACCAGCCTTGGGCGGAAGCGGCAACCCCGATTCAAGCTTGGACTTCTTGCTTCGCCCGCTCACTCGCCCGCACCTTTTGGCTCTCAGACTTCAACTGCCCGCAGGCTGCCATAATGTCTCGGCCGCGCGGCGTTCTCACTGGGCTCGCATAACCCGCATTGTTGAGCACTTCTGCGAACACTTCAATCGTGTCCCAATCGCTGCACTCATATTGCGTGCCGGGCCAAGGGTTGAACGGAATCAAATTCACCTTGGCGGGAATGCCCTTCAAGAGTTGCACCAGACGCTTGGCATCTTCCTTGGTGTCATTCACGCCTTTCAACATCACATATTCAAAGGTGATGCGCCGGGCATTGCTGGAACCTGGATAGTTGCGGCAGGCTTCGAGCAATTCAGCCAGCGGATATTTCTTGTTCAGAGGAACGAGCTTGTTGCGGATTTCATCCGTGGTGCCATGCAGGGAGATGGCCAGTGATGAGCCAATCTCTTCGCCCGCCCGCACAATCTCCGGCACCACGCCTGAGGTGGAAAGCGTGATGCGGCGCTTGGACAGCGTAAGCCCCTCGCCATCGGCAATGATGTCAATGGCGCCCTTTACATTGTCGAAGTTATAAAGCGGCTCACCCATACCCATCAAAACCACGTTGGTGATGTAGCGGCCCGATGAGGGCGGCTGCTTGTTGGCTTCCAGGTCAGCGGGCCAATCCTTGATCCGGTCGCGCGCCAGCATCACCTGCCCAGCGATTTCACCAGCGGTCAAATTGCGCACCAGTTTCTGGGTGCCTGTGTGGCAGAAGGTGCAGGTGAGCGTGCAGCCCACTTGAGAGGAGATGCACAGCGTGCCGCGATCTTCCTCCGGAATATAAACCGTTTCAATCTCGTGGCGCTGCCCGCGCTCATCAGGCGCCAAGCGCAACAGCCATTTGCGCGTGCCGTCCGACGAAATCTGTTCGGTCACAACTTCCGGCCGCCCCACCACGAATACCTCATCCAGCTTGCGCTGCATGTCTTTCGAAATGTCGGTCATCTGCAAAAAATCAGTGACACCGCGACTATACATCCAGTGCCACAACTGGCGCATCCGCATGCGCCGCTGCTTTTCCGGCACGCCGACAACGGCCAGCGCCTCGGTGAGCTCAGCGCGGGACAAGCCCACCAGCGAACGGCGGGTGTCATTGGGGATATAGGATGCGGCAACGGGTGCAGCGGTTTGAAGCAAGGTGACCATGGCGGGCATTTAGGGCATTGAGAATGGAAATTCTACCTCCCTCCCCTCAAAAGAGGGGAGGGCAGGGTGGGGTTGGTTCAGCAAGCTCTCATTCCAAAATCAAATAGTTGATCGACCCCCACCCTGCCCTCCCCCGCAAAACGCGGGGGAGGGAGGAGTTAACGGGTAACCCCAACCATCGGCCCCAGCTGGCTGAGAAAATCGCTGCGGCCCAATTCTGGGGCATAGAGGCTGGACACCGAGCCATCGAAGAACAGTGCATTCCTGCAGCCGAGTTGGTCGAGGAAGAACGAGGCGAAATCAAAGAAGGTGACAAACCCATCCGAGATCACAAACTCGGTTCTGCCCGCGTCATTCACACAAACACCGTTGCGCAGCTTGGCCGAGGTGCCGTCAGGTGAAATTTTCGGATGAATCGCGCCGTTAACCACCAGCATCGGCCCGCTCTGTGTGGCATAGTCGGGCTTGATGCCGCTCTTGGCGAAGGCTTCTGTTTCCATCACACCAGCCTTGCTGCCCGCGATGTAAAACACGCCGTTGGGCTTCATGTGAAAATTACCCGGCCCGCCCGCGCGGTTGAGCTTGTGGAGCTGTTTGCCGCCTTCCACATAAAGCCCGATCGGCTTCAAATCCACGCCGAACATCCCGGCATTCATGGCGAAGATGAGCTGCTGGCCTTGCCCGATCAGGGCTTGGCGCAAAGGCTCAAAGCCACCATAGGGCTGGCCCGCAGCATCGAGATTGAAAAGTGCGATCTTGTCTTTCTTGGCGTCAAACTCGCAAACTGTATTGCCACTTTCAGAACGGCAGGCAGCTTGGGCGCCAGCGCCAAGCGTCCAAAACACAAGCACTGCGAGAACAATCCGCAGCATGGTCACTTGCAAGTGGCGTCGATTTTGTCGAGCGCCTTGGGCAAGCCCAGCAGCGAGTATGTATCTGTGGTCTGCGTGCCCTTCCAGCTTGTGCCGGTGACGCTCAGGGCCTTGCCCGCTTTCATCGCCTTCACGATTTGCGCTTCCACGTCATTGGCCGCGGCCCAGGCTGTGTCACCATTGATGTAAAGCTCAAAGCTCTTGTCATCCACCTTGACTTCAACAGTGGAGGACTCCTTGAAGGGATAGCCAATGATGGTTGAAATCTGCCCCTTGATCTTGCGGCCGGGGAAATGGCTCACCAGAAAATAGACCGGATCTCGCTTAGCGATCTTCTTGTCGGACTCAGTTTTCTTCGGCGAAGAGAAGACATAGCACACCGGCGTGCCATTGGATTGGTAGGTGAAGGCCTCCCAATCATCAAACTTACCGATGGAGACGGGATCATCCGCGCGCGCCTGGGCCCCAAAACCCAGCACGCCAACACCAAAGACCACCGCAAATAAACGCCCGAAATTCATCCCGCCACACCAAATCAAAACCGTGAATAGCTTGCCAAATGCAATGCACGCTGTACAGACGGGAAACAAGGCTGATTTGCGGCGGGCGAGTTGAATGAACCAGAACAAGACCATCCTGATCACAGGCTGCTCCTCCGGCATTGGCGAGGCCTGCGCCAAGGGCCTGAAGGCAAAAGGCTGGCGCGTATTTGCCACCGTGCGAACCGAGGCCGACAAGGCACGACTCGAAGCTGAAGGCCTTGAGGCCCTCATCATGGATTACCGCGACCGTATTTCGGTCACCGACTGCGCCGCAGAAGTTTCGCACCGCTCGGGCGGCAAGCTCTATGCCCTGTTCAACAACGGTGCCTACGGCCAGCCTGGTGCAGTGGAAGATCTCTCCCGCGAGGTGTTGGAAGAACAATTCGCCGCGAATTTCTTCGGCTGGCACCAACTCACCACGCTCTGCCTGCCGCTGATGCGCGCCAATGGTGCAGGCCGCATCATCCAGTGTTCCTCCGTGCTCGGCATCGTCGCCATGAAATGGCGCGGGGCCTACAATGCTTCCAAATTTGCCATCGAAGGATTGAGCGATACGCTGCGCCTTGAATTGCGCGGAACAGGCATTCACGTTTCCACGATAGAACCCGGCCCCATCGCCACCCGCTTTGTGGAACATGCACTCGCCGCCTTCGAACGCAACATCAATGTCGAGAATTCAAACTACAAACCCGCCTATGAGCGCCAGCGCGCCAGGCTGGGCAAAGGCGGCTCCAACCGCTTCAAGCTGCCACCCGAGGCCGTACTGAAAAAACTGGAACACGCCTTGAATGCGTCCCGGCCCCATGCGCATTACTATGTCACCACGCCCACTCACGCGATGGGCCTGGCCCGCCGCATCATGCCGCAGCGCCTGATAGATCATTTTGTTGATAGGATGTCAGATCAATGAGCAACACCATCATCGCCATCGCCTTGGCCGCCGTTTTCATCGTTCTGGTTCTGGGCCTGTTCAACATGATGCGCGGCGGAGACTCAAACCGCAGCCAGATGTTGATGCGCTGGCGCGTGGGGCTTCAGTTTGCAGCCATTCTCATCGTGCTGCTGATTGTTTGGCTGAAGGGCCGTTGATCAACAAAACCGAACCTGCACACACCGCCATGCCCAGAAGCTGCACAGGGCTCAGCGTTTCATTGAACAAGACATAAGTCATCAAGGCGGCAAGGCCGGGCTCCAGAAACAGCCAGCCCGACACGCGCGAAACTTCGCCTTCACGGATCATCACCATAAGAAGCAGGATGGCAACGATGGAGAGCACAAGCACCGCCCAGCCGAGCGCGATCCAGGCCTGCGGGCTGCTGTCGAACTGATAGTCGCCCAGCGCGACAGAAATCACCAGCACGACAAAACTCGCCCCCACATATTGCCAGAAGCCGCCGGACGAGAGCGGCACAGTGCCCGCATATTTCTTCTGGTAGACCGAGCCAAGCGCCGCAGCCAAAACGGCGAACACGCAAAGCCCAGCAGTGAGCGGCGTGATGCCGCCCATGAGCGTGAAAGTAAGCTTCGGCGCCAACACCAGCGCCACGCCCGTGATGCCGACAAAGATGCCCAGCCAGTGCCACTTGGTCACGCGCTCGCCCACCATCGCTGCCGCGATGAAGGCGGTGAAGAATGGCTGCAGGCCCACAAACAGCGCTGACACTCCGCCGGGCAATCCGTTGGCCACAGCCCAGTAGATCGGAGCCAGATACAATGCGTGAAGCAGCGCTCCCGCCACGCTCGCATGCAGCGCACCCTTGGCATCCGGCCAGCGCGCCCGCTGCGCCAGTGCCAGCCCCAACATGAATAGCGCCGCCAAAGGAAAACGCAGGGCCAAAAACCATACGGGTGCCACATGCCCCGCCGAAAGCCGGGCGACAACAAAGCCCGTCGCCCATAGGACGACAAAAATCATCGGCGCAAGGCGGATGAACAAGGGCTTGGCAGATGGGTTTGTCACGGGCAATAGGGGGTCATGGAGAATCCGAAGCCCTCGCTCTTGGCATTGTTTGGCAAGGCCCTCAAGCGCCTCTTTGCCGATGAGGCCATTCCGCTGGCGGGCAACATCGCCTTCCGCACCATCTTTTCAGTGTTTCCGTTTCTGATCTTCGTCACCAGCTTGTCCGGCTTCTTCGGCAGTGCCGATCTCGCCCGCCGGGTGGTGGAATTCATGCTGGGCGTTGCGCCCGAGGCTTTGGTGAAACCTTTCTCTAACGAGGTCTATTCCATTCTCACGGTGCCGCGTGCCGGCCTGCTCAGCTTGGCCGTGCTGCTCACCATCTGGTCGGCCATGGGTGGTGTGGACAGCATCCGCGTGTGCCTCAACAGGGCCTATGATGTGAAGGAAACGCGGCCCCTCTGGTTCCTCTATGTGCTGAATGTGATTTTTGTGATTGGCGCGGCCGCACTGATGCTGGTGGTGGCCATGCTTCTGGTGGTGTTGCCAGCGGTCACGCAGTTTTTCGGCGAGCATGTGCCCGACAGCATGAAATCCTTCATGACCTTGGATAGCTGGCGCTATCCGTTGGCCTTCCTACTCTTGATCTTCGGCCTCACTGTGGCCCACCGTTTCCTTCCTGCACAACGCCTCAGGAGGCGCGATGTGCTGCCCGGTATTTTCATCACCGTTGTCGTCTGGGTGCTGCTGACAGAGCTGTTCTCCTGGTATCTGCGCAACTTCAATTCCTTCGCATCAACCTACGCTTCGCTCTCCGGCATCTTCGCCACCATGTTTTTCATCTATCAGGCCGCACTGGCCCTGATCTTTGGTGGCGAGATGAACCGCGTAATCATGCTGCTGAAATCCAACGCGCCGATTCCGGAAAAAACCCGACCGAATTGATCGCCGCAGATACTGGCCTGCCTTCACGGATTGAAGGCGCAGAATATTGGATTTTCAAAGATTTTGTGCTATGCAACATTTGCGCCGCCATTTTGCTGCGTTGCAATATAGGGTGTACATGTGGGAGGACATGGCAACCAAACTGAGTGAGGTTTGAAATGTCGAGATTGGCTTCCCGTTCCAACAAGGCTGCCGCTGAACTTTACGGCGGCAACCAACATGCGAGGTCACTCGCTTCGGATTGGACCTTTTGTGAATACTACACGCCCGCCGAGCGCACTTTCGCACCCGCACCCAAGAAGAACATTTGGGGCCGCATAGTTGCGCGCTAGTCCTTGACTTTTAGCCTCTGATCCAGCAGAGGAAGCCCCGCAGCCTGCCAGTGAACCTGAGCGGGCGGCCAATGCGCTGCCCGAGGGCAACCCCCAAGAGCTTCGGCTCATCTGAAAAAGACCTTTTCCTTCAAGGGTTTGGAAAAGGCTCCACAGGGCGCGGTGAATGAAGGACGACTAAAATGTACGCTGTTATTAAGACCGGCGGCAAGCAATACCGCGTTGCCGCCAATGACAAAATTCTGATCGAAAAGCTCGAAGGCGCAGCTGGCGATCATATCTCATTTACCGATGTGCTCATGGTCGGCAATGGCGCTGACGTGGCCGTTGGCGCACCGCTTGTTGCTGGTGCCACGGTTGTGGGCGAAATCGAAAAGCAGGCGCGTGGCCCCCACTTGATCATTTTCAAGAAGCGCCGCCGCAAGCATTATCGCCGCCGCAATGGCCATCGCCAGGATCTGACTTCGGTAATCATCACTGAAATCCTCACGGGTGGCGCCAAGCCAACGGGCAAAAAGGCTGAAGTGCAAGCCAAGCCCGCCGCCTTGATGGCCGAAGCCCCGAAGGCTGATGCCCCCGCGGCCGCTCATCATGGCCAGTTGGCCACGGGTGATGACATTTCTCTGATCGGCGGCATCGGCCCGAAGATTTACACGGCGCTGACCAACCTGGGCGTCACCTCTTTCGCCCAGATCGCAGCCTGGACACCGGCCGACGTCGAAAAGATCGAAGCCGAAATCAAGCAAAAGGGCCGCGTCGCCCGCGAAGAGTGGATTGAACAGGCCAAGGAATTGATGGCCGGCAAGCCGCCCCGCGCAAAAACTGACAAAGCCCGTACGTAATTCAAGGATTGGAGATAGAACATGGCACATAAAAAAGCTGGTGGTTCATCCCGCAACGGACGTGACTCCGCAGGCCGCCGCCTTGGCGTGAAGGCCTTCGGTGGCGAAACCGTGATTGCTGGCAACATCATCATCCGTCAGCGCGGCACCAAGGTGCATGCGGGCGCAGGCGTTGGCATGGGCAAGGATCACACCCTGTTCGCCAAAGTGGCCGGCCAGGTTGAGTTCCGCGGCACCAAGAATGGCCGCCAGCTCGTATCGGTCATCCCGCCGAAGGCCGCTGAATAAATGGCAGTGAAATAGCTGCCACCCATCTGGGTCCGGCAGTTCTGAATTGAACGGAGAGATGGGCAACCACCTCTCCGTTTTTCATTTTGGAATTGCCACCATGGAACTGACAACCAGAAGACTGCTTTTGAGACCTCTGCGGGACGAGGACGCCCATGCCATCGCGCTGGGGGCCAACAACCTGAATGTGAGCCGCAACCTCACCCGCGTGAAGCACCCCTATACGATTGAAGACGCGCGTGAGTTTCTAGCATCAACACTCAATTGGGATTCGCGCAGCCGGGTTCGCGCGATCACTTTCAAATGCGCGCCCGATGAGTTGATCGGCATCATCTCTTATGAAGTCATGCCATCCGGCCAGTTTGAATTCGGCTACTGGCTGAATGAAAGCTGCTGGGGCATGAGGCTGATGAGCGAGGCAGCAGGTGCTATGGTCCATCACGCCTTTGCGGTCGACGGCGTTGCCGCCCTCAATGCGGCCTATCACACCGACAACCCAAATTCTGGCCGCATCTTGCACCGGCTGGGATTTACCGACACAGGGACGGTCAAAGTAGAGTGCCTGGCCCAAGGCAAGGCCGTGGACTGCGTTCGCGCTCAGTTAACTCATGAAGCCTGGCTGGCCCAAAAAGAAAGCCGCGCGGCATGAAGTGCAGGAGAGCCCTCATCCGCCTCTCGGCACCTTCTCCCATCGCGAAGGCGCGACGGCAGAAGGCATTTAAATGGCCTTCTCCCGTTTGCTCTTGCAAATGGGAGAAGGTGGCCGAAGGCCGGATGAGGGCGCTTTGGAGTCTAGAATATCATCGCCACGTAGGCTCGCACCAGGTGTTTGCGACCGAGGCCGCCATTGTGCTTCGATGCCGCAAGGCGCAGGTTGCCATGGCTGCTCTTCACCGCCATCGACAGATAGCGCAGGCCATAGTGCACATTCGTGCTGGCATTGTAGAGGCCGGAGCAAGAGCCATGATAGCCGATGCCGCGCGCCGTTTGGCACTTGAGCTGGAAAACGCCAATCTCGCCAGCGCCGCCCGTAACCATCGGGTTATAGCCCGATTCAACGCGGGCAATCTTCAGCGCAAACCAGGTCGGAACACCATAGCTTGGCGCTTGCGACTTGATCATGGCGACCACATTGTTGCGCGTGGCTTGGGAAACTTGCGGGATATGGGACCTGCCATGGTGTCCATGGTGGCGGGCTTTGTGATGATGACGATGATGATGGGTGGAGGCCTGCGCACCGCCGGCCATCAGGCCAAGGGAAACGGCTGTAGCAGCCAACGAAATTGCAAACTTGGAACGCATGTTTAAATTCCTTTCATTGTTTCGGCCAAATCTCACGGGTGGTTTGGGCATATGCCAAAACCGCCTAACCACAAGACTGCCGATGTCCGGGGAAGGAGGCCCGTAAATCGACCAAATGTGGCCATAGTAAGATCATACCGCAACGCAACATTAATCAGATATTAACTAACACCGAGTCCAAAACCACACTTTTGCCTTCCTAGCAATAGGTTTATTTACACACACCATTCGCTTGCTTTCCTGACAACGGAATCTCGTCTCTGCAAATTCCTCAATGCCAGAATTCAATTCAACGCCTGAGCAAAACCCACTAAGAGCCAAGACATGAAATTTCTCGATGAAGCCAAGATCTATGTTCGCAGCGGCGACGGCGGCGCAGGCGCTGTTTCGTTTCGCCGTGAGAAATTCATTGAGTTCGGCGGGCCCGATGGTGGTGATGGTGGCAAGGGCGGAGACGTATGGGTGGAAGCGGCAGCCGATCTCAACACGCTCATCGATTACCGCTATCAGCAGCACTACAAGGTTCGCACCGCAGGGCACGGCATGGGCCGCCTGCGCGCCGGGGCCAACACGCCAGACATCATTCTCAAAGTTCCTGTCGGCACCGAAGTGCTGGATGAAGACCGCGAAACCATGATTGCTGATCTCGCCAAGCTGGGCGACCGCGTCTGCGTGGCCCGCGGCGGCAACGGCGGCTTTGGCAACCACTATTTCAAATCCGCCACCAATCGCAGCCCCTATCATGCCAATGCGGGCATTCCTGGCGAAGAGCGTTGGATCTGGCTGCGCATGAAGCTGATTGCCGATGCCGGCATCGTGGGCCTGCCCAACGCGGGCAAGAGCACGTTTCTCTCGGTCGTCTCCGCCGCCAAGCCCAAGATTGCCGATTATCCCTTCACAACGCTCATTCCCCAACTGGGCGTGGTGAAGTCTGGTGCCAATTCCTTCGTGATGGCTGACATTCCAGGCCTCATCGAAGGCGCTTCCGAGGGCGCTGGCCTCGGCACGCGCTTCCTCGGACATGTTGAGCGCTGCGCTGTGTTGCTGCATTTGATTGATTGCACGCAGGACGATCCAGCGGCGGCCTACAAGACCATTCGCGCCGAGTTGAAAGCCTATTCGCCTATTCTGGCCTCAAAGCCTGAGATCATCGCCTTCAACAAGATCGATGCAGTGGATGAAAAAGAGCTGGAAAAGAAGCTGGCCAAGTTCAAGACCAAGGTGAAGAAAACACCGTTGCTGATCTCCGCCGCCACTCAGAAGAATATCGAAGCGGTGAACTACGCGCTCTATGACATCATCGCCGTCACCCGCCGCAAGGAACGCATGCCAGACCCTGAGGGGGTAAGAACCGAAGGGTGGCAGCCGTGATTTCCCGCCTCGCCAAAGCCAAGCGTGTGGTGGTGAAAGTTGGCTCTGCGCTTCTGGTTGATCAAAAAACTGGCACGCTCAAATCCTCTTGGCTCACGTCACTGGTCGACGACATTGCTGACTTGAAAGTGAAGGGCGCGGATGTGATCCTCGTGTCCTCAGGCGCCATCGCCTTGGGCCGCCGCACGCTGGGCCTGCCCAAGGGCAAGTTGAAACTGGAGCAAAGCCAGGCCGCCGCCGCCGTGGGGCAAATCGCCCTCGCCCAAGCCTGGGCCGAAGCACTGCGCACGAGGAACATCGTGGCCGCGCAAGTCTTGGTTACGCTCACCGACACAGAAGAGCGCCGCCGCTATCTCAACGCCCGCGCCACGCTTTCAACCTTGCTGGAACAAGGTGCCGTGCCCGTCATCAATGAGAATGACACCGTGGCCACCTCCGAAATTCGCTATGGCGACAATGACCGGCTGGGTGCGCGTGTCGCCTCCATGATGTCGGCAGACGTGCTGGTGCTCCTCTCGGATATTGACGGCCTCTATTCCGCCCCCCCGAACCAGAAGGGCGCCAAATTCATTCCCGAACTCTACGAGATTACACCCGAAGTGGAAGCCATGGCGGGCAAGCCTGTCTCTGGCGTCGGCTCCGGCGGCATGATCACCAAGATCGAGGCGGGCAAGATTGCGCTTTCCGCAGGCTGCCACATGGTGATTGCCTCCGGGCATGAACAGCATCCCTTGAAGCGCATCAGTGACGGCGAACGCTGCACCTGGTTTGTGGCTGGCGCCAACGCCAAGCAGGCCCGCAAGCGCTGGATCGCAGGCACCCTGCAGCCCGTAGGCCATCTCATTGTTGACGATGGGGCAAAGGCCGCGCTCGACAAGGGCAAGAGCTTGCTGCCCGCAGGCGTGAAAAAAGTCGAAGGCAATTTCTCGCGCGGCGACACAGTCAGCATCATGGTGGGCCACAAGGAATTCGCCCGTGGCCTAGTGGCCTATGATGCCGAAGACGCACGCAAAATCATCGGCCTCAAATCCGCAGACGTGGAAAAACTGGTGGGCGTCGATCGTGGCAGCGAACTCGTCCACCGCGATGATCTGGTGATGCTGTGAGTGAAATGCTTAACCTCGGCAAACGCGCCCGCGCTGCCGCGAAAGAAATCGCGCTGGCATCAGCGGAAAAGAAGAACGCCGCCTTGCGCGCCATGGCATCGCACATCCGCGGCGCGGCAAATGAAATCCTCAGCGCCAATGCCAAGGATTTGGAAGCTGCCAAGGCGAAGGACCTGAAATCCTCATTCGTCGATCGCCTCACGCTCAACCCCGCCCGCCTCGAAGCCATGGCCAAGGGGCTTGAAGAGATCGCTGATCTCGATGATCCCGTGGGCCGTGTGCTGGAAAAATGGACAAGGCCCAATGGCATGGAGATCAGCCGCGTTTCCGTGCCGCTGGGCGTGATCGGCATCATCTATGAAAGCCGCCCCAATGTGACGGCGGATGCCGGTGGCCTATGCCTCAAGTCCGGCAATGCCGCCATTTTGCGCGGCGGTTCGGATGGCTTTCACTCCTCCAAGGCTATCATCACTTGCCTGCAAGCCGGGCTGAAAGATGCTGGCCTGAACCCGTACGCCATTCAAATGGTGGAAACCACCGACCGCGCCGCCGTGGGCGAAATGCTGCAAGGTCTTGGCGGAACCATCGACTTGATCGTGCCGCGTGGCGGCAAGAGCCTGGTGGCCCGCGTGCAGACGGAGGCGCGCGTGCCCGTGTTCAGCCACCTCGAAGGCATCTGCCATGTCTATGTCGACAAGGCTGCTGATCTCGAAATGGCCAAGGCCATCGTGCTCAATGCCAAAATGCGCCGCACCGGCGTGTGTGGCTCGGCCGAAACCATTCTGATCGACAAAGCGGCAGCGCCCGCCATGCTGAAGCCAATCATCAGTGTACTGACGAATGCGGGTTGCGAAGTGCGTGGAGACGCTTCCACTCAGGCGGCCGACTCTGACGTAAAGCCTGCCGTTGAAGAAGACTGGCACACCGAATATCTTGATGCCATCGTTTCCATGAAAGTGGTGGACGGGGTGGACGCGGCCATCGCCCATATTGCCAAATATGGCTCGCAACACACAGACTCAATCATCACCAATGACAAGGCGACAGCCGAGAAATTCCTGAACGAAGTGGATAGTGCCATTGTGCTGCACAATGCCTCCACGCAATTTGCCGATGGCGGCGAGTTTGGCTTCGGCGCGGAAATCGGCATCGCCACGGGCAAGCTGCATGCGCGCGGGCCTGTCGGCGTGTCCCAACTCACAACATTCAAATACAAGATCCGCGGCACAGGCCAGATCAGGCCCGCATGATCAAGCTGCCGCCCCACAGCCCTCATCAGCGCATCGGCCTTTTCGGCGGCTCCTTTAACCCTGCCCACGAGGGCCATCGTCAGGTGGCCCTTTATGCTTTGAAGAAGTTGCAGCTCGATTGGGTCTGGTGGCTGGTCAGCCCGCAGAATCCGCTGAAGGGCACCAGCGAAACCGCCGCCTACACCCAACGCTTCGCCAGGACGCAGGCGTTGGCCCGGCATCCCCGCTTTGTCGTCACCGACATTGAAAGCCAAATCGGCAGCCGCACCACCATTGATACTCTGCGCGCCCTCAAACAGTTTTCCGATGCACACTTTGTGTGGATCATGGGGGCGGACAGTCTTGCCAATTTGCACAATTGGCATGACTGGGTGGAGATCGTGGAGACTGTGCCGCTGGCCGTTCTCGCCCGCCCCGGCTACTCCATCCGCGCGCTGGGCTCAGTGGCAGCCTTGCGCTACCTCGAACAACGAGTGCCGATCGAAAATCCGCAAGCTTTGGCCGACAAGGCGCCGCCGCGCTGGACCTTCATTTCCATGCCATTGCGTAAAGAGAGTTCAACCGCCATAAGGGCGGCCCAGAGCTAAGGGCCGTAGCAAAACCGTTTTGCGGCGGGCCCAGATTTGATAAAATGAGTCGGCAGATACAAGGATCAATACCCTGAGCAAGAAACCTGTGAAGGCCAAGAAGGCCGCCAAGAATGCCAAGAAGCCTGTGGCCAAGAAGGTCAAGAAGGCAGCGCCCACCAAGGCCGTAAAGAAGGTCGCGAAGAAAAAAGCGCCGGTCAAGAAATCTCCCGCCAAGGCAGCGGCCAAAAAGCCCGCGAAGAAGGTGGCGAAGAAAGCCGCCAAAAAAACGGCTGCAAAAACCGCTGTCAAAAAGGTTCCGATCAAAAAAGCAGCAGCTAAGAAGGCAGCACCACGCAAAGTCGCCGCCAAGAAAGTTGAGCCGCGCAAAGTTGCTGCCAAGAAGGTGGCGCCTCGCAAAGCCGTTGCAAAAAAGGCCGCCCCGCGCAAAGCACCCGTCAAGTCAGCGCTGAATCTTGTCACCCCGGCTCCGGCCCCCCTGCACTATGAAGGGGCATCGGCAGATCAGGTGAATGCCATCATCGCCGTGCTGGAAGATGCCAAGGCAGAAAACACCGTAGCCATTGATCTCGAAGGCCGCTCCACCATGGCTGATGCCATGGTGGTGACAACAGGCCGTGTGAACCGCCACGTGGCGGCCATTGCCGATCAGATCCTGGGCAAACTCAAGGACCGTGGCGTGAAGAACATTCGCGTCGAAGGCCTTGAGGCCGGCGATTGGTGTTTGGTCGACACCGGCGATGTGATCATTCACATCTTCCGACCCGAAGTGCGCGCTTTCTACAATCTGGAAAAGCTGTGGTCGCTGGATGCGCCCAAAGAGCATCACTGATTGAGAATAACCATTGCCGCCATTGGCAAACTGAAATCCGGCCCTGAGAAGCTGCTGGCGGAAGACTATTCCGCCCGCATTCCCGCCCTTGGTAAGAAAGCCGGCATCACCGGCCTTGCGATCAAGGACTGGTCTGAAAGTCAGCGCCCAGATGCAGCCCAACGCATGGGTGAAGAAGAAGCCTTGCTCTGGTCCGCCGCGCCAGCAGGCAGCTTCGTCATCGCACTGGACGAGCGTGGCAAGGCCCCCACTTCGCAGGCCTTCGCCGAAAAACTCCGCATGCTGGCAGATCGCGGCCAACATGACATCGTTTTCATGTTAGGCGGGCCTGATGGCCATTCGGCTCAAACCCGTGAAAAGGCGGGTGAACTTCTGGCCTTTGGCCCGATGACCTGGCCGCACAGATTGGCGCGCATCATGTTGCTGGAACAAATTTACCGTTCAGTCACCATTCTGGTTAATCATCCTTACCACAGGGCCTGAATGCTTCGGGCCTGTTGCCCGAACCAAAGTGCCAAAGGATGAATCACAAAGGCCTAGATCGCGGTCTGTTTTGGATGAATCATCCAAAACAGATAGGACGCGATCTTATTTTTAATTGGCGAGCACGTTCATCTCTTTTGACCGTCACGGTCAAAAGAGATCGTGCTCTCGCATGTTGCGCCCTCGCGCTGGCCCTTGGCCTAGGCGCATCGCAGGCGCGCGCCGCTACGCCTGAAGAAACGCAAACTCAGCTTGAACAAGTTCAGCAGACGCTCGCCCAAGCCAATGCCAAGGTTTCCGACATCGCCAGTGCCTTGGCCGCAGCGCTGAAAGCGCAGAGCGAAATTTCAGACCAGTTGATTGCATTGAGCCAGCAGCGCGAGGAACAACAAGCTGCCATCGCCGCCTCAACTGCCAAAATCAAGATTCTGGAAGGCGAGTCCGTCACGCTGGCGAGTGACCTCGCAGCCAGGCAGGATGAGCTTTCGCTCCTGCTTGCAGGCCTACAGCGCTTGCAGGCCAATCCACCACCCGCCCTGATCGTGAAGCCGGAAAATGTGCTCGATGCACTGCGCGGCGCCATGATGTTTGGTGCCGTGGTGCCCGAAATCAGCAATCAGGCCAAGGATCTGCGCGACAAGCTGGATGAACTGCAGGCCATCCGCGGGGCCACCCAGGACGAAAAGCAGCGCCTCGAATCCACCTCCGACGCCTTGGCGAAATCGGAGGCAGAATTGGCCCAGTTGCAGCAACAGAAAAAAGCCTTTGCCGCCACCGCCAGCCAGAATCTCGAGGCCGAAAAGAAGAACGCCGCAACCCTTGCCGATAAGGCCAAGAATTTGCAGCAACTTCTGGCCGATCTTCAGAAAGCGCGCGATGCCGAAGAGGCCCGCAAGTCTGCCGAGGCCAAGGCCGAGGCCGAAAGGCTGGCCGCCCTGGAAAAACCGCGCGTGCCACTTTCCAGCCTCAAAGGCAAATTAACTTATCCCGTGCAAGGCACCATCATCCGGCAATTTGGCCAGGATAATGGCTTGGGCTCGCCTCTGGAGGGCCTGGCATTTGCAGTTGATCCACACGCAAATGTGACCGCGCCGGTCGATGGCAAGGTTGAGTTTGCGGGGCCCTTCCGGTCTTATGGACAACTCTTGATCTTGAATGCAGGAGAAGGCTATCTGGTGCTTCTGGCAGGCATGAAGCAGATTTCGGCGGAAATGGGCCAAACCGTGAAAGCGGGAGAGCCCGTGGGCACAATGGGCGAAGGCCCCTCTTCTCTTGCGCTTTTGGGAGATGATGCAGGCACCACCCGCCCGGTTTTTTATGTAGAGTTTCGCAAGGATAACGCGCCGGTTGATTCCACCCCCTGGTGGGAAGGCGGCAAGAAAGAGGCTATGAAATGAGTTTGAATTCCAAGGTGAAGAGTGTGGGCCTGATGGCGCTGGGTGGTTTTGCCACGCTGGCGGGCTTGCAAGCCATAAACATGGCCACCGCCGCAACCAACGCCGACACCTACAAGCTGCTCAACCTCTTCGGCGAGGTTTATGACCGGGTGCGCGCTGACTATGTTGAAAAGCCCGACGAACAGAAGATGATGGAAGCCGCCATCAACGGCATGTTGATGTCGCTCGATCCGCATTCGTCCTACATGAATGCCAAAGACTTTGCGGAAATGAACATCAAGACCAAAGGCGAATTCGGCGGCCTTGGCATTGAAGTCACCATGGAGAATGGCGTCATCAAGGTGGTTTCACCCTATGACGACACACCCGCCAAGAAAGCGGGCCTGCTGGCCAATGACTTGATCGTGAAGATCGATGGCAAGGACGTGCAGGGCATCACATTGAATGAAGCCGTGGATAAAATGCGCGGGCCCGTGGGCACGCCTATCACCATCAGCGTGGTGCGTGACAAGAAAGAGCCCTTCGATGTGAAGATGGTGCGTGACACCATCAAGATCGAGTCGGTGAAATACAACAAGGAAGGCGATGACGTGGGCTATGTCCGCATCTCCACCTTCAACGAACAAGCTGAAAGCGGCTTGCAGAAAGCCATTGCCGATCTCGACAAGCAGATGGACGGCAAGGAAAAGGGATTCATCCTTGACTTGCGCAACGATCCGGGTGGCTTGCTGCAGCAAGCCATTGGCGTGTCGGATGTGTTTCTCGAAAAGGGCGAAGTGGTTTCCACCCGTGGCCGCACGGCTGATCAGGTAGAACGCTACACGGCCTCCAAGGGCGACCTCACCAATGGCAAGCCGCTGGTGGTGTTGATCAATGGCGGCTCAGCCTCAGCATCTGAAATCGTCGCTGGCGCCTTGCAGGATCAGAAGCGCGCCACCCTCATAGGCACGCGTTCTTTCGGCAAGGGCTCGGTGCAAACCATCATCCCCATGGGCAACGAAGGCGCCATCCGCCTCACCACCCAGCGCTACTTCACGCCGTCAGGCCGCTCCATCCAGGCCAAGGGCATTGATCCGGATATTGTGATCGAAGAACCATTGCCGCCGGAACTGCAAGGCAAGAATGTCTCCACCGAAGGCGAAGGCGGTCTCAATGGCCACTTGGCCAACCCGAATGGTGGCGAGGAGTCAGGCGGCGGTTCTGCAGCCTATGTGCCGGAAGACAAGGCCAAGGACGAACAACTCAAGGCCGCCGTCTCCCTGCTGCACGGCGAAAAGGTCGTCACCAATGTGAAGCCGGACGACAAGACCAAGCCGGCAGACACCACCAAGGCAAACTGAGTTTTCGCTAACTCACGATTCAAAGCCCCGCAAATCTGCGGGGCTTTTTTTGTGGGAATCATCCATCTCCCTCCTCCGCCCTTGCGGGGGAGGGCAAGGGTGGGGGTGGTTCAGCATCCCCCGGTTGGCAATGTAGACGCTGTGCCTACCCCACCCTGCCCTCCCCTTGAAGCAAGGGGAGGGAGGTTCTCACAGCTCCGTCACTCAAACAAAAAAGCCCCCGCTTCCACGGGGGCTTTTCTCTGCAGTTTGATCTCTTCAGTTGGCGCTGGCCTGGCCTTGTGTCTTGATGGCAAGCGCAGCCAGATCGAGCTTCTCGCTCACCAGGATTTTTCCGGGCGGGCCAAGCACGCCCTTTTCTTGGCCATCAATGATGTAAGCCAACCTGCCGCCGTCGCGCGACAGGGCGATCAGGCCATCACGGTTCGGCACGCGGTAAGTGTCCCCCGTATTGAGCATCTGCGTCATCACCGCGTTGCCTTGCGCGTCTTCAATGCGCAGCCAGACAGGTGCGGTGGCTTTCAGGATAATGTGTGCATCCTTGTTCTCAGCCCCGTAGACGCGGCCATCGGATGGCTGCGGAATGGAAGCAGGCGCAGTGGCAGCCGTCTTGATCGAGTCCTCAACCTTCATCCGGTCTTGAATTTTCTTCGAGGCCAGCTTGCCTGGCTTGCCCTTGATCGCCTGCGCTGCGGGCTGAACCTGATCCTGAATGAAATTGCCCATCGCGTCCGGATCTTCAGAAGGGGCGGCTGTGGCTACCTTGCCGCTATCGGGCATGGGCTGATCGGTCACCTTCACGTCGGCGGCATTGGTGGATGCCGTTGGCATCGCATCAGCAGCGGGCTGCTGAATCTTGGGCTCTGCCACCGCCACCTGCTCTGTTGGTGTGGCGACAGGATTTCCGCCTGACAACATCCAATGCGCGCCCACAAACAGCATGAAGGCAGCGGCCACCGAAGTGACAACTCCGCTGGTTCCGCCGGGGAATTTGGCCAGGTTGATATGGAGCGAAGGAATCTTCGGCATCTTGCCGAAGGTGAGTACTTTCGCAGAAGACAGAATGGGCGGCCGCGCTGGATGAAACTTCGGCTTGGTGATCGGCGGCGGCGGCAGGAAAGAGAGCAAGTGTTCAATCAGCGGCTCCGGCTCAAAGCCGAGATATTGCGCGTAACCCGCAATCATCTCCATCGCTTCAAGCCGCGGCGGCATGCGCGTGAGGTCGCCGGTTTCGATCGCTTCAATATGATAGGGGTGAATGCCTGTGGCCTCGCTGGCCGCTTCCATCGAAAGGCCGCGCGTTTCACGCTCGCGGTGCAGGAAGAAGCCCACTTCCGCAGCCGGGTCTTTCTGGCCGGCAGGCTTGCGCCTGGGATCCGAAAACATCTGCGGCTCGTGGCGCGGGGAATGGAGTTCAGGCATTTCGATCGTCATGTTTACTCTCTACGCAACAGTTAACGCGTGTTTACGTTCGTGCCGCGCCGTCAAATGCGCTGCACCACTCAGAGGCACATGATGAAGAAAAATGGTGAATGTCAGATTAAGGTAAACGGCTCGGAAGATTAAACTTCAACGCCATTGTCTTTGGCATAACGCGCCAGCTCCGGCCTGATCGAATGCAGGCCGGAATGAATGAGCGGCTCCATGAAAGCCCAGAGCTTGCCCTGATCAACTGAGCGGATCATCGCCTTCACCGGGCCAACGCCGGATGGCACCATGCTCATTGACGTGAGGCCAACGCCGATAAGGCCCATGGCTTCCAACGGTCGCCCGCCAAGCTCGCCGCACAGCGTGACCGTCTTGTCATGCTGCTTGCCCTTCTCAACAATCTGTCGCAATGCGCCGAGGGCTGCCGGAGAGAGCGGATCATAACGGCCCGCCAGTTTCGGATTGCCGCGATCAGACGCAAACAGAAACTGCACCAGATCGTTAGAGCCAACAGAGGCGAAATCCACGATCGGCAGAAGGTGATCAAGCTGCCATAGCAGTGACGGGATTTCGATCATCGCACCCATCTTCAAGCTCTTGGGCAGCGCATGGCCGCGCTTCTGCAGAATGTCCTTTTCCTGCAGCACAACTTCGCGCGCCTGCACATATTCCGCAACGTCAGCAATCATGGGGAACATGATCTT
Organism: Aestuariivirga sp.; assembly: GCA_031424315.1. GTDB lineage: Bacteria > Pseudomonadota > Alphaproteobacteria > Rhizobiales > Aestuariivirgaceae > Aestuariivirga. The sequence goes on from JANPHF010000147.1 coordinate 23,791, forward strand.
GAGATCAGCGCCAGCGCCCGCCAGCAACATGGCACGCACCTGCAACTTCAGCAGTGCAGGCCGATCCAGCGCCATGCGGATGGAGCGCCAGCCCAGCGCCGGGTTTTCCTCGCGCGGTTGGCGCAAATAGGGAAGCGTCTTGTCAGCACCAATATCCAGCGTGCGGAACACCACGGGCTTGCCCGCAGCCTGATCCAGAATGCTTTTGTAGTGCTTGATCTGGGTGGAAAGGCGCGGGAAGCGCGCCGCCATCATGAAGTGCAGCTCGGTGCGGTAAAGCCCCACGCCCGCCGCGCCTGATTCATGCAGGTGAGGCATGTCCACCACAAGGCCTGCATTGATGTTGAGCGTGATGTTCTGCCCGTCCTTGGTGGTGGCGGGCACATCGCGCAAAGCCTTGAAGCGCGCCTGCTTGGAGGCGTTGAAGCGCACCTTTTCGGCATAGGCCTTTTCCAGATCGACCGAGGGCCGCACATAGACTTCGCCAGTGCCACCATCGAGAATAACCGCGCTGCCGTCGTCCACCAGATTGATGAGGCCCGTGGCCTGCCCCACAGCCGGAATGCCCAGCGCGCGCGCCACAATGGCCACGTGCGAAGTCTTGCCACCCTCTTCGAGGATCACACCGCGGATCTTGCTGCGGTCATAGTCGAGCAGTTCGGCAGGCCCCATGTTGCGCGAAACCACAATGGCATTGTCGGGCAAATCGGTGCGCGAGGCGGTGGCCACAGCACCCGTGAGATAGCGCAGCAGGCGGTTCGACAGATCGTCGAGATCATGCATGCGCTCGCGCAAATAGGGATCAGGTGTTCGCATCATGCGCGCGCGGTTGTCATTCTGCACCCGCTCAACAGCGGCCTCAGCCGTGAGGCCCGTTTGCACCGCTTCCTTCAACCGGCCTAGCCAACCCTTGTCATGGGCAAACATGCGGATGGTTTCGAGCACGTCCATGCTCTCGTTGGCGCTCATTGCCTCACTGCCATCCAGCAGGTCATCAACCTGCTTGCGCAGATGGGTGATGGCTTCATCCAGGCGAATGAGTTCCTGCGGAATATTCTCCGCAATCATGTTCTGGATGCGAACGCGTGGCTCGTGCATCACCACATGGCCAAGCGCAATGCCTTCAGCCAGGCTTTCACCGCGCAACACTTGCGTGCGAAGCTCAACGGTTCCGGCCAGAAAATCCTGTGGCGCTTGCAGATAACCTGACGTGGCCAAAACCTCGGCCAAAACCATGGCCGTGGTCTGCAGGGCTTCTTCTTCCTCTTCGGTATATTGCCGCCGCGTCTTGTTCTGCACGACCAGCACGCCGATGACCGAGCCACCGCGCATGATCGGCACGCCGAGGAAGGAGTGGAACAGTTCTTCGCCCGTTTCCGGCAGATATTTGAAGGAGGGATGATCGAAGGCTTCGGTCAGATTGAGGCCAATAGCTTGATCAGCAATCAAACCCACAAGGCCCTCGCCAGCCTTCAGCTGAGATTTGTGAACCGCCTCGCGCTTCAAGCCTTCGGTGGCATAGAGTTCCAACACCCGGTCTGGCCGCATCACATAGATCGAGCACACTTCGGCAACCATGTTGCCGGCGATCATGGAAACGATCTTGTCGAGCCGTTGCTGCGCCGTCTCCTGCCCCGCCATCACCTCGCGGAGCTTGCGGAGGAGGATGCGTGGGCCGAGAGTAGAGCTAGCCATGCATGATCCTCAGGCGGAGAGCGCCTTTTGCCAGTGGGGTTTTGCCGAAGCGCAAAGCATCATTGCCTCAAGCCTTATCAAGCCCGTAAGCCGTATGCAATGCGCGCACAGCAAGCTCGGTATAAGCCTCATCGATCAGCACGCTGATCTTGATTTCCGATGTGGTGATCGCCTGAATGTTAATGCCCTTGTCCGCCAGCGTGCGGAACATCTTGGCGGCCACGCCGGCATGGCTGCGCATGCCAATGCCCACGATGGAAACCTTGGCCACATCGGCAGAATGTACAATATCATTGAACCCGATCTGGTCTTTCAGCTTGCTCAGCACATCAATCGCTTTGCGAAGGTCCTTGCGCGGCAAGGTAAAGGTGAGATCGGTTGTGGAGCCATCGGCCGTCACATTCTGCACGATCATGTCCACGCTGATGTCAGCCTCGGCCAGCGGGCCAAAGATGCCAGCGGAAATGCCCGGCTTGTCCTTCACTTTGCGGAGCGAGATTTTGGCCTCATCACGTGAATAGGCCACACCGCTCACCACATGCTGTTCCATGGCTTGATCCTCTTGGCATACGATTGTGCCGGGGCCTGTGCCATCCGGCTTGTTCTGATTGGGGCTGTCCGGCGGCTCGAAAGAAGAACGCACCTGCAATGGCACCTTGTAAACCATCGCCAGTTCGACAGAGCGCGTCTGCAAAACTTTTGCGCCAAGTGAGGCCTGCTCCAGCATTTCTTCATAAGAAATGCGGTCAAGCTTTTGTGCATGGGTCACGATGCGCGGATCAGTGGTGTAAATGCCGTCAACGTCCGTATAAATATCGCAGGAAGCATTCAGTGCAGCCGCCACGGCAACGGCAGATGTATCCGAGCCGCCGCGGCCCAATGTGGTGACGCGCTTGTCGGGGCCAATGCCTTGAAAGCCGGTGATCACCGCCACTTGCCCCTGCTCCATGCGCTTCAGGATTTCTGCGCCGTTGATATTGGTCATGCGGGCCGAACCATGCACGCCGTCTGTCTCAATGGGAATCTGCCAGCCCGCCCAGGAACGCGCCGGAATGCCCATCTCCTGAAGCGCGATGGCGAGCAAACCTGCAGTGATCTGCTCACCCGTGGCCACCACGGCATCATATTCGCGCGCATCATGCATGGGGGCGGCCTGGCGGCACCAATCCACCAATTGATTGGTGGTGCCCGACATGGCTGAAACCACCACGGCAACATGGTTGCCGGCCTTCACTTCGCGTTCCACATGTCGGGCCACATTGCGGATGCGTTCAATATCCGCAACCGACGTGCCCCCGAATTTCATAACCAAACGGCCCATTGGCCAAATCCTTGCTTTTTCAAGCGCTTGGGCGGGAGATTCTGGCCCCTCGCTGCGGCGCGATGCACTCTTAGGCGAAGGGCCAATTCTATGCAATAAGAGTCGGAAAAATTGCCCAAATCTGGATTATGACAATGAATACACCTGCCCCCCTCACCACGCTCGATGCTGCCGAGGTTGAGAAATTCTCCAAACTGGCCGCCGAGTGGTGGAACCCCAAGGGCAGAATGGGCGTGCTGCATAAATTCAATCCCACCCGCTTGGCTTGGATCAAGGAACAAACCTGCGCGCGCCTGGGGTTGGATCCCTTCGCCCGTGAACCCTTCAAGGGCCTGCGCTTTCTGGACATCGGCTGCGGCGGCGGCTTGCTGTGCGAGCCCATGGCAAGGCTGGGGGCCACCGTGGTGGGCGTTGACCCATCGGAGAAAAACATCCGCACTGCGCAAGTCCACGCCACCGAGGTGGAACTGGCCATTGATTACCGCGTGGGCAAGGCCGAGGATTTGGCCGAAGCTGGCGAAAAATTCGACGTGATCCTCAACATGGAAGTGATCGAACACGTCGGCATGCCGCAGTTCTTTGTGAAATCATGCTGCGAGATGCTGAAACCCGGTGGCCTGATGTTTGTGGCCACCCTGAACCGCACGCTGAAATCCTTCGGCCTCGCCATCGTGGGCGCGGAATACGTTTTGGGCTGGCTGCCCAAAGGCACGCATGAGTGGGAAAAATTCATCACGCCCGACGAGTTGAAGCAATGGCTGGAAAACAACCAAACGCCCGTGCAAGCCGAAAGCGGCGTCACCTATCACCCGCTGGCGGGAGAGTGGCGCAGATCGATTGACTTGAGCGTCAACTACATGGTGGTGGGACGGAAGGGGTGAGCCGGCTTTAAGATCAACCTGACGTTTGGCGAAATCGTCAAAAGTCAGACAAGTTGATCGACAACAGTAACTGAGGGAGAGAGTGACTTTGCTTTGCAATGTCATTCCGCTCCAGTCACGCCCGCAAAATATTCGCGTCACCCAGCTTCTGCCAATCAAACGTCACCCCAATCCCCGGATCGGAAGGCGCCACGGCAAGATGACTTTCGATCTGCAACGGACGTAGCGTATATTGGTCAATGGGGAAGGAATGAACTTCCAGCCAACCCGCGTTGGGTCGCGCCGACAACAAGCTCACATGCAGTTCCTGCATCCCGTGGCTGCAAACCGGAATGCCATGGGCCTGGGCCATTGCTGCCACCTGCAGCCAACCCGTAATGCCGCCACAGTTTGACGCATCCGGTTGGATGAAGGAGAGCCGCGCCTGCTCCAGCGCATAGCCAAATTCATGAATGGTATGCAGGTTTTCGCCCATGGCGAGCGGCATGCCCGTCGCCGCCGCTATGCGGGCATAGCCAGCATAGTCATCCGGAATGGTGGGTTCTTCAAACCACAGCAATCCAAACGGCTTGAACGCATTGGCCGCTGTTATCGCCTGTTCAACACTCATCGAATAATTGGCGTCCACTGCAAAGACCGTATCCGGGCCGATCAGTTCACGCACGGCTTTGATCCGCGCCACGTCTTCGGCCAAGTGAGGTTGGCCGATTTTTATTTTCACGCCGTTGAACCCTCGATCCAGATATCCCTTCACGCTCTGCAGCAATTTCGGAAGCGGAAAATTAAGATCAATGCCGCCGCAATAGGCGCGGCAGCGGTCTGATGCCCCACCGGCCATTTTCCACAACGGCTGGTTCAGGGCCTTGCCGCGCAAGTCCCAGAGCGCAATATCAACCGCTGAAATGGCAAATGACGCAATCCCACCGCGCGCCACATAGTGCACATGCCATTGCATCGCTTCGTAAAGCTGCTCCACCCCGGTGGCATTACGCCCGATCAGAAAAGGCGCCAGGTCATGCTCGACCAAGGCGGCAATGGCATGGCCACCCTTGCCACCGGTATAGGTGTATCCCGTGCCTTCACGGCCATCGTCCAGCCTGATGGTGACTGTCACCAATTCAAAGAAGGTATGATTGCCATGTTTGGCGTCAACCAGCACTTCAGCAAGCGGAACCTGAAAAAGTTGAACCTTGACGGATGAGATGGTTTGCATGATGCCTGCCTCTTAACATACTTCTCTGCAACAGGGGCGGCGCAAGATGGAATCATTTGACTACATCGTGATTGGCGGCGGCTCTTCCGGCTGCGTAGCCGCAGCGCGGCTGGCTTCGGAAGGCAAGGCGCGCGTTCTGCTGCTGGAGGCTGGCCATTCGCATCATCATCCACTCCTCGACATGCCGCCCGGCATATTCAAGATGATCAATGGCTCGAAGTTCATGCGCTATCATCATACGCCGCCCCAAGCGCATTTGGACGGCCGCTCCCACGACATCCCGCAGGGCAACGTTTTGGGCGGCGGCTCATCAGTCAATGCACAAGTTTACATGCGCGGCCGCCCCAGTGACTATGACGAATGGAACGATGTGCTGCGCGGAAACAATGACCGTGTGGGCTGGGGTTGGAAGGACGTGCTGCCTCATTTCCGGCGCATGGAAGGCAACAACAGGCTGAACAACGAGTTGCATGGTAACAACGGCCCCTTGCTGGTTTCAGATCCCGGCTACATCGATGATTTCTCGCACTGGTTTGTCCAGGCCGTGCAAGCCCTTGGTGAGCCATATAATCCGGACTTCAACGGACCCGCGCAACGCGGTGTGGGCTTCTATCAGTTCACCAACCGCAACGGAAAACGAAGTTCGGCTGCCCATGCCTTTCTCCAGCCTCAGGAGCAAAACCCCAATCTTGTCGTGCGCATCCACGCCGAAGTGCACAAGATCGTCATCGAAAACCATCGCGCCACGGGTGTGATCTACAAGGATCGCTCCGGCCTTCACGAGGTGAGAGCTCAGGCTGAAGTCATCGTCGCGGCGGGCGCACTTATCACACCCAAACTCTTGATGCTTTCAGGCATTGGCCCGGCAGACCACCTGTCACAACTCGGCATCAAAGTCACTGCGGATCTACCCGGCGTTGGACAGAACCTGATCGACCATCCTGAAGTTCCCGTCACCGCGCTGGCAAACGGGCCTTACGGCTATTTCAAGCAAGGCGTCGGCTGGCGAATGTTGCGCAACGGATTGCAATTCAAACTCTTTGGCAGCGGCCCAATCACGTCCGCAGGCGTTGAGGCTGGGGCTTTCGTCAATCCCACGTCTCCGACCTCCCCACCCACCATCCAGGCCTTCTGTGTTCCTATCGTTTATCTGGACCGGGACGCACGGGCGGAATTGAACGAGGATTACGGCATCACAATCACCACCGTTTTGGTAAAACCTCGCTCGCGTGGCGAAGTGCGCTTGGCATCTGTTGATCCTGCCGCCATGCCTGTGGTCTCTCCGAACCTGCTGAAGGATCCATCTGACATGGCCGAAATGATCGCAGGCCAGAGATTTTTCCTGCGCGCCTTTGCCGCCGAGCCCCTGGCCAAGCGGCTATCCCGCGTGGTGTTGCCCAAGCCGGGCAATGATTCCGATGACGCATTGCGCGCCCATTGCAAACGCTTCGTCAAAACCAATTACCACCCCGCTGGCACGGCGCGCATGGGCGCCGACGGTGATACAATGGCGGTGCTGGATGCGCGGATGCGCGTTCGCGGCATTGACGGCTTGCGCATCTGTGACATGTCTGCTGTTCCCAACATCAACGCCGGCAACACCAACGCACCTGCAATGATGCTTGGCGACCGTTGCGCTGATCTCATCATGGGAAGATTGGATTAGCAGCAGTGTGATTGAAGTTCTCTAGTTCCCCTCTTCCGGCAAAACCGGCAGGGGGTGAACATCGATGCCTTCTTCCATCAGCTCCAGCGCTTCCTCGCGCGAAGCTTGGCCACGGATGCCGCGGTCTTCGGTTTCCTTGTAGTGGATCTTGCGTGCCTCTTCGGCAAAGCGGGGGCCTACGTCTTCCGAGTTCGCTTCCACGTGCTTCCGGTAGTCGCGCATCATTTGCATCATCTGCGCCATGCGCGGGTCGGCGGGCCCGGCATGCATAGGCAAGACGTCTGCCTTCTTGTTAGACTTGGCCGGAATGCCCGGCGCCATCAGCTGTTTTTCAACCTGGGTCGAGCCGCAAACGGTGCATTCCACCACGCCATGCAAAAGCTGTTTGTCGAACGCGTCGCTCGAAGCAAACCAGCCATCAAATTCATGGCCTTTCTCGCATTGGAGGTCGTAATGGATCATGGGGCCTATATGGTGGCAGGTTTTTCTTGCCGCAAGGTGAATTTTCGCGTGTTGGCAAGGGCCGGAATGCGAGCGCGCGCATCCGCCGCCTGGGCCAAGTCGATCTCAGCCAAGAGCACACCAGGCTCATCATGCGCCAATTCGGCGATGATTTCGCCCCATGGGTTCACCACCAGCGAGTGCCCATAGGTGGAACGGCCGTTCTTGTGGTCGCCACCCTGCGCTGCGGTAATGACAAAACTGCCCGTCTCAATCGCCCGTGCCCGCTGCAACACATGCCAATGCGCCTGCCCTGTAGGTACGGTGAAAGCCGCCGGTGTGACAATCGCATTGGCCCCCGCCTGCGCCAGCGCGTGATGCAAAAGCGGGAAGCGCACGTCATAGCAAATGGCCAGCCCCAGCTTGCAGAAGGGCAGATCAACCGTCACTGCCTCAGCCCCACCCTGATAGACATCGCTCTCGCGGTAACGATCGCCATTCGGCAGGTCAACATCGTAGAGATGAATCTTGTTATAGGCCGCAGCAATCGAGCCATCGGGCGCAAACAGCAGCGTGCGGTTCAGCGCCTTGCCATCCTCGGCCTTCAACGCCAGCGAGCCGATGTGCAGCCAGCGCTTCAGCTCCTTGGCCAAGGCCGAAAATCCGCGCACGGATAAATTGTCTTTCTGCAGTGTGATCTTGCCCAGCATGGCCTTGCGGTCAGGCTCGAACAGATTGGTGATCTCGGGCGTTGAAATGAAATCAGCGCCCTTGCCCGCAGCCTCGCGGATCAGCGCCGAAGCAGCCGCAAGGTTTGCGGCCTCGTCCACGCCACTGCGCAGTTGGATAACGCCTGCCTTGAAACTCATGCGGGCTCCAGCAACGAGTCCAGCCCGCCCTTGTGGTCAAGCGCATAGAGATCGTCGCAGCCGCCCACATGCTGGCCTGAAATGAAAATCTGCGGAACCGTGCGCCGCCCGCCGGCGCGGGTCGTCATCTCGGCGCGCCCGTCGGGATCATAGGTCACATCGATCTCGTCATAGGTGACGCCCTTGCGGTCCAGCAACGCCTTGGCGTGGCGGCAAAAGCCACAATATTCGGTGGTGTAAATGATAATGTTAGCCATGGGCCTTTATATGAGGCCTGTGGGGCGCGTCGACAAGTGCAAAGGAAAGCACCACGACACGCGCCGCGCCGCCCGCTTTGAGCACCTCGACGCAGGCCGAAACCGTGGCCCCGGTGGTGCGAACATCATCCACCAGAAGCACGGTCTTGCCTGCGATCTTTTCAGCGGCACCGCTGGCGAGCCCGAAGGCCCGGCGCATGTTCTTCGCCCGCGCCTCGGCGTCTAGCCCCACCTGCTGCGGCGTGGCGCGGATGCGCTTCAGAAACTGGGGTTCGAAAGGTTTGCCGCTGATCTTGCTGAGCCGCTGCGCCAGCACAGCCGCCTGATTGAAGCGCCGCCTCCACAGGCGCGTCCAATGCAGCGGCACCGGCACGATCAGGTCGGCCTCGGCCAGCAGCTTGCGCCCGGCGCGAGCCATCATGCGCGCCATGAAGGCGCCGGCCTCGCCACGATCCCCATATTTGAAGGCGTGAACAATCTCCTTGGAATGATCGTCAAAAATCGTCGCCGCGCGGGAGCGGTCCCAAACCGGCGGATGCGCCAAGGCCACCGCCGACAGCGCCCCCTCGCCCTGGTCATAGGCAAAGGCGGTGCCCATCACATCGCAGACAGGTTCATCGAGAAAGCGCAGCTTCTGCCAGCACTCCACGCACAGCCCCGGCCGGTCGAGGCCAGGTGCCTGGCAAACCAAGCAATGAGCGGGTGTGAGCGCACCGAGAAAGCCCTGCCAGATGGCCTTGCCCCAGCGCCCAAGCTGAAGCTGGAACTGCCCTTCGTTTTCCGCTAGCTCCTCGCCCATGAGCGCAAGCCTCCCCCAGATTTTCAACCGCGAACTCTATCTCGCGCGCCAGCAAAAGGCCAGTGCGGCCCAAGGCCCATTGCTCGATCACGTGGCCGAGGATCTGGCCGACAGATTGAGCGTAATCAATCACACCTTCGCCTCAGCCCTGATCATCGCCCAAGACGCTGCACCTTTCCAAAACGTGTTGAAAGCCTCGGCCAAGTTTACGACCATTGCGATCGTAGCGCCGACAGCATTGGATGATCTCGCGCTTCAACCACTATCGCATGAAGCTGTTTTCAGCCTGCTCGACCTGCAATGTGTGAATGACGTGCCGGGCTATCTTGCCCAATGCGCGCGTGCATTGAAGCCCGATGGCCTGTTCATGGCCTGCGCCTTTGCGGGTGATACGCTGCTTGAACTGCGCAATGCCTGGGCTGCCGCCGAAAGCGAAGTGCTGGATCATATCTCGCCGCGTGTAGCGCCCATGATCGGTGTGCGCGAAATGGGCGGCCTGCTGCAGCGCGCCGGCCTCGCCCTTCCTGTCACTGACAGTGACAGGCTCACTCTGCGTTATGCCGATGCGCTGGCCTTGCTGCGCGAAATCAGGGCGTTCGGCTTTTCCAATCCGCTCAGTGAACGCCGCAAGAGCTTCACATCGCGCCGCATGCTGGCCGCCCTGTTGCAAGACTACCAGCTAGAAAATGCTGATGATGACACCCGCGTGCGCGCCACCTTGGATCTGCTCTGGGCCATGGCCTGGAAGCCGCATGAGAGCCAGCCCCGGCCCAAAAAGCCAGGCAGCGCTACCATGAGGCTCGAGGACGCGTTGAAGAAGCTCGACGATGAAAGCTGAATTGGCCCGGGCCTTTGACCTTGGCGCAGAAAACGAATTCGATCTGCGCCTCGTCAATGTTTCGGAAAATGAAACCTATCGGATTGATTGCAAGGATGGCCGCCGCTTTGCGCTGCGCCTCAACCGCCCCGGCTATCACACCCATGCCGAAATTGAATCTGAAATGGCTTGGCTGGATGCTCTGTACACGGAGCAAGTGATCGCGGCTGCGCGACCCATCACCGGGCGCAATGGCAAACACCTGCAAACGCTGGGCGCGCGCGAAGGTGTGGTTTTCCATTGGCAAGAAGGCCACGAACCGCTGATCAGCGACAACCTGCTGGACTTTGCAGAAGAGTTGGGCCGCATTGCCGCCAAACTGCGCGATCACGTTGAGCGCTGGCAGCGGCCAGATTTCTTCACCCGCCCGCGCTGGGATTTTGATGCCGCTTTTGGGGCGGAAAAGCGCTGGGGCGATTGGCGCAAAGGCTTGGGGGTCACGCCTGAAATGTTGCCGCTCTATGATCGCACGCTGGAAGTGATTGAGAAGCGCCTTTGGGCTTATGGCAAGGCACCGAGCCGTTTCAACCTCATCCACGGCGACTTGCGCCTCGCCAATCTGCTAGTCGACGGCAGCGCAATCAAGGTCATAGACTTTGATGATTCTGGTTTCAGTTGGTTCATGTATGACGCCGCCAACATGATCTCTTTTCATGAGCATGAGCCCCAGGCGCCCGACATGATCGCCAACTGGGTAAAGGGTTATCGTTCCATCCGTACGCTGACGAATGAGGATGAGGGCGAAATCAAAACCTTCATCATGTTCCGCCGCATCTTGCTCACGGCCTGGCTGGGCAGCCACAGCGAGATTGATCTGGCGCGGGAAGTGAAGCCGGTGTTTGCACGACAGACAGCTGATCTATGTGAGAAGTTTCTGAGTAAAAAGTAAGGTGAACAACTAACCCTCCCTCCCCCGTCCTAAACGGGGGAGGGAGGGTTAGGGTGGGGGCCCTTCAGCGAGTCCGATCAATGAAGAGCGTTTACTGAACCAACCCCACCCCGCCCTCCCCTGCATTCAGGGGAGGGAGAAGTGAGAAGAGCCCCTCACTGATCATCCTTCTGCTTCTTGCCTTTCTTCTCCGCAGTCTTGGCTACATAGCCCGGCAGGCCCGCCGCATCCGGCGTTGATGCCAGCTTCATGGCCAGGCGCACGGCCTTATCAAAAGCGTTGCTGAGCATCTTTTCCGGGATTTGCTTGCGATAGAAATCCGCCCAGACAAATTCAGCATAGGGTGTTGTGGTCTTTTGGAACCCGCCCTCCAGCCGCACAAAGCCGGCAAGGCTGCGATAGGGATCATCCTCCATCTTTTTGATCTTGGCCGGAATGGCGCTCACCGGCTGTTTCTTGCCTTTGCCATCGAAGGGATGCAGCCAGCCCTTGCCTTCCATCACGCTCCAGAATTCATCCATCGCTGAAGTGGTGAGATCGCCAATCACCACAACAGGTGCAGTATCAAAGCCCTCGTCAAGCAGAGCATGGGCGAGATGATGATGGTCAACCACATAGAGCAGATCACCGGGGCCCAGCACGGCGCGGATGGGATTTTCGAGAATGAAATCCACCAGCTCCTGCGGTTTGCGTTCACGCGCGCGCAAACCTTTGCGCTTGGCCTTCACCAGTTTCTTGCCAACCGCAATCTGGGTGGGCCGCAGTGATTTCACAGCAACGCTTTGCACGGTCATGGCAAGGAACTCTCATTGATTGCAGGTGGCTTGGGAATTAGCACTATCTGCAAGCTCTACGCGAGTCCGCCGCACCGAGGTGAAGAAGAATTCAGAATTACAGAGATAAGGGCCCGCCTCTGGAGGAATAAAGAGGCAGGCCCGCAATTTGCGCTGGAAAAGTTACGGCGTCTTGGCGGCAGGCGCTTGCGCGGTGGCCGCCGCTTTGGCGGCATCGATCAGCGGCTGAGCCTCAGCGATGCAATCTTTCAGCGCTTCCTTGCCACACATCACATTCACATTGATGCCATTGCCAAGTGTCATGCGGAAACCCTGATGATCCATCATCATGCCCGGGCCACCCATCATGCCTGGGCCTCCTGGGCCACCCATCGCGCCGTTCATCGCCATCTGGCCGGGGCCGAAATCACCATGACGGTGGCCGCCGTGGCGATGCTTGCCCCAACCCCACCAGCCTTGGCCATCGCCGCCCTGCGGATCAACGGCGGGCGGCGGGGGAGGATTGCTTGCGTTGTCAGCCACTTGTGTGTCGGACTGTGCGGGGGCTGCTGGCGCAACCGCATTGTTTTCGGCAAAAGCCACGCCGCCGACGATGGCCAGGGCCACGCCGCCAAGAATGAATTGTTTCAGCATCTGATACTCCGTTGATGAACAAACCAGCCGATCAAGCGGCTCGTTGCCCATCAGACGGGGCCTGGGCGTGAAGTCCGTCGCAGCTTACAGATGATTATACCGACATGCCGCCATCGATCAGCATCGCCTGGCCCGTCACAAAGGCGCTTTCATCGCTGGCAAGATAAACCACCAACGCGGCGATCTCGTCGGGCTGCGCCAGGCGCCCCATGGGCTGGCGGGCAATGAAGGCCGCCTTGGCCTTTTCGAAATCGCCCTGCGCACGCATGCGGTCATAAAGGCTGGGCGTTTCCACCGTGCCGGGGCAAATGGCATTGCAGCGGATGCCCTTGGTGATGAAATCCGCCGCCACCGACTTGGTGAGGCCGATCACGGCCGCTTTGCTTGCGCCATAAACAAAACGGTTGGGCAGGCCTTTGATCGAGGAACACACCGAAGCCATGTTGATGATTGAGCCTTTGCCCTTGGCCAGCATGCCAGGCAGGAAGGCCTTGATCATGTGGAAATGGGCTTTGACATTCAGATTGAAGGAAAAATCCCAATCCTTGTCTTCAGTTTCAAGCAAAGTGCCGGCATGCACAAAGCCCGAGCAGTTGAACAGCACATCGATCGCCCCTGCCTTGGAAACCGC
>JANPHF010000148.1:0-44991 GCA_031424315.1 Aestuariivirga sp.
TCAAGCTGTCGATGAAGGCCGTGGATCAAACCACAGGCGAAGACCTCACCAAGAGGCAGGGCGCAGATGCACCTGCAGAGGCCAACGCCGAGCAGGACGCTTAACCCACTTCCCAGCGAATGAATTCAAAACGCGGTGCCCCACGGGTGCCGCGTTTTTATTTCACACGAGACCTGATCCGCGCAGGCTTCTGTTGAGGCACTTTGTAACCCGCCTCGCGCGCTTCAGAGAGCGCGATGGCAATGGTCTGCTTACGGCTTCTTACACGTGGGCCATACTTTCCACTGGTGAGTTTGCCAGCTTCAAATTCGCCCATGACCCGGCCGATCTTCTCTTCTACTGCCTTGGAATATTTCTGTTCCATGACGCAACCTCCTATGAGAAGTGAGCGTTCAAAAGCCTGTCATGTTCCATTTTATCGCGACCGTCCCACAGCGCCTTTGCCCGCTCACGACTGCGATAGTCACCGATCAGTTCGGCAACACGAAGGCGGTGGCTTTTGAATTCGTGCGCTGTCCAAGCGATTATTGGCCAAAGCCTTCACCGAAGAAACGGCCGTGAAAATGGGTGAGTGAAACGGTCGTGCCGATTTCAGGCAGGGTTTGAGCGGTGTTGTAGGCAATAGGAACCTCTCTTCCATCTTCGAGGCCGAAGGAAACAATGGTTCCTATCCAGTATTTCTGTGTTGATGGAGAATAGCGCAAAACCTTGGCGGTAATCCTTCCATCAGCGATCGGCGCATTGAGGCCAAAACCAAGCAATGACCCCAGAAGAATTAGGATAAGTGCTGTACCCGACAAGTTGGCACGCCAAAATTTCCGATCAAAAGGGGGCAATTGCATACCTTGACCTCGAAGGTTATTCGAACGACACTTTCGCATAATGCAACACCTTGTACAAATCCCCGCTCTTGGCTGCGATGCTGGCCTCTATGCTCCATTCAATAGGGCTCTTGGCACCAACGGCCAAACCATCATTGCCGTTGCAGATCGCATGGCGGGCTGTGTGGCTCAGGTGCTCACTCAGGCCTCAAACGAATTCATCCTAATGGGCACATCCTTCGGCGCGCGCGTGGCGATGGAAACCACGCTGGCGGCGCCCGAACGCGTGAAGGGCCTCATCATCATCGGCTCTGGCCCTGGCCCGGTGGTGGATCAGGCGGGGGGCCTCAAACGCTCGGCCCGTGCGCGGGGTGGCGAGTTTGAAAATGTGTTGCAGGAAATGGGCGACATCATCTCCCATCTTCCTGGCCCGCGCGGGGCGGAAACCATGCATGCCTTCCGCGCTATGAGCCGCAAGCTCGGCCCAGAAAACTTCGCGCTCCAATCCGACGCGCTGGCATATCGCACCGATCTTTGGCCCCGCATGGGTGAGATCTTGTGCCCCGTGCTCTGCCTCTGGGGCGATCACGACCAATTCTCACCGCCTGAAACGGCAAGCAAGATTGCCGCCACTGTGCCAAATGGCAAAGCCATCATCCTGCCCGACTGCGGCCATTTCCCCACGCTGGAATATCCGCCGGAGGCGGCCGCGGTGGTGCGGGAGTGGTTGAAAGCGCAGTAGGCCCTCATCCGCCTGTCGGCACCTTCTCCCATGCCCAAACGGGCACTGGAGAAGGCAGATAGATGGCCTTCGCCTGTCGCGTACTTGCGCGATGGGAGAAGGTCGCCGAAGGCCGGTTGAGGGCACTTTGGAGCCTCTTGCCTTTTGGCCTCGCCCCGCCCATATAGCGCCTCGGAAGGTTGGCCTGCGGACGTGACGCTCGCCAACCGGGTCAGGGCCGGAAGGCAGCAGCCCCAACGAGCCTGTTATGGGTTGCTCGTCCAGCCTTCCACTTATCCAGACAGCGCGATCTTTTCTTCCCCCTTGGCCCTGCCTTGGGCTAAACCCGTTTCCGCATGAGCGACCAACCCGCCTACCGCGTTTTGGCCCGGAAATACCGGCCCAAGGTCTTTGCCGATCTGATCGGCCAGGAAGCCATGGTGCGCACCCTGCAGAACGCGTTTTCCACTGGCCGCATCGCCCAGGCCTATATGCTCACCGGTTTGCGCGGCATCGGCAAAACCACCACCGCACGCCTCATCGCCCGCGCGCTGAACTATCCTTCCGGCCCGTCCATGGAAATGCCGGAACTCACCGCCCAATGCGAAGCCATTCTCGAATCGCGCCACATGGATGTGATCGAGATGGACGCCGCTTCCAACACCGGCGTTGACAACATGCGCGAGATCATCGACTCGGTGCGCTATGCCCCGGTTCAGGCGCGCTACAAGGTCTACATCATCGACGAAGTGCACATGCTGTCGAAGAGCGCCTTCAACGCGCTGCTCAAGACGCTGGAAGAGCCGCCGCCGCATGTGAAATTCATCTTCGCCACCACGGAAATCCGCAAAGTTCCGGTGACGATCCTTTCACGCTGCCAGCGTTTTGACTTGCGCCGCATGGATGCCGCCACCTTGGTGGAGCACTATGGCAAGATCTGCAAGCTGGAGAATGTGGAGGCCGAGGAAGAAGCCCTTCGCCTCATCTCCCGCGCCGCCGAAGGCAGCGTGCGTGACGGACTGTCGCTGCTTGATCAAGCTATTGCTTACGGCGATGGCAAGGTGAAAACCACCGATGTGATGAACATGCTGGGCCTGATGGACAAGGGCCAAGTGATCGGCCTGTTCGACGCCGTGATGGCGGGCGACACGCCGCGCGCGCTCGCCGAAATCGCCAAACAATATGAAGCAGGCGGCGATCCTGAAACAATTCTCACCGATCTCGCCGATTTCACCCATTGGGTCACCCGCCTGAAGGTGGTGCCCCAATCAGCCGCTGCCGATGGCGCGCGCACCGAGGATGAGAAAACGCGTGGAAGCGATTTCGCCAAGCGCCTCTCGATGGTGCATCTCACCCGCGCTTGGCAGATGTTGCTGAAGGGCATTTCCGAAACCGCCCTGGCCTCACAGCCCATGCAGGCGGCGGAAATGGTTATCATCCGTCTTGCCCATGCGGCCAACTTGCCTTCCGGCGATGAACTGATGAAGCAGGTTCAGGAAAACCGCGCCGTAAATCCCCGGCCCTTGCCGCAAATGGCGCCGCAAACCCGTGAGGCCCCGCGAGAGCCATCCGCGGAAGCGCGTGTCACATCGCAGGCCGTTCCCGTTCACGCCGAAAATGGCGCAGATCATCGCCCCACAGCCAAGATCAAATCTTTCGCCGATGTCGTGGCGCTGGCCGCCGAGAAGCGCGATATCAAATTCAAGTCACAGTTGGAGCGCTTCATTCGCCCCATCAGCGTCAGCGATGGCAAGATTGAACTGGCGCTGGAAGCAGGCGCTGAACCGGGCCTCACCAATGAATTGTCGCGCAAGATCGAGCAATGGACAGGCCGCCGCTGGATCGTGGCAGTATCCAAGGCAGGCGGGGACGCAACGCTGGCCCAGCAGAAGAAAGACGCGAAAGACTCGGCCTTCAAATGGGCGCGTGAGCAGAAAGATGTGCAGGCCGTGCTCAAGGCTTTCCCCGGCGCTGAAATTCTCAATGTTACTGAACCTGAAATTTTGAACACGACGGGGGAAGCAGAAGATGAATCTCGCTGACATCATGAAAAAGGCCACTGCCATGCAGTCGGCCATGGCTGACATGCAGGCCCAGTTGGAAAATGTGCTGGTCACCGGCCAAGCCGGTGGGGGTGTGGTGAAAGTCACCATGAGCGGCAAGTTCACCGTGAAGGCTATTGAGATTGATCCTTCCATCTTGAAAGCTGACGAGAAGGAAATGGTGGAGGATTTGCTCCTCACCGCGCTGGCCGATGCGAAGGCCAAAGCCGAAACCGTGGCCGCCGAGCAGATGAAGTCCCTCACCGCAGGCCTGCCCTTGCCACCCGGCATGAAGCTGCCTTTCTAATTTCATGTTTGAGCCTGGCCCCTCATCCGGCGCTTCGCGCCACCTTCTCCCCCGAGGGGAGAAGGGCGAAGCATCCTCTTTCGCCCCACGCCCCGCGTGCGGGGAGAGAGTGCCCGAAGGGCGGGTGAGGGGCCGCGCATGAAACGCCAATCCGGCCCCGAGATTGAAAAGCTGATCCAGCTTCTCGCCAAGTTGCCGGGGCTTGGCCCACGTTCGGCGCGCCGTGCCGTGCTGCATTTGGTGAAGAACCGTGACAAGCTGCTCACCCCGCTAGCAGCTGCTCTGGTGGAAGCCGAAGACAAGGTTGTGGAGTGTTCGGTCTGCGGCAATGTGGATACCATCGACCCGTGCACGATTTGCACTGATTTTCGCCGCGACAAATCCACCCTTTGCGTGGTGGAGGAAGTGGGCGACCTCTGGGCCCTGGAGCGGGCAGGG
Organism: Aestuariivirga sp.; assembly: GCA_031424315.1. Lineage (GTDB taxonomy): Bacteria > Pseudomonadota > Alphaproteobacteria > Rhizobiales > Aestuariivirgaceae > Aestuariivirga. The sequence goes on from JANPHF010000148.1 coordinate 4,330, forward strand.
GCCTGGAACGGCCAATATCATGTTCTCGGTGGCACGCTATCGGCCTTGGGTGGCGTGCGCCCCGAAGACCTGGATATCGACCGCTTGGTCAACCGCTGCGCCGAGGGCCACATCAAGGAAGTGGTTCTGGCCAATAACGCCACGGTGGAGGGCCAAACCACCGCGCATTACATCACTGAGCGGCTGAAAAAACTTGGCGTGGCTACTTCGCGTCTAGCCCATGGTGTGCCGGTAGGTGGCGAACTGGATTATCTTGACGAAGGCACGCTCACCCAGGCCATGCGGGCGCGGCGCCCTTTTTAGCAATCCGCGCCTGCCGCCTATTCTGCGCCACATTAGGACAACCCATTAAGGTTTCATAAACTTTACCACCCGCTTCTACCGCAGCGGAGTCCCTGTTGGTTCGCTGCTTGCTCCGTGTCCCTCATCTCCCCGGCTTCTGTGCCGGATTGAAACGAGGATACGGCAATGAAGAAGCTCATCACCGCCTGGAAGAACTACAAACAGTCCACAAATGGGAATGTGGCCGTGATGCTGGCCCTCTCTGCCATTCCGATGTTTGCAGCCGCTGGTGCAGCACTCGATTTTGGCCGCTATGTGGCCGTGCAATCCGAACTCACTGCCGCACTGGACAGCGCCAGCCTTGCTGCCGCTTCTGCCACCGGCAAAACCGATACCGAGCGCCAGGCAATCGCCATGGCCGCTTTCAATGGCAATATTCAAAATGGCGCTGCGGGTGATCTCACCACCAAGGCCACATTTACCATCAGCAATGGCGCAGTGACGGGTGAGGCCCATGCCGATATGGGCACAGCGATGATGAACCTCGTTGGTGTGGACATGATGGACGTGGTTGCCCGCAACCAAGTGGGCGTGCCGGAAGCCGGCAAGGCCGAGATTGCCTTTGTGCTCGATTATTCAGGCTCCATGGCCGACAAGGCCGGTGGCCAGGTGAAATATGTCGCCATGAGTGCGGCTGCCAACAAGCTGATCGACAATGTGACCAAGGATCCAACCAAGGTGAAGATTGGCCTCGTGCCCTTTTCGCAGCATGTCTATGGCACGATCCAATCGCAATATGTGAAGGGCGCCACAGGCGCCACCTGGACGGGTTGCACCCAGGATCAGATGTATCCCTACAACCTTTCCGGCGATGCCCCGAACCCAGCCAATGATGCCTCGAAATGGGGTCAGCCCATGGTGGCCCATCCTTGGGCCTGGTCTTGCGCGGACTATGCGTCGCACCACCTCGTGATGCGCCCGCTCACCAATGATTTCGCCGGGCTTAAGGCCCAGATCAGCGCGTCTACGCCCTATCAGAACACCCACATCGCGTTGGGTGCCGAATTTGGGTACCAGATGCTTTCACCAACCGGCGCCTTCTCGGGTGCAGCACCCTATTCCGATAAGCAGACCAAGAAGTTCATGGTGCTGTTGACTGACGGCATGCAGACCGAACCGGCCTTCGGCCCAGGCGGCTCGCGCACTGTGGCCAATGGCGATACAAATCTTGAACAGCTCTGCAGCAACATCAAAGCCAATGGCATCACCATTGTCACCATCGCCTATGACCTGAGCGACAGCACCCAGCAGAAGCGCTTGAAGAACTGTGCCAGCGATCCGGCCAAGGATTTCTTCGTGGCCAACAGCGGCGCCGACGTCTCCGCCGCCTTCGACGCCATCACCCAGCAGGTGAACCAGGTGGTTTACCTGTCGAAGTAACCCTTCAATGAGCATGGCCTCACGCCTATATTGAGGCCATGCCCACCCCTATCCAGCAAACCTACGCGTCCTTGCCAGCTGTGCTTCATGCCCCGGCAGGGCTTCAGCCTGTGGCAGAACCACGCCTCATCATTGCCAATGATGCACTGGCCGAAGATCTCGGCCTCTCGCGGGAATGGCTGCACAGCGATGAGGCGCTGAACCTCCTCTCCGGCAATGAACCAGCCGCGCATGGCCAGCCTTTGGCTATGGCCTATGCCGGGCATCAATTCGGCGGTTTCAATCCCAGCCTTGGCGATGGCCGCGCCATGCTGCTGGGTGATGTGCTGCTTGCGGACGGCACACGCCGCGAGCTTCACCTGAAGGGCACAGGCCGCACCATCTATTCGCGCGGCGCCGATGGCCGCGCCACGCTCTCAGCCATGCTGCGCGAATTCATTGTCAGTGAGGCGATGCATCACTTGGGCATTCCAACCACACGTTCGCTGGCTGTTGTGGCCACAGGCGAGCGCGTCTGGCGGCAAAGGCCGGAAGAAGGTGCTGTTCTCACCCGCGTGGCCAGGAGCCATGTGCGCGTGGGCACCTTCCAATATCTCGCGGCGCGTGGCGACGCGCCTGCGATCAAGGCCTTGATGGAACACGAGATTGAGCGCCATATGCCAGGCATTGTAGGTGCGCGTGCTTTCCTTGCCGAAGTCATCACCCGTCAGGCGCGCCTGATCGCTCAGTGGATGAGTTTTGGCTTCATTCATGGTGTGATGAACACCGACAACATGCAGATTGCGGGTGAAACCATTGACTATGGGCCCTGCGCCTTCATGGATGGGTTTGACCCGCAGAAGGTATTTTCATCGATCGATGAATATGGCCGCTATGCTTATGACAAGCAGCCGGTGATTGCCTTGTGGAATCTCACGCGGCTGGCAGAATGCCTGCTGCCATTGCTTGATGATGACAAAGACGCTGCCGTCAAACTGGCTGAGGGTGAGTTACACCGTTTCATGCCGCTGTTTGAAAAACAGTTCGAGCGCCGCATGCTGGCCAAACTCGGCATCGCCAATGAGGCCCATGCGGAATTCATCTCAAAGACCATGCAACAAATGGGCAATGCGCGCGCCGATTTCACGAGATTCTTCACCGCGCTCACGCGACACGTGGCGGGCAATGGATCATTCCTGGGTGCTTTCTTCACGTCTCAAATCGCTTTCGAGGAATGGAAATCGGAGTGGGACCAACTCCGCAGTTCCAATGCTCTTGAGCTGATGCAATCACATAACCCGGTCTACATCGCCCGCAATCACCGTGTGGAAGAGGCGCTCGCCGCAGCAGGTGAAGCCAACCTGTTGCCGCTCCACCGGCTGCTCATCGCACTTCGTGCACCGTTCAGCGAACAGCCAGATTTGGCCGATCTTGAAAACGCCCCCGGCCTACAGGAAGAAGTGCTGCAGACCTTTTGCGGGACGTAAGGTCTCTTACTTGATCAACCGCGGCTTCGGCGCAACGGCCTGAACCTCTTCCAGCTCCAGGCTCTCAATCTTTGTGGCACGCCGGATCACCTTGTCGGTGGAGGTTGAAAGCTGATCCAAGTCCGAGGATGTCTGCGCGAAATGCCCGCGCAACTTTGTCACCCGTTCGCTCATGCGGTTCACATCGTCCAGCAGCTTCACCACTTCCGCCTGGATAACGCCTGCTTGCTCACGCATCGCCGCATCACGCACGATGGCCTGCATGGTTTGAATGAGCAGCATCAACACATTGGGTGAGGCGAGGATGATGTGGGAACGATGCGCACGTTGCACCACGTCTTCAAAGCGCTCAACCAGTTCCACATAGATCGATTCAGACGGCACAAACATGATAGCGGTCTCATGCGTCTCGCCGCCAATCAGGTATTTCTCGGAAATATCCTTCACATGCTTGAACACGTCCTGCTTGAGGCGCAGTTCAGCTGCCGTGCGCGAAGGCTCGTCTTCCGCCTCGCGCATGTCGTTATAGGCCTCCAAGGGAAACTTGGCGTCGATCACCAGCTTTAAACGTGAATCAGGCAGCGAGATCAGGCAATCCGGCCGTGTGCCATTGGAGAGTGTGGCCTGAAACTCAAAGGCCCGCGCATGAAGGCCATCTGAAATGATCGCCTCCATCCGCCCTTGCCCAAAGGCGCCGCGCGTCTGCTTGTTGGAGAGAATGTCTTTCAGTGTCAGCATTTCGTGCGATAGCGCCTGCAAATTGGCCTGTGCAGAATCAATCACCGCCAGCCTTTCATGCAATTGGCTCAGGGATTGCGCGGTGCGCTGCGATTGATCGGCAAGCCCCATGCCCACGCGCTGGCCCACAGCATCCAGGCGTTCATCCAGCGTGCGCTGAAGATTCACTTGTTGGTTCTGCGCTTGCGCTGAAAACTGGCCGAGCATGCCAGAGAGCTCTGCCAAACGGTATTCCATCTCGGCCGTGCGCGCTTGCGCTTCTTGCCGTTCAGCCTTGCGCCCGCTCTGCGCGCGCCAGGCGAGAATAATGATGACGAGCAGCAGCAGGAACAGCGCTGCAGCCGCAATCTCGGCTACATCAACAAGGCCGAAGGCATGCGAACCGATTTGAACAACAGTGGGATTGAAGAACATGGCGAGAACTTATCAGATTCTACGTGCGCCAAGAAAGGGGTGGGGCCCGCCCATCTCAACGGAGACGAACGAGCCCCAGATCCATGCCAACTCGGGACGGCGACAGGAGCAGACACGGACCTAATTCTCAGCGGACTTGGGTGGGCGTTTCCTAGGTGATTCGCCCACTGGCCCCCCGCCAGCATGTGAACGAGAGTGGCTTTCAATCGCGGCACGAAAGCAGCGCGATGCAGGCGAGGGCGAGGTTATTTTGCGGCAGGAATGGGGCGATTTACTGACAGCCGCCTGACACTGCTGATCAGCTTCTCGCTGCGCGCAATTGCGTTAACCAATGGCTCGGATGTCACCATCATGAAATGTCCATTGGAATGAATCATTTGCGTCGCTGATTGCATGATGCCCACATGCCCTGGCCAGAAAACAAAATCGCCGCGTTGCAGATTCTTATGGTCATTCACCAAAGTGCCCAGTGCGTTTTCCTGCATGTCCGAATCACGCGGTGCCTTGATGCCGCAGGCGTGCAATGAAACTTGCACGAGTCCGGAGCAATCAATGCCCGCGCGAGTCTTGCCACCCCAATAGTAGGGTGTGTGCAGAAAGCGTTCGGCCACGGATACAAAATCATTTTCGTAGTCGCTGATCACGCGAAGATGCCCCGCAAATATTGCGCCACCTTCAGCCAGATTGGCGTAACTGCCATGCACTTCAGAGACGGCGACTTCGCTGTTCAAATAGAGCGTCGTTGCGGGTTGGGCTTTCAAATCACTCTTTGAAAAATGCCATGTTGAAACATTGGCAACGCGGTGGGTTCGCAACGTCGAAGATAATTCGCCAAGGGAAGTCTCGCGCACGTAGCCAACGTAACCATCTTGCAGGAATTGCACCCAGGCCCAACCATCGCGGCGCTCGAACACCTGGCATATGTCGCCAAACAAACCCTGCGTGAGCTGCATGGAGTGCTCGTCGGGCCGCTTATGGACAGATGCAACGGCCACATTGATCTGGGCTGGCATGCCTTGCGTGAAATGCGCGGCTTCGACCTTGCCCTTTAGTGTTGAATCCGCAAGATCATCTCGAAAGGCGTGCAACCGCGCGTCAAGCATGCTCATCAAATCCCCCGCGAAATGCGGCCAACGAGATCGGCCAGCCGCTCAAGATAAAGCGCGCCTTCCACTGTACGCTGGATCAAAACATTGCGCATGTCTTTCTCGTCCCGCCTGCGGCTCACCAGTTTCATTTTCCCCATCGCATCCAGGGCCCGCGTGATCACAGGTTTGGAAACATCGAGTTTCGCCGCCAGCCCGCGCACAGTATGCGGCGGAGGTTCCAAATAAATCGTGAGCAAAATCGTCATCTGCCGCAGGGAAAGATCAGGCTCTGCGTCTTTGACCTGTGCCAGCCCAACATCATGCCAAAGCCGCAAGGCCTGTGCGGAACTGAGTGGATGAAGCATGGGCAACGCCTCCAATCGTTTCGGAGCCGTTTCAGTCTTCGCCAATTCGCGCGGCAGTGCAAGCTATTTCGCGAAGCGCTCGGCGATTGTGGCAAAGATTGCGCGCATGGCCTGCGCCTCGCCGCCCTTGGGCCGTCCGGGCTTGGCGTTGGGCACCCAGCCGAAGATGTCGAAATGCGCGTAAGACTTGGCTCTCTCCACAAAACGGCGCAAGAACAGCGCGGCGGTGATGGAGCCCGCAAATCCGCCAGCGCCAGCATTGTTCAAATCCGCAATGGATGTTTCGATCATGGAATAATAGGGCCGCCACAGCGGCAACTGCCACAACGGATCATTCTGGGCCCATGCATGATGCGCCAGCCGTGCGGCCAGCTTGTCATCGTCAGTATAAAACGGTGGCAAATCGGGCCCCAAGGCAACGCGCGCTGCGCCTGTTAGAGTGGCCATGTCGACCAGTAGTTCCGGCGCCTCCTCATCTGCCAGCGCCAAAGCGTCAGCCAGCACCAGTCGCCCTTCAGCATCGGTATTGCCAATCTCCACTGAAAGCCCCTTGCGGGATTTGAACACATCGCCGGGCCGAAATGCATCGCCCGCAATGGAATTCTCCACCGCCGGAATGAGCACGCGCAACCGCACCGGCAGCTTTGCCTCCATGATCAGCCGCGCCAGGCCCAACACATTGGCAGCACCCCCCATGTCTTTCTTCATCAACAGCATGGAAGAGGAAGGCTTGATGTCGAGGCCGCCTGTGTCGAAACACACGCCCTTGCCCACGAGTGTCACCTTGGGATGCGAGGCCTTGCCCCAAATGAAATCAATCAGCCGCGGCTTGCGCGTTGAAGCGGAACCCACCGCATGAATCAGCGGAAATTCCTTGGCCAGTTTCGCGCCACTCACCACTGCGAACTTCGCCTTGTGCGCCAGCGCCAGCTTGTGTGCTTCCGCTTCCAATTCATCTGGTCCGAACAGATTGGCGGGTTGGTTGATCATGTCACGCACAGCAAAGCTGGCATCAGCCTCACGCCGTAGCTGCGCCGCATCGACGCCCGCTGGGATTACCAATTGCACCTTGCGCCAAGGGGCTGGGCGGAATGGATCATGGCGATAAAGATCAAGTGCAAAGCCCAGCGCCACCAGGTGTGCCTCGCGTGGGGGAGAAGAAAAAACATAGGTTCCCTCGGGTAGCTTCGAAGAAATCGCCCCCAGCGCGAAAGGATCGGCATCCGCCATCGGCTCACCTACGATAACTTGTGTGAGCTCGCCATTTTCGATCACCGGCATCAGCGCCAGCGGTGCCGCCTCAAAGCCCAACGCAACAGCCTGTGCTTTCACAGCCTTGCCCAGGCCTGCAAGGTCAGTATTGCTCACCATCTTTAATGGGATGGCCGTTTTGGCCTTTTCCACCAGAATTTCAATTGCCTTAACCATGCGCGCCTCTGTGATTCCGTGAAATACCTATGGTTAATGGTTTGTTGACGAAAAGCCAGCATGGTGGGGGATACATTCGCCGGAGTTGCCATGTCCCCGCTTGCCGCAAATCTGAAATCCCGCAGCGCCTTTGCGCCGCTGCTGTTGCTTGCGGTTCTGGCCTCGGGTTGCAGCGGCAGGGATGCCAAGCTGGAGTCTGATCCCGTCGCCACCAGCAGCACAAGCCCTGCTGGCGGAGCAGAGGGGCCCGCTCCTTCCTACCTTCGCACACGTGATCTGGCTACAGCTTGGGCGGCCCATCCGGGCGATGAAAAGATCGGCATGGAATATGCCACCAATCTCGGCAAGCTCGGGCAGGTAGATACACAAACTCAGGTGTTGAAATCCATTTCACTTGCCCATCCGCAAGACGCTGCCCTGCAATCGCGCATCGGCAAGGAATTCCTCGCGGCCCAAAGGCCCGGCGAAGCCGCGACAATTCTGGAGCGCGCCACCGCCAGCGGCAATGCGGATTGGAAAGCCTATTCCGCCCTTGGCACAGCCTATGATCAACAGGGCCAGTTTGATCTTGCCCGCCAGCAATATAACAAGGCGCTGGCGCTGCAGCCGGGCTCGCTCTCAGTTGAAAACAATCTTGCTATGTCTTACGCGCTGCAAGGTAAGTTGCCTGAAGCCGAGAAGATGTTGCGTTCGGCTCTGAACCAGCCAGGCAGTGCCGCCATGCCACAAATACGCCAGAACCTGTCACTGGTGGTTGGCCTGCAGGGCCGCCTCGATGAAGCCAAGCAGATCGCCTCGGCCGACTTGCCGCCCGATCAGGTGGAGGCCAACATGCAATATCTGCAGCAGATGTTGTCCAAGCCCAACACCTGGGCGCAACTGCAGAACCAAAACACGGCAAACTGAAATTATTTTAAAAACAATGGGTTGAGAGTCTCGTTTCGAGCACGGAACGAGTCCCGTTAGATCGTTTCTGAGCCGATTCAATCATCACTTGAGGCAGCGGCCCCGCCCTTGATCGCGCCATAGGCGGCCATGGCCCTAGCGCGGGCTTTGCCGTGATCCACCATGGGTGCAGGATAGCGCTTCGGTGGCGCGGCCATTTCCCATGGCGCATGAATATGCTCTGCGGGCACATCCCGCAACTCTGGCACCCAGCGCTTCACGTATATGCCCTCAGGGTCAAACTTGGCGCCCTGCAGGATTGGGTTGAAGATGCGGTAATAGGGTGAGGCATCTGCTCCACAGCCTGCCACCCATTGCCAACTCGCGGCGTTGTTGGCGATGTCAGCATCCACCAACGTATCCCAGAACCAGCGCTCGCCTTCGCGCCAGTCAATTTGCAAATGCTTGATGAGGAAGGAAGCCACGATCATCCGGACGCGGTTGTGCATGAAGCCGGTAGCCCACAACTCACGCATCCCCGCATCAACGATGGGATAGCCCGTCTCACCCTTCTGCCAGTGCAGCAAGGCCACATCATCCTTCACCCAGGGGAAAGCCTCGAACTCTGGCCGGAAAGAAACCGTAGGAAACTGCGGCCAGTGATGCAACAGGTGATAGGCAAACTCGCGCCAGAGAATTTCTTTCAGGAATTTCTCAGCACCCTGATCCGCGCGCCCACCCTGATGAGCAGCAGCGGCGCGAATGGCGTGCCATACCTGATGCGGCGAAATCTCGCCGCAATGCAGATGCGGCGAGAGGCGCGAGATGAAGGTCTGATCCGGCCTGTCTCGCCCCTCGGCATAATGCACGAGTGCATCATCAATGAAACGCGCCAGAGCGGCCTGGGCACCTGTCTCACCAGGCCGCCACGCCGCCTCAAATCCAGTCGCCCAATTCGGGCGCATCGGCAACAATTTCCAGCTTGCGAGTGAGTCAGTTTCAAGATTGCTCTTCGCCCATTCCACTTTGGGCACAGGCTTGGGCGCGCGCGGCTCACCCGCCGCAAAGCAGGTGCGCGAAAATGGAGTGTAAACCTTATAGGGTTCGCCTTGCCCGTTACGGATGGATTCTGGCTCATGCAGCAGGAAGCCGCCATGGCGATGACAGGCAATGCCAAGCTCATCGCAAAGCGCCTTCACGCGCTGCTCCAACGCGCCAGACCAGGGTGCATAGTCACGGGTGAAATGAAGCGAGCTGGCGCCTGATTGCTGTAACACGTCGCGCAGAACAATGTCTGTTCGGCCCCGCCGCAACATCAGTGGCGCCTTCTTGCCCAGCGATTCCAGCGAGCGATGCAGCCACCAGCGTGAAGCCCCGCCCCAGCGCCATTCGCCCGGCGTTTCATCATCGAGAATGAACAGCGGAATGACCGCGCCCTTGGCCGCAGCCGCCGATAGGGCCGGGTGATCACTCAAGCGCAAATCCTGCCGTAACCAAACGAGTGCCGTCATTTCGTGCCCTTCAATCCTCCGTGGTAAAAGGCGTGGATAGCCGCATTGCGCCTGTGGGCAAAGGGCATGTTTTGCGCGATGATGGCTTATTCATCAAGAAGTTGCATCATGACCTTCAAAGCCCCGCACAATCTCACCATCGTCAATCATCCGCTCGTGCTTCACAAGCTCACGCTGATGCGCGACAAGAACACGCCAACTGCGGTGTTCCGCCAATTGCTTCGCGAAATCAGCTTGCTCATGGCCTATGAAGTCTGCCGCGACCTGCCGATGACAACAACCCGCATTGAAACCCCTGTTGCTCCCATGGAGGCGCCCATCATCAAGGGCAAGAAGTTGGTGATTGTGTCAGTGTTGCGCGCCGGCAATGGCCTGCTGGAAGGCATGCTGGATTTGCTGCCATCAGCGCGTGTGGGCCACATCGGCCTCTACCGTGATCCCAAAACCTTGCAGCCCGTGCAGTATTATTTGAAAGTGCCAGAAGACATCGCCGATCGCCCCACCATCGTGGTGGATCCAATGCTGGCCACAGGCAACTCGGTGGCCGCCGCCGTTTCGCGCTTGAAGGAAAAGGGCGCCAAGGATTTGCGCCTTTGCACTTTGCTTTCAGCACCGGAAGGTGTCGAGCGCTTCCACAAGGCTCATCCCGATGTGCCGATTTTCACTGCCGCCGTGGATGAAAAGCTGAATGATCACGGCTATATCGTGCCGGGCCTCGGCGATGCCGGTGACCGCATGTTCGGCACCAAATAACGCCTCATTAAGCATGCCGTGAATCTGCAAGCCGTTAATGTGCGTGTTAAATCTTAACGCAAGGATTGGGCGGCTAGTTTTCATTCACGATGACTGCCCTTGCCGCCTCCAGTTCAACGCCCCGTTTTCAACGCGCCGATGGCACGCCCCGGCGCGTGCTCTATGCCGAAGATCAAGTGACTTCGCGCATTGTCACCAAGGCCATGCTGGAACGCATGGGCTTTGAGGTGGATGCCGTCGAAGATGGCGAACTGGCGCTGCAACACGCCCGTGGCGACAGCTATGATGTGATCCTGCTCGATATTGAAATGCCGGTGATGGATGGTGTGACAGCCGCTCGCTCGATCCGCGCTGAATTAGCCCACTGTGCCGACACGCCCATCCTCGCCCTTTCGGCCTTCCTTGCCGATTCCACGGAACATACCAAGTGGCGTGACGCTTTTGACAGCGCTTTGCCCAAGCCCGCCAACACCAATGAATTGCTCAAGGCCATGCGCCGCGCCGTTCAGGTAAAGGATGAGCGCACACAAAAACTGCCCGCAACACCCACGCGCGATGATCTTCTTGTCGCCCTCCAAGGCCAGGTTCCGCGCGGCATTTGGCTGCGCCTTCAAAGTCTGGCCCGCGATGAGGCCGCGCATCTTTCAAACGTGCTGCTGGCCGCGCGAGACGCAGGCGATCGCGAAACCGTCAAGCAGGCAGCCATGGCGATCAAAGGCCTCGCTGCCAATTTTGGCGCCCAGAATGTGATGAGAGAAGCCGGGCAAATGGCGCAGGATGGCGCTGGCGCAGATGCATCCAAACTGCTTCAGGCTATCAAGCTCTGGCAATGAAAAGCGGCGCAAAAGCGCCGCCACAATCCAAGTATCTCAGGTGAAGTCTTAGCTCTGTGCCGGGGCGGCGGTGTCACGCGCTTCGAGCGACTTCAGAACCTTCAATTCCTCAAGCAGTTCCGGGCTCATAGCTGTCGGAAGGCGAAATTGGCGATATTGGCTGGGGTTCTGTTGTTTTTTCATGACGCTCACTCGTGGCAGGGGTTGTAATGCATTGAAACTAAGGAAACCCTAAGCCTCAGGCCCTGAATGCCACCGGAACCCGTTGTTCATGCGGCATTCATGTGGCGGCATCGCGGTAAATGGTTTAATTTTCTGTCAGAGCATCGAGCGAACAAGTGGAATCACGTGTGAGCGAAAAGATGCGACCAAACAGATGACTGGGGCGAACGGACGCGAGCACCCGCCGTTCCAGTTGGCCGCTTGGCATCACAAAATATTGAATCGCTTGTCTTGGAATAACCTTTAGGTTCAAACTGTAACTTCTGTTGTGGCGTGATAGGCACGCGCAGGTGAGGAGAAAGATATGTTTTCAAAACTACAGTTTGGCTTGATGGCAGGCGTTCTGGCCCTTTCAGTGGGTGCCGGCGTGGCTTTTGCCGCGATGAGTGCTGATGATGCCATCAAGGCGCGTAAGGCCTGCATGAAAATGGGCCATGGCGGTGTGATGAAGGCAGCTGTGCCCGTCATGAAGGGTGAAGCCAAGTTTGACCCTGCCGCCCTGAAGGCCGCCTTTGATGCCGAAGACGCCGTCTGTAAGGATTGGTCGATGTGGTGGGGAGCCGACACCCAGAAGGGCGACAAGGAAGAAACCCACGCCCTTCCCGCAATCTGGACGGACCCGAAGGGTTTCGAAGCTGCTGCCGGCAAGTGGTATGCAGCTGATCAGAACATGCGCAAGGCCACCGATGAGGCCAGCTTCAAGGCCGCCTTCCCCGCTGTGGGCGATGGCTGCAAGGGCTGCCACGAAAAATTCCGCGCGCCGCTGCAGTAAGGCAATGGCATGAGAAGAAAGCTCCAAATCCTGGTGGCGCTGGCGCTGCTGGGGTTTGGCGCATTTTGGGCGGTGACAACGCCAACTCCGGTGATGCCGGAAATGCCGCCTGTCCGCACGGCCAATCTCGAAAACGGCAAGCTGTTGTTCAATGTGGGCGGCTGTATTTCCTGTCACAAGGCGGGTGAGGGCCTCACGGATGTTGCAGCAGGCCTGCCCGCAGGCGGCAAGCCGCTCAAAACCCCAATCGGCACGCTCTACCCGCCCAATCTTACACCTGATCCTGAAACCGGGCTCGGCAGCTGGAAATTCTATGAATTCGAAGCGGCGATGCAGCAGGGCTTGCACCGCGATGGCAGCAACCTGATTCCGGCTTTCCCTTATGGCTCCTACCGCAGCATGAAGCCCGAAGACGTGGCCGACCTGTTCGCCTATCTGCAAAGCTTGCCCAGCGTGAAAAACCAGGTTCCACCCCATGACGTATTTGGCCTCAAGATCATGCGCCGCGGCCTGAAGTTCTGGAAGGCGAGGGCCCTGGCCAATCCGGTCTGGCAGCCGGACGCCAGCAAAAGTGAAAGCTGGAATCGCGGTGCTTATCTGGTCAACGGCCCGGGCCACTGCCAGGAATGTCACACCCCGCGCGATCTTTTCATGATGTCCGATGCCTCGCGCGCCTTCATGGGCGGGCCACACCCCGAAGGTAAAGGCACCGTGCCCAGCCTGCTTAGGCTGGTGGAGCGCAAGCGTTACAAGGATCAGGCCGATCTTGTCTCCGCTTTTCAGAATGGCGAGAGCTTTGGCTATGAGCACATGTCCTCTGGCGGCATGGGCGAGGTCCAAACCAACCTTTCCAAGCTGCCCGAGGCCGACTTGAACGCCATCTCTGAATATCTGCTCAGCCTGAAATAGGGTTTTGGTCGGCCAGTTGAGATCATCAATTCCCTAATTTCGTCTTGGCCCGCTTCAGGCGGGCCATCCATGATGCGCGGCAATGGGCGGCCCGCTTGAAGCGGGCCGTGACGGAGTTTGGTGTGAATGGAATTGAGCGGATGATACTGGAGGCCCCCGATTGACCCATTGCCTTGCCTCGCCTATCTGAGGCTGGAATGAGCATTAAATCCATCATCAAGCTGCCGGATGAAAAGATCCTGCGCCAGAAATCCGCCGCCCTCAAAGGCGTGGATGCGGCCGCACGCAAGCTCTTCGATGACATGCTCGAAACCATGTATGACGCGCCCGGCATTGGCCTGGCCGCCATTCAGGTGGGCGTTCCACTGCGCCAGATCGTGGTGGACCTTTCGCGCGACGGCGAGGAGAAGAAGCCGCTTTTTCTTGCCAATCCGGAAGTCATCTGGTCTTCCGAACAGTTGAATGACTACGAGGAAGGCTGCCTTTCCATCCCCGATTTCTACGAAATGGTCGAACGCCCCGCCGAAGTGAAGGTGCGCTACCTGGACCGCAATGGCGAAGCGATGGAGATCCATGCCAACGGCGTGATGGCCACCTGCCTGCAACATGAAATTGACCATCTCAACGGGGTGCTCTTCATCGACTATATTTCCAAGTTGAAGCGCGACCGTGTGATCAAGAAATTCCTGAAAGCTGAAAAGCTGGGGAAGCTCTAGGCCCATGCGCCTGATTTTCATGGGCACGCCGGAGTTTTCCGCCTTCGCCTTGCGCGCGCTCATCGCTGCGGGCCATGAAATCGTCTGCGTCTATTCGCAACCGCCGCGCCCCAAGGGCCGGGGCCATGAAGTGCAAAAACAGCCTGTGCATTTGTTGGCCGAAAGCCTGGGCATTGAAGTGCGAACCCCATTGACGCTGAAGTCTGCGGTCGAGCAGCAGAAATTTGCTGCCCTTAAGGCCGATGCCGCCGTTGTCGTTGCTTATGGCTTGCTGCTCCCGAAGCCCATCCTCGATGCGCCCAAATTCGGCTGCTTCAACATTCACGCGTCGCTGTTGCCGCGCTGGCGCGGCGCCGCCCCCATTCAGCGCGCCATCATGGCGGGTGATGCGCAGAGTGGTGTGGCCATCATGAAGATGGAGGAGGGCTTGGACACCGGCCCGGTGATGAAGATGCAAGCTGTGTCGATCACGGCTGAAACGACGGCGGCAACATTGCACGATGAACTTGCCACACTTGGCGCGCGGCTGATGGTGGAGGTGCTGCAAAATCCTTCTGCACCTGCAATGCCACAGTCTGATGATGGCGTGACCTACGCCAAGAAGATCGACAAGGCCGAAGCGCATATTGATTTCTCCAAGTCTGCCTCTGAAGTGCGAAACCATATCCACGGCCTATCGCCCTTTCCGGGAGCGTGGTGCATGGCAGGCGAAACCCGGCTGAAGCTTCTCAATGTCGAAGTCGTGCAAGGCGAGGGCGCTCCCGGCACTGCGCTGGACGAGGCACTCACCATCACTTGCGGCACAGGTGCCATTCATATTCTCAAACTCCAGCGCGAAGGCAAGGGCCCGATGGATATAGCAACCTTCATGCGCGGCTTCCCCTTGCCCAAAGGCACAAGGCTCACCTGATGCCGCGCTATAAGCTCACCATCGAATATGACGGCCATGGCTTCATGGGCTGGCAGGTGCAGCCGGATTTTGCCACTGTTCAAGGCGTGCTTGAAGGCGCGCTGCACATTCTCCATGGCCAGCCCATCGCGCTGCAAGGCGCGGGCCGCACCGACACTGGGGTTCACGCGCTCGGCCAAGTGGCGCATTTCGACTCGCCGAAAAACTGGGATCCTTTCGTTCTCTGCAATGCCATCAATGGCAATGTGCGGCCTCATGCGGTGAGCGTGATTGCCGCAGAAGAAGTGGGCGAGGATTTTCAGGCACGCTTTTCCGCCACGGGCCGCCGCTATCTTTACCGCATCCTCAATCGCCGCGCCCCTGCGACGATAGACCGCCACAAGGTCTGGCATGTGCCGATGCCGCTTGATGTGGATGCCATGCATGAGGCCGCGCAACATCTCGTGGGCAAGCATGATTTCACCACCTTCCGCGCCGCCGATTGTCAGGCGAAAAGCCCGGTGAAAACCTTGAGCCGCCTCGATGTCATGCGTTTTGACGAGATGGTGGAAATTCGCGCCGAGGCCCGCTCCTTCCTGCATCATCAGGTCCGCAGCATGGTGGGCAGCCTTGTGCAGGTGGGCACGGGCAAATGGCACAAGCTTGAAATGCGCCGCGCGCTGGAGGCAAGGGACCGCGCCCGCTGTGGCCCTGTCTGCCCGCCCGATGGGCTATATCTCGTGGAAGTGGTCTATGGGCCCAAGCCTGAAGCAGAGGATGCCGAATGAAAACGTCACTGCGCGGAACCTTGCGTCAAAGCCTGAAGCTCTGTGTTTCACACTGGCGTGGCTTGGCTGCGGCCAGCGTGTTGCCCTTCATCCTCGCCTCCGTCATCGGCACAATTCAACTCTGGCAGATGCGCGACATCTATGCCGCAGCTCTCGCCGCAAATCTTTCAGCCACACCCGATGCCGAAGCCCAGTTCGAAGCGGTGGTTCAGGGGCGGGGTTTCCTGTTCCTGGGCTTCTTCATTTTCAACGCGCTAATTCTTGCCTGGAACTTCACGCGCATCGTGCAGTTCTGGAAAACTGGCGCGACCAAGGCCTTTGGTATCCTCCATGGCGAGTTGCATGAAACGGCGGCCGTTGTGGTCTATGGGCTTTTCGTCGGCCTTGCGCTCTTCGCCACTTATGTGATGGCCGAAATTGTCATCCTCTTGGCGGTGCAAGCGCTTTCAATCCTCAATGCGCCAGCCGGCGTCTTTGAGCTGGGAACCGGCTTTGCGGCGGCGGTGCTGCTGTTGATGATCCTTGGCATTGCCATGCGTTTTCTCGCAGGCTTTCCCGGCATCGCTCAGGGCGGCACGCCGCGCCCCATGCGCGATCTGTGGCCGCTGGCACGTGGTCTTGGCTTCTCTCTCACCTGGCGCGCGATAGCCGTGTTCTTCGCCTTCGTCGCTGTCTCGGTTGTGCTGCTGGTGGTCTTCATGCTGCCCATACTGGCGGGCACAGGCTCCGACATCGTCAACCCCGAGACCCATGAGATTGGCCCGAATGCGGGCCGGTCCCTTGCCGCTGTGCTCGCACCCGCGCTGGTTCTTGGGCAATGGATCAAAGCGGCATTCCTGGCTTATTTCGCCACTTTCCTCACCGTGGTTTTCGCGCGCCTCAGCGGGCAAGACGAGACGCTGAACAAATAGTTTGGGCGGCTGGCATTGCTGCAAGCCGCCCTCCAGATCAACCTGACTTTTGACGTTATCGTCAAAGGCCAGACAAGTTGATCGATGACAGCAACTCAGGGCGAGAATGACTTTGCCTTGCAAAGTCATTCCGCTCTGGTCGCGCCGTCCCGAATTACATCTTGGGCAGGAGAACGTGGTTGATCACATGGATCACGCCGTTGGATTGCTTCACATCGGCAATCGTCACCATGGCGGTGCCGCCGGCTTCATCCTTGATTTCAACCTTGCCGCCCTTGGCAGAAAGCAACAGCTTGCAGCCGCCAACGGTGGTCACTTCATGGGTGCCGCCATCATCCTTGGCCATCTTCACAATGGCAGACGACATGGCTTCTGCCGCAATAACGTGGCAGGTGAGGATCTTGACGAGCGTGGCCTTGTTCTCGGGCTTCAACAGGTTTTCAACGGTGCCTGCGGGCAGGGCCGCAAAGGCTTCATTGGTGGGGGCGAGAACAGTGAATGGGCCTTTGCCCTTCAGGGTTTCAACCAGGCCGGCGGCCTTCACGGCAGCAACCAGCGTGGTGTGGTCTTTCGAGTGAACCGCGTTGTCGATGATGTCGCGGTTTGGATACATGGCAGCGCCGCCAACCATCGGGTTGGCAAGGGCGGCAGTTGAAATGCTGATCAATGTTGCAGCCGAAATGGCAATGCGCTTGAGGTTCATGGTGCTCTCCTGTTTCAATTTCCAGTCCCCAACAGGGTGACTGATACTGAAACGAGAGGCCTTCGGACTCGGATGCATCACAGACCTTCACATAACTGTGAGGTGGAGTGGATCAGCCGCCGAAATATTTATCAATGATCCGGGCGTAAATACGCGCTGTGGCTTTGAGCTCTTCCACGCCGACGTGCTCATCCGTCTGATGGATGGTGGCATTGGTGGGGCCGAATTCCAGAACCGGGCAATAATCCTTCACAAAACGCGCATCCGATGTGCCGCCGGAAGTGGAAAGTTTCGGAACAATGCCGGTTTCTTCCGCGACGGCATCTTGCACCAAGCCCACAAAGGCGCCGGGCTCGGTGATGAAAGCGTCAGCGCCCTCAGTGGTGGTGACACTCCACTTCCCACCCAGCTCCTGATGAAGATTATCCACTTGCCCCCGAATGAGCGCCTTGAGTGAGGCAGCTGTATGCTCAGTGGAAAAGCGGATGTTGAATTTCGCCACAGCCCGCGCCGGGATCACATTGCTGGCAGGGTTGCCGACGTCGAAACTGGTGACGGCCAGCGTTGAAGCATCGAAATGCGCGTTACCATTGTCCAGTGGCAACGCCGCGATGCGGTCGACGAAGCGCGCCAGTTTAGGAATGGGATTGTCGGCCTTCTGCGGATAGGCGGCATGGCCCTGTCTACCATCCACCGTGACCGTGAAACTGATCGACCCGCGCCGGCCTATCTTGATCGTGTCGCCCAACTTGTCCACACAGGAAGGCTCGCCCACGATGCAATGATCGGGGACATGGCCATTCTCTTTCATCCACTTCAGAACCTTGGTGGTTCCGTTGATGGCAGGGCCTTCTTCATCGCCGGTGATCAAAAATGAAATGCTTCCGGGTTTGGCGCCACTGCCGCTCACATAATCCAGCGCCGCCGCCGCAAAGGCGGCAACCGAGCCTTTCATGTCACAAGCCCCGCGGCCATAAACCTTGCCGCCATGAATTTCGGCGGCGAAAGGCGGATATTTCCAGCTGGCCTCATCCCCTGGCGGCACCACATCAGTATGGCCCGCAAAGCAGAGGTGAGGTGAACCCGTGCCCCAGCGCGCGAACAAGTTTTCGACATCCGGGGTGTCTTTGTCGCTGAACTTCAATCGCTCACATTGAAAGCCCGCCGCCGAAAGCAGCTTCTCCAGCAACTCCAACGCCCCACCTTCATCGGGCGTGATGGAACGACAACGGATCAGATCTTGCAGGATGGCGACAGGGCGCGAATTGGGCATGGAAATGAAACTAACACCCTTCTCCCAAAGGGAGAAGGGTGAGTGGGTGACTGTGATATGCTATTCGGAAATCGGATCAGGCCCGAAACGATTGGGCCCTTCGGTGCCGCGCAGGAAGCCGAGATCAACCAGTGCCCAGATGAATACGATCAAAGAAATTATCCCTACAAGCGACATTAGGGACGACGAGGTCGGAATCATGACACCACCCATATCTGTCAGCGTGTAGGCGAGGCCAAAAAGCAAAAGCAGAATGGAAAGTACGGTTGGTGCCCAGAATGCCCATTTCACCCATTCTGGTCTGTTTCGATCATTCAAACGCTTGGCCATGAGTGCTGTTGCAGG
Organism: Aestuariivirga sp.; assembly: GCA_031424315.1. GTDB lineage: Bacteria > Pseudomonadota > Alphaproteobacteria > Rhizobiales > Aestuariivirgaceae > Aestuariivirga. Next base: position 23,061 of record JANPHF010000148.1, read on the forward strand.
ATAGCCGATTATGGCGAGCATGACGATCTGCTGGAAGGCAGAACGCCGCATCAAGCTGCTCATAAAGTCTGGTTCAGCCATTTTTTGCGGATCGGCCATCATGGCAGACATGCCTGTGCCAAAAATTGGCGACAGGATAAAATAGAGAACAAAAGAAACAACAATCAGGGCGATTGTGCCCAACCACCAAGATTGCCGACCGATCCGCCCATCAAAGCTCGTAAAGAGATATTTCCAATCCATATTCATCTCCCTGTGAATCAATCCCCCGTGGTGAGACTAGAGGTTAACAAGTGATTGTGACAGGGCCTTAACCAGCGCCGGATGGGCCACGATGCAAGGCGCTGTTTTGATGAGGTAAAATAAATAATCCTAGTATACTGAAAATAATCCTTGACAGCGTACGGTGGGTGGGCTATATCTCGCCATACTCCAGCATTGGGTCAAAAATTCCAAAGCCGCCGCCAACAAGTCTTGCAAGCCCAAGAAGACGACGTTGCCGGTGGGGTGGATCATTGATGCGGTGAGCTTGGAGTGGGTTGATTTGCAGGAAGACAACTTCTTCCCCCTCCCCACAAGGGGGAGGGAGAAAACTGGCGATCTGAATGCGCGACCCCCTGCCTCGTCATTCCCGCGAAAGCGGAAATCTGAGTTTTGTCCGTGGACAGATGAATTAGCGATTTGTTCAAAACAGAGATGCCCGCTTTCGCGGGCATGACGGCAGAGAGTTGGTGATGAAGTGAGGCACTTGGATGGCCAGTTTCAAGCCCAACGGAACACGCCTCAGTGGAGAAGTTTGGCTAATCCCTCAGCAGCTCATTGATGCTCGTCTTGCTGCGTGTCTTTTCATCGACGCGCTTTACGATCACAGCGCAGTAGAGGCTGGGCGAGGGTTGGTTATTAGGAAAATTGGGTTGCGGCAGAGAGCCGGAGACCACCACGGAATAAGGCGGCACTTTGCCCATGTGAACTTCGCCTGTGGTGCGGTCGATGATCTTGGTGCTCTGGCCGATGAACACGCCCATCGAGATGACCGAGCCTTCACCCACAACGACGCCTTCAACCACTTCCGAACGCGCGCCGATGAAGCAGTTGTCTTCAATGATCGTGGGGCCGGCCTGCATCGGCTCCAACACGCCACCAATGCCGACGCCGCCCGAGAGATGCACATTCTTGCCGATCTGCGCGCAGGAGCCAACGGTGACCCAGGTGTCCACCATCGTGCCAGTGTCGACATAAGCGCCGAGGTTGACGAAGGAGGGCATCAGGATCGCGCCGGGGGCGATGTAGGCCGAGCGACGCACAATGCAGTTCGGCACGGCGCGGAAGCCGGAGTCGCGGAATTTCTTGGCCGTCCAGCCATCAAACTTGGAAGGTACCTTGTCCCACCACTTCGATGTGCCCGGGCCGCCTTTGATGAGTTCCATGTCATTCAGGCGGAAGGACAGCAGCACGGCCTTCTTCAGCCACTGATGCACATGCCAATCGCCGCCTTCCTTGGAGGCCACGCGCAGCTTGCCGCTATCGAGCTGGCCGAGTGCGAATTCCACCGCCTTGCGAATGTCGCCCTTGGTTTTCAAGTTCACCTTGTCCCTGGCTTCCCATGCGGCTTCGATGATGGCTTGTGCGTTCTTCATGTTTTCTCCCATAACCAATATCACTCAATTCATCCTTCTCCCCTTGCGGGAGAAGGTGCCCGAAGGGCGGATGAGGGGTCGCTCCGCATTCGACTTACGTGTCGGAGCGACCCCTCACCCACCATTGCGTGCCGCAATGGTCCCCCCTCTCCCGCAGGGGGAGAGGGTTGAATTCTCACACCTTCTCTCTCAAGGGGAGAAGGGTATCAATTCCGATCTGCGAGCCCACTCAGAAACTCAGCCAAATCCGCCGTAACATAGTCCACATGCGCGGGCAACAAGGCAGCGTCTTGTTCCCCCACCAAAACCGTCACCATGCCGAGGGCGCGCGGCACCAGCAGGTTTTCCGGCAAGTCTTCGAAAAAGGCGGCCTTGTCTGGCGTCACGCCATGGCGCTTGAGGAATATCTCGTAAGGCCGCGCATCCGGCTTCGGGATGAAATGGCAATCGCTGATGTCGAAAATTTCTTCAAACACGTGGGCACATCCCAGCCGCGCCAAAACATTGCGGGCATGCGGCCGCGTGCCCGCGGTGAAGATGAGCTTGCGGCCCGGAAGCGCTGCAATGGCCTCGCCCAGGGCCGGGTGGTGCTCCACCGGGCCATAATCAATCTCATGCACATAGTTGAGAAAGGCGGTCGGCTCCCAGCCATGTTCCATCATCAGGCCGCGCAACGTGGTTCCGTATTTCTTGAAATAGCCTTGGCGCAATTGGGTGGCCTCACGCAATGAAAGGCCCATGCGCGCCATGATCATCTCATTCATGCGCGCCGCGATTTGCTCGAACAGCTTGATGGAGGGCGGATAAAGCGTGTTGTCGAGATCGAAGATCCAGGTGTCGACGTGGGAAAGCGAAGTCATCGCCCGTCGCGCGACACGCGTGTGCCCACACCATGCGGCGTGAGCAGTTCGAGCAGCACCGAATGCGGCACGCGGCCATCAAGGATAATCACGCCCTCAACGCCAGAGCGCACCACATCGGCGGCACTCTCGATCTTGGGGATCATGCCGGCCGTGATCGTGCCATCGTCGATGAGGCCTTGAATATCGGCCAGCTTCAACTCGCGGATCAGGCTCTTGGCCTTGTCGAGAACGCCGGCCACATCGGTGAGCAGCAACAGGCGCTTGGCATGCAGCGCCGAAGCGATGGCCCCGGCGGCGGTATCGGCATTCACATTATAGGTCTCGCCATCGCCGCCAATGCCCACAGGCGCAATCACCGGGATGGCATCGCTCTTCATGATGGTCTGGATGATTTCGGTATTGACGCGCGAGGGCTCACCCACCTGGCCGAAATCGATCATGGTGGTCTTGCCGGTGGCAGGGTCGGTCTTTGCTTTCAGATAGCGTGTGGCCATCAGCAAGTTGCCATCCTTGCCGGATATGCCAACGGCGCGCCCACCCGCCTGCTGGATTGAGGCCACGATCGCCTTATTGATCGAGCCGGAGAGCACCATCTCCACCACTTCCATGGTGTCCTTGTCGGTGACGCGCAAACCATCGCGGAATTCGGCCTTCACCGCCAGCTTGTCCAGCATGCGGTTGATCTGCGGCCCGCCGCCATGGACAACGACAGGGTTAAGGCCGCAGACTTTCAGCATCACCATGTCGCGCGCGAATTGCTGCGCCAGCTTGGCATCCACCATCGCATGACCACCGAACTTCACCACAATCACTTCATCATCATAAAGCTGCAGGAAGGGCAGGGCTTCAGAGAGAATGCGGGCCGTTTCGGAGACATCAACGTTGGACATGGGATGGCAGATTCCTGATTTGCCGTGAGGTTATAGGGGAATTTGTGACGAGGGGAAGAATGGATTCGTCTTCTCCCGTTGTAGGGGAGAAGACAATCAAGCCGCCACTTTTTCCGCTTCAGCCAATCGGCCTGACGCTGCCACCAAACCCTCAGCACCATCCAGCGCGCCTTCGGCCAGTTCAAAGCCCAGGAAGCGCGCACGCTCTACGGGGCCCGGCAAGTGCAATGAACGGGTGTGGCCTTCAGCAAATCCGAAGCGGCTGTAATAGGGGGCATCACCGACGAGCAGCACGGCGGCATGGCCGCGCTTGGTGGCTTCCGTCAGAGCGTGGCTCATCAAGGCTGAGCCGACGCCTGTGCCACGCGCCTTGTCGTCCACCGCCAAAGGGCCAAGCAACAGGGCAGGCCCCGCCGAACCGGCGATGATGTCCCACAGCCGCACGGTGCCGACGAGCTTGCCCTTCTCATTCACGGCAGAAAAGGCGAGACCTTCGGCGACGAGGCGACCGGCACGCAGCTTTTCCGATGTCTTGCGGAAACGCTTCACGCCAAAGGCCTTGGTGAGAAGCGCTTCACGCGCGGCAAAGTCAGACGAAATTTCAGCACGAATGGTGACCATCTTGGATCTCCAATCTCCTCCGTTCGTCATCCCGGCGAAGGCCGGGATCCCGCTTTGCTTCAAGCTGCGGAGCCTCAGGCCTAGCTGGGCCCCGGCCTTCGCCGGGGTGACGGTGTTGGGGGATGCGTTAAAAGGAAGGGGTGGGTTGAAGCGCCTTAAATCACGTAAGCCTTCAGCGGCGGGAAGCCGTTGAACGCCACCGACGCATAGGTCGTCGTGTAGGCGCCGCAAGCTTCGATCAACACCTCATCGCCCACCGACAAAGACAGCGGCAGCGGATAAGGCGTCTTTTCATAGAGCACGTCAGCCGAATCGCAGGTTGGGCCAGCGATGACGCAGAGGCCCTTCTCGCCCGCATCCTTCTCGGTCACGATTGGATAGCGAATGGCTTCGTCCATGGTTTCAGCCAGACCACCGAACTTGCCGATGTCGAGGTAAACCCATCGCACATTGTCATTGGCATGCTTCTTCGAGATCAACACCACTTCGGATTTGATCACGCCGGCATTGCCCACCATGCCGCGGCCTGGCTCGATGATGGTTTCAGGAATGGCATTGCCGAAATGCTTGGCCAGGCCATCGTGAATGGCATTGGCATAGGCATTGGTGCCGGGAACGGCCTTCAGATATTTGGTCGGGAAGCCGCCGCCCAGGTTCACCATCTGCAAGACGATGCCGTGGGCTGCCATGGCGTCGAAGATCGCCTTGGCTTCACCCAAAGCCGTATCCCAGGCTTCAAGGCGCGTTTGCTGGCTGCCAACATGGAAGGAAATGCCATAAGCCTTCAGGCCCAGCTTGTGAGCGTGCAATAGCACATCGGTGGCCATGGCCGGGTCACAGCCAAATTTGCGCGAGAGAGGCCATTCAGCGCCAGCGCCATCGGTGAGGATGCGGCAGAACACTTTCGCACCTGGTGCGGCAGCAGCCACTTTCTCAACTTCCTCGACGGAGTCGACAGCATAGAGCGAGATGCCAAGCGCATGGGCGGTGGCAATGTCACGGCTCTTCTTGATGGTGTTGCCGAAGGAAATGCGGTCTGGCGTTGCGCCCGCAGCCAAAGCCATCTTGATTTCTTCAACCGAGGCCGTGTCAAAGCACGAGCCGAGATTGGCCAGGAGCTTCAGGATTTCCGGGGCCGGATTGGCTTTCACGGCATAGAAAATGCGCGTGTCGGGCATGGCATGGGTGAAGGCGCGAAAATTGTCCTCAACCACATTGAGGTCAACAATCAAGCAAGGGCCTTCCGGCTTTTCTTGTCGGAGAAAATCTTTGATGCGTTGGGTGGCGGCCATGTGCGTGTGTCCCGAAATAAGATGTGAAGCCTCAGCCTCTCCGCAAACACTGGCGCGCGATGGAAACACGCATGTGTTGGCAGACTGACTGTTTTCGCCTTCTCTTGATCGGGAGACCCAATCGCGTGTGGGGCAAGGAAAGTGTTCGTCTCTCAGAAATCCCGGCTTTGGACACCAGCGGAGAACCAAAAAACCATCACCGTCGTTGCTTTGGGGAGACCTTGCGGCACGTGCGACTTTGGACGGATGCGCATATGAGTGAGTCTCGTGTCATTTTCAAGACCTTATTTGCGGTGCATCGAAGTTTTTTGTTAACAAACTCCTAATGTGCAGCCTAGCCGCAAATGGAAATCTCGTGGGGCTTGGGCGGCTCGACCTTCCAGTCCCTCTGGATTTCCCTGACCGTCGTCTTGAGGCGGCGATTTGCGCCCGCAAGGCCGGCCAGTTTTCCCAAAGCCGCAGCAGCGATTGCAAATCCGACGCACCAGACTATGGCCCTGCCCCAGTGAAAAGCCTCAGGCGCGCGGAAAGCTTGAACCGCAAGATAGAAGAGCCCAATTGCGATGGCCACCACCATGAACTTGGCGCTGGCACCACAGCCGCATGCACCATAGCTGGCGTTGAGTTCCTTCTCCCACTGCACCCGTTTGGGATGGGTGAAAATACTTCCTGCCAGCCGCAGGCGGCCACGCGGAATAGGTCGGAAACCCGGAAGGCTTGAAAGCGCGTTAAGTTGGCTCGGGTGGTCAATGACTCTCTCAAGCCTGTTGCTGGCCAAGGGCGTGGAAGTGTTTACAAGGTCGGTCATCTGCAATTCCTCAGAAATAAGTGCAATGTTTGGACATGCGAACCGCGATGGCTTGCAAGTTGGACATATGCGGATTGGCGCGGTCTGGCTCGGTCAGGGATTCAGGTGAACAAGCCCCGCCTGTAGCCATGAGATTGGCGTTGTCGTCGTCCACGCAAGTGTGAACGAGATTGCAACCATGGCCCACTTCGTGCGCCAGCGTGCGCGCACTGGGCGGAGGCAAGGTCAGCGAACCAACCACTGTGGCATAGTCGGTGATCCACAAATCGCAGCCAAAGGCCCCGGGAATGCTGCGAATGAAGAAGCAGGTTATCGGCGCGCCATAACCAAGCACCCTGCGCCACGAACCGTAAAAGCAGTTGGCCGTCATTTTCAATTGGAAGGATGATCCTCCCGTCCACCACTCGGCCCCGGCGTCGCACGGAACATCAAGTGTGCTACCATCACTATTGCCCGAATCCGTCGCCAGCCAGCTCTCGTCAGCGGTTTCGGCACCGCTGAAACCAGTCGAGAATTTGAAAGCGCGCGACGGAATGATGCGGACATTGGCATCGCGTTTGTAAACATCACAAGCCATTTGCAACAGTGCAATGGCTACCGGCACAGAACACACCGGCTGGCCTTTTTCATCCCGCAGTATGACGGGACAGACGCGCAGCAATTTCTCAGGTCGGATGCCGATTAGTCCACCCAAGGCGTCGGGCAAACTGCCGATGATGTTGATGATATTGGTGATCCCATCCAGCAACCAGCGCACAATGGTTCCGAGGATGGGTATGGCTTCGATCAACTCGATGATTGCGGCAACAGCACTGAGCACCCAGCCGACGATGGATTCAACGACGACTAACACCGCATTGACGACGGTGGTAACAACATCCCACAGCACGCAGATGGCTGTGGTAATCCATGTCCACGCCACGCAGACGACATTTGAAATCCAGGTCCACGCTACGCAGACCACATTTGATATCCAAGTCCAGGCATCGCACGCCCAGGAACAGGGCCACCAGTCGCAACAATCCCGGTATCCTTCATCGCGTGAGGCGGAACACTCGTTATAGCCTTGATCAGCGGTGGCAGTGCATTCTTGGTGGCGGGTCGTTCCCCACTCGAGGCAAGCTGGCATGGTGATGCTCCATCCATCCAATCGCGGCCCCGTTCGAAATTTATGCCGCATCGAGACGACTTGCAAGAAAAACTATTTAGGATTGCAGTTTTTGCTTCAAATATGAACGAATTATGTTCCTACGAGACAAAGCCGTCCCATCCCGCTTTCACCCGTGTGGCCGCAGTGACAAGACAGAGCGCCGAGAAGACATAGGCGAGAAGCGGAAACCAGCTTGGCCAAATGCAGCACACCAGAAACAGCAAAATGGTCTCGCTGCCTTCGGTGAGGCCGCCCAGATAATAGATGCCCTTTGTGGGATAGGCGATGTTCAGTTCTCCACGCCGCGCGGCAATTGAGGCATAAGCCAGGAAGCTGCTGCCCGTCGTGATGAAGGCGGCCAGCAACAGCGCTCCGGCCAGTGCGTTCTGCGCCGGATTGGCAACGGCAAAGGCCAAAGGCACAGCGGCATAGAAGAAGAAGTCAAAGGTGATGTCGATGAAGGCGCCACGATGGGTTTGCTCGTTGCAGCCCCGGGCAATGGCACCATCAAGCCCATCTGCGAGGCGCCCAGCCAACAGCGGCAGGATGGCAATCTGTGGGAAGCCCAGCGCGATCAGCAGTGCTGCAAAGAGGCCGAGTGCCAGCCCTGCCAGGCTCATCTGGTCTGCGGTGATGCGCCCACAAATGGCATAGTCGGCCATGCGGTCAAGAGCGGGCTTGCTCAGTCTTAACGCCATGCGGTCAAGCATGCGTCACAACGCCATTTTCAATATTGAGCACTTTGCCCCCTTCCGGCACGTCGGCCGCATCATGTGTGACCAGCAATGTGGGTGTCCGACGGCGCTTCAGCAATTCAAATGTGCTTGATCGGATCTGCGACCGAAGATTTGCATCCAATCTGCCGAAAGGCTCATCCAGCAACACGGCGCGAGGGTTTGACAGCAAACTCCTCATCAAGGCCACGCGCTGGCGCTGCCCGCCGGAAAGGCTGTGCGGAGCGCGGCGCTCAAAGCCTTCGAGACCGATTTCAGTGAGGGCTGCTTTCATCATGGCTTGCCGTTCTGCCCGCGGCCCGCGCGCCATGCCGAATAGAAGGTTTTCACCAACGCTCAGGTGTGGAAATAGCAGGTCATCCTGAAACAGCCGGCCAATGCGCCGGGCTTCTGGAGCAGTGGCCGAAATTTTCTCATCGTCCAGCCACACGCTGCCTTGTGAGGTGAAGTTGGGAGCAAGATCGCCCGCGATGGCCGAAAGCAGGGAGGACTTGCCGCTGCCCGATGGCCCCATCAGCGTGACGATCTCGCCGGGCTCGACCGTGAGCGAAAAGCGCGCGATCAGCTCCCGGCCCAATAGTCTCACGCCAAATTGTTCCAGCAGCAAACTCATGCCGCTCTCCAACGGTTGCGCCCCGCAAGCCCCGCAGCAAGGAAAGCCAACAGCGGCGGCAGCATCAGCAGCAAGGCGAAGGCGGCCGTGAGCGGGCGGTTCGCCCCCGCGCTCAGCGTCACCGACTCCATTGGCAAGGTGGTCAAACGTCCGGCCGCAGCGAGCTGTGCTGGCACATATTGCCCAAAGCTTACCGCAAAGCCCACCGCCAGGCTTGAAGCCAGCGGTGCTTTCAGAAGCGGCCACTTGATGCGTGAAAGATGCTGCCATCGGCCTCGGCCAAGGGCGGCAGCGGCGGAAGCAAACCGTGCATCATAGTCACGGTAAGGCCCGCGCAATACGATGAACATATAAGCCACCACTGGCATGAGATGAACCATGTAGAGCCCGGCGACAGTTCCAGTGAGATCAAGCCGCAGCAACAGTTTGTATTGCCCCAGCGCCAAGAGCAATGCGGGCAGGGCCAGCGCCACCATGCTGAGCGCCAACATCAGCTTGTCGTGCAACTCATCCACGCCCTCAAACCACAACAACAGCAGCACCAAAGCTGACAGGCTTGTGGCCAGCGCCAGGGCAAGGCTCAGCCACAAGGGGCTGGCATGGTCAAAAGCCTCTCCCCAGGCCGCGCCGTTCCATTGCAATGGCAAGAGATCTGGAAATGGCCACAGGGGCGCCAACGAGAGAATGATGAGGCACAGCACCACAGCCACAAAAATCACCTCCAGCCCGCGCCATTTGGCTAAGCCCAACCAGGAAGGAAGGGCACGTTGCGATGGCCCCCGGGTAATCCAGCTGTGCAGGTTCTGCCGCATCAGGTGCAACGCCAGTCTTGCCAAGGCCAGAACCAGCGCTGCTGCCAGCGCCAGCAGCGTCGCCGCGGCCGTACCTCGCGCATTGTCTCCCACACTGGCGCTGTTCAGATCGCTCCATGCCACCAGTGCCAGGGTTGGCGGCTGCGTGGGGCCCAGCACCAGGGCCATGTCCACCACAGTCGCGGCATAGATGAAAGTGATCGCCACCGGCCAGCGCAAGCTGGGCCAGAGCTGCGGCACAAACAAACGCAGCCAGATAGAAAGGCTGCCATGCCCCAGCGACTGCGCCACTGCCTTCTGCTGGCGGAAGGCCAATGCCGTCTCGGGCCGTGACAGTGCGGCCAGCACATTGAACAGCACGAAACCCGTTTCCTTGCAGGCCAGTGCGATAGTGAGCGCGACACCATAAGGATCATGCGTGGTGATCCAGCCGGGCGGGCTGGCCCAGCCCATGAGAGGTGCGAGCAATCGCGCCAATAGGCCCGAAGGCATCACCAGAAATGAAAGGCCGATCGCAAAGGCCAGATGAGGCACCGCCAGCATCGCCGCCACGCTGCGCGAAAGCCGCGCCAGCAAGCCGCGTTCAAAAACACTGGCGCCAATGAGCACACCGAGAAAAAAAGCTATGAGCGTGGCTGCCGCCGCCGTGCCCAGCGAAAGGGCCAGCCCGCCCCAAAGCTGCGGGTGTTGCCATAGGCCATGCCAACCGGCCCGGCTCGTCACGTCTGCCAGCATGAAAAAAAGTGCAGCCAGCAGCGGCAGTGCGAATAGCATCAGCAGCGGCAATGCGCCGAAGCGCAAGCGAGAATAGGCCATGGCGCCATTTGGTCTGTGTGATGCGGCAAGGTCAACCAACAAAAAAGGCGAGCCGAGGCCCGCCTTTTTCAAGTCTCAATTTAGTTTCGCCTTACTTGGCTTCGAGTGCGCGCTCCTTGGCGGCAATCACAGCCTGACGTTTGGCAATGTCAGCACCCATGGGCGGGCCTTGGAAGCGGCGACGCTCAAGTGCAAACCACAAGACCACCAGCAACACGATCAAGCCGATGGCATAGTTGATCAGGATGTCGAAGGGCGGTTGAATGCCTGCAAACATCAAGATCAAAACGCCAATGATGGCAATGACCGCAAAGGGCTTGGACCACATGCCAAGGCGGAATGGGCCAAACTCTGTCCAAGTCTTGCCTTCGGCCAGCATGCCTGCAGCGATGGGCATCACGTAGGAGACATAGAGGAACAACGCACAGCCTGCCGCCAAGGCCGCAAAGGCTGGCGAGTAGAGTGTGGCAGCCACGGCCAGAACGGCGCCCGTCCAGATCGCGGCCACAGGGGTGCGATAAGTTGGGTTTACGCTCGACAGAACACCTGACATGGGCAAACCACCATCACGCGCAAAGGCATAGATCATACGCGAGGTTGAGGTGAGGCCAGCCAAGGCGCAGAGGAAGTTCGAAACCACAATGGCAATCGCCATCAGGGATTTCAAAGCAACTGGCGCAGGCAGGTTGTTGAACAGGTTGAACCAGGCATTGCCGCCATCCTTGGCTGAAGCCGCCATGTCAGGCGTTGCAACCAGGAACGACACGGCCATCACAAAGCCAAACACCAGCGACCAGAACACTGAATGCAACATGCCGCGTGGCACGGCATTGCGTGCATCGCGGGTTTCTTCCGATGTATGGGCCGAAGCGTCAAAGCCGGTGATGGTGTAGAGTGGATAGAGCAAACCGATCAGGAAGGCCACGAAGGCCCCGCGTTCGTTTGGAACATAGCCACCGCCCAAATCACCCGTATTGTTGGTGAAAGTGAAGATGCGTGAGAAGTCATGGCCCGCCCCCCAGATCAGGAACATCAAGGTCAAAACCACAGCCACGACGAAAATCAGGTAACCTGAAAAATCGGTGAGCATGGTGGTGAGCTTGATGCCGAAATGGTTGAACAGGGCTTGTGCACCCGTGATCAGAACCACAGCGATGAATTGATGGGTGAGGGTGAAGCCAGAAACGTCAACACCGAACACGCCGGCCAAAACAAGATCGCGGAACAGCGCGTAAACGCCAACGTTAACCGAAGCCACAACGAAGATCAGGCCCAGCAGGTTGATCCAGGCCGTAGCCCAGCCCCAGCCGCGGCCGCCCAGAATGGAGGCCCAGTGATAGAGGCCGCCAGCGGTTGGATAGGCTGAAGCGATTTGGCCAAGGCTGGCCGCAACTACCAAAGCGAACAAGCCACCAACCAACCAGCCGATGGCGATTTCAAATCCGCCGCCAGTGGCCAAAGCCAAGGGGTAGGATGTGATGCCACCCGCAAGGATGCAGATGATTGAGAATGATATCGCGAAATTCTGGAATCCGCCCATGCGGCGGGAAAGTTCCTGCGCATAGCCCATTCCGTGGAGGACTTTTTCGTCCTCAGTCATGTGATGTTGATCAGCCATTATGGCCCCTCCAAGCACGTTCCAGGGCGAACGCCATTGTTGTTGCTATTGTCCCTTGGCTGGGAAACTGCCCCACCCCAAACCTCAAGATCCCCTATGGGAGAGAATGACTCGGGTGCGACAAATCGTCAACGCGCAATCACGGGTTCTCCAACGGTCAGCGCATGGAGCATTGCAATCCACGCGAGGCTGTTTGCAATGCAGCAATTTGCCTGTGTTTCGTGCAGCCCGTGGCGGCGCGTGACCAAATGTGCAACAACGCCCGTCAGACTTTTGTTACAATCGCGGCGCTCAACCATACGCGGCGAGCCGGAAGCGGAGTTGCACAAAGATGCAGGACTATATCTCTTCAGCCTTGGCTACGCTTCTGGTGATTGCTGATCCCATTTTTCTCAGTGCGCTGTTCCTTGGCCTCACGCATGATCTGAACAAGACGCAGCGCGCCGAAGTGGCCCTGCGTGGAACTACCATTGCCTTCTTCATTTTGCTGGGCGCTGGGTTAGGCGGCGCAAAGCTGCTTTCGCTGTTAGGTATTTCGCTTTCGGCCTTCCGTATTGCCGGCGGCTTGCTGCTGCTCTCTTCTGCTGCAGAGATGGTGTTTGACCGTCGCGGCCAACGCCAACAGGACATCGCCACCAAAGCCGTAAGCATTGACCACGTGCGCAACATCGCGGCCTTTCCTTTGGCCATTCCGCTGCTGGCCGGGCCGGGCGCCATCACCGCCATGATTCTTCTCGCCGGCCGCGCAGAGGGAGACCTGGCCAAACTCGGGGCCCTTTACGCACTCGCCGGGTTGGTGATGTTTGCCTGCTATCTCGCCTTCCGCGCGGCAGAGCGCATCTCGATGCTGCTGGGTGTGACAGGCCGGGCCGTGATCTCGCGCTTGCTCGGCATCATCCTTGCGGCCCTTGCTGTGCAATTCGTCATAGATGGGGTGAGCCTGTTGCTGCACTAAACAAAAAAAGCCCGGCTCGTTCAGCCGGGCTTTTAAGCTTTCTCGCAGAAGTATTACTTCTTCTTGGCGGCGGCCGGAGCAGCCTGAAGGCTATCGCGGATCTCCTGAAGCAGAACTTCCGTCTTCGAAGCAGCTGGTGGAGGTGCTGGTGGCTCGGACCGCTTCAGCGAACTCGAAATGCGCACCAGAACGAACAGGAAGGCGGCGATGGCGAGGAAGGAAATGATCGCCTGGATCAGGCTCCCATAACCAAGTGTTGCGCCTTGCTTCACGGCATCGGCATAGTTCGTGGCGTTAACCGCAGAGTTAAGCGGGACGAACTTGTTCACAAAGCTCACACCACCCGTGAGAACGCTGATGATCGGCATCAGGATGTCGTTGACGACGGAAGTCACGATGGCGCCGAAAGCGCCGCCCATGATCACACCGACCGCAAGGTCAAAGGCATTGCCCTTGAAGGCAAAGTTTTTGAAGTCATTCCACATAAAATTAAGTCCCCCAAATGGGATTGATTGGTCGGGAGCCCCTCGCTCCAAACGCGAGGTGAAAATAACTCATGAGAGGCTCACTTCAAACAGAAATTCACGATCGGCTAAGTATAGAAATTCCCGTGATTTAATAGCCACGCGCCAGATCCACGCGGTTTTGCAGGGGCTTGCCGGCCTCGAAAGCGGCAATCTGCCGGGCCACATAGGCGCAGATGGCGGCGGGGTCAGAGTCCGCCGCGATATGCGGTGTCAGTGTCACGCGCGGATGGCTCCACAGTGGGCTTTCCTTGGCCAGCGGCTCCTTGCGGAACACGTCGAGCGTGGCCGCCAGCAAAGTGCCATCATTCAGGCAGGCGAGAATGTCATCTTCATTCTGTTGCCGGCCGCGCCCTGCATTGACCAGCACTGGCGCACCAAATGGCCCCTTGCGCGAGAGCTTGGAAAGCAGCGCACGGTTGATGAGGCCATCTGTCTCGGCTGTTGCGGGCAGCAGGCACACCAGAACATCGGTGCCACCGAGAAACGCGTCAAGCTCGTCTGCACCCGCAAAACTGGTCACACCTTCAATCTGCTTTCTCGTGCGGCTCCAGCCACGCACCTCAAAGCCCATCATCGCCAGCTTGCGCGCCGCGTCCTGTCCCAGCACGCCAAGGCCCATGATGCCCACACTCAGATCCTTTGCGGCATGGGTGGGGAACTGATCCCACACACCTTTGCGTTGGTTTTCATCGAGGCGCCGCTGCTGTCGGTGATGCATCAACACATGCAGCACGATGTATTCGCTCATGCGCATGGTGAGATCATCATCATTCACCCGCACGATGGGCACATGCGTCGGCAAGGTCTTGTCGCTGAGAATGGCATCAACGCCCGCGCCCAGCGAGAAGATCACCTTGAGGTTGGGCAAATCCTTCAGCACGTTGGCCGGTGGCAGCCACGCTGCGGCATAGGTGATGTCTTCAACCTTGCCCATCTCCGGCCAGATGCGAAGATCAAGCTCTGGCCGCGCCACCTTCATGGCCTTGGCCCAAGGGGCGGCATCCCACGTGGGGGTGACAATGAGGAAGGCGCTCATTGCCGTGTCACGCTTTCATCAGCCTTGTGGCTCAGCGCGGCAGCGAGCAAGGCTTTGGTATAATCTTCTTTTGGAGCGTTGAAGATTTCCGTCGCCGTGCCGCGTTCCACCACTTTGCCACCTCGCATTACAATCACCTCATTGGCCAGCGCGCGCACCACGCGCAAATCATGGCTGATGAACAGATAAGCGAGCTTGTGCCTGGCCTGCAGGTTTCGCAAGAGCTCCACCACTTGCGCCTGCACGCTCATGTCCAATGCCGATGTGGGCTCATCCAGCATGATGAATTTGGGCTGCAAGGCGAGTGCGCGCGCGATGGCAATGCGCTGCCGCTGCCCGCCGGAAAATTCATGCGGGTAACGATCCATCGCCGCCGGGTCGAGGCCCACTTCACTGAGCGCCTCTCCTACTTTCACGCGCCGCTCATCAGCACTCAATGATGGATTCTGAATCGCAAGGCCTTCTTCCACGATCTGCAAAATGCTCATGCGTGGAGATAGCGAACCAAACGGATCCTGAAACACCACCTGCATATCCTTTCGCAGGGGCCGCATCTCCTTGGCGTGCAATCCATCAATGCGCTGGCCGCGATACGTAATTTCACCTTGCGATGCGATGAGCCGCAAGATCGCCAGCCCGCAAGTGGTTTTGCCGGAGCCGCTTTCGCCCACAATGCCCAGCGTTTGCCCCTCGCGCAGCGTGAGGTCGAGGCCATCCACGGCCTTCACATACCCAATGGTGCGCTTGAAAAAACCGCGCTTGATTGGGTACCAGACTTTCAAATCCTTGGTGCTGACAATTGTTTCGGCGGCCAGATTGGCAGCGGGCGGTTGGCCCTTCGGCTCGGCAGTCAGCAGCATCCTGGTGTAGGCGTGTTGCGGATGGGCAAACAGCGCCTGTGCTGGCCCCGCTTCCACCACGCGGCCCTTCTGCATCACCACCACGCTGTCGGCCATGCGTTTCACAATGCCAAGATCATGCGTGATCAGCAGCAAAGCCATGCCCATCTCGGCCTGCAGATCTTTCAGCAGTTTCAAGATCTGCGCCTGCACCGTCACATCCAGCGCCGTGGTCGGCTCATCGGCAATCAGAATGTCCGGCTCATTGGCCAACGCCATGGCGATCATCACACGCTGCCTCTGCCCGCCAGAAAGCTGATGCGGAAAATCCTGCAGGCGCGAAGCCGCTTCGCGAATGCCCACCTTTTCCAGTAGTTCCATGATCCGCGCCCGCGCCTTCTCGCCGCGCAGGCCTTGGTGCAATTCCAGGATTTCGCCGATCTGCTTTTCCACTGTGTGCAGTGGATTGAGGCTGGTCATTGGCTCCTGGAATATCATGCTGATGTCGCGCCCGCGAATGCCGCGCAGCGTGCGGTCATCGGCCTTCAGCACATCCTGCCCCTTGAACAGGATTTGCCCTGATGGATGCGAAGCCGGCGGATATTGCAGCAGCTTCAAGATTGAAAGAGCTGTAACCGATTTGCCCGATCCGCTCTCGCCCACCAACGCGAGCGTCTCGCCCTTGTTCAAGGTGAAGCTCACCTTGTCCACCACCACCTGGCCGCTAAAGGCCACGCTCAGCTCTTTCACCTCAAGCAAAGGCTCGCTCATGTGAAAGTCTTTCGCGGATCAAGCGCATCGCGCACGGCTTCACCAATGAAGATCAGCAGCGTGAGCATCGCTGAGGAGACGAAGAAAATCGAAATGCCAAGCCACGGCGCCTGCAAGTTGTTCTTTCCCTGCTGCACCATCTCACCCAGCGAGGCCGAGCCCGGCGGCAGGCCGTAGCCGAGGTAATCAAGTGCTGTCAGCGTGGTGACCGAGCCCGCCACGATGAAAGGCATGAAGGTAACAGCCGAAATCGTTGCGTTGGGCAGCAAATGGCGGAACATGATTTTGCTATCTGACAGACCCAAGGCCCGTGCCGCACGCACATATTCCAGATTGCGCGCCCGCAGGAATTCGGCGCGGATCACATGCACCAGATGTGTCCATGAGAACATCACCAGAATCACCAGCAACAGCCAGAAATTAGGCGTGATGAAAGCCGCCAGAATGATCAGCAGATAAAGCGTGGGCACAGATTGCCAGATGTCGATGAAGCGCTGGAAGAGCAAGTCCGTCCAGCCGCCGAAATAGCCTTGCACCGCGCCTGCCGCGATGCCGATGATAGAAGAAAATGTAGCCAACAGCAGACCGAAGGCCACGGAGATGCGGAAGCCATAGATCAGCCGCGCCACGACATCGCGGCCCTGATCATCCGTGCCCAGCCAGTTCATATTGCCCCAAATGCATTGCCCGTCCGCTGCCTGTTGCGGATATTTCACGCATGCCTCATCGCGGCTCATCAGGAAAGCGGGCCGGGAGGGCGCAGGGGCCGGGATTTCCTGGTTCGCCGTATTGTAGGAATAGCGGATGGGCGGCCAGATCATCCAGCCATTGGCATTGATCTCATCATAATTTGCCGGGTCGCGGAAATTGGTGCGCGCCAGAAAGCCGCCGAATTTGGATTCAGGATAGTCCTTCAGAAGCGGAAACAATATTTCGCCTTTGTAGGAAGCAAGCACAGGCTTGTCATTGGCAATGAGCGGCGCAAACAGCGACACCAGAAACAGCACCAGGAAAATCCAGAACGACCAATAGCCGCGCGCATTGGCACGGAAAAGCGAAAGCCGGCGGCGGGTCAGCGGATCAAGCACCATCACACATCCCGCGATTCAAAATCGATGCGCGGATCGATCCACGTGTACATGAGGTCTGACAGCAGCGCGACGAGCAGCCCCAACAGCGTGAACACCCACAATGAAGCCAGCACAACGGCATAGTCGCGTTGCTGGATGGATTTGTAGGTCAGCAGCCCCAGCCCATCGAGGGAGAAAACCTGCTCGATCAACAGGGAACCCGTAAAGAAGGCCGCGATAAACGCACCCGGCAGACCTGAAATCACCAGCAACATGGCATTGCGGAACACGTGGCCGTAGAGCACGCGGTTGTTGGTGAGGCCCTTGGCCCGCGCGGTCACCACATATTGCTTGCGGATTTCATCAAGAAAGGAATTCTTGGTGAGCAGCGTTGTTGTGGCAAAGCCAGAAACGCCAAGCGCGGTAAGTGGCAATGCCAGATGCCAAGCATAGTCCTTCACTTTGCCCCACCAGGACAGCAGCGCGAAATTGTCTGATGTGAGATGGCCGAGCGGAAACCAGTTCCAATAGCTGCCACCTGCAAACAGGATGATAAGGAAGATCGCGAAAATGAAATTTGGAATGGCATAGCCAAAGCTGATGATGGCCGAGGTCGCAATATCAAAGCGCGAACCCTCGCGCACGGCCTTCGCAATGCCCAGCGGAATGGAAACGGCATAGGAGAAGATCAACAACCACAGCCCCAGTGAAATTGAAACCGGCAGCTTCTCCCAGATCAGCCGCGCCACGGGCTTGGATTGGAAATAGCTGTCGCCGAAATCAAAACGTGCGTAGTTCCACACCATTTCGGCAAAGCGCTGCGGGGCGGGCTTGTCGAAGCCAAACTGCTTTTCCCATTTCTTAATCGTGTCAGGGTCAATGCCCCGCGCACCCTGGTATTTGGAATTGGCGGGTGCGGCCACCACTTCGCCGCCGCCGGATTCGCCACTTTGTTGGGCGGTGTTGTCCAGCTTGGAGATCAGCTGCTCAATCGGCCCGCCGGGCACGAACTGCATCACCGTGAAATTGATCAGCAGCGCGCCGAGAAGCGTGGGGATCATCAACAGCAGGCGTTTGAGAATATAGGCGCCCATCAACCCGAAATCTTCTTGGCCTTGGCCTCATCCCACCACCAGGTGGAGGGCATGGAAGTGTAGCGCCCATAGTCCGGCACTTTATCGGGCTTGCCGAAACGGTTCCAATAAGCCACGCGCTCTACGGGGCCGAACCATTGCGGCACGAAATAGTTGCTCCACATGATCACACGGTCCAGCGCGTGGCAGGCGGTGATCAGTTCCTTGCGGTCTTTCACAAACACCAGTTTTTCGATCAGCGCATCCACCGCCTCACTCTTGATGCCCGCGAGATTGCGTGAACCCTGTTTGTCCGCCGCAGCACTGCCCCAGAAGTCACGCTGTTCATTGCCGGGCGAAAGCGACTGGCCGAAAGAACCCACAATCACATCATAGTCAAACGTGTCCTGCCGCTTCTTGAACTGCGCGTCGTCAACTGTCCGCACTGTGGCATTGATGCCCAGCTTCGCCAACTCCTGCACGTAAGGCAGGGTGATGCGTTCGAACAGCGGATTGTCCAGCGTGAATTCAAAGGCGAAGCTCTCGCCCTTGCTGTTCTTCAGCACAGGCCTTTCACCCTCCTGCACCTTCCAGCCCGCATCGGCCAGCAACTGCGCGGCCGCGCGCAAGTTCTTGCGCCGCGCCGTGGCATCGGTGTTGGCCGGGTTCTGATATTCGGCAGTGAACACTTCCGGCGGCAGCTTGTCCTTGAAGGGCTCCAGCAGCGCAAGTTCTTCCGGCGAAGGCAACCCAGCGGCTTCCAATTCAGAATTGTTGAACAGGGAACGCGCGTGCTTGTATTGTCCGTAGAACAGATTGGTGTTGGACCATTCAAAATCGAAAGCGAAATTCAACGCGCGGCGCACGCGAATGTCCTGGAACAGGGGCTTGCGGAGATTCAGCACATAGGCTTGCAGCCCGTGTACCTGCTTCACGCTGATTTCTTCCTTCACAACCTTGCCGGATTTAATCGCCGGGAAATCATAGCCCGTGGCCCATTGCTTGGAACTGGTTTCATATTGGTAGTCGAACTGGTCGCCTTTAAAGCCTTCAAAGGAAACCTGTGGGCTCTGGAAATAGATAAAGGCCATTTCGTCAAAATTGTTCTGGCCAACATTTGCGGGCAGATCCTTGGCCCAATAGTCCGCCACGCGCTCCAACGTGATTGAAGCATTGGCTGAGACGGCCTTGAACTTGTAGGCGCCCGAACCCAGCGGCATTTCCATGGTGGGCTCATTCAGGTCACGTGAGCGGCCGTCTGCCCCATTGGCCGTCCACCAGTGTTTGGGAAACACCACCAGTTCCGAGACGATGAAGGGCAGTTCGCGGTTGTTCTTCTCGCTGAACACAAAGGTCACTTCGCGCTCGCCGGTCTGTTCCACTTTGGCGACATTTTTGTAGTAGGCCGCAGATTGGGCCAGATTGTTCTTCAGCGCTTCAAGGCTGAAGATCACATCCTCGGGCGTGATTGATTTGCCATCGTGAAACCGCGCCGCTGCGTTAAGGTGGAACACCGCACGGGACTTGTCTTCGGGATAGGCGATGGATTCGGCAATCAGCGGATAATGCGTAGCCGGCTCGTCCAGCCCGCCCACCATCAGCGTGTCGAGCACGCCAACGCCTGTTGGATCGCCCTTCACGGTGTAGGGATTGAGACTGTCAAACGTACCTAGGGCAGAAAGCCGCACCTTGCCGCCCTTGGGGGCCGCCGAATTCACATAGTCAAACTGCTTGAAGTCTGCCGGATATTTGATGTCATCGAACAGCGAAACGGCATGGCTGAATTTCAAATCATCAGCCCGTGCAGGCAGGCCCCGCACCAAGGGGGCAAGGCCCATAAGCTGGAAGAAACGGCGGCGGTTGATCATGGGGCCTCAGCGGTGATTCGGCGCACACTAGAGCGGAATGACTTTGCAAGGCAAAGTCATTCTCGCCCTAACTTGTTGTTGTCGATCAAGCTCAATCCGTTCCATCTCTCCATGGGCGGACTTGACCCGCCTACCCAGACTTGGGGAATGCAAATGCGCTTTAGATCAACCTGACTTTTGACGAAATCGTCAAAAGTCAGAAAAGTTGATCGACCACAAAAACCTGAGGCGGAATGGCTTTTCATGGCAAAGCCATTCCGCCTCAGAAACTAGATCGGCGGGTCAAGCCCGCCGATGGTGAAATTGCAAATGCTTGTGCCGCAATCAGGGCGCCGGGAAGGGCTTGGGCGCGTCCGACAGCGAGCCCAGATAGGCCAGAACATCGGCGCGCTTCGCCGGGTCTGGGATACCGCTGAACGACATCTTCGTGCCCTTGATGTCATCCTTGGGAGATTGCAGCCATTTGTCGAGCTCTTCGTAGGTCCAGTTCTTGCCCGCCATGGTCTTGAAACCTTCCGAATAGGCGAAGCCAGCAAATGTGCCTATGCCACGCCCCACAACATCATAGAGACCCGGACCAGCCTTGGCAGGGCCACCCTTGGCGAAATCATGGCAAGCCCCGCAAGCCTTGGCAGCGGCCTCACCTTTGTCCTTGTCGGCAGCGGCCAGAAGCGTGCCAAGCGACTTGGCCGGGCCAGCGGCCGCGCCCTTGTCACCAGCGGCAGCGCCGGCATCGGCCACGGCAATGACAAAGCCCGGCTTTTCCGGGGCTTCCGAGGCGAACAGTCCGCCGCCCACGATTTTCAGCGCGAAAACCAAAAGTCCCGTCCCCAGCACTGCGCCGAAAATCTTGTTCCATTCAAAGCTGTCCATCTGCGGGTCCTTCAATCAACTGTGCAAATTTTGCATTTCCTGTAGCATCAGTGCGGGGCAACAGTAAATATGCACCTTGCGCAAATTGCACACCCGCTTTTTTGCCATGGCTGAAGGGTATTGCCAGGATTTCATGATCGAATTTGAAAACACGGCCCTGATTCTCACCGCGCGCATGGCTGGCGGCCCCTTGCCCGGGCGGCCCATGCTGGATGTGAATGGCAAGCCGCTGATCATGGCCGCGCTTGAAAATGCCCGGGCCGCCAAGCTCGGCCATGTCATGGTGGCGGCAGGTGAGAACCGCATCGCCGAAACAGTCCGCGATGAGGGCGGTGACGCCATGGTGGTGCCCGGCCTGCTTGCCGCCGAGGCCGATCAGGTGGCAGCCGTTCTGAAAATGCGCGATCCGGAACGGCGGTTCCAGCATGTGCTCATCCTGCCTGCGAGCTATGCCACCATTGAGGCCTTGGCCCTGCGCCGCTGCCTTGCGGGCCTCATGAACAATGATGTTGATGCCGCAACCCTGGCCGCACCACTCGCCGAAGGTGAAGCCGCCCCCAGCGCGATTGTCGCCCCCTTGGAAGGCGAGCGCGAACTGGCCTATGTGCGGGATTTCATTTCGCCCGGCAAAGGCCCGGCCTTCGAACACATCCCCATCTATGCCTGGCGCCGCGCCGCACTGGAGCGTTTTGCCACCCTGCCGCCAGACCCGCGTGAAAAGCAGGGCGGGCCGGAAGGCTTGCGCGCCCTGTTCCATGGCCTGCGCCTTGTGGCGGTGAAAGTTGACACAAGCCCCTTTAGTGTCGATACGCCCGAGGACTTGGAGGCCCTGCGCCGCCTGTTGAAAGCCTAGAGACATGCCAAAGCCAAAAATCGCCTATCAGGGAGAGCCCGGCGCCAACTCCCATATCGCCTGCGTTGAAACCCATCCGGACCATGAGCCCATGCCCTGCGCCACCTTTGAGGAGGCGTTTCAGGCGGTGAAATCGGGCAAGGCCGCACTGGCCATGATCCCCATCGAAAACACGCTGGCGGGCCGCGTGGCCGACGTGCATCACCTGATGC
>JANPHF010000149.1:0-11500 GCA_031424315.1 Aestuariivirga sp.
ATCATGTTTATATTGAACTTTTGACTCTGCATGTGCGGTGCGCTCCACCAATCTACTCATCTCCGGATTGGAGCCGGGATATATTTGGCCATGGCCAGCGATCTTCAAAAGCTCACGCGCGATGATGGCTTCGGCTTTGTAGTTCATAGTGAGATAGGGATTATCCCAATCGCCTTCCACGCCAAGGCGCTTGAATTCTTCGCGCTGCACATTCACCCAGTGGGTGGCGAAGTCGCGGCATTCCTTGCGGAATTCGTTGATGGGGATGGCGTCCTTGTTCTGACCCTTGGCGCGGTATTGCTCTTCGATTTTCCATTCGATTGGAAGGCCGTGGCAATCCCAGCCGGGCACATAGTTGGCATCCTTGCCGCTCATCTGCGCGCCGCGCACGACGAGGTCTTTCAGAATCTTGTTGAGCGCATGGCCGATGTGGATGTTGCCATTGGCGTAAGGAGGGCCATCATGCAGCACGAATTTCTCACGGCCCTTTGAGTCTTCGCGCAATTTGCCGAAGAGGTTCATCTCCGCCCAGCGTTTCAGAATTTCCGGCTCCTTCTGCGGCAGGCCGGCTTTCATCGGAAAGTCGGTTTTGGGCAGGAAGACGGTTTCGCGGTAACGGTCGGTTTTCTTTGGAGCTTCGGCGTTCATGGCGTGGGCTCATATCAGAGCCGCGCCAGACGGGCAAACACTTGCTATTTCACGCCAAAAAGCGGGCCGTTCGCCCCTCTGCCCGTATCGCTACCGAAGCTTTCTGCGCATCGGCAGAAAATGCTGAGCCTCGCTTCGGCTCAGCCGTCCTTGTCAAAGCCCACGTGGGCGGCGGCGGCCAAGATCAGCATGTCGCCGCGTTTCTGCTGTCCGGCCAAGGCATAGACCAAGTCTTTCTCTGCCCAGAAACAGGTGACCAGATTGCCCTTTTCCTTGACGGTCATGCCCGTCTCATTTTCTTCCGGGTTGGCCGCCAAATAGATGGCAAGACGCTGCTTGTTGGCATCCTCATAGATGATCAGGCCCGCCGCCCGCTCACCCTCATTGAGAAGGCGGCCGCCCACAAGGCTGTAGCCTTGAGGCGTCAGGTCAGGAATGCTGAAGGTTGCACCAATGCGCTTGGCGAGAAAATGCTCCAGTTGTTCGGAATCTGTGATTTCTACAGCGTGGGACTCATCAGTGGCATAGACCTTGTAAGTATTGGCAGCCTTGTCGGCCAAGGTTTCCGCCATGGCACCGCCGGTCTGATGGGCAAACCAGCCCGCACCGGCCCCAACGACGAGTGCCACCAAGCCGGCGGCGGCTACATTTCGCCAAGCTGCAAGACCCAAGAGTGAGTTAGGCCGCGCGTTGGTTGCCGCAAGCAACCGTGCCGGCGGGGTTTCATCCAATACTGCATCATAGGCGTTGCGGAGCGCGGTCTTCTGACGCTGGATTCGCTCCAGCGATTGCCGCGCCTCAGGATCACGCTGCAGAATGCGTTCAACATCGAGCTTTTCAGCATCGGTGAGTTCGTCATCGGCATAGGCATGAAGCGCCCAGTTTTCGATTGTTTCAAACATCATTTCACCACGCGCAGAACCGGGGTTCCACGTTCTTCCAAAATTGCATGCAGACTGGACCGCGCCCGTGAAAGGCGGGACATGACAGTTCCAATCGGTACGCCAATCAATTCCGCAACTTCGCGGTAACTCATCTCTTCCAGACTCACCATGACCAGCACTTCGCGCTGTTGCAGGGGCAGCCTATCCAGCGCCTCAGAAATGAGCGCGAGTGACAAACCTTGCTCCTGCTCTGGTTCCTGCACCGGCTCTTCGCCACGCATGTCATCAATATTCGTCATGACGCCAAAATGGCTGGCACGGCGCCATTGGCTCACATGGTTGTTGCGCAGGATCGCATAAAGCCAAGCCCTGAGGGGGCGGGAAGCATCATAGAGATGCTGCTTTTTCAGGGCGCGCTCCACGCAATCCTGCACCAGATCGTCAGCCAAAGCCGAGTCTCCTGTCAGCGCCCGGGCAAAGCGCCGCAAATGCGGGAGTTCCGCAAGAAGATCCTTCTGAAAGGCCGTTGACATGACGCTGATGTTACGCCTGGGCGGGGTGGATATTCCAGTGTTGTGACAATCCCTTGTTTACAATCAGCTAAGCCGCCATAAACCGGGTGTTACGGGGGTGAAGCATGAAACAATTCGATATGTTGGTGATCGGCAGCGGGCCAGCCGGAAGGCGCGCCGCAGTGCAATCAGCAAAACTGGGCAAGTCTGTGCTTGTGGTGGACAAGGGGCGCAGGCTGGGTGGCGTTTCGGTGCACACTGGCACGATTCCCTCCAAGACATTGCGCGAAACGGTACTGAACCTTTCAGGCTGGCGCGAGCGTGGCTTCTATGGCCGGGGCTACCGCGTGAAGCAGGATATTTCCGCCCAGGACCTCGTGTCACGCCTGCACAAGACACTCGACCATGAGGTTGAGGTTCTGCAGCACCAGTTCATGCGCAATGCCGTGAAGAATGCGCATGCCCTGGCCAAATTCACAGGGCCAAATCAGGCCGTGCTCACTACCGATACTGGCGAGACCAGCGAGGTGGAATTTGCCCATGCGCTGATTTCCGTAGGCACGCGACCGCACCGGCCAGAAGGCATTCCGTTTGATCAAGAGCGGATTTTCGACAGCGATGAAATTCTCGACATGAAAACCCTGCCACGCACTTTGACGGTGATTGGCGGCGGCGTGATTGGCGTTGAATATGCCACGATCTTTTCGGCTCTGGATGTTCCCGTCACGCTGATCGAGCCACGTGATTCCATTCTGGATTTCGTGGACCGTGAATTGGTTGACGATTTCATGCATCAGATGCGCGATCGCGGCATGACCATCCGACTTGGAACGGCGGTGAAAGACATTGCCGTGAAACCCAATGGCGTTGAAGTGAGCCTGGCCGATGGGCGGGTTGTGAAATCCGACGTGCTGCTCTATGCGGCTGGGCGCAGCGGCAATGTGGGCAGCCTTGGGCTCGACACGGTTGGCATTGAAACCGATAGCCGCGGCCGCATCAAGGTGAATGCCGAAACATTCCAGACCAGTGCACCGCATATCTATGCGGCAGGCGATGTGATTGGGTTTCCCAGCCTTGCCTCAACCTCGATGGAGCAAGGCCGCGTGGCCGCGTGCCATGCTTTCGGGATCAAGCTGCCGCCGCCGCCAGAAACATTTCCCTATGGAATTTATGCCGTGCCAGAGATTTCCACCGTGGGGCAATCGGAGGAACAGGTGCGCCAGAGTGGCGTGGCCTATGAATGTGGCGTGGCGCGGTTTCGCGAAACTTCACGCGGGCATATCATGGGGGTGAATTCCGGATTTCTGAAACTGATCTTCGCACTGGACACGCGCCGCCTGCTGGGCGCGCATATCGTGGGTGAAGGCGCCACCGAGCTCATTCACATTGGTCAAGCCGTGATCAACCTTGGCGGTACGGTCGACTTCTTCGTGAACAACACGTTCAACTACCCGACGCTGGCGGAAGCCTACAAGATTGCAGGGCTTGATGCGTGGAACAGGATGGGCGCGGGTTAGGCGGTTGACCGCTCGCGCATCGTTACCAATTCTTCCGAGGCCGTTGGGTGCACTGCGAGTGTCGCATCGAACTGCGCCTTGGTGGCGCCTGCCGTGATGGCGATGCCGAGCAGTTGGGCCATTTCACCTGCATCCATCCCGGCGATGTGGCAGCCCAAGACCTTGTCTGTCTCGCCATCCACAACGAGCTTCATCAGCATGCGCTCATCGCGGCCCGACAGCGTGTGCTTCATAGGGCGGAACGACGTTTTATAAATGTCGATATTCTTGTGCTTCTCGCGGGCCTGGGCCTCCGTGAGGCCGACTGTGCCCAGCTCCGGCTGCGAGAAAACAGCCGAGGGCACCAATGAATGATCAACGGCGCGCGGTGTGCCGCCAAATACTGTATCGGCAAAGGCATGGCCCTCGCGGATGGCCACTGGCGTCAGGTTCACGCGGTTGGTGACATCGCCTACTGCGTAGATGTTATCGACTGAGGACTTGGAATAGGCATCCACCTGCACAGCGCCGTGCGGCGTGAGTTGAACGCCCGCATTTTCCAGGCCGAGGCCGTGCGTATGAGGCACGCGGCCCGTGGCGAACATGATCTGCCCTGCCCCGATCTTGCTGCCATCTTCCAAAGTGACACGTACGCCATCGCCCGAACGCTCGATCATTGCCACATCGGACTTGGTGCGGATTTCAATGCCCTTCTTGGTCATCTCTGCAGCGAGATGGTTGCGGAGATCATCATCAAAGCAGCGCAGTATCTGCTCGCCGCGGTAAACCAGAATGGTTTCGACTCCCAGGCCATTGAAGATTCCTGCGAATTCAACTGCGATGTAGCCACCTCCGACGATCACGATACGGCGCGGCAAACGCTCCAGTTCAAAGGCCTCATTCGAGGTGATGGCGAGATCATGCCCCGGCAAATGGCGCGGCACGAAGGGTGCGGCTCCGGTGGCGATGAGGATGTATTTCGCTGTGATCTTGCGGCCCGACGCAAGTTGTACCGCGTGAGCGTCTACAATCGTGGCGCGCTCGAGGATCAACTCTGCGCCGGAAGCTTCGAGATTACGTATATACGCCTTGTTGAGGCGGTCCACTTCCTTGTTCTTGTTTTCGATCAGTGTCCACCAATCGAATTCCACCTTGTGGGTGGTCCAGCCGAAGCCTACGGCATCTTCAAATTCTTCAGCGAATTTGGATGCGTAGACCAGCAGTTTCTTGGGCACGCAACCGCGGATGACGCAAGTTCCGCCCACGCGGTATTCCTCCGCGACCGCAACCTTGGCGCCATTCTTGG
This sequence comes from Aestuariivirga sp., assembly GCA_031424315.1. Taxonomy (GTDB): domain Bacteria; phylum Pseudomonadota; class Alphaproteobacteria; order Rhizobiales; family Aestuariivirgaceae; genus Aestuariivirga. The sequence goes on from JANPHF010000149.1 coordinate 4,847, forward strand.
CGGCTATGCGCCCGGCACGCACACCGCCCGAGCCTGCACCAATGACGAAAAGGTCGTAGTCGAAGCTGGTCACTTACGGGTGATCTCCTCGACACCCCTGTCAGTGCCCAGCATGAGCACACCGCAGATGCCGATGAAGAGGCCCACTTCGATCACACCAGGCGTGTTATTCAGGATGCCCTCGAGGCGTTCCGGATCAGTGATCTTGCCAAGCGCCAGATCAATAATGGCATTGCCGCTCTCGGTGACGAAGGGCTTGCCCTCCGCACCCGCGCGCAGGCGCATTTTTACGTCGGTATAGCCCAGGTGGCTCAGCGCACGCTCGATTTTCCAAGCCGTAGGGTTGACGCCGAATTTTGAAATTTCCACCGGCAGAGGAAACTTGCCCAGCGTGTCCACGCGCTTGCTATCATCGCAAATGCAGATCACAAAGCGTGACGATGATGCCACGATCTTCTCGCGGTGCAGTGCACCGCCGCCGCCCTTGATCATGCGAAATTGTGGGTCAATCTCGTCGGCACCATCAACCGTGAAGTCGAGGTGTGGCACATTCTCAATGTTTTGCAGGCTGAGGCCATGTTTCTGCGCCAAAGCGTAAGAAGCGGCAGATGTGGGCACAAAAACAGTATTGAGGTTTTCGCGCTTGACCTTTTCGGCGGCGGCTTCAATGAAATAGTTGGCAGTGGAACCTGTGCCCAACCCAATCTTTGTTCCATTTTCAACCACCTTCAAAGCGTGAAGGGCTGCAGCCTTTTTTTGTGCGTCAGCGCTCATTTTCCAAGGCCACCCATCATCATATATTTGATCTCCAGATATTCATCCATGCCATGGCGCGAACCTTCGCGGCCCAGGCCACTTTCCTTTACGCCACCGAAGGGCGCTTCAGCGGTTGAAATGATGCCTTCGTTAATGCCCACCATGCCATATTCCAGGCCTTCGCCGACGCGCCACACGCGGCCAATGTCCCTCGTGTAGAAATAGCAGGCGAGGCCGAATTCGGTGGCATTGGCCATTTCAATGGCTTCTTCCTCGGTCTTGAATTTGAACAACGGTGCCACCGGGCCAAAGGTTTCCTCACGAGCCACAGCCATGTCGGTAGTGACATCGGTGATGATCGTGGGTTCAAAGAAATTGCCGCCCATGGGCTTGCCGCCCAACACCACTTTGCCGCCCTTGGCTTTGGCGTCAGCGATATGCTCTTCAACTTTCTTAACTGCCGCGGCATTGATCAGCGGGCCCGTGGTGATGCCATCGCCCACGCCATTGCCGACCTTGAGCTTGCCGACAGCTGCGGCAAGTTTTTCGGCGAACTTGTCATAGACCCCTTCCTGCACGAGCAGGCGGTTAGCGCAAACGCAGGTTTGGCCGTTGTTGCGGTATTTCGAGGCCATGGCACCCGCCACGGCGGCATCCAAGTCTGCATCATCAAATACGATGAAGGGCGCATTGCCGCCCAGCTCCAGGCCCATCTTCTTGATGGTGGGGGCGCACTGGGCCATCAGCATGCGGCCGATTTCAGTGGAACCCGTGAAGGTGAGACCACGCACGATCGGGTTCGAGGCCATTTCGCCACCGATTTCGCTGGCCTTGCCGGTGAGCACTGAGAACACGCCAGCGGGAATTCCTGCGCGTTCGCCCAGCTCCGCAATGGCGAGGGCCGAAAGTGGCGTTTCCGCAGCGGGTTTTACTACCATGGCGCAGCCTGCGGCCAGCGCGGCGCCAGCCTTGCGGGTGATCATGGCATTGGGGAAGTTCCATGGCGTGATGCATGCAATGACACCCACTGGCTGGCGGATCACCACAGCGCGGCCATTGGGAAATGGAACCGGAAGCGTTTCGCCATAAACACGGCGAGCCTCTTCGGCGAACCATTCGATGAAGCTGGCGCCATAGGCGATTTCACCACGGGATTCAGCCAGCGGCTTGCCCTGCTCTGCGGTGAGGATCTGGGCCAGGTCTTCCTGGTTTTCCATCATCAGGTTGAACCATTTGCGCAGGATGGCGGCACGTTCCTTGGCGGTTTTGCGGGCCCAATCTTTTTGTGCTTTCTGCGCGCCTTCGATGGCGGTGCGGGTTTCCGCTGTGCCGAGTTTCGGCACTGTGCCGATCACACTTTCATCCACCGGGTTGGTGACATTGATCGTGGCGGAGCCGCCGACCCACCCGCCATTGATGTAGCACTTGTCCTTCAGAAGGCTTTTATCCTTCAGAATGTCTCTCAGGGCCTTGGGTTTGAGTATATCCATCATGCGCTCCGGGGGCTTTCAATTGGGGAGGCCTTAGCATAGGGAGTAGAGCTGCACAAACAGACCAGCCATGAGCCATTCTCAATGCCAGTTGATGCCCTGATATTCGATCTTGACGGTACGTTGGTTGACACAGCACCCGATCTTTGGGCCGCCACCAACCACGTGATGAAAACGCTGAAGCGCCGACCGCTCGAAATGGCCGAGGTGCGGAGCTTTGTGGGTCACGGGGCCAAGACACTGATCGCGCGCGGCTGTGCCGCCACGGGCGAGCCCGTGGATGAGCGCACGCTGGAGACGCTCTATCAGGAATTCATCGTTTATTACGTTGCCAATATCGCCGAGGCGAGCCGCCCCTATCCGGGCTTGATTGCGTTTCTCGACAAATGCCGCGAAGCGGGCATTCCGATGGGGGTGTGCACCAACAAGCTGGAGAGCCTTTCGGTGCGGCTTATCCATGCCTTGGGCCTTTCGCCCTACTTCGGTGCGATCGTGGGGCCAGATACGATTGGCATTGCCAAGCCTGACCCAAGACCCTTGCGCGAGACGTTGCAACGTTTGGGCAGGGCCGATGCGCGGGCCGTGATGTTTGGTGACAGCGAGACAGATATTCGCACCGCGCAGAATGCAGGCGTGCCGGTGGTGGCGGTGAGTTTTGGCTATACGCCGCAACATGTTTCGGCCTTCAACCCCACGCTGATCATTGATCACTACGATGAGGCTTGGGGCGCAGTTGAGAAGATTGCAGGCCGGGGATGACCCGCAAGGTTCCAATCACCAACACTGCGGGGCTAGTGGTTCAAGGCCTTGTTGCAGAAGCCGAGGCTTTCCAACTGCGAGCGGTGGAAGATCAGTTTTCAGTCCGGATCGCGCCGGAGGTGTTGCAGCAGATCAGGGCTTTCGAACTTTCTGATCCCATCTTCGCACAATATGTGCCGCAGGTGGCGGAGTTGGTCACAAAGGCCGATGAACTGGCTGACCCTATTGGTGATGACGCGCATGAGAAGGTGAAGGGCCTGATCCACCGCTATCCTGACCGGGTGTTGCTGAAGCCCGTGCAGACGTGCGCGGTCTATTGCCGTTTCTGTTTTCGGCGCGAGAAGGTGGGGCAAGGCGTTGACGGTTTGAGCGCTGCCGAACTTGATGCGGCGATTTCCTATGTGGCCGGACATCCAGAAATCAACGAAGTGATTTTGACCGGCGGCGATCCGTTGGTTCTTTCCGCGCGGCGGCTGGGTGACATTGTGCAGCGGCTGGCTGCCATTCCGCATGTTTCACTGCTGCGCTTTCACACCCGCGTGCCAGTGGCAGAGCCCGCACGCGTCACACGGGAATTGGTAAATGTGATACGGCTGCATCCGGCTTCGCATGTTGTGCTGCACGTCAATCATGCGGCAGAGCTTTCTGCTCCTGTGGCCAAGGCGCTGGCACTGATGGCAGACAGTGGAATTCCGCTACTTTCGCAGAGCGTGTTATTGAAGGGGGTGAATGATGACGCGACAGTTCTCGCGGCCTTGTTCCGCAAATTGGTGAGCCTGCGGGTCAAGCCATATTATCTACATCATCTCGACAAGGCGCGGGGCACATCTCATTTCCGTGTTTCGCTCGCTCGTGGGCGTGAATTGATGGCCGCATTGCGAGGGCGTGTTTCAGGCTTTGCGCTGCCGACATACGTGATCGACATTCCCGGCGGCTTCGGCAAAGTGCCTGTCACTGCTGATCATGTGTTTGAAATCGCGCCCGGAGAATACGAAATCGCCGACCCATGGGGCCAGCGACATCGGTATTCTGAATCTTAATTAAAGATCAGAAGTGGAAAGCAATGCCCGCCGTGATGGCCAGCGGATTGAGGCGTTCCTGGAATGGGCCAGCAAGATGGTGCACGGTCGTTGTGAAGAATTCTTTCTTTGCGTCAACAAACAAGCCAAGATTGTCTGAAACCTTGTATTCTGCACCGACTTGCAGAACGGGAGCCAAACCGCTGTCCACGCTCGAAACATTCAGGACGGTGTTGCTGACGTACATATTGTAGGCAAGACCACCGCCTACATAGAGATCAAACGGCCCCTCGTTGATCAAATGAAACTGCGCGTCCAAGGCAACCGCACCTAAAGTTACCGTGCCCACTTTTGCGCCGTTCACAAGAATGTCATGGGTTGGAGGAATGCCCGCTGTCACCGACAGGCTGAATCGGTCACTCACAAAGCGGCCCGCTTCAAGGGAACCTGTGAAAGCGTTGCCAACGGTGACCGATGGAAGACCCTTGACTGGCAAGTTGCCAGCCGAGTCAGTGACCACATAGGTGCCGCCAACTTTCACAAACCAATCTTTCTGATCCAGCATCGGGCTATCGCCTTGGGCGACCGCGTGACCTGCAAACAGCGCGCATGATGCGCAAAGCGCCGGTAGAAATTTCTTCATGTTTCAACCCCTGTTCCCCCGGTGAGGGTAGGCCCCCAACCATGTTTCCGAATTTGTTATCGGATTCCGCAATAGCGGGCAACATGACAGCAATCAGCCTGATAATTCGGCAGAATACTGTGGCGACAGGGCAACAGATCAGCCAAAGCGTTCTGGCAGGTGATCTTCGCGGGCCAGGTTAGAGAACTTGGTGAGGCGGCCTTCGAACTGCAACTCAATGGTTCCTGTTGGACCATGGCGTTGTTTGCCGATGATGACTTCGGCCTTGCCGTGAGCGCGGGTCATCTTTTCCTGCCAGGCTTGGAATTCGGGTGAACCCTCGGCGGGCATCAAACGCTGGAGGTAATATTCCTCGCGGTAGACGAAAAGCACAACGTCTGCGTCCTGCTCGATGGAGCCGGATTCGCGTAAGTCTGATAGCTGCGGGCGTTTGTCTTCACGGTTTTCCACCTGACGCGACAGCTGGGAAAGCGCGATGATGGGCACATCCAGTTCCTTGGCCAGCGCCTTGAGGCCCACTGTGATTTCGGTAACTTCCTGAACACGGCCCTCTGCCGCCTTGCGGGAGGAACCGGCGAGCAGCTGTAGATAGTCGACCACGATGAGGCCAAGGCCGCGCTGGCGCTTCAGGCGACGGGCGCGGGCTGCCACTTGCGCGATCGTCAGGCCGCCTGTGTCGTCAATATAGAGCGGCAGGGATGACAGTTCGTTGGAGACATCAACGAGGCGCTGGAATTCATCCTCGCTGATTTTGCCGCGGCGGATTTCTTCCGAGGCCACACCCGTTTGTTCAGCGATGATGCGCGTGGCCAACTGTTCGGAACTCATTTCCAATGAGAAGAAGGCGACCACGCCGCCATCGAGAATTTTCTGGCTGCCATCAGGCTGGTATTCGGACTTGTAGGCCTTGGCTACGTGATAGGCGATATTGGTGACGAGCGCGGTCTTCCCCATGGCCGGGCGACCGGCGAGGATGATGAGATCCGAACGCTGCAGCCCGCCCATCTTTTCGTCCATGTCGGTGAGGCCGCAGGAAATGCCAGAGAGATGGCCATCGCGCTGATAGGCGGCGGAGGCCATGTCGATGGCCTTGAGCAGCGATGTGCCGAACCGCTGGAAGCCTTTGCCGAATTGCTCTTTCTCGGCGAGGGCGTAAAGCGCGGCTTCGGCTTTTTCAATCAGGTCCTTGGCGTTGGATTCGATTTCGGGCTGAAAAGCTTCGTTGACCACTTCAGTGCCAAGCGCGATCAACTTGCGACGCTGGGACAATTCGAAAATGGTGCGGCCATATTCTTCGGCATTGATGATGGTGGTGGCGGAAGCCGCAAGGCGCGCGAGATAGGCCGGGCCGCCGATTTCCTTTAGCGATTGATCAGCTTCGAAATGGTTCTTGAGGGTGACCGCGCTGGCCAGCTTGCCCATGCGGATGAGCGTGGTGGCCGCTTCATAAATGCGGGCGTGAACGGCTTCGGAGAAATGCTCTGGGCCGAGGAAGCCTGTAACGCGATCTGCGGCGTCGTTATTCGACAAGATGGCGCCCAGCAATGCCTGCTCCGCCTCCAGGTTCTGCGGTGGCAGGCGGGTGGTGGTTTCATCAGATTCAACGGCGCGGAGCGGAACGGTGTTCATAGGCGCTTTGTTAGCAGCGAAGGCTGTCTTGATTCGGGGAATGATAGAGTTTTACGCATTATCCACAGGGCGGGAAAGCGGGCACTTGCACAAGCAAAAACCCGCGTCTTGCGGCGCGGGTTCGGCATCTTCGAAACGCGCTGCCTAGGCTGCCAGTACATCCGTGGTCAGCTTCAAGCGCGCAGTCCGAGGTGATGGCCGCTTACGCAGCCCTCACGATTTCAATGGGATAAGATCAGGCGGCCTGAAGGCTGCCAGCAGAGGTCTTGCCGCTGCGCTTGTCTTGTTCCAGTTCGAAGGAGACCTTCTGGCCGTCCTTGAGTGTGGCCATTCCGGCGCGTTCAACAGCGCTGATGTG
>JANPHF010000150.1:0-32804 GCA_031424315.1 Aestuariivirga sp.
GAAGGTTTAGCTCGGCGCGACCCCCACCCTTAATCCCTCCCCACAAGGGGGAGGGAGGCTTGTTGAGTTCCTTGCAGATTTACCTATTCTCGAGCGTGGGCGTATTGCCCCAGCGGTCTTCAAAGATCAGTTCATTGATATTGATGCGTTGCCGCCATCCACGTGCGGCCAATTCCGGCTCTTGGAAAAGTTCATCGACAAAACCAAGGCAAAGGTAAGCCACCGGTTTCACGTCCTTGGGCAGACCCAGAATTGCACCGATTTCTTCATCGCTGAAGATGCTCACCCAGCCCACGCCGATGCCTTCGGCCCTTGCCGCCAGCCAGAGATTTTGAACTGCGCAAACGGTTGAATAGATATCCGTATCAAAATTATGTGTGCGCCCCAGAACAACAGGCCCGCCGCGCGTGCGATCGCAAGTGATGCAAAGATTGACGGGTGCTTCCAATATGCCTTCCAGCTTCAGCGCGCTGTAGAGCGGGCGTCGCTCTGGCCCGAACAGCATGGCGGCTTCCGCGTTGGCGGCAGAGAAGGCACGTTTGATGCGGGCCTTGGTTTCATCGCCACGAATGACAATGAAATTCCATGGCTGCATGAAGCCCACTGAGGGGGCATGATGCGCTGCAGTGAGTAGGCGCTTCAGTGTTTCATCCGGAATGGTGCGCGGCTGAAACTGACTTCGCACATCGCGGCGCGTGAAGATGGCGCGGTAGACGGCTTCGCGCGCATCCGCTTCAAATGGCCCGGCTGGGCTTAAATGTGGTGATGGTTCGGGCATGGTGTTCCCCTCAGGCGACAAAGCTCCTCGCGCTGTCCGCGCGCGATGAGCCGTGACGCAAGGCCGGTCTTCTGACTTGGCTTCATTTGATGCAGCGCCTTCCCGGATCTCACCAGTGGCTTTGCTACATCATCCGCCTCACAGCGTTGGGCACGTTGGGGCGTTTCACCCCATTCCCGATTCTCCGGCTTGCGCCGGCACCTTGCGAGGATGAAGCTAGCGCGAATAGCGTGGTGTGTTCAAGTTTGTGTTTGGAACTTCACCACATGCTTTTTTTGGCGCGTTCCGCCCAGCCAGCATTGTAGGCCTGGCCATCAATTTCGCCCTTGCTGATGAATTCCAGAATCTCGCCATTGCTGGGCACCGCGTCCTTGGCCACATGATTTGCGGCGTCCCACAATCCGGCGCGCAGCACTGCGCGAGCGCATTGAGTGTAGGCGGTCTGCACCTTTATGATGATGACACTGCGCGGCGGCTTGCCCTCCATCTCGAAGGAATTGCAGAGTTCAGAATCAGTGGTGAGGCTGGCTGTGCCGTTCACGCGGAACATGGTTCCGTGGCCTGGAATGAAAAACAACAGAGCCACGCGAGGATCGGTGATGATGTTGCGCAACGTGTCGATGCGGTTGTTGCCGCGCCTGTCGGGTAGCGCCAGCGTCTTTTCATCCAGCACGCGCACCACTTGGCCCCGGTCGCCGCGCGGGCTGCAATCCAATCCGCCAGGGCCAGAGGTGGCCAAAGCCACAAAGGGCGAAAGCGCAATCAGCTTTTGATAAGCCGGAATGAGGCGATCGACTTCCTTGACCATTGCGGGTGCGGCGGGGGGCGTGTCGTAGATGGCTTCAAGTTGGGCGAGGGTGGTGATGGTGTTCATCAAAACAGCTTGCCACCGTTGGGCACGGGCAGGGAAGGGCCGATCAGCACCACGCCGCCGCTATCATCGGGAAAGCCTAGGGTGAGAACTTCCGACATGAATGGGCCAATCTGGCGCGGCGGGAAATTCACCACGGCGGCCACCTGGCGGCCCATCAGTTGATCGGCATTGTAATGTTTGGTGATTTGGGCGGAGGATTTTTTCACGCCGAGGGCAGCGCCGAAATCGATCTTCAGTTTGAACGCGGGTTTTCGCGCTTCAGGGAAGGGCTCCACGCTCACAATCGTGCCGATGCGGATATCGACTTTTTCGAAATCGGCAAAAGTGATCGATTCATTCACTGCGCCAGTTCCTTGGCCCGCCTTGCGGCGGCGGCGATGGCCTTGTCCATCAAGGGCTGCAAGCCATCGGGGGCCATGAGCACCTGCAGGGCGGCAAAAGTTGTGCCGCCCGGCGAAGTGACATTCTGACGAAGGGTGGCGGCAGCATCTCTTGATTGATGCAACAGTTCACCTGAGCCTGATACCGTAGCCCGCGCGAGGCGCATGGCGAGATCGGGTGCGAGGCCCAGCTTTTCACCCGCTGACGCCAGCGCTTCGGCCAGCAGGAACACATAGGCGGGCCCGGAGCCGGAAACGGCGGTGACGAAATCAATTTGTTCTTCGGTGGTCACGCGCACGACTTCTCCTGTGGAAGCGAGAAGGGCCTCCGCCAATGCCATTTGCGCCGATGTGACATGGGCGTTGCCCACCAGCGCAGTGATGCCGCGGCCAATTGCGGCGGGCGTGTTGGGCATGGCACGGATGACACTTGCTTCTTTGCCGAATGCTGCTTCGAAAGTGGCAATGGTCTTGCCAGCGGCGATTGAAAGCACCAGCGGCTTCGATTTCTGCAACGGCACAAGGCCCTGCAGAACATCGGCCATCACCTGCGGCTTGACGGCGACGACGAGGGCTTCGACATTGTTGATTTCGTTGATCGGCGGATTGTGGCGGATGCCGTTACGCTTCAGCAGTTCAACCATTTCACTAGCTGGCTTGGGATCAAGCGCGACAATCTGCGATGCCGGAACACCGGCCTTCAGCCAGCCCTCCAGCATGGCGCCGCCCATCTTGCCGCAGCCAGCCAGAACCAAAGTGCCTTTGAGAGGAATCATCACGCCTCACCCATTGTCTCAAGCAGCGCGCTGTCCAGCGCTTCTTCGGCGCTGTGGCCCGCCCAGATCACAAATTGAAAGGCGGGATAATAGGTCTGCACGGCGTTGAGGCCAAGGTGAATCAGGCTTTCGCATTGCGCGTCATTTGCCTCGGCGTGGCCGGTGAGCAGCAGGGCATTGCGATACAAAACTGAGCCATCGGCCCAGAGATCAAAATGGCCGAGCAACAGTTGCGCGTTGACCAGCGAGAGCAGCCTCGCCACTTCCTCACGGCGCTTTTCAGGCACTTTCAAATCGGGGGTGACGGCACAATGCAGGCTTTCCATGTCATCGCGCCAGGTGAGGGAGATCGAGAGATCGGCCCAGCCGCCGCCCACCAACATCACCACCTCATGGTCGTTGGTGCGGTCCAAATGCCACTCGCGCGACTCGGCAAGGCGTTCCACCCGGTCGAGCGGGTTCTTGTGATTGCGATGTTCTGTAGCGGTAGCGGCCATTCAATTCCCCCGGCTTTGCGAATCGTGCGGAGCCGTGAAGGCAATGTGGAGAAGCCAGCGCATCACATCAATGCGCTGAGGTGATTCCTCCACATGAGAATTTGATTCAAATTTGAGTGGGCGAATCGCTGGCACGACTCAGTTGTTGAATTTCTTCTCAAGCTCGGTGAGGCGGGCATCAAGCTTGGCGTTCTCGCTGCGGGCCTTTTCGGCCATGTCTTTCACCACGTCGAAATCTTCGCGCTTCACCACATTCAGGTTGTTGAGCACGCGCTCAACCTGTGTCTGCACGATGGTGTCGATTTCCTTGCGCACGTTTTGAGCGGCCCCGGCAGCGCCTGTCATCAGCTTGGCAAGCTCATCGAAAAAGCGTGAATTGGTGGCGGGCATGGCGGCAAACTCCGTTGTTGTGAGGTTAGGTAGTCCCACCGCCGCCTGCTTTCAAGTGCTTGCGAAGCAGGGTGTAAACAGTGCAAGGAACGGCGATGCTGGCCGCCATTCCTTTCCCGCCGATCTCGCCCAATCTCATCTCGTGGGGCCCAATCACCATCAAGTGGTATGGGCTGGCCTATGTGGGCGGGCTGGTGTTTGCGGCCTGGTATATCAAGCGGCTGGTTTCAAACCCTGCGCTTTGGGGCAAATGGAAGCCCACCATGTTGCCCACACAAGTAGAAGACATGTTTGTCTGGATGTTCCTTGGCGTCGTCGGCGGCGGACGGTTAGGCTATGTGCTGCTCTATCAACCCATGAAATATTTGGCCGACCCGCTTTCCACCTTCAAAGTGTGGGATGGCGGCATGTCGTTCCATGGCGGATTTCTGGGCGTGGTGGTGGCCTGTTATTTCTATGGCCGCAAGGTGGGCGGCACGCTGGACCGAATGCTGGACTTGGGTGCAGCGGCCACGCCCGTGGGGCTTGGGTTGGGGCGGCTTGCCAATTTCATCAATGCCGAGCTTTTTGGCAGCTATACCGACATGCCCTGGGGCGTGATTTTTCCGGGAGACACAGCAGGCCGGCATCCAAGCCAGCTTTATGAAGCCGCGCTTGAGGGTGGGCTGATTTTCATCCTCGTTCGCATCGCGACACATCGCTATCAGGCGCTGGCCCATCCAGGGCGGGCTTCGGGCATTTATGCGCTGACGTATGGCCTTGCCCGCATATTTGTTGAATTCTTTCGCGTGCCAGACTCCTTCATTGGCTACTACTTCGGCTTCATCACGCAGGGCATGATTTATTCGCTGCCGCTGGTGGCAGTGGGCGTGTGGTTGCTTCTAAGGTCGCGGCACACATGAAGGAATTCTTGAGAGAATTGATTGCTGCCGAAGGGCAGCTGCCGATCGACCGCTACATGGCGCTGTGCCTTGGCCATCCGAAGTTTGGCTACTACATGAACCGCGATCCTTTTGGGGCGGCGGGTGATTTTACGACCGCCCCAGAGATCAGCCAGATTTTCGGCGAGTTGCTCGGCATCTGGTGTATGGCAGCATGGGAGGCCATTGGTTCACCAGCGCCCTTCCTGCTGGTGGAACTGGGGCCGGGGCGAGGCACGCTGATGGCCGATATCTTGCGCGCCACGCGCCGCGCAGAAGGATTCCAGGCGGCAATGCAGGTGCATCTGGTGGAGATGAGCCCGGCGCTGCGCAAGATGCAGCAAGAGAAGCTGGGTGAGCAGGTGACGTGGCACGACACCATTGAAAGCCTGCCGCAGGAGCCGATGGTCTTTGTGGCCAATGAATTCTTTGATGCACTGCCTGTTCGGCAGATCATCAAACATGGTGCGGGCACTTATGAGCGCTGCGTTGGGCTGAGCGAGCAGGGCGAGCTTGAAAGCCAGATCCGGCCCATGCCAGCGATGGGTTATGACGAAGACGGATTGCATGAAACATCGCCCGTGTCTCTCGCCATTGCTGAAAGCCTGGGCGCGCGGGTGAATGCGCTGGGCGGGGCAGGGCTGGTGATTGACTATGGGCATCTCCAATCTGGCGCCGGTGACACACTGCAGGCTTTGAAGGCTCACAAGCCTTGCGACATTTTTGAATTTCCGGGGGAGAGCGATCTCACCGCGCATGTGGATTTTGAAGCGCTGGCGGCGGCCTTTGCCGTGAGTGGGACAGAGGTCTTGAAGCCCTTTACGCAGGGTGACTTTCTGGTCGCCATGGGGCTGGAGGCGCGGCTTTCCACCTTGGCCGCCAAGCTTGACGGCAAGCCCCGCATGGATTTCATAGGGGGTGCGCGCCGCCTCGTTGATGACAAAGAGATGGGCAGCTTGTTTAAGGTGTTGTCCGTGGCGCAAAGGCTGCGGCAGCCGATCTATCCCTTCGAGGCCCCATGATAACAGCGCGCCAACTTGAACTGCCCAACATCGCCCATGGCTTTTTCACGCGTGAGGGCGGCTTTTCGACAGGCATTTTTGCTTCGATGAATGCTGGGCTGGGCAGTGGCGATGACATCGAGGTGGTGAAGAAGAACCGTGCCAAGGCGGCTTTGGCGTTGGGTTTGGCGGCGGACCATCTGGTGAGTGGCTATCAGGTGCATGGCACGGATGTGGCGGTGGTGAACGGGCCCTTGGCAGAGCGGCCCAAGGTGGACGCGCTAGTGACCAACACGCCCGGCTTGGCGCTGGGTGTGCTCACGGCCGATTGCGGGCCGCTGCTGTTTGCCGACGCGGAAGCAGGCGTCATTGGCGCGGCGCATGCTGGATGGAAGGGCGCGCTCAATGGTGTTTGGCGGACCACCGTGGAGGCGATGGAGAAGCTGGGGGCGAAGCGAGAGCAAATTGTTGTGGTGCTCGGCCCAACGATTTCGCAGATGGCCTATGAAGTGGGGCCAGAGTTTCCAGCGCCTTTTTTGGCGGCTGACCCGGAGCATTCAAATTACTTCATCCCCTCTGTCAATGATCGCCACCATATGTTTGATCTACCACGGTTTTTGGTGGATCAGTTGATTGCATTGAAAGTGGGGCAGGCGGTGGACATGGGCCTATGCACCTATGCGGATGAGCAGCGCTTCTACTCCTACCGCCGCGCCACGCATCGCGGTGAGCAGGACTATGGCCGCCTACTCTCAGCTATTGCATTGAAAGGCTGAAGACGTGCGGTTCCAATGCATCCTCGTCTTCACTGTGCTGGCTCTGCTCTCCGCCTGCGCGCCCAAAACCACGCTGCTCGAAAAGCCGGAGCCAGAAGCCGTCACCGATCAATCCCTCATCCATCCGCCCTGGGAGGCCATGGTGAAGGCGGGGCCGGGCGCCGAGAAGGATCTTGATCTTGAAACGTTGAATGGGCCCAATCCGCATCCGCTTCTGATGGGCGGGCAGGTGCCAGCGCCTGCTGACGGCGCGCAAGTGGCGCAAGCTGCACCCGCGCCGCCGCCTGAAGCGCCAAAGGCTGCGGCGCCAGCGGCTGATGCTACAGCCATCAAAGCCGTTGCGCTTCTTCCTGTGATTGGTGCTTCACCTCAGGGCAACCGCGAACTGACAGCCGCGATGCGCAAGGTATTGAAACAGGCGGGATGGCCCGTATTGGACAAGCCGCGCAAGGATGCTTTGACCATTCAGGGCAGAGTGGCACTTGACCCGGCTGCCGGGCCACAACAAACCGTCAAGCTGGATTGGGACGTGGTTTCACCCAAGGGCAAGGATTTGGGCCATGTGAGCCAGGCCAACCAGGTTCCTGCTCATTCGCTTGATGCCTCCTGGGGGCAATCGGCGGATTATGCAACCCAAGCCGCAGCTGAGGGTATTTTCAAGCTGATCGGGCAATATCGTTGAATAGGCTCAATGACCCTTCTCCCCTTGCGGGAGAAGGTGGCCGAAGGCCGGATGAGGGGTCGCTCCGATTTTTCCATTTATCGTTCAGCGCGACCCCTCACCCACCATTGCTAACGCAATGGTTCCCCCTCTCCCGCAAGGGGAGAGGGCCGAATTGCAGTGTCTAAGGAATTCTTCAACAGGCCAATTTGCCGCTGGCATGGCTGCTATCCAATTGTTATAGCACCGCCAAACAGGCAGGGTGGCGCAGTCCATGATGAAAATCATTTCGGGGAATTCCAACAGGCCACTGACGGAAGCGATTGGTGCCTATCTCGGCTTGCCCTTGGTGAAGGCGGTTGTGAAGCGCTTCAACGACATGGAAGTGTTTGTTGAGATCCAGGAAAACGTCCGCGGGCAGGACATGTTCATCATCCAGTCCACCTCCTTTCCAGCCAATGACCATTTGATGGAATTGTTGATCATCATCGACGCGCTGCGCCGCTCATCAGCCAAGCGCATCACCGCCGTGATCCCTTACTTTGGCTATGCGCGCCAAGACCGCAAGCCCGGCCCTCGCACGCCGATCTCCTCTAAGCTCGTCGCTAATATCATCACCCGTGCCGGCGCCGACCGCGTGTTGACCATTGATCTTCACGCCGGGCAAATCCAGGGTTTCTTTGATATTCCCACCGACAATCTGTTTTCCGGCCCGGTGTTTGTGCGTGACATCAAGCAGCACATGGACATCGCCAACACCATCGTGGTTTCGCCAGACGTCGGTGGCGTGGTGCGCGCACGTGCGCTGGCCAAGCGCCTCGACGTGCCGCTGGCAATCGTTGACAAACGCCGCGAACGTGCGGGCGAGTCCGAAGTAATGAACATCATCGGCGATGTGACAGGCAAGAGCTGCATCCTGATCGACGATATCGTGGACTCTGGCGGCACGTTGGTGAACGCTGGGGAGGCCTTGTTGGCCAAAGGCGCCAAGGACGTGACGGCCTATATCACGCACGGTGTGCTTTCCGGAGGTGCTGTTTCGCGCATCACCTCATCGAAATTGAAGAACCTGGTGATCACGGACTCGATCCAGCCCACCGAGGCCGTGCGCGTGGCCAAGAACATCCGGGTGATCTCGGTCGCCCCGCTGCTTGGCGAAGCCATCGGCCGCACCAGCAGGGAAGAGAGTGTTTCGAGCCTGTTTGAGTAGAGAACTGTTGGACGGCGACAGAATTGGTCCTTGCTACGATCGGTTCCGAATGGAAAGAGTCAATTTTAAGCTAATAGGCGTAGCCGTTGTTCTTGGTTTGACATCTCTGATTTCGTTTTTTATGGCGATCGGCGATTGGTACCATGATTCCGCTTGGCGCTTTACTATCGCACACATCGAAGAAGTAATTCCTCTCTGCAAGCATAATGGCAGGTCGAGTTATCTCAGTTCAGACTGTCCGGATCCTAGAAACGATATGCAGCCTTCGGGTTCGAGGGGAACGTTGACATTTGTGATTGCGGACGGCAGGCTGCAAATTTACAAATTCTTTGATGAAAACCACGAGGCAATTTCCCTCAGCGCTGGGATGGATGTAGGAATAAAGTACAATCCGACCGACCCATCTGAATTTGAACTGGCAAATGCACTCCAACGCCGCGTGCCAACAATGTTTTGGTTTGCGATTTTTCTTTTCATGGCTTGCGTTTTGGTAACTCGAGGCCTTTTCAGAATTGCGCACGACAGGTCGTAATTAGCCCTCTTTCGAATACATCATTTGCCAGCGCGCGCGGCGTATTTGTCCACCAAAGCGCGGATCATGCGCTGATAGGGCACACGCTGACGCTTGGCTTCGCGCTTAAAATATTCAACGCTGCTTCGCGATAGGCTCAGAGTAATTTTAACCTTTTCCTCACGAAAAACAAGTTCCGATGGCTTCGGCAAATTGTCCTCGACACGAACCAATTTGCCCAGTCGACCTGATGTATATTCAACTTGATGACGCTTCATATACTTTCCTTCCTTCGCGCCAGTAGCCGGCGCCGATGATCCTGATCGTCTGGCCCCTCAAAGTATAACGAACGGTGCAAATGCCTTTTTGCGTCCAACCGATACAATAGAACCTCTCCTCATTGGCGCTATGTTTAACATTCTTCAAAATCACGCGGTAAGGGTCGCTAAAGGCCAATTGTGCCTCCTCAAACGAAACCTTATGTTTCGCCAAATTTGCGGCGTTTTTCCGCTCATCCCATTCAAAGCTCGGTTCGTCCGTTGGCACGATTCAATATTGCCATACTTTCATATGGGTGTCATTAGGTGTCTTTAGCAGTCGCACTTGTGACTTTCACAATCAAGTCCTATATAAACCCAATGCCCCCAATTCTTTCCGTCTCGGGTCTGTCCAAGACCTATGCCACCGGCTTTTCTGCCCTCAAGAACATCAATCTCGATATCGAGAAGGGTGAGATCTTTGCACTGCTCGGGCCCAATGGGGCGGGCAAGACCACGTTGATTTCCATCATTTGCGGCATTGTGACCAAGTCTACCGGCCATGTGCTGGTGGGCGGGCATGACAATGAACGCGAATTTCGCGCCACGCGCCAGATGATCGGGCTGGTGCCGCAGGAACTTTCACTGGCGATTTTTGATACTGTGTGGGCCACGATTTCATTTTCACGCCAGCTGTTTGGCAAACCGCGCGATGACGCGCACCTCGAAAAGGTGCTGAGGCAGCTTTCACTCTGGGACAAGAAAGATGCGAAGATCATGACGCTGTCTGGCGGCATGAAGCGGCGTGTGCTGATTGCCAAAGCGCTGGCGCATGAGCCGACCGTGTTGTTTCTGGATGAGCCCACGGCGGGTGTGGACGTGGAGCTTCGCAAGGACATGTGGAATGTGGTGCGAGAATTGCGCGCCAATGGCGTGACTATCATCCTCACCACGCATTACATTGAAGAAGCCGAAGAGATGGCCGACCGTGTGGGCGTGATCAACAAGGGCGAGCTCATTCTCGTTGAGAAAAAGCAAGCGCTGATGGACAAGATGGGGCAGAAGCGCCTGCTCATCGCGCTGGAGAAGCCGCTGGAGAGGCTGCCCAAGAAAGTATCTGACATGGGCTTTGCCCTGGGGCAGAGCGGCGGGCAACTGGCCTATTCCTATGATTCAAAACACGAGCGGCCTGATGTGGCCAAATTGCTTTCCGGGCTTGCGGCAGCCAAGATCAACTACACCGATCTTTCCACACAGCAGAGTTCGCTTGAAGAAATCTTCCTCGGTTTGGTGAAGCCATGAACCTTCTCGGTGTATCTGCCATATTCATTTATGAAATGCGGCGCTTCTTCCGCACTCTGTTTCAATCGCTTATTTCGCCGGTGATCTCCACGACGCTGTATTTTGTGGTGTTTGGTTCGGCCATTGGTGGGCGCATCACGCAGATCGAGGGCGTGTCTTATGGCGCTTTCATTGTGCCCGGCATGATCATGCTGGCGCTGTTGGGGCAGAGCATTTCTAACGCTAGCTTCGGCATCTATTTTCCGAAATTCTCGGGCACGATTTATGAATATCTCTCCGCCCCTGTTTCATCTTTGGAAATGGTGCTGGGCTTTGTGGGTGCGGCCGCAGCAAAGTCAATCCTGATCGGGCTCGTCATCTTAGCCACGAGTTTCCTCTTTGTTGACGTGCGCATCATGCATCCCTTCTGGATGCTGCTGTTCCTGGTGCTTACGGGTTTCACCTTCTCGCTGTTCGGATTCATTATCGGGCTTTGGGCTGATGGGTTTGAGAAGCTGCAGATCATTCCATTGCTGATCGTGACTCCGCTGACCTTCCTGGGCGGCAGCTTTTACTCGATCAAGGTGTTGCCGCCGTTTTGGCAGGGGGTGAGTTATTTCAATCCGGTGGTCTATCTGATCAGTGGGTTCCGCTGGGCCTTCTATGAGGTTTCGGATGTGAGCCTGGGCGTTGCGCTGGGCATGACCATCATGTTCATGCTGGCCTGCCTCACGGGTGTTTACTGGATCTTCCGCACCGGTTACCGCTTGAAAAATTAGCACATTCTTCACCTCTTACAATTGCGTAATGAGGCATAACCTCACCAGTTTGTAAATCTTGCGCCACAGTTTTGAAAATGACGCGGTTTAGTTCTTCGCCAAACGAAAGGACTAACCATGAAGTTTCTGAAACGACTGGGATTAGGTTTGGGGGGCGCTGCTGCCTTGATGGCGCCGCAGGCGAAAGCCGGTGCTGTTCTCCATGACGGCACCTTCGATGGCGGCACCTATGACGCCTATTTCGGCCCTGTGTCTGTTGAGATCACTGTCTCAGGTGGCAAGGTTGTTGATGCCCAGGCCACGCAGTTTCCCGATCACCGCCGCACCAGTGTTTCGATCAACCGCCAGGCGCTGCCCTATCTGAAGCAAGAAGTGGTGCAGGCGCAGAGTGCCCGCATCAACATCATCTCCGGCGCAACCCTCACCAGCCGCGCCTATATCCGATCGCTGGCGGATGCACTGGCGTTGTCCGCCAAGTAATCATGCGCGACACCCGCATCATCATGGGTATGCCCATCACGGTAGAAGTGATCGACGCCATTTCAACGGAGACGATGGCGCGGGTGTTTGACTTGTTTGAGTCGGTGGATGCGCGATTTTCCACCTATCGTGCTGACAGCGAGATCATGCGCTTTAACCGCCGCGAAATCACGGAGGCGCATTTCAGCGACGACATGAAAGAAGTGTTCGCACTGGCCCACGCTACGGCAGATGAGAGCGAAGGTTTTTTCGACGTGAAACGCGCAGATGGCCTCATTGACCCTTCCGGCATTGTGAAGGGCTGGGCGATCAAGAAGGCGGCTGAATTGCTTGACAGCGAAGGTTGTCTCAACTTTTTTGTTGATGCCGGCGGCGATATTCAGGCGCGTGGAAAGAACGAAGATGGTGAAGACTGGCGCGTGGGTATTCGCAGCCCTTTCCAAATGTCAGAGATCATCAAGGTGGTGGCGCCGCGTGGGGCCGGCATGGCCACCTCGGGCTCGTATGTGCGTGGGGCGCATGTGTGGAACCCGCACGTGCCGATGGACACGCTTTCCGACATTCTCTCTATAACCGTGATCGGACCTGATGTGCTGGAGGCTGACCGCTTTGCAACCGCTGCATTCGCCATGGGTGCAGACGGCATTTATTTCATCGAAGGCCTGCCAGGCTTCGAAGCCTACCAAGTGAACGCGCGTGGGCTGGCCACGCAAACCTCTAACTTTCAGGACTATGTGATTTCATGATGGACAAGATTTTGAAGCCGGTTGACGGCCTGCTCAACCACATCACCATGTACCGCCTTGTGCTCTACTATCTGGGTGCGCTGTTGGCGACGGACTTTGGTCTTGGTTTGTTGGGCCTTGCGCAGCATGATCCGGCACAGCTGGCTTTTTCTGTTGCGCTGATCACAGCGGTTTGCTGGCTCGCCAACAGGGCGTTGGCTTTTGCTTTCCGCATCCCCGCCAATACGGAATCAGTTTGGATCACGGCTGGCATTGTGGCCCTCATCATGCAGCCTGTGGCGGCGGGTGACGGCAAGGCGATGCTGGGGCTGATTGTGGCTTCCGTTGCAGGCATTGCGTCCAAGTTCCTGCTCGCGATTTACCGCAAGCACATCTTCAACCCCGTGGCCTTCGGCGTGCTGGTTTCAGCCTATGCTGTTGATGCACCTGCCACGTGGTGGGTAGGCGGCACGGTGTGGCTGTTGCCGATTGTCGTTTTCGGCGGCCTGTTGATCCTGCGCAAGGTGCAGCGCTTTGAGATGTTTGCGGTTTACGTGGTGACCTATCTCGCCATGACGCTTTTGACCGCCACGCCCGACATGTATGGCGATTTGCTGAGCCAGACGTTCCTGTCTTCACCATTGCTGTTCGCAGGCTTTGCGATGCTGACCGAGCCCATGACGGCGCCTGCCGCCAAGTGGCCGTCGCTGGCCTTTGGTGCGCTGGTCGGCGCACTGTCTTCACCGGCGGCGCATATCGGCGACTATTTCTATTTCACTACGGAAGCCGCGCTGCTCCTTGGGAATGTGCTCGCCTGGCTGATCAATCCGAAATACCGTTTCAAGCTGACGCTGGAGCGCATCGAGAAAACTGCGCATGGTTGCTATGACTATGTGTTCCACACCCACCGCCCGGTTGAGCATAAGCCGGGGCAATATCTGGATTGGACAATGCACACGCATCGGGCCGATGACCGTGGCAATCGCCGCACATTCACCATCGCGTCTTCTCCTGCTGAAAAGCGCGTGCGCCTGGGTGTGAAATTCTATCCGCAGCCTTCGGCCTATAAGCAAACCATGCTGGCGATGAAGCCGGGCGATGTGATTTACGGCGCGCAATTGGCGGGCGAATTCACCTTGCCGGAGGCAGATGAGAAATTTGCTTTCATTGCCGGCGGCATTGGTGTGACGCCGTTCCGTTCCATGATCCAGCACATGATGGATGTGGGCGACACGCGGCCGGTGACGCTGTTCTATGGTAACAACAGGGCCAGCGAAATTGCGTATGTGGACGTGTTCAACCGCGCCGAGAATGAAATTGGCCTTCGCACGGTCTATGCCGTGGCCGAGGCGAATCACAACGAAACCAATTTCCACCCCGGTTTCATTGACGCCGATTTGATCATGCGCGAGATGCCGGACTATGCCGAGCGGCTCTTCTATATCTCAGGCCCGCGCAGCATGGTGGTGAAGTTTGAACAGGTGCTGCGCGAGTTGGGCATTGCCAGGAGCCGGATCAAGACGGATTTCTTCCCGGGGTTTGCGTGATCACAAGAGATGCGCATAGCGTTTGCGCAAGAATCTGCGCTGGTGCAGTGAGGCCTTTCGGAAGTTATATTCGATACGTGCCAAGGCAGGGTTGCCGCGCTTTGGCTTGTGCAAGAATCTCTGAAGGGCCAGGCCTTTTAGCGCGTCGACATAGTATTGATGATGTTGGGCGTAGCCCATAATGCTTGGCCAGTCCCAGGGTTTGGCGGCATGATTGAAATGGCGCAGCGCGGGTTCAACGTTAAGATAACATGCCGCGGATTGCTCAACATTCCATTTGAGGGGCAGGGACTGCCACTGGTTTAGATAGGCCAGATTCAAAGCATCTTGATCGAAGAACTTAAAGTCTCGGCCTGAGCGCAACAAAGCGCTGGCCTTTATCAACATTCGATCTGCCAGGGTTTGTTGCCAATCGAACAGAAGCACTCCTGCGTTGAAATAGTCAGAGGCCTCGGAAAGGCCAAGCTTGCGCCGATGCCTGTCTGTTAGGATGCCGCGCCCTGCCACCATTTTCACCTCCGGCACCGCACCGAGACTTTTGCCGTTGAGATCGATGCACAAGAGTGGCGCAATATCAGCCAAGGCTAGGATATCGCTGTCAAGATAGAGAACACGCTGATATTCTTCCGAAATGATTTGTGGCAGGCAAAGGCGCAGGAATGTGGCGTTGGAATATCGATGCGGGTCAAGGTTTGAAAAGCCCTGTGGCTTGCTGATATGCATGTTGATTGTGATACCGTGACGTGTTTCAAACTCCTTCACATCGCGGCGGGCTTGATCGGTGAGGCTATCAACCACGATGATGAGATCAGCTTTGACCGCGCCGAGGTGGCGCGAAACTGAGAGCAGGGTGACACAAGCAGGTGCCAGCCAGTTTTCATTCACGCAAGTGACAATGGCGGTTTTCATTTGTGATACGCAACTTTCCACTGCGCGAACAGCCGGGTGAACGGTTCATCATTGAAACTGCGCCATTTGAAGCTTTCATCAGGCCTTGCGAGCCAGGTGTTGAATTGCTGTTGCTGGCCTGCCGCATTGTAGCGGGCGAGCTTTTCAGCGCGTTGTTGCGCAGTGATGAAGACGCGCTGAAGGTGATAGATGCGTGCCGCGCGTGGGGCATTCCAAGCGGGCAGAAAAGGCAGCTTCCATTTGGGCACGTGAAAGCCGGGTGTGTGGATGCGGCTGATGAATTGCACTTTCGCGCGATTGAACAAGCGGAACTGTGTATCCACAAACAGTGGCGCATATTGCATGCGCTCGAAATGATTGCCCCGCCAGATCAGATCATCCCTGTCGAAACCACAGTAACTGTCGGTTGGGCGCTGAACAAAACGACGGCAATACTCAAGCATGGCGAGGTTCGGTACCTCGTCGCAGTCGACGCGCAATACCCATGGTGTCGGTGAAAGTGCCGCGAGGTTCTGATAGGAAGCTTCGATGCAGTTGCCCGGGTTCTCGTAAATGACAACGCAACGTCCCAGAATCGTTTCAACCTCAGTGCGGCGATGGGCGCGCTTGGAGTCGAGAGCATATATGGGTTCGACCGCCAATTCAGAAAAATAGAAATTTAAAAAGGCCAGGGCATCTGTCTCTTCGAACACAGGAACCATGATGCTAAAGGGGGGTTGCGGCATGGAAGGTGTTTAGATTTCGCCTGCGGCTAACGCAACAGGGCGGGCGATTTGCGCGTAGAGGGAATTGGAGTGCCTGATAAAGGTACTATCAATCGAATCGAGTTTGGAACTGATCATGTTGTTCCAAAGGTGAAACGCAAAGTTGGGCCGAGCACCTATTGGCGCGGTTTCTGAAAATAGTACGTCCTCCACGGTATCCCACAAGGGGTCAAAAAAGGCTTGGGGCTTTAACACAGTAATAAGTGAAGGGAATTTGCATGCTAGCCGCGCGGGTGTTTTCACACTCATGAAATCCCAAAGCCAGTCGGTGCCCCGTGAGCGGAAGTGTTCATGTTGCTTGAGCCAAAGCGAAAGGAAAGCGGCTTGTGGCTGAGCCAGCATGATGGCGTTGCAAAGCCCGCCGGGTTGGCCGGGCAAGGCAGGCTGGATACCCATGACAAAATTTTCCGACTGCAGGGGTAAAAAGGATTTTTGAGTGATGGTGTCAATATCAAGATAGGCGCCCCCCATTTGCTGCAGCGCCAAGAGGCGAACAATGTCGGCTTTATGTGCGTGGTGCTTCAAAGGTGCGATGCCATAGTATTGAAGATCGGGCACCGGATTTAGGGTCAGGCTTGGTTTCAGGCTTTCCCAATGTGGGCCGAAGGGCTCTTCACGCAAATGGAAGATTACACGCCAACCAGGATTGTGGTGCAGCGCGGACAAAACGGCCATCTTGGCATAATAGGGAAAGAACTCGCGCTTCTTCAGGCCATAGACGAAGTGCAAAATGGGCGGAATGGAGAGGCCGCCATTCGGGTCATGCCTATGGCTTAATGCCTTGAGTTGCAGCTCGAACGCACCCAATTGCTTTCTGCTTTGTGCGATTTCTGCGCGCCTCAGGGGAAGAGTTGCAAGGTTCAGCGCAGCCGGAACCACGCGATGAACCAGCCCGCCCAAAGGCATGGGCACGTGGGGGGCGGAGGTGATGAGCGTGGACGGGGCTTTCGTAGGCATCTTTGTTTTCAGGCAATAGAATTATGCTAGGTTCGGCGTCATGATTTATGTTGATGCATCGCATTTGCACGTTTTTTTGCGAGAGAGGAAGCCTCTTTCCGGCATCCAGAGGCTAACGCTCAATAGCCTGGTGGGACTGAAATCCTTGAACGGTGAAGAACGTGTGGCCGTGTTGTTGTTTGACCCCAAGACAAGAAACTATGGCACATGTAGCGTTACCGATTTTCTTCGCAACAGGGGCCAGGACCAGCCAGCGCTGCGGCCCGCACAATTCACCTTGGGAGACCAAGTCTTGTTGACGGAGTATTTTTGGAATGACAATGTCACAGCTTTGGCTGCGACGCGTTCCACGTTCGGTTCAGCGCGAGTGTTGCGTTTTATCCATGATGTCATTCCCCTGGCTTTACCGCAACTTTATGCGGGGTCTTGGGTGCGCAAATTTCGGAGATTTGTCGGCGATGCTATAGTTGCGGCTGATGTGGTTTTGACCAATTCGGACTTTAGCCTCGCCGACTTGTACAGGCATTTTCCTACGCCAATGGCCGTCAAGCCGGCTACGGTGCTTAAACTACCTCATGAATTCTTGACCACTGACGAGATTTTTGCGCGCGCAGGTGCTGCACATTCAATCATTCGCGCGAGCCAATTGCCCAAAGGTGCTGAAGAACTTGTGGGGCAGGGATTTGCCCTGATGGTGGGTTCACTTGAGTCGCGCAAGAACCCGCATTTGGCGGTTGCCGCTTGGCGGGAAGTGGCAAAGCGGCACACGCCAATGCCAACCCTTGTGATCGTTGGCGGCTACACCAGCCACAACATTTTGTGGAGGGCCAGATTGCGCCGCACCATTCGCAAAACACCCTCCATTCTGCATTTGCAAGGCTGCGACGACGAGGGGTTGAAATGGCTTTATGAAAACTGCCGCTTTACGATTTTTTTGAGCGCCTATGAGGGTTGGGGCTTGCCTGTGGGGGAAAGTCTCTGGTTTGGCAAGCCAGTCTTGTGTTCAAATGCGACCTCGTTGCCGGAAGTGGGTGGGGAATTTGTCGAGTATGTTGATCCTGCCAACCCAAGAAAAGTGGTCGAAGCTTTGTCCAGTTTTTGCGTTGATCCAAGTTTGGGGAGGCAACCCGGGCAAGGCGTTAACCGACTGCAGCTTCGAACTTGGGATGACTTTTCCACCTCACTTGCAAATTGTCTGGCGGCCACGCATGGAGGCTTGGCACTGGTGAAAGAGGCTGCTCGACATGTTCAATGAAAAGAAGGTGGCGCCGGATGGCGGCGTGGCTGTTTTGCCGGAGGCACTTCGGCCGTTTGAATGCAAAAATCTGACACGTATGGGTGCAGTAACAGACGGTGGCTATGTTGTAGAGCGGAAGTCAATCACTGAAGCCAAATTTCTGGTGAGTTGCGGTGTCAATGAAGACTGGTCTTTCGAAGAGGAATTCTGTGCCGTCACTCATGCCCCTCTCGTCGCTTTAGACGGATCGGTTGGGCCCGAATACTTTCAGGAACAAGTGCGAAAGGCATTCAAGCGTCCGTGGAAATTGTTCTGGCATTGGAGTGTTTATCGTTCCTATCGGAGGTTCTATTCCGGCCAGCGCCAGCATTTGCGGCTCTATGTTGGTACAGAAATGCTCGGCGGCAAGAACCTTTGCAATATTGTGGATGAGTATGTGCCGCAAACTACGCAACCGATCTTTGTCAAGATGGACATTGAAGGCAGCGAATATGGGCAACTGGCTGATTTACTGGAGTTGGCTCCCCGCCTTTCAGGCTTGGCGATTGAATTTCACGACGTTCATTTAGATCTCGAACGGATCGTTTCATTCCTAGATGCGTTTCCTTTGCGACTTATCCATGTGCATGTTAACAACAATGGCGGCATTTCCGATCAGAAGGTTCCACGCGTGATTGAGTGCAGTTTTTCGCGTCACTGTGAGCCTCTCAGAATGCAAGAGCGACTGCCAAACAAATTGGACCAAGCCAATTGGCACAAGTTGCCGGATTTTCGGTTGGAATTAAGGTGAAGTTAGGCTTGCACCGATCGTCAACGGGATTTGCCCCCGGCGATAAATCCTGATTTAGACCCCGCCTTGCCATTCCCGGCCATTTCCCCTATAGGCCCCGGCTGCCCGACGTCGTCCACCCCTGGAGGGAGGTCGGGAGATACCTGAAGCCAGTCCTGTTCGCAAAAGTCTCCAACTTTTGCGGGACGGGCTTTGTCATTTGGAGAAGTTAAATGTCTAAAATCGTGAATATCAAGGCCGCAACCCGCGGCCGGGCAGGCAAGGGGGCCGCTCGCGCAGTTCGTCGTGAGGGTCTCGTTCCTGGTGTCGTCTATGGCGACAAGAAGGACCCGCAAATCGTTTCATTCACCTATCTGGCGCTGGAGCCGCATGTGAATACCGGCCGCTTCCTTTCCACGCTGGTGGATCTGGAAGTGGAGGGCGCCACCATCCGCGCCATTCCGCGCGACATCCAGTTTGACCCGGTGAAGGACCGCATCACCCATGTGGATTTCCTGCGCCTTGGCAAGGATGCCCGCATCGCCGTTGACGTGCCGGTTCATTTCAAGAACCAGGAAGCCTCGCCCGCCCTCAAGGCCGGCGCTGTGCTCAACATCGTTTCGCACTCAGTTTCGCTCTACTGCCCGGCCGACTTCATCCCCGAAGATATCGTGGTGGATTTGACCGGCATGCAAGTGAACCAATCTGTCCACTTGTCGCAGATCAAGCTGCCGGACCGTGTGACCAGCGCGTCGCGTGAAGACGTGACGCTGTGCGCCGTGACGGCCCAGGCCAAGGAAGAAGAAGTGGTAGCGGAAGCTCCCGTTGCTGCAGAAGTTCCAGCCTCAGCCCAGAAGGCTCCGGCTGCTGCCGCCGCCGCTCCGGCCGCTGGCGCAAAGGGTGCCGCAGCTGCTCCGGCCAAGGGTGCAGCACCTGCTGCCGCCGCTGCTGCCCCGAAGAAGAAGTAATTTCAGGATAATTTCCTGTTAGCGAACGGCGGGCCTATGAGCCCGTCGTTTTGTTTTTTTCCTGAGCCAGAGTTCCTGCGATGCCCGCAATCATCACTTCGAGGCCCTTTTCAAAGGTGGCTTGGTGATGTTCACGCGCAAACCATTTGCCAATGCCCATAATGGTGGGGAATTGCTGCGCGGCTTGCGCCTGAGGCACGGGCTCTGCGGCTGATGGGCCCTTCACATAGCCGATGGTTTCATCAAGGCAGGCGCCGGTGAGATAATAGCCGAAGATACGGAAGCAGCGCGCCTGGCCTTCCGCACTCAAGCCCATGTCATGAAAAACCGAGACGACGCTCTCGAGCGCTGTGAGGCCTGCTTGCGAGTTCATGCGATAGATCGCAAGAAATGGATAGAACCCGGGGTGGTTCAGCGCCATCTTGCGATAGCTCCGAGTCAAATGGGTGATCCGCTCTTGCCAGGGCCGCTCTGATCCGATGAATTCGAGTTCGCTCAAGCAGAGCACGACCATGGCATCCAGCAGATGAGCCTTGCTGGGATAGTAGTGATAGATGCTCATGGCCTCGCATTTCAGTTCCTTGGCCAAGTGGCGGAAGCTGAAATTCTCAAGCCCGCCAGCATCGGCAAGAGCCAAAGCCTGGCGGGCGATCATGTCGGCAGTGAGCGGGCGGCGCGGAAGCGCCTTACGGCCAGGTTTTGCCATGGCGCCTGTTTGCCGGAGTCGCTTGGGCCGCGCAACCATGAGAAGCTGCTTTACTGCACGCCCATTTCCTTGCGGAAGGTGGGCGGGTCAGCCTGCAACCCATTCAGCACCGTGCTGGAATAGCGGGTGAGGGCGGCCATGGATACAGCCTCGCCGATTTCGGCATCGCTCGCGCCTAGGTGCTTGGCAGTGGCGGTGTCTGCCTCGATGCAATATTGGCAAGGAATCTGTGCGGCTACGGCCAACGAGATGAGCGCCTTGGTTTTGGGCGGCAAGGCACTGTTTTCAGAGAGCTCGAGGCTTTTCTCAACCTGCCAGTAGCCAGCAAGGCCAGCATCAGGGAGCTGGGTGATGAAAGTGGGCACAGCGCCAAAGGTTTTGGTGATGTCGTCATAGATCGCCTTGCGTTCGGGGCTGATGTTGCCCGCTTGTGCGAGGGCGGTGGCGGATAGAATGCAAGTGGCGGTGAGGATGGTCTTGAGGGTGAAGGTCTTCATGTTCGTCTCCTTGGGGTTCGAATGTATTACCTTACGCCGTAAGGCTAATTGCGAGTCATAACCTTACAGTGTAAGTTGTCAAGCTCAGATGCTATTGGAGAGCGGGTTTGCGCGATCACAAATCGGTGAAGTGGTGAAGGAAGCCGGGGCGGGGTTGCTTGCCTCACGCAAGCGCATGACCTATAGCGGCGCGACCAAACTCAATGCCTGCCATGGGAAAATCTGATGATTCTGTTTGCTGGCCTTGGCAATCCAGGCGCGCAATATGCCTCCAACCGGCACAATATCGGCTTCATGGCGGTGGATGTGATTCACGGCGCCCACGGCTTTGGACCGTGGAAGAAGAAGTTTCATGGCGCCTTATCCGAAGGCACGTTGGGCGGTGAGAAAGTGCTGTTGCTCAAGCCGCAAACCTTCATGAATGAAAGCGGTCGCAGCGTGGGTGAAGCGGTGCGCTTCCACGATATTCCGCTCACACAGGTCTATGTGTTTTACGATGAACTGGATCTGGAGCCTGGCAAGTGCCGTGTGCGCCTGGGTGGTGGAGCGGCGGGGCACAATGGCATTCGCTCCATCGCCGCGCATATCACGCCGGAGTTCAAGCGCGTGCGCCTTGGCATTGGCCACCCCGGCGAGAAGAAATTCGTGCAGCCGCATGTATTGGGCAATTTCGCCAAGGAAGACAAGGACTGGCTGGTGACATTGCTGGATGCCGTGGCCGACAATGTGGACATGCTGGCAGCGGGGCAGGATGAGAAGTTCCAAAGCAAGGTTGCCATGGTGGTGAACCCGCCTCGGCCGAATGGGGTGAAGCCGGAGTAGGCTTTGCATTTGCACCGCCCTGCCTCTATGAGGCGGCAACAGATTTTCCGGAGTTTTCTTTCATGGGTTTCAAATGCGGCATTGTGGGGCTTCCCAACGTTGGCAAGTCCACCTTGTTCAATGCGCTCACGCAGACATCGGCGGCACAGGCGGCGAATTATCCGTTCTGCACCATTGAACCCAATGTGGGTGATGTAGGCGTGCCTGATCCCCGGTTGGATGTGCTGGCGCAGATTGCAGGCAGCCAGCAGATCATCCCCACGCGGTTGACGTTTGTAGACATCGCAGGCTTGGTAAAGGGTGCATCCAAGGGCGAAGGCCTCGGCAACCAGTTCCTCGCCAATATCCGTGAGACGGACGCCATTGCCCATGTGGTGCGTTGTTTTGAGGATGGCGACATCACTCATGTGAGCGGCAAGATTGATCCACTGGCCGATATTGAAACCATCGAAACCGAATTAATGCTGGCCGATTTGGATAGCCTTGAAAAACGACAGCCCCCCTTGGAGAAGAAGGGCAAGCAGGGCGACAAGGATGCCAAGGAACTCTCAGACCTTATGCTGCGCGCGCTTGTGCTGCTGCGCGAAGGCGAGCCGGCGCGGCTGGTCGAGCGCACGGCCGATGAGGAAAAACTGTTTCAAGGCCTTGGCCTTTTGTCTTCGAAGCCCGTTCTCTATGTCTGCAATGTCGAGGAAGCGAGCGCCGACAAAGGCAATGCGTTTTCAGACCGCGTGAAGGCCTTTGCCAAAACCGAAGGCAATGTGGCCGTGGTGGTTTCGGCGAAAATCGAAAGCGAGATTGCCGTAATGGCGCTGGCCGATCAGAAGGATTTTCTGGATGCCGTTGGCCTTTCGGAACCTGGCCTTAACCGGGTGATCCGCGCGGGCTATGAGCTTCTTGGCCTGAACACCTATTTCACCGTAGGCCCGAAAGAAGCCCGCGCCTGGACGATTACCAGAGGCACCAAAGCGCCAGCCGCCGCCGGCGTGATCCACACCGATTTCGAAAAGGGCTTCATTCGTTCCGAAACCATTGCCTATGATGACTATGTATCAGGCAAGGGCGAAGCCGGGGCGAAACTGGCAGGCAAGTTCCGCCTTGAAGGCAAGGACTATGTGGTGGCCGATGGTGACGTGATGCACTTCAGGTTCAACACCTAGGGTGATAAAATTTCCCCTCTCCCCCTGTGGGAGAGGGTGCCCGATAGGGCGGGTGAGGGGTCGCTCCGATCCAACCTGATAGTTCAGAGCAACCCCTCATCCGGCGCTCCGCGCCACCTTCTCCCGCAGGGGGAGAAGGAAAGTTACGATCAGCACCGGTATTTACAACTCAATGCCCCTCAAAGCCAACGAGCGTGTGAATCTTGACGCCCTTGGCACGGAGTTTTTCGGCGCCGCCCAAGTCAGGCAGGTCAATCAC
Organism: Aestuariivirga sp.; assembly: GCA_031424315.1. Classification (GTDB taxonomy): domain Bacteria; phylum Pseudomonadota; class Alphaproteobacteria; order Rhizobiales; family Aestuariivirgaceae; genus Aestuariivirga. The sequence goes on from JANPHF010000150.1 coordinate 22,892, forward strand.
GAAAGCTGCTGAAACCACCTCGCCGCCAGACTTGCGGATGAGATCGATGGCGGCACCCGCCGTGCCGCCCGTTGCGATCAAGTCGTCAATCAGCAGAATGCGATCGCCCTTGGCGATCGCGTCGGCATGAATCTCGATCGTGTCCACGCCATATTCCAACGCATATTCCTGGCCGATTACGCGTGAGGGCAGCTTGCCCTTCTTGCGGATGGGGATGAAGCCACGCCCCAGATTGTGGGCCACTGCGCCGCCCAGAATGAAGCCGCGTGCTTCAATGCCTGCCACATAATCAATCTGTCCCGCGATGAAAGGCCAAGCCAACTCGTCCACCGCTGCGCGGAAAGCATGCATGTTGGAGAGCAGGGTGGTGATGTCGCGGAACAGGATTCCGGGTTTTGGATAATCCGGAATGGTGCGGATATAGCGCTTGATGTCAAAGCCGTTGCGGAGATCCATTTTTAAAACCTCAAGGCCATTTCACCACTGGCGGCATGGATGACAGAATGCTGTCAACGTTTCCACCCGTTTTTAGGCCGAAGATCGTGCCGCGGTCATAGAGCAAGTTGAACTCCACATAGCGCCCCCGGCGAATGAGTTGTTCTTCGCGGTCTTCCTCGGTCCAGTGCTTTTTCATGTTGTTGCGCACGATTTGTGGATAGGCCGACAGGAAAGCCAGCCCGACATCCTTTACAAAGTTATAATCGCTCTCATTGTCACCAGAGTGCAGGTTGTCAAAGAAGATGCCGCCGATGCCGCGATGTTCCTTGCGGTGAGGCAGGTAGAAATAGTCATCACACCATTTCTTGAAGCGGTCATAATCGGCCACGAGGTGATCCTCGCAAGCGGCCTTCATGGCGGCATGAAAGGCTGCTGAATCAGGGTCTGTTTGTGTGCGCCTGCGGTTCAGCATGGGCGTCAGGTCGGCCCCGCCGCCGAACCAGTGCGACGTGGTGCACACCAGGCGCGTGTTCATGTGGACAGTCGGCACGAGAGGGCTTTTTGGATGGATGATCAACGAAATGCCAGAAGCCCAGAAGCGCGGGTCATCCTTGGCGCCGGGAACTTGAGCGGCAAATTCGGGCGTGAATTCACCATGCACGGTGGAGCAATGCACACCCGCCTTCTCAAAAAGCTCGCCATGCAGCAGCGCCATGGTGCCGCCGCCACCATTGTCGCCGCGTGACCATGGGCTTTTGACGAAGTGAGCCGAGGAGAACTCTCCCTCCAGCTGTTCCAGTGCGGAAACGATTTGATCCCTGAGATTTTCGAACCAGTTTTGCGAGATTGATTTCAGATTTTCGAGCGATGATTTCATGATTCAAAAAGGTTAGCGCCAAAGTGCTGGACTGGCAAACACCTGAATTGGCTTGAGTTTGGGCGGCCGCGTTAACACTTGATTGAGCAAAGCTATCAACCCTGCGTTATGGAGGCCGTTGTAGAACGGGCCCACAGGGGAAGGCAAAAATGAGCACAGCCAAGTTCTTCAAAAACAGCAACGGCAATGTTGCCATCACTTTCGCGCTGGCGCTCCTGCCGCTGGCGATTGGTGTTGGTGCGGCGGTTGATCTGATGCGCCAGAATGATGCCAATACGCTGTTGCAGGCCGCTGCAGATGCGGCCGCACTTGCGGGCGCGGCGGCACACAGCAATTCAGACGCCACAGTCAAACAAATCGCTGACGATTTTATCAAGGCTAATGACGCCTATAACGTGATGTCGTCGGTCTCTGATGTGCAGATCAATGCGGATATGACTGGCGGCGTCTATTCCGTGCGTCTCACTGGAAAGCTCAACACATCCCTGATGGCGCTCGCAGGCATTGGCACAATGGATGTTGGCGCCTTCTCGGAAGTGAGCTCTGGCGGCCAAGGCACGGAGATTGCGCTGGTTCTGGACAACACTGGCTCCATGGGCAGCGAGGGGCGCATGGTGGCGTTGAAGGCCGCTGCCAAAAACCTGGTCGACACCGTGACGGCCAACAAGCCTTCAAACACCTATTTGAAAATCGGCATCGTGCCTTTTGCCGACTATGTGAATGTTGGCACCGCCAACCGCTCTGCCAAGTGGATGAGCGTGCCACCCGATTCCTCTGAATTGATGAAGAATGTCTGCAGCACCAGCTATCCAAACGCCACGGCCAGCAACTGCCATGACGTGCAAGCGGTGTGGAACAATGATGGCGTTCCCACGCCCTATACATATCAACAATGCGATTGGGTGACTGGCAATCCCGTCACCACCTGTTCTGACCAGGTGGTTCAACACAAATGGTATGGCTGTGTGGGGTCGCGCAACAGCCCGCTGGATCTTGGGATCGGCAGCATTGCGACACCCTATCCGGGAATCATGGACGCAACTTGCACCGCTCCTCTCACGCCATTGACTGACAGCAAGGCCACATTGGATTCGGCCATTGATGCAATGACGCCAACAGGCGCCACCTATATTGCTTCAGGCGTGGTCTGGGGATGGAACCTGCTCGATTCGAATGAGCCATTCACCGAGGCCAAAACAGACGCGCAAATGAAAGCCACGCGCGGCACTAAATTCATGGTGATCATGACGGACGGTGAAAACACCGTTTCACCGGATTACCCCTATCACTACGGAAACAATGCCGCGCAGGCCAATGACATTACCGGTAAGCTGTGTGACGGCGTCAAACAGGCGGGCATCACAATTTATACAGTTGGCTTCAAAGTGCAGGCCCAAACCTCGAAGGACCTTTTGGTGAGCTGTGCTTCTGATCCGTCCATGGCCTATGATGCGGCGGATGATGCTGCCTTGCAGGCTTCGTTTGACGCGATTGCAAAGCAGCTCGCATCCTTGCACCTTTCGAAATAGTCAGGTGAAGGCGCCAAGCTGACGCAGTGCCTCGCCTGCCACGATGCCCGTTGCCACGGCAACATTGAGCGAGCGTGTCTCGGCGCGCATGGGAATGCGGATGCGGTGGGGCAGGGCATCATGCACGGCTTTCGGCACGCCTGCCGATTCACGGCCCAACAACAGAATGTCGCCCGCAGCAAATTGAAATCTGACATGGCTCTCTTCTGCCTTTGTGGACAGCAACACAATCCGGCGGCCCTCGTTGGCAGCTAGAAAGCCCGCCCATGAAGGGCTGCGGACCAGTTCCAGTTTTTCCAGATAGTCCATGCCTGCGCGGCGGAATGAGGAATCAGTGAAGGCAAAGCCTGCCGGCTCGATGATGGTGAGTTTCAGGCCAAAGCAGGCACAAAGCCGACCAATTGTCGCAGCGTTGGGTGCGATGTCGGGCTGATAGAGGGCGATTTCGATCATCAGCACGGCGTTTTAGGCCGGTTTTGCATGGGGGCAAGCCCACAAGACGGATGCGACAAAACTTGGCTAGACTTATTGACGCACCAATGTCAAAACGCGGCAGATTTGGGGCAAATATGCTCTAATGCCATTGGCGCTTGGCCCAACTCGGGCTGGCGAGGTTTAAAAGAGGGTGAGGGACGTGGCAGACACTGCAGTTCATGATACGACGAACCGGCGCGACTTTTTGATGATTGCCACTGGCGCGGTGGCGGGGGTGGGTGCCGTGGCGACTGTATGGCCCTTTGTCAGCCAGATGAACCCTGATGCGGCCGTTTTGGCCCTGGCTTCCATTGAAGTTGATATTTCTGCCATCGCCGAAGGCCAGGAAGTGGTTTTGAAGTGGCGCGGCAATCCGGTTTTTGTGCGTCACCGCAGCAAGGCCGAAATTGATGCCGCCAAGGCGGTGCAATTGTCGGATCTCAAGGATCCATTGGCTCGTAACGCCAACGTCAAAGATGGTGACGAAGCCAGCGATGAAAACCGCGTGGTGGGTGGCAAGGAAAACTTCTTGGTGATGATGGCGGTTTGCACCCATCTGGGCTGCGTGCCGATCGGCAACTCGGGCGATTTTGCCGTGGTGCAAGGCAATTCCAAAACGGGCGGCTGGTTCTGCCCCTGCCATGGCTCGCAATACGACACCGCTGGCCGCATCCGCAAAGGCCCGGCGCCGGAAAATCTGGCCGTGCCTCCCTACAAGTATCTTTCCGACACCAAGATCCAGATCGGCTAATTCGAGAACAGAACATGAGCGGAACTTCAAAATATCAACCGACCTCGGCGCTTGGAAAATGGTTCCATGACCGCCTTCCCATCATCGCCTTCGCCAAAGACACGATGGTGGATTTCCCCACCCCGAAAAACCTGAACTATTGGTGGACGTTTGGCGGCATTCTCGCTGTGATGTTGGTGATCCAGATCATCACCGGCATCGTGCTGGTAATGCATTACACGCCGCATGTTTCAATGGCCTTTGACTCCGTCGAGCACATCATGCGCGACGTGAACTATGGCTGGCTGTTGCGCTACATGCATTTCAATGGCGCGTCGTTCTTCTTCATTGCGGTTTACATTCACATGTTCCGCGGCATGTATTACGGCTCTTACAAGGCGCCGCGCGAAGTGTTGTGAATGATCGGCGTGATCATTTATCTGATCATGATGGCCACGGCCTTCATGGGATATGTTCTTCCCTGGGGCCAGATGAGCTTCTGGGGCGCCAAGGTGATCACCAACCTGTTCTCGGCCATTCCGTTTGTGGGCACTGAGATCACAACCTGGCTGTGGGGAGGCTATTCTGTCGATAACCCGACGCTGAACCGCTTCTTCTCGCTGCACTATCTCTTGCCTTTCGTGCTGGCCGCTGTGGTGGCGCTGCATATCTGGGCGCTGCATGTGCCGGGCAACAACAACCCGACGGGCATTGAAGTGAAGAGCGAGAAGGACACTGTTCCCTTCCATCCCTATTACACGCTGAAGGATGGTTTCGCGATTGTGGCCTTCCTGATCGTCTATGCGCTGTTTGTGTTCTATGGCCCGAACTATCTTGGCGATCCTGTGAACTATTCGCAGGCCAACCCGCTTTCGACCCCGGCGCATATCAAGCCTGAATGGTATTACCTGCCGTTCTACGCCATTCTGCGCTCGATCCCGAACAAGCTCTTGGGTGTGATCGCGATGTTCTCGTCGATCCTCATCCTGCTGTTCCTGCCGTGGCTGGATACAAGCCGTGTGCGCTCTGGCAAATACCGCCCGATCTTCAAGCTGGAGTTCTGGGTGTTTGGGCTGGTGTGCGTGGCGCTTGGCTATGTTGGCGCCCAGCCGCCAACAGACACGCTGAGCAAGGTGGGCCTGATGTTGACGGCCTATTACTTTGCCCACTTCATCATCTTCCTGCCTTTGATGGGCCTGCTTGAGCAACCCAAGCCAACGCCCAATTCAATCAGCGAAGATGTGCTGGCCAAGGCCGCTCAGTGATCCGGAGAATGATGATGAAAAAGATTGCGACACTCCTGATTGCGGCTTCGGCGCTGGCTGGTTTTTCCGGCCTGGCCCAAGCGGAAGCAGAGAAGAACGCCAAGCCTTTCAGCTTCTCGTTTGAGGGCCCGTTCGGCAAGTTTGACCGTGTACAGCTGCAGCGCGGCTATAAGGTCTACAAGGAAGTTTGTGCTGCCTGCCACTCGATGAAACTGGTTGCCTTCCGCAACCTCGCGGACAAGGGCGGCCCTGGCTTTACCGAAGAGCAGGTGAAGGCACTCGCCGCCACATTCAAGGTGAGCGAGGATGACGGCAAGGGCGGCAAGGCCGAGCGTAACTCGCTGCCTTCCGACTATTTCCCTTCGCCTGATCCAGGCGCAGTTGCGGCACTTGGTGCCGTTCCGCCTGACCTTAGCCTCATCACCAAATCGCGTGAAGGCTGGCACGGCACATTCAACCAGCTCGTCAATGGCATTGGCGGCCCGCAATATGTGGCCTCGATCCTCACGGGTTATGAAGACCCGCCAGCTGACGTAGCCGCGGTTGAAGGCAAGTATTACAACCCGTACTTCGTGAACGGTGTGTGGATCTCCATGCCTCCGCCCCTCACGGACGGTGCGGTGACCTTTGATGACGGTGCCCCCAACAAGATTGAGGACGAGGCCAAGGATGTGGCCGCCTTCCTCGCCTGGACGGCCGAACCCAAGATGGAAGAACGCAAACAGACGGGCTTCGAGGTGATGATCTATCTCGTTATCCTCGCGGGCCTGCTTTATGCGGTGAAGAAGAAGGTCTGGTCAGCTATTCACTAACACATTGATATTCAATGCGATAATTAGCGCCTCGGCCTTCCGCCGGGGCGTTTTTTCTTTGGCCTGTTTACCATCAATTTTAACGGTTGGATTAGCGCGGGTTCAAGACGCCTGGGCATATGCTTAATGCATGAAATTTCGTGTTCAATCATGGCGGAATGCTTTTCTGACCAGCCTGCTGATTACAGCGCTGGCAACAGTCGTGCCAATTGTCGTGGTTTGGTTGGCCCTTTGGTCAGTTCCTCTTCAAGCCAAATGGGGGGTGTTGGTTATTGCAGGCGTGATCCCCCTTCTCATCGCATTCCCAATTTCGATGTTCGCCATGTATGTGGTGAAAACATTGCATCACGCACTTGGCAGGCTGGATGAACTGGTGCGCTTTGATCCGCTTACTGGTCTATGGCAGCGGGCTCATTTCTTGCGTGAAGTGGAGCAGCATCGCAACAAGAAGGGCTATCTCGCGCTGTTGGACGCGGACCGGTTCAAGGCCATCAATGACACTTACGGCCACGAGGCGGGGGATGCCGCGCTCAAGCACCTTGCTTCCACGATGGCTGAAGTTCTCGGCCCCAATGGCGACCTGGCCCGTTTCGGTGGCGAGGAATTCGCCGTGCGCCTGCCAATGCTCAACCGCATCCAAGTGGAGCTGTTGCTTTCAGCTTTCGGAACACGCCTTCGCAGCGAGGGCTTCGTCTTTCGCGGCCAGGTGCTGAGGCCTACGATGAGCATGGGTGTGGTTGCCGAAGATGGCACACGCACGGTTTCCGAGCTGCTGCGCGCTGCTGATTTCTGCCTGTACAGGGCCAAGGCTCTGGGGCGCGACAGATATGTCTTTGAGGAACTTGACGAGCGGCAGGCGCTTACGGCTTGATAGCCGGATGACCAATACCATTCTCGGCATTATCGGCGGCTCTGGCGTTTATGACATTCCCATCGATGGTGCGCGCTGGCGGCGCGTGGCCTCACCTTGGGGTGAAGCATCGGATGAAGTGCGCGAAGGCGAAATCGGCGGGTTGCCTGTGGTGTTCCTGCCAAGGCATGGCCGGGGCCATGTGTTCTCACCCTCGAGCATCAACTACCGCGCCAATATCGATGTGCTCAAACGTTGCGGGGTGACGGATCTTTTCTCGCTATCGGCAGTTGGTTCATTGCGCGAGGAATTGCCGCCAGGGCATTTCGTTTTGGTGGATCAGTTCATCGACAAAACCAATCTTCGGCAGAATTCCTTCTTCGGCACGGGTTGCGTGGCCCATGTGCCATTTGGTGAGCCGATATCGCCCAACTTGCGGAACTTGGCGGCTGCGGCCCTCACCGCCGAGGGTGTGCCGCACCGTAATGGCGGCACATTGGTGGTGATGGAGGGCCCGCAATTTTCAACACGCGCCGAGTCGCAATTGCACCGCGCATGGGGCGCTGACCTCATCGGCATGACAGCGATGCCGGAAGCCAAGCTGGCGCGCGAGGCTGAATTGCCGTTCTGTAATGTGTCCATGGTGACGGATTTCGATTCATGGCATCCGCACCACGAGGCCGTGGATGTGGGGCAAGTGATCGAGGTGATGAAGGGCAATGTTAATCAAGCCAAGCATTTCGTCTCGCGCCTGGCCGCATTGATGCCGCGCAAGCACGATGTCTGTGAGGCGGATCACGCGCTGGAACATGCCATCATGACTGCGCCTGAAAAACGTGACCCTGCCTTGTTGGCCAAACTTGATGCAGTGGCGGGCCGAATTTTCGGGAATTAGTGGCCCAACAGCGCCCGCCTGATGAAGGGGATTGAAGGCAGTTCCCCTTGCGCCTGTTCATCAAAGGCTTCATTCTTGGCGCGGCAGGATTTGTTCGCTGCCTTGATGCGGGATTTGAATTCGCGCGCGAAGCTGTTGCAATCCGAAGCGGCGATGCTGGTGGCGGTGGAAACGAGATCGGCTGCACAACCCAGCCAGATGTCGCGGTGATGCTCTTCATGGCGCTTGAGCTTGTTCGCAAAATCCAGCCAGTCAACGCGTAGTGATGCCGGAAGGGCTGATTCATTGGCCAACTGTGGCAGGTGAATGGCAAAACGAGCATCAATGATAACGTCGTTCACCTTGCATTTGGGCCGCACGACAAGCTGCAGTTTGGGCCGCAGGCTCACATCGGTGGTGGCATAGGTGCGGAATTTGCCCTTGCGCTGGCTGTGGGAAACCACTGAGTTGTAAATGGCCATGGCTGTCTTGCCATGCACGATGAAGGGTCGGTAGCTCGTTTGCTGGGTCACCCCGGCTTGCGCCGCTTGGGCCGCCATGCAAGCCAGGAATGCCACATAAGCAATCACACGCATCGAATCTGTCCCCCGCTTGATTTCGATTTCCGCTTCACGCTAACTGCCCCCATGGAAAAGGCAAGGCCAGAGCGTTTCACGGGAACTGTGAAGTTCTTCAACAAGGAAAAGGGCTTCGGCTTCATTACGCCTGAAAGCGGAGGGCGCGACGTATTCGTGCATGTGTCAAGCGTTCAGCGCGCCGGGGTGCCACACTTGAATGACGGCATGCGTGTTTCCTTCGCGACGGAGGAAGATCCACGTGGCCGCGGGGCGCAGGCCGTAGCGTTGCAATTGTTGTGAGGTCTAATGAAGCGCGCATTGATCATTCAGCACATGAACTATGACCATCCGGGCCGGTTTCTCGACTGGTTTGCCGAGGATGGAATTGTGCCCCATCCCGTGCGCGTGTTCGAAGGCGAGGAGATTCCGTCGCTGGCGAAATATGACATGATGTTCGTGCTGGGAGGCTCGCAAGACACCTGGCAGGAAACGGATTACCCCTATCTCACTGCTGAGAAGGCCGCCATCCGCGAATGGGTGTGGGATCGGGCGAAGCCTTATTTTGGCGTGTGTCTCGGACATCAACTGCTGGCCACGGCGCTGGGTGGCGAAGTGGCGCCTGCCGCAAAGGGCGAAGTTGGCGTGTTTGAAGTGACGCTGCGTAACGAAGAGGGCGGGTTTTTTGCCGGCCTTGCACCACAACAGCGCGTCATGCAGTGGCACCATGCCGAGGTGAAGCGCGCGCCGCAGGGTGCTGCTGTTCTGGCATCATCTACCGACTGCGCCGTGCAGTCACTGGCGATTGATGAGCATGCACTCTCAACGCAATTCCACTGCGAATTCACGCCGCAAACGGTGGCCACCTGGGGCTCAGTGCCGTCTTACGTGGCGGTGCTGGAGAAAGAGCTTGGAGCAGGGGCGTATCAGCGGCTGCTCGAGCAGAGCTACCCGCACATGCCGGAGATGGCGCGCAACACGAAATTGGTCTGGGACAATTTCAAAAAGAAGAGCGGCCTCAAAACCTAAGGAAGAAAACCTCACCCTCGGCCTCTTCGGCATCGAGCCAGAAAAAGTCATAGTCAGGAAATTCCGTTTCGAGAATTTCACCACCCGTGCCCACTTCGCACAACAGGCCGCCACCCTTTTTTAAATGCTTGGGCGCGTCCTTGATGATCTTGCGCACCAAATCAAAACCATCATTGCCACCCAAATGCGCCATTTGCGGCTCGGCCTGGTATTCGGGTGGGAAGGCGTCGACCTCGGCCTTGGCCACATAGGGCGGGTTGGAGATGATGAAATCAAACTTCATCTTGCCGAGCGGCGCAAAGAGATTGCCCTGATGTAAAGTGATGCGGCCTTCCAGCGCGTGTTCCTTCACATTGATGCGCGCTACATCAAGAGCGTCCTTTGATAAATCGCTGGCGTGGATTTGCGCGTGCGGGAATTGGCTTGCTGCCAGAATGGCGAGGCAGCCCGAGCCGGTGCA
>JANPHF010000151.1:0-5460 GCA_031424315.1 Aestuariivirga sp.
TTACAAATCAGGTGCTCTACCAACTGAGCTAAACCGGCCTGAGCCTTAACCATGAGCATGTCACATCGCACATTTAGGCCAAGGCTTGGTGGGCCTTTAGTCCATTTGGCCCCGATGCTGCAACACCCCTTGCAGTTGTCAAGTCTCGTACTCATCTGTGTCATTCTGGGACGAATGGACAAGGAATTATTAGCTGGGGAAGGAATAGATGTTTCACTCTCGCAAGTTGTCGGTCCCGCCAGTTCTAGTTTTGGGTGTTTTTGGCGCGGGCCGCCACTGAAAGAATAACTCGGGACGGTGCCTGGGTTGAAGAGGGCTGGAGCGATCTGGCCCTTTTCTTATTTGCCGCTGCTCAATGCATAGAGCGATATCGCGGCGGCAATAGAAACATTGAGGCTCTTGATCTTGCCTGGCATGTCGATCCGCGCCACGACATCGCAGGTTTCACGTGTCAGTTGGCGAAGGCCTTTGCCCTCTGCGCCGAGCACAAGGCCCAGGGGCCGTGCTGCCGCGACATCGGCCATTGATTGCGGCGCGTCAGAGTCCAGGCCCACTAACTTGAAGTCATAGGATTTCAACTCTTCAAGGGCGCGGGCGAGATTTGTGACTGTCACATAAGGTACAAGTTCGAATGCTCCAGAGGCCGCTTTGAGGAAAGCGCCGTTCGTTTCTGCAGCGTGGCGGGCGGTGACGATCAGCGCGGTCACATTAAAGGCCGCGCAAGAGCGCATGATGGCGCCGACATTGTGTGGGTCCGTCACCTGATCGAGGATCACGGCGACGCCTTCGCGCGTGATTTGGTCGAGCCTCGGCTGATGCAGAGGCTTTGCCTCCAGGATCACGCCCTGGTGCACGGCATCCTCACCTTTCAGCATGTGATCGAGCAAACGTGGATGCACCAGTTCGGGCTCTATCGCCAAGGCACCGATTTCCTCCTTGAGGCGCAAGGCGCCGTTCTCGGTTGTCCAGAGTTTCACAAGCTTGCGCTTGGCGTTGGCCAGTGCTGCCGCAACGGAATGAACACCGTAGATCAGGTCGTTTTCAGGGTTGAATTCCAGCTTGCGCTCGGTTGCATTGGCGGAAGCGGCTTTGCGCGCTGGCGGCTTGTCGAACTTGCGGAAGGGCTTCTTGTAGGGCGGTTTCATAGATCCTTGATAGCTGATTGTCAGGCATTTGCCACCTTGTTGCCTTCATGGGCGAATAGGGCTAGGTGCCATGCGGCTTTAACGGAGAATTTGATGAAACGATTCATGATTGCGGCGGCCTTGCTTTCTGTGGCTGCTGCTCCTGCCTTTGCGGCCTCGGCCTTAAAGGTTGATACCACGAAGAATTGCAGCTTTACGATCAAACTTCGGTCGGATCTGGCGCCCAAGCATGTGGCGCAGGTGACAAAGCTCGCCGCCGCCGGTTTTTACAATGGGATTGTATTTCACCGTGTGATTGAAGGTTTCATGGCGCAAACAGGTGATCCAACCGGAACAGGTGCCGGTGGCTCGAAGGAACCCAATTTAGCAGCTGAATTCAGCAAAGAGCACTTCAAGCGCGGCACCGTGGGCATGGCCCGCGCGGCAGACCCCAATTCAGCCAACAGCCAGTTCTTTGTGATGTTCGGCGATATTGGCGCCGATCTCGACGGCAAATACACTGTATTTGGCGAAGTTGACGATGCGGGCATGAAGTGCGTCGATCAGATCAAGAAGGGCGACAGCGCGCAGAATGGTGCGGTAGCTGAACCTGACAAAATGACAAAAGTGACGGTGCAGTAATGGCTGATCTTGAAAATACGCTTCATTTGGAAATTGCCGATCATGCCGGCAAATCCAAGGGCAAGGTTGTAATTACGCTGCGCCCCGACTTGGCCCCCGGGCACGTTGGCCGCATCAAGGAACTGGCGCGCGAGAAGTTTTATGATGGCGTGGTGTTTCACCGCGTGATCGAAGGCTTCATGGCCCAAGGTGGTGATCCCACCGGCACGGGCACGGGTGGCTCAAAGAAGCCTGATCTCAAAGCCGAATTTTCCGCCGAGCCGCATGTCAAGGGCGTATGCTCCATGGCGCGCTCTTCCAGCCCCAATTCTGCCAACAGCCAGTTCTTCATTTGCTTTGACGATGCACGGTTCCTCGACAAGCAATATACTGTTTGGGGCAAAGTGACCGAGGGCATGGACGTTGTGGATGGCATCAAGCGCGGCGAACCCGTGAACAAGCCGGACAAAATTGCCTCCATGCGGGTTGCCGCAGATTTGTGATAAGGCGCGCCATGCGCGTTTCTGATTTTGACTTTGAGTTGCCGCCGGACAGGATTGCCCTTCGTCCGGCGGTTCCACGTGAGAGTGCCCGCTTGCTGGAAGTGAGCGCAGCGTTGAGCGACCACACGGTGGCCGATCTACCCAAAGTCCTGCGGCGCGGCGACGTTTTGGTTTTCAACAACACCAAGGTGATTCCGGCTGCCTTGAGTGGCCATCGCGTCGGCCGGTTTGGTACCAGGCCAAGGATCGAAGTGCTTCTGCATATGCGTTTGGATGGCGCGCGGTGGAAGGCTTTCGCCAAGCCCGCCAAAAAACTGGAGCAGGGCGACGAGGTTCAGTTCGGCGCATTGAATGCGCAAGTGGAGCACAAGGGTGACGCAGGCGAAATTACATTGGTCTTTGCGCAGTCTGGTGCCGCACTTGATGCTGCCATCGCAGAGGCTGGCCGCATGCCGTTGCCGCCCTATATCGAATCCAAGCGCGCACAGGATGAGCAAGACAGAAGGGATTACCAAACCATCTTCGCACGAGAATTGGGTGCCGTTGCTGCTCCAACGGCTGGCCTTCACTTCACACCAGAACTTATGAAGCAACTGCAAGATACTGGAATTATGCGTGAATTTGTAACGCTCCATGTGGGGGCGGGAACCTTCTTGCCGGTGAAAGTGGATGACACCAAAGACCACAAAATGCATGCGGAATGGGGTGAGGTTTCCGCTGATGTGGTTGCCCGGCTCAAGGCGGCGCGGGCGGCTGGTGGGCGGATTATCGCAGTGGGAACCACGTCGCTGCGTCTGCTGGAATCCAGCGGGCTGGAACCATTTTCCGGAACGACAGAGATATTCATCACGCCGGGCTACAAGTTCGGCGCGGCGGATGGGCTGATCACAAACTTTCATCTGCCGAAGTCCACGCTTTTCATGCTGGTCTGCGCCTTTGCAGGCATGGATCGGATGAAGGCGGCTTACGCCCATGCCATCGCAAGCGGCTATCGGTTCTATTCCTATGGTGATGCCAGCCTGCTATGGCCTGCCGCATGAACAAGGAATTCAAATTCACCCTTCACAAACAAGATGGTGCCGCCCGGCGCGGCGCGGTGCAAACCGCGCATGGCGACATTCGCACACCGGCTTTCATGCCTGTGGGCACTGTGGGCACGGTGAAGGGCCTTTACATGGATCAAGTGAAGGCCACTGGGGCCGACATTATCCTGGGCAACACTTATCACCTGATGCTGCGCCCGGGTGCGGAACAGGTGGCCGCACTTGGTGGCTTGCACAAGTTCACGGGTTGGCAGGGGCCAATCCTCACGGACTCAGGCGGTTTTCAGATCATGTCCCTGTCCAAGATCCGCAAGATCAAGGAGGCCGGTGCCACTTTCGCTTCCCACATTGACGGACGTAAATATGAACTCTCGCCAGAACGGGCGATGGAGATTCAACGGCTACTTGGCTCGGATATTCAGATGCAACTCGACCAGTGCATTCAATTTCCGCACACTGAGAAGGAAGCGGAAAAGGCCATGCAGCTTTCGCTGCGCTGGGCAGAGCGTTCGCGCAAGGCGTTCCTTTCAATGCCACAGCCGGGGCATGGCAATTTTGGCATCGTGCAAGGCGGAACGGATGAGCGCATGCGGCTGGCCAGCGCTGAGGGGCTGAAACAGATCGGCTTTGAAGGCTATGCCATAGGCGGCCTTGCTGTTGGCGAGGGCCAGAAACTGATGCTCTCGACACTGGATTTCACAACGCCCGCGCTGCCAGAGGATCGGCCACGTTATCTCATGGGCGTTGGCACACCGGATGACTTGTTGGAATCCGTGGCGCGTGGGGTGGACATGTTTGATTGTGTGATGCCCACGCGCTCCGGCCGCCATGGCCAGGCCTTCACGCGTTTCGGAAAGATAAATTTGAGAAACGCCAAACATGCGGATGATCCACGCCCCCTGGATGCTGAACATCCTTGCCCGGCGCTATCGCAATATTCCCGTGCCTATCTTCACCACTTGATCCGCTCAGGCGAACTTCTGGGCATGATGCTGTTGAGTTGGGCCAACATCGCCTACTACCAATCACTGATGCAGGGCATTCGCGATGCAGTTGATGCAGGCACGTTTGAGGATTTTCGCGCGGCCACGCATGAGCAGTGGAAGCGCGGCGATGTGACCGCCTAGTTCTTGCGGCCTTCATCTTCCCGCGTGAGATAATAGGCGGCGAGGATGGGCAGGAAAGTGACAGCAATCACGATGATGGCGACAACATTCGTAACGGGCCGCTGGCGCGGGCGGATCAGTTCCTGAAGCATCCAAATAGGCAGCGTCGATTGCTGACCAGCCGTGAAAGTGGTGACGATCACTTCATCAAATGAGAGTGCGAAGGCTAGCATGCCACCCGCCAGCAGTGCCGAGGCGATTTGCGGCAGGATGATGTGCCTGAAGGTTTGAAAACTGTTGGCGCCTAAGTCCATCGAGGCTTCCACCATGCTGCCGGAAAGGCGGCGGAAGCGTGCCAGAGCATTATTGTAAACCACCACAATGCAGAAGGTGGCGTGGCCTAGGATGATGGTCCAAGTCGAAAAGGGCAGGTTCATGATGTCGAAGGCCGAGCGCAGCGAAATGCCGGTGATAATGCCGGGGAGCGCAATGGGCAGGATGAAAAGCAGTGACAACTGATCCTTGCCGAAGAACTTGGCGCGGGAGAGCGCAGCGGCAGCCAGCGTGCCGAAAATCAATGCCAATGTTGTGGCTACCAACGCTACCTTGAGTGACAGCAACATCGGCGGCCAAATATCCGGCCTGTCAAACCATGCGGCGGAAAACCAATGCAGTGTGAGGCCTGGTGGTGGGAATTGGAAACTCTTTTCCTCCGTGGTGAAGGCATAGAGAATGATCAGCGCCAACGGCAAGTGAAGGAACAGCAATCCTGCCCCAGCCGCCAGCTTCAATCCCCAACTTGCATCAGAGCGCATCGAAAGCTCCCAGTCGGCGCGCGGCCAGAAGGTAGAAACCCATGATGACCATGGGCACCACGGTGAAAGCCGCGGCGAGCGGAATGTCGCCGGCCGTGCCTTGCAGCGTATAAACCGCCTGACCAATCATGGCGCGGGAATTGCCCACGATTTGCGGCACGATGTAATCGCCCAATGTCAGGGAGAAGGTGAAGATCGAACCAGCCACCACACCAGGAAATGAAAGCGGAAAAATCACATCCCTGAAG
>JANPHF010000152.1:0-80968 GCA_031424315.1 Aestuariivirga sp.
GCGCGCGCGCGAAGTGTTGGCCGGGCTCTCATTCAGCCAGGAGATGATGAATGGCGATGTGGGCAAGCTCTCCGGCGGCTGGAAAATGCGCGTGGCGCTGGCCCGCATTCTGTTGATGCGCCCCGATGCCATGCTGCTCGACGAGCCTTCCAACCATCTCGATCTCGAAAGCCTGATCTGGCTGGAGCATTTCCTGCGCGACTATGAAGGCCTCCTGGTGATGACTTCGCATGACCGCGAATTCATGAACCGCATCGTGGGCAAGATCGTGGAGATCGATGGCGGCGAACTCACCACCTATTCGGGTGACTATGAATTCTATGAAGCCCAGCGCGCGCTGGCGGAGAAACAGCAACAGGCGTCATTCGAGCGCCAGCAGGCCATGCTGGCCAAGGAATTGAAATTCATCGAGCGCTTCAAGGCCCGCGCCTCCCACGCGGCACAAGTGCAAAGCCGCGTGAAGAAGCTCGACAAGATTGAACGCGTGGAGCCGCCCAAGCGCCGCGCGGCCGTCGAGTTTGAATTCGCGCAGGCCCCACGCAGCGGCGAAGATGTGGCCACGCTGGCAGGCGTCGCCAAAGCCTATGGCGCTAAGCAGATCTATGACGGCTTGGATTTCCAGATCCGCCGCAAAGAGCGCTGGTGCCTGATGGGTGTCAACGGCGCAGGAAAATCCACACTGCTGAAACTGGTGACCGGGGCAGCAGAGCCAGACAAGGGCAGCGTGGCCATCGGCGCCTCGGTGAAGATGGGCTATTTCGCCCAGCACGCAATGGAGCTGTTGGATGGCGAAGACACAGTTTTTGAATCTCTTGAACACGCCTTCCCGCAAGCCACGCAAGGTTCACTGCGCAATCTCGCGGGCGCTTTCGGTTTTTCGGGTGATGACATCGAGAAGAAATGCCGCGTGCTTTCGGGCGGCGAGAAAGCGCGCTTGGTGATGGCGCGCATGCTCTATGACCCGCCGAATTTCCTGGTGCTGGACGAGCCCACCAACCACTTGGACCTGCTCACCAAGGAGATGCTGATCAAGGCGCTGGTCGATTTCGAAGGCACCATGCTGTTCGTGAGTCACGACCGCCGCTTTCTGGCCGAACTTTCGAATCGCGTTCTCGAACTCACGCCGGACGGCATTCATCAATATGGCGGCGGCTACACTGAATATGTCGAGCGCGTCGGTTACGAAGCCCCAGGCATTCACGCCGATACGGTATTTTGAGGCTCTGCCGCAATTCACGTAAATACGTCATCGCCCGCTTCACGCGGGCGACCCACAAACACACCTCTCTGGTTGGCCCGCCTGAAGCGGGCCATGACGACCGAGAGGCGTCAATGTATCAGTGCAGCTTCCACTCGCTGCCGACATAACGGAAATCGGCAGGGCGGATCAGCCCGCAGTGGGCCACGCGCACTTGCGCGAGCGGCCCATCAAGCTCATGCGCCCAGAAATCGAGAAATTTGATAAGCCGCGGAAACTTCGGCGCCAGATCATACTCCTGCCAGACAAAAGTCTGCAGCAGATGTCGGAAGTCAGGCATGTGATAAGTGATTTCCGCAGTGGTCAGGCCATAGCCAGCCAGCTTGAGTTCAAAGGCGCGGTCTGCCATCAGGTTCTCTCCTTGTGTGATGACAAAGAAAAAGCCCGATCAATTCTGCGCCCAGCTCGTTAAGAAATAATGAGCGACTTTCTCAATCCAGCGTCACGCGGTAACGGCTCACCGCCACAGCGCCCACAATTACCAGCATCAGCGCCAGCACCGAAACCTCGCTGCCTAGTTGCGCAAAGGTTGCACCCTTCAGCATGATGCCACGCGAGATACGAATGAAATGCGTGGCAGGCAGGATGGTCCCCAAAGTCTGCGCCCAGCCCGGCATGCCACGAAACGGAAACGCAAATCCTGAAAGCAGGATCGAAGGCAGCATGAAGAAGATCGACATCTGCACGGCCTGAAGCTGGTTGCGCGCTACGGTTGAAAAGGTGAAGCCGATGGCGAGATTCACCGTGATGAATAGCAGTGTGGCAACGCCGAACAGCCAGGGTGCGCCAAGGAAGGGCACGTTGAAGAGTATGCGCGAAGCGGTTAGCACCACGGCCACCTGGACGGCACCAATCAGCACATAGGGCAGGATTTTTCCCGCCATCACTTCGAGCGGCTTCACTGGCATGGCCAACAGGTTTTCCATCGTGCCGCGCTCGTATTCGCGGGTGACCGCCAGCGCGGTCTGCATCACCATGGTCATGGTGAGAATGATGCCGAGAAGCCCCGGCACGATGTTGAAACGCGTGAGCCCTTCTGGATTATAGCGCCGCTGTAACACCACGCTGACATTCTGCGCCACAGGACGCGATGATGCGAGCGGCCCCGTCAATTCGACGCTCAGAGTCTGCGTGATTGCCGCATTCACGGCGGCGATGGCAGGCGCAACCGTAGAAGGATCGGTGGCATCCGCCTCCACCGCGATTTCCGCTTTTTCATGACGCACCAGGCTGCGAAAAAACCCATCAGGAATGGTGATGACGAATTGCACTTCGCCCGCCTGCATGAGCGCGTTGGCCTCCGCCTCAGAACTCACAGGCCGCGCCGCCGAAAAATATCCCGTGGCGCCAATCGCTCGCGTGATGGCGCGCGACACAGGCGAGTTGTCATAGCTGAGAATGGCCGTTGGCAATGTCTTGGGATCAGCATTGATGGCATAGCCAAACAACACCAGTTGCACGATGGGAATCACAAACATCATGCCCATGGTCAGCCCATCACGCCGGATCTGCCGCGATTCCTTGATGATCATGGCGATGAGGCGTTTGAAGGCGCTCATGCCGCCACCATATTATCCGTGGCCTGGCCCATGAGATGGATGAACACATCTTCCAACGTGGGCGTGGCCTCGCGCCACTTGATGTTCTTGTCAGTCACGGTGCCGATAGCGCGGCTCAGTGCTGCCTCATCCGGGCTGCACAGATGCAAGGTGGCGCCAAAGGCCGCCGCAGCCGTGATGCCGGGCAAGCCGGAAAGTTTCGGTGCTAGCTTGTCGGCCCCTTCGCCCGTGGCCACCAGCGCATGCAAGCCTGAGCCTGCAACAATTTCCACCGCCGTGCCCCGCGCCATCAGCTTGCCATAGGCGATATAGGCAATCTCATGGCAGCGCTCGGCCTCGTCCATGTAATGAGTGGAGACCAAAACTGTGATGCCCTGTGCCGCAAGCGCGTGGATTTCATCCCAGAAGGTGCGCCGTGCCTTTGGGTCCACACCCGCTGTTGGCTCATCCAGCAACAGCAGTTTCGGCTGATGCAACACGCAGGCTGCCAATGCCATCCGTTGCTTCCACCCGCCAGAGAGTGAGCCCGCAAGCTGGTTGCGCCGATCGCCAAGGCCCAGCCGCTCAATCGCCTCTTCCACCACGCGCGAAACCTGTGGCAGCTCATAAAGTTGTGCCACGAATTCGAGATTCTCGGCAATGGTGAGGTCTTCATACAGGCCAAAGCGCTGAGTCATGTATCCGGTCTGGCGCTTGATGATGTCGCGGCCGGTGATGATGTCTTCATCCAAAACCATGCCGCTGCCGCCATCCGGTGTGAGCAAGCCACAGATCATGCGCAATGTGGTTGTCTTGCCCGAACCGTTGGGGCCCAGAAAGCCACAGATGCGCCCTTGCTGAAGCGTGAGGTCAACGTGATCGACAACGGTGCGCGGGCCGTAGCGTTTCACCAGCCCCTTCACATCGATGACAGCACTCACGGCAATGGCTCCACCTGAACCGGCAGGCCCGGCTGCAGTTCGGGATGCACCCCATCGATCTTCGCTTCCACCTGATACACCAATTTGCCGCGGGCGTTTTCGGAATAGATCACCGGCGGGGTAAATTCCGGCGCAGCAAACACATGGTTCACGTATGCGGTAAGGTCACTTGCACAAGAGTCACAACGAAAGCGAATGGCGGTGCCCGGCTGGACTTTCGCCCGCGCCGGCTCCGGCACATAGAAGCGCAAGACAAGTGCCTCAGGCGTGAACAGCGAAATAACAGGCTGACCTGCGCCCGTCACTTCACCCGTAGCAAAGAACACATCATCAACCCGCGCTGCAATAGGCGCCACTACTGCATAATCCGCGAGATGCGCGCGCGCCTGATCCAGTGCCGCTTGCGCCTCGCTCACGTGTGAGGACGCTGCGGCGAGCGCCGCTTCGCGCCCCGGCAACGTTGCAACACTCTTGGTGGTCTCCAGCTCCGCGATGCGCGCCCGTGCTACGGCCACCGCATTGTTGGCGGCATCAAACTGCGCCTGTGCGGTGATGCCTCGATTGTTGAGTGAATCGGCACGCAGATAGTTTTCTTGCGCCAGAACCAGATTGGCCTTGGCTTGCTCCAATTGCTGGTCATAGATGGCGAGCTCCTCGGGCCTCTTGCCGCTCTGCAAATCCTTCAGTGATTGCTGCGCCGTGTTCACCGCCGCCTCGGCTTGGGCTACTTGTGCTTGGGCGGCGGCATCATCCATGGTGAACAACACATCGCCAGCTTTTACCTCATTCCCCTTGGCCACCTTCACCGCCGTGATACGCCCCGCCGCTAAAGGCCCAACCAGCGTGAGGCGCGCGTCAACAGCGCCCAGCCAGGCGTTCTGCCCCGGTGCTGCTGGTAAAATCCTGTCGCGCAGCAGGAAGGCCGCAATGGCAAGCGCAATCACAACAAAAGGAACGAAGCGTTTCATGGTTTCAAGGCCCGCAGGATGAGATCAGCATGATGGGCGGCAAGTGCGCGCGCCGAAAGCGGCTCCGCCCCCAAGGGTTCAAAGGTGGATTTCCAAAAGGCCGCCAGCAGCATCGGCGCAATCAGGCTGCGCACCGTCATCGCCGCATCCACATTGCGGAACTCGCCGCTGGCCATGCCGCGCGCAATCAGGCTTTCCATCAGCGGAAAGGCCCGGCCAATCACATTGTCCAGATAGGCCCTGCCGATTTCGGGATGCGCCCGCCCCTCGCTCAACACCAACTTGATGACTGATGCGATATTCGTGGTTTCCAGTTTCTCCCCCACAAACCCAAGGATCATGGGCAACAGCGGCGCGACTGGCCCTTGATGCGCGGAAATCATCATCGCTGCGGCGCCAATGACGCTGCCCGCCGTTTCCTGCACGAGCGCTTTCAGCAGCGCCACCTTGTCGGGGAAGTAGAGATAAAGCGCGCCTTTGGAGAGCCCAGCCAAGGCCGAAACTTCATCCATGCGCGTGGCGGCGAAGCCCTTTTCAGAAAACAGCGCCAGTGCTGCTTCCATGATTTGCGCAGGCCGCGCCTCGGGCTTTCGCTCTCGCTTTTTAATGACTGACTGTTTAGTCATTAAATATGATTAGCGTTGCAAACACCTGCCGTCAAGCCCGTCACAGAAAAAAGCCCCGGCATCGCTGCCGGGGCTCTGGAGTTGCGTGCCTTGGAGGAAGCACACAGGGAGACTGTTTGCGCGTTATGCGGCATCTCGCTTGGCATTGGCCCTGGCAACGATCCTGGCATAGCGCTCATCAAAGCGTTCCTGCGCCTGTTTGCTGCCATCGTGGAAGGTGCCGAACCACTTATCGAAGGGTATGAGACCGTCGCCGTAATTCACCTCGAAGAACTTGTGGTGGAGATAGTGAATGTAAGCATGCGTAGGAACGCCGCTGTCTTCGCTCACTTCAATCTTGTCGAAGCCCACATGGCCGGGGATCGCGCCAAAGCCCGCGCGGTGCAGCTGGTAGAGAGCCAGGATGGGGTTGGATGGAATGATCAGGTGCCAACAGGCCATGCCGAGATAAAGCAACAGCTCCACTACATGCATGTTGAGCGAGGACAGCGGCGAAGGATTGACTGAATTGTGATGCACTGAATGCACCCACTTGTAGAGGAAGGGCACATGAATGAGGCGGTGAATGAGATAGAAATGCGTCTCATGAATGATCGGCATCACCAGCGCCAGGCTCGCCAGATAAATCGGATGCTGCGCCCAGGTCACCCACGGCACGAAGCCATTGGCGAAGCAGTAAAGAATGCCCACTTCCAGCGCCGTCCAAATCGGCAGCGCAGTGAAGATGATGCGAAGCACAGAGTCGATATACTGGCTCTTGAACCAGAACACATCGCTCTTGTTGTCCGCTGGCCACTGGCCATTATATTTGAAGCGCGTGCCCTGTGCCTTCTGAAAATACAGCCGCAATTCAAACAGCCCGTAGAACACAAACACTGCGGCAAGATTGATCAGATAGAGCCTGAGCACCCAGCCCCAGGCAAAAGTCTTCATCACTTCCACATCAGGAAGGATCCAATACCACCAGGCAAAGGCCGAAGCGATCCACAGCACATCATAGGGCAGGAAATAGTGTGGCAACCACTTCAACACCTTCAGCGGTGTTGGTGGAAAATTCCAGATTGGCGCAATATCGACGGCCTCATTCGGCGACCAGTCACCGCGCTTATTGCGTTTGCCATAGAGAAGGTCATCCATCACTTCGCTCCCATGGTTTTTGTGAGCTTGAGAAATTGTGTGTGGGCCACAGAATCCATTCGCACTTCATGGCGCGGCTCAGGGTAGCTGCCGGTTTCCACATCCGCCGCAAAGGCGCGGAACGCCTCCACCCGCTTGCGCTGCAACTCGGCTTCAAGCGCAATGAAATCGTCATATTTCTTGGAATGGCGCGGATAGTGCCCGGCATTGGTGCCCAGCACATCCGAAGAGAACAGATATTGCGTGTCGCATACGCTGCCACAGCCCATGCCCATGGTGATCATATGCGTGTTACGCGTGATGAAATCGGCAAGTTCAACGGGCACTACTTCCACTTCGCAGAACGCGGCCCCGGCATTCTCCAGATCCTTCACCTTTTGCACGATTTTCACAGCCGCTTCAGCCGTCTTGCCTTGCGCCTTGAAGCCCGTCCATGCGGCCAGATTGGGCACAAGCCCCACATGGCCGGTGACGGGGATGCCCTCGCGTGCCATGGCTTCAATGAACTTCGGCGAGTGAGAGCAGTAAACCGCATCCGCTCCACGCTTCAAAATCGCAAAGCCCATGCGCACGCATTCATCCGCCGTGGCGACGCTGCCATGTGGCATGCCAGCTGATACAATCGCCGAAGGTGCGGCCTCGCGTATCGCTTCAAGATTGTGGTCAGGTTCGCAGGAAATCACCCGAATGCCAGCCGCTTCCGCCGCCGCCGCCTCAGCCGCTGTGTCGACATGAAGCTGCACCCATTTGGTTTTGCCTTTCTGGGTGAGAAGATCATGAACGGTGAGGCGATTGGCCATGCGCAAGAGTCCTAAACCTGGGTCTGATGCTAATCCAGCGCGCGAAAGCGCGCCCGCGCCGTTTCGATCAAATCACATCAAAGGTTCTCGGGTGTGATGGTGATGAAACGAATGGGCGAAAGGTCAACCGCCTGCTTGAGCAAGCCCAGCCGATGCAACACCAAGTCCAGCGCGCGCCGCGCCTGCGTCTCCGGCGCCTGGTCGATGACGGCAGACATCAGCCCGCCTTTCAGGGCCGCAGCCGTATGATCAGCCAACTCATGGCCAATGACGCAGAGCCGACCGGGCCGCGGACGTTTGCGGAGCAGTTCAAACAAAACTTCATAATCTCCACCCGCCATATAGACACCGGCCAAATCATCATGCACGCGCAAGGCCTCGCTCACCACATTGGCCAGTTCGCGCGCATCATCGCGCATGAAGGAAATCTGTTTGAAATTCAGCCGGCCATCTTGCTGCCGCGTCATGAAATCAGAAAAGCCGCGCAATCGGTCCCTGTGCACGCCATACATTTGCGAATGGCACAAGGCAATCACCGTTCCCTGCTGCTTTTGCAAGCCGCACATGAGAAGGCCCGCCATGCGGCCAGCCGCAACATTGTCGATGCCCACGAAATCGGCATTCAACCCTTCCATGCGCGTCATTACCTGCACCACCGGAAGCCCTTGCGCCTTCACCCGGTTCAAAGCATCGCACACGGCCGGATGTTGCGGCAGCGCAACGATGAGCGCCGAGCGGCGGATGCTTGGGTTTAGAATGCGTTCAGCAATGGCGGCAGGTTTATCTTCATCCACAAAAGTGCGATGAACCATCACCGACGTGTCGAGCGTGGCGGCAATGCGCTCGAAGGCGCGCGACAGGCGCGCAATGAAAGAAAGTTCCGGCCGCGCCAGCAGAACTTCAACGCGCAACACGCCACGGTGCTTCTCCGGCAGGCGCTTGGGGTAATCAAGGCGCCGCGCCGCCGCCACAACCCTTTCCACCGTTTCCGGCTTCACCCCGCCCCGGCCATTGAGCACACGCTCGACCGTGGCTGTGCCCACACCGGCGCGCGCCGCAATCTCCCGGAATGTAACTTTCTTGGCCATGCCGCTTGGATAGCGGCTTGATCAGATCAGATCAAGCCGGCATCAGGATCTCAACGAACTGCGCCAACTGTTTCAACGAATCCTGCCAACCGAGATTGCACATCTCCTGTGGGATGACATCGGGAATGCCCTCTTGTGTGATGCTCATGTCCGTGCCGCAAGACACTTTCTTGAGTACAACCGTCACCTTCAATTCGCCCGGCAAATTGGGATCATCAAACTTGTCGGTGTAGACGATGCGTTCACCCGGAACGAGTTCCAGATAACTTCCGCCAAAGCTGTGGCCGTTGCCCGAGTCAAATTCTGTGAAGGACATTTTGAACGTGCCACCAACTTTCGCGTCCATGTGATGCACTGTGCAGATGTATCCAGCCGGCGGCAACCATTTGGCTTGCGCGGCCGGATCAAGAAACGCCTTGTAGACCCGCACAGGCGGCGCCTTCAACACACGGTGAAAATTCAAAGTGTAACCCATGCTGGTCTCCTATTTCTTGGCACTAAGCAGATTGAAGTTGGCACCTTGCGGATCAAAGCCTGAAACAATCCATTGCCCACCCGGAACCTGGTGCGGCCCCATGGCAATCTTCCCGCCAGCCTTGGTGACGCGCGCCGCTGCAGCATCAATGCCATCGACATTGAAGTAGTACAGCCACATCGGCATCGGCAGCATCTTTTGTTGCTTCATCATGCCGCCGATGTCTTTGCCGTCAATTTGGAACAGCATGTAATCGCCCATCTCTCCCATTGGCATGACGGTACCTTTGGTCCAGCCAAACATTTCGGAATAGAATTTCCATGCCGCATCAAGATCTCCCACATGGGCTTCATTCCAACCCACCGCACCGATGGCGTTAGACTTGGGCATGTCGCGTTGTTCGGTGGAAAGCGGCTGCATGATGTTGAAGGTAGCACCCGTTGGGTCGGCCAACACGGCCATGCGGATGATGCCTGGAATATCCCAAGGCTCGCGACAGATAGTACCGCCCAGCGTTTTTGCTTGTGCGCAGGCTGCATCCACATCCGGCGTGTAGACATATCCGGCCCAGTATGGTGGCATGCCCTTGGCTTCCGGTGGCGTGGCCATGATGCCTCCCATCCCAGCGCCGTTGACCAGGGCGACGGTGTAGCTCGGCATTTGCGCTTCAAATTTCCAACCCACAACATCACCATAGAATTTCTTGGCGGATTCCACGTCGGTAGTCATCAAATCATGCCAGACAAATGGGTTTTGCATCTTGGTCATCGTTCTCTCCTGTTGTTAAGTGTCTAGTCCATCAAAGGGCACGCGCCACGCAGGCAACTCCATGAGTTGGTTGTGCCAGCGCAGCATGTTTGGATAGTCCGACAATGGAATTTGGGCCGTCTCGGCGAAAGGAAGAAATGTTGCGGCCCTGAAATCAGCATATGAAAGCCCATCATCCACAAGCCATTGCCTGTTGGCCAAATAGCCATCCAAAACCGGCGCATGTTGTCGGAAGTTCTTCAGGCCTTCATCCAGCTTGTCTTTTGGCGGCGATGCCTTCATGAGGGTGGGCCATACCACGCGGAAAAAATACAGCGGATCAGCCGCACGATTGAGATGATGGGTGGCCCAACTGATCCAGCGGATCATTTCCGGCTGGGCTTCATCCACGCGCCAGAAATCGGATTTTGCAAGCGCCGACAATCTGCAAGCAATGGCATCAGCCTCCCAAAGCGTTTTGCCATTTTCTTCCAAAACAGGAACCAAGGCATTGGGATTGAGTGCCTTGAAGGCCTCCTTGTCTGCCGGATGCTGCGGACTAGCGGCAACAAACTCCACTGGTGAATTCAAATACCGCGCAACAGCAACAGCCAGACGCGGATTGGAATTCTTGGAATAATAGAGCTTCATTTCAAATCTCAATCCTGTTTGGCGTGATGAAACAAAAGTTCAACATAGCGGCGCAGATGGCGGATCATGTCAGCGGCCAGCGCCACATCATTCTTGGCCTTGGCCAGCACGAATGCCCCCTGGATCACGGCCTGCGTATAGAGAGCCAAACTTTCTGCTCCCCAACTGGCCTCAGGTGCATGCCGCGCCTTGGCCGCCGCAATCATCTTCGCCACTTCTGTGGCATGCGTGTGAATGCCCTCAAAACAGGCATCGCGGATCGCCGGGCTGGATTCAAATTTTTCTTGCGCCATGGTGCCCAGCAGGCAGGTGCATTCCGGCAGGCTGCGGCCTTCAAGAAGTTGCACGCGAAAGTCAACGTAACCAATCAACTGGTCGAGCGGGTCTTCAAAGTGTTGATAATCGGCCTGGGCAAAAGCTTGTGATGTCACCTTTGTCCAAAACTGCGTGGCCGCCACGCCCAATTCTTCCTTGCTGGCAAAATGATGAAAGAAGGCCCCCTTGGTCACCCCTGCAGCGCGGCACAGATCGTCCACCGACGTGGCGTCATACCCCTTTTGCCGCACCAGTTGCAGAGCAGCACCCAACAGCCGCTCGCGAGCCGAAGGCTCTGACTTTGGAGTGCGCAAAGTTTCATTCATGCCCAAACCATACCAACCAGTTGGTATGTGTCAAGAGACATGGCAATTTGCCTCAATTAAAAGTCTGTCACGCCGAAAAAGGAACGGATTCGCCTGCTAAGAAACGTCAAATCGCTGCTTTGCAGCAATTTCAATGAAATGGGGTAACTATGCAGCGCGGCGCGAAACTGGCGGTCTGGGTATTGGTTTTGGCAGGCTTGGGCTTTGCCCAATGGAAATACAATATCGGCCAAACAGCCCTCAACTATGTTCATCCCCAACAAGCTGCCAATGCAGGTAACGCAGCGTCTGCAGGTGCCAGTGCAGGCAAGCGGGCGATTCCGCCAGTGGTCGTGAAATTGGTGCAAGCCAAGAAGGCGGATTTCCCCATCATCGAACGCAGCTATGGCACGTCAGCCTCGCCACAGGTTGTCAGCATCAACGCGCGCGTATCCAGCCAGGTGATAAAGGTCAATGTGCAGGACGGCCAACTCGTTAAAGCAGGTGATGTGCTGATTGAGTTGGATGACCGCGCCCTGCAAGCCACGCTGGCAAAAGACCAAGCCACCTTGGCCAAGGATGAGGCCGCATTGAGCAACGCGGAAATCCAGTTGAACCGCGCCAAAACTCTTTTTTCGAAAAACGCCGGGCCACAAACCGATGTCGATACGGCACTCGCGGCACAGAAATCGAGTCAACAGGTTGTTGAAGCTGATCAGGCCGTCATTGACGCTGACAAGCTGCAATTGGATTTTGCCAAGGTTACAGCGCCATTTGATGGCAAACTTGGCGCACTGGCTGTCGTGCCCGGGGCGCTCGTGGGCGGTTCAGGCAATGCCACTGGTTTGATGACAATCACCCAGATGAAACCTCTCAAAGTTACCTTCCGCCTGCCGGAACAAACCCTGACGGCAATCCGCGCCAAGCTGGACAAGAAGGATGATGTGACCGTGCGGGTCTATGCATCTGGCACTCACGCGCTTCTGGACCAGGGCAAGCTCGACTTCATGGATTCCAGTGTCGATGTCGCCTCAGGAACCATTGGCATGGCGGCAACCGTCGCCAACGACAAGCTCGCGCTCTGGCCGGGCCAGCGAGTTCAGATCGAAGTTGAATATGGCACAATTGCAGGTGCGCTCACTGTGCCCGCCGTTGCCGTGCAGCAGGGCCAGATTGGTTCATATGTTTGGGTTGTCGATGACCAGAACAAGGCCACCGCAACACCAATCAAAGTGGCACGCTATGAGAATGACCTGGCCTCTGTCACTGATGGCCTGAACGAAGGCGCACAGGTGGTGATCGAAGGGCAAGCGAAGCTGGCCAATGGATCAGAAGTGCGAACCGCCAAGCCAGCCGAGGCGCCAGCGGGCAACAATACCAATGCGGCCGCACCAGCAGCAGCCAGCGCGGCGGCAGCACCCGCAACCGGCGTCACCACACCTGCTGATGCCGCAACGCCAGACGCCACGGGCCAGAAAAAGCAGAAGAAGGACAAAGCGGCAGGAGATCAACCCCAATGAGCATCTCCGAATTCTGTATCCGCCGCCCCGTTGCTACGATCCTCATGTCGGTGGCGGTTTTGCTGGCGGGTCTTTTTGCCTGGAAAGTCCTGCCAGTCGCCGCCTTGCCACGTGCTGAATTTCCTACCGTAAGCGTGTCGGCTTCTTTGCCAGGGGCATCGCCCGACATCATGGCAACCTCTGTTGCCACCCCCCTGATCAAGCAGTTCTCAACCATCGCCGGCATCGACACAATTTCGACATCCAACTCGCTGGGCTCAACCAATATCACCATTCAGTTTGTCTTGAGCCGGCCCATCGATGCCGCGGCTGCTGACGTGCAGGCCGCGATTTCGCGTGTACTGAGAGACTTGCCGCAGAACATGACCCAGCCACCGAGCTATCGCAAAGTGAACCCGGCCGACGCGCCGGTGCTGTTGCTCGCGGTGAAAAGCGATATCGCCTCCATGACAGATCTGGACGACATCGCCGAAAACATCTTGTCGCCAACCCTGTCGACACTCGATGGCGTGGCCCAGGTGCAGATTTTTGGCAGCCAGCAATTTGCCGTGCGCATTGAAATGGACCCTGATGCCCTTGCCGCCAAGGGCATTACAGTTGGCCAGCTTCAAGCCGCCATCACCGCCGCCAACCAGCAGACCCCATTGGGAACCCTCGTGGGCGGCCCCCAACAATTGACCTTGCTGGCCGATACACAGCTGCAAAACGCGGAGCAATTTGCCAATCAGGTAATCGCCACACGCAATGGCAGCGAAGTGCGCCTGCGCGATGTGGCTCGCGTGATAAATTCCGTGGCCAATGTCCAGTCTTCTGCCAGTTACGACGGCACGCGCGCCATCATCCTCGCCGTTCAGCGCCAGCCCGACGCCAATACTGTCGACGTCGTCGAAAAGGTGAAAGCCCTGCTGCCCCAACTGAATCAGCAAGTGCCCGCCACCGCCTCAATCAGCGTGATGAGCGATCGGGCGGCTTCTGTGAAGGCCGCAGTGGGCGATGCCGAATATACCCTGGGCCTGACAATCCTGCTCGTGATCGGCATTGTCTACATCTTCATTCGCTCCGCCCGCGCCACCCTGATTCCCGCCATTGCTGTGCCTATTTCACTGATCGGCACGTTGGGCGTCATGTATCTGCTCAACTTCTCAATCGACAATGTGTCTCTCATGGCCATCACGCTCGCCGTGGGCCTGGTGGTGGATGATGCCATCGTGATGATGGAAAACATTGTCCGCCACATGGAAGAGGAACACAAAGGAGCCTTTGCCGCAGCCATTGAAGGCGCCAGCGAGGTGGGTTTCACCATTCTGTCCATTTCAGTCTCGCTGGTGGCGGTGTTCATCCCGGTCTTGTTGATGGGTGGCGTCATTGGCCGCATCTTCAACGAGTTCGCAGTCGTCGTTACCGTGGCGATTCTTGTGTCAATGTTTGTGTCATTGACACTCACGCCCATGATGTCGTCTCGCATTCTGAGCGAAGGCCACACACCCGGCCTGCTGGGGCGGTTTTTTGAAATCCTGCTCAACGGATTGACGCGTGGCTATGAATGGATGCTCAATCTCTGTCTGAAATTCCATCCGCTGGTGTTTCTGGTTTTTCTCGGATCAGTCTATGCAACGGTGTACATGTTCAACACCCTGCCCAAAGGCTTCTTCCCGACAGAAGACATTGGTCAGATGCAGATTGCCACGCAGGGCAGACAAGACATTTCCTACAGCGCCATGAAAGACCTGCAAGATCAGCTCGCCAAAAAGGTGATCCAATATCCTGGCATTCTCCATGTGGCATCTTCCGTGGGCTCGAGTTCCGGCGCCATGAATTCCGGTCGCATGTTTGTGGAGTTGAAGCCCAAGGATCAGAGGGCGCCATTGCCACAAGTGATGACCGATTTGCGCAAGATCCTGAATACAATTCCCGGCATCACGGCCACCGCGAACCCCACGCAGAACCTTTCGATTGGTGCAAGACCGGGAGCCAGTTCCAACCAGATTGTCGTTCAGGCGCTGGATGTGAGTGTGATGAACCAATGGGCCGATAAGCTGACTTCAGCAATGGCCAAGGACCGGGACTTCTTCACGGACGTAACCTCAGATTCCCAAAACACCGCACAGCAAGCCCATCTGGTCGTTGACCGCGAAAAGATGCAGGCCCTGGGGGTCGGCTCAGATACCCTGCGCAGCACGCTTTATGCTGGCCTTGGTGGCCAACAGGTTTCAACCATCTATTCCAGCGGCAACACCTATGACGTCATCATGGAGCTCGACAACAAGATCGAATGGACGCCAGAACGATTGCAGACAATTCAGGTGGCAACTGCGAATGGCACGCTTGTTCCCCTTGGCACCTTCTCAAGGATTGAGCGCAATTCCGGCGCGCTGACATTGAACCAACTGGGTCAACTCCCAGCAGTCACAGTCTCATTCAACCTGCCAAATGGCGTGGCCTTGGGTTCTGCGACAGATGAGATCACAAAATTGAAGTCTGATCTGAATTGGCCAGTTGCTGTTTCCACCGCCTATTACGGCACCGCCAAGACTTTCCAGGATTCAACAGCAGGCCAAGGCTATCTCATTCTGGGAGCCATCCTCACCATCTACATCATCCTTGGTATTCTTTATGAAAGCTTCATTCACCCGCTGACCATCCTGTCAGGCCTTCCGGCCGCTGCAGCGGGCGCGCTGGGCGCGCTCTGGCTCGGCGGGTTTGATCTCTCCATCATTGCTGTCATCGGCCTCCTCATGCTCATCGGCATTGTGAAGAAAAATGCCATCATGATGATTGATGTGGCCATAAGGCTGCGACGAGAAGGCATGGCCGCGAGAGATGCCATTCACAAGGCCTGCCTGATGCGCTTTCGTCCCATCATGATGACGACTTTGGCTGCAATGATGGGGGCCTTGCCGATTGCACTCGCCGCTGGCGCGAGCTCTGAGTTGCGCCAGCCGCTGGGCGTGGCAGTGGTAGGCGGTTTGGTAGTTTCACAAGCCCTGACGCTATTTATCACGCCGGTGCTCTACATCTATATGGAAGGGCTATCCAACTGGCTGACCCGCAGCACCCCTGCGACAAAAGATTCCCGCATTCCTGCGTTGCATCAACCCGCCGAATAGCCATCTGATATAGAATGCGTGCTAGCGCTGGAGATGACATCATCTCCAGCCGTCTGCCAATGTGAAGTGAGCGAGATGTTAAAAACCAATCCCGAGGCCACAAACGCCAGTGCCAAGGCCGAGATGGCCGACAAGCTGGGCCTCAGCGCCGACCGCAAGGCCAAGGCGCGCCGCTCACGGTTGCTGCAATTGCTGGCCGTTTTGCTGATGCTGGGCGGTGGCTATTACTTCTATGACCAGCGCTCGACCGCAAATCAGGCCATCACTTATACCACCACGCCAGCCGTGAAATCCGACATCACCGTGAAGGTAGCAGCCACTGGCACGATTGCCCCGGTCACCGAGGTTGACGTTTCAAGCCAACTCTCCGGCATCATTCAGGAGGTACGCGTAGAAGAGAACGCCAGTGTGAAAAAGGGGGACGTGCTGGCCACGCTGGATTCAACGCGCCTGAAAACCAACCGTGATGGAACCGCCGCCAAGCTCGCCATCGCGCAAGCGGCCGTCGATCAGGCCAAGTCCACCCTATCGGAACAGACCCAGATCCGCGACCGGCAGCAATCTCTGGCTCAACACGGGCTTACCCCAATCCAAACCGCAGACAGCGCGGTAGCAGCAGTGGTGCGCGCGCAAGCCGCACTGGAGTCCGCTCAAGCGCAAGTTGAATCGACCAAGGCTGATCTCGCCACCATTGACACGGATTTGGCCCACACGATCATCATGGCCCCCATAGATGGCGTGATCCTGAAGCGCAGTGTCGAGCCGGGTCAAACCGTGGCCTCATCCCTACAAGCCCCCATCCTATTCCAAATTGCCGGTGACCTGCGCGAACTTGAATTGAACGCCAATGTTGATGAAGCCGATATTGGCCAGGTGAAGGAAGGCCAAAACGCCATCTTCACTGTAGACGCCTACCGTGAACGCAACTTCCCGGCTGTCATCAGCCGCATTTCCTTTTCGCCCCTCACAGTGAATGGCGTTGTCACTTACCAGGCCACGCTCTCTGCCCCCAATGCTGATCTCGCCCTGCGCCCCGGCATGACGGCCACAGCCTATGTTACGGTCGCTTCCTATCCGCAGGCGCTGGCCGTGCCCAATGAAGTGCTGCGCTACAAGCCGCCCGTTGAAGCTGCCTCAAGAGGCTTTTCCATCACCAATCTTTTCGTGCCGCGCATGCCTCGTCAGCCCGACAACAAGCAGAATAGCTCGGCTCAACGCCAGATCTATGTGCTGAAGGACGGCAAGCCTCAAGCTGTGCCCGTTGAAGTGGGTGCCAGCAATGGCAAGCTCACCATCGTGAAGAGCGATGGCCTGAAAGAAGGCGATCCAGTGATTTCCGCGCAGAAGCAGGGCAGCAAGTGAGTGAGCCGCCGCTGATTTCCCTGCGCGGCATTACCCGCGTCTATGGTGAGGGCCAAGCCGAAGTGAGGGCCCTTGCGGGCATTGACCTTGATATTGAGCAAGGTGAATTCGTCGCTGTCATGGGCCCATCCGGCTGCGGCAAGTCCACCGCGATGAATGTGATGGGCTGCCTCGACCGACCGACTGATGGCACCTACACATTCATGGGCACCGACATCACCGGCCTCGACAACAATGCCCGCGCCCTATTCCGCCGGCATTATTTGGGCTTTGTGTTTCAGGGCTTCAACCTGCTGGCTCGCACCACAGCGCTGGAAAACGTCGAACTGCCCCTGATTTACCGCGGCATGCCCGCCGCTCAGCGCCATGATCGTGCAAGCGAAGCTCTGAAACTGGTGGGCCTCGAGGGGCGCGAAAGCCATGTGCCGTCTGCCCTTTCTGGCGGCCAGCAACAGCGTGTGGCCATTGCCCGCGCCATCGTCTCCGGCCCAATGGTACTGCTGGCCGATGAACCCACCGGCAATCTTGATTCAACCCGCAGCCACGACATCATGAAGCTGCTCAAGTCCTTCAACGAGGAAAACGGCATCACCATAGCCATGGTCACTCATGAGCCAGACATGGCAGCTTACGCCACGCGCCAGATCCATTTCACCGATGGCCTCATTGACAGTGAGACACGGAATTGAACCATGCTGTTTGAATCCGTCAAACTTGCCCTTTCTACTATCCGGCGCAATGTGCTGCGCTCGGTGCTAACGCTGCTGGGCATCGTGATCGGCGTGGGCGCGGTGATCGCACTGGTGACGTTGGGTCAAGGCACGCAAAGCAAGGTGACGAGCGATCTTTCAACCTTGGGCACCAATCTCGTCATCGCCCGCCCCGGCAGCCCAACGCCCGGCCCGCCATCCGGCAATGATTCACGCAACTTCAATGAGCGCGATGTGGAGGCCTTGCGTGCTGGACTGCATAATGTGCGCGGTGTATCGCCCTCGGCTGGCAAGTCGCTGAAGGCGGTTGTCGGCTCTAGTTCCGAGCAAACCACCGTGACCGGTGCTGAGCCCGACTATTTCATCGTGCAGGATTGGAACATCGCCGAGGGTGCGGCCTTCAGCGAAAACGATGCCCGCGCAGGAACCAGCCTCTGTGTCATTGGCCAGACCATCAAGACAGATCTCTTCGAGGGCCGCAGCCCCATTGGCTTAGCTTTGCGCCTGGGTAATTTCACTTGCGATGTGTCCGGCGTTTTGGCTCCAAAAGGCCAATCTGCGTTCGGTTCCGACCAGGACAACGCCGTGATCTTGCCGCTGCGCACCTTTCAGCGCCGCGTGGCCGGCAACACCGACATCACCAATATTTCAATCTCCGCTAACACTCCCGACGATGTGACTGATGTGGTGGCCACCACCCAGGAAATTCTGCGCGAAACCCGTCACATCGGCCCCAATGCGGAAGATGATTTCAGCGTGCGTGATTTGTCGCAGATCATGTCGATGCTGTCATCCACCACCACAGTAATGACAGGCCTGCTTGCCGCCGTGGCCGGTGTCAGCCTTCTCGTCGGTGGCATCGGCATCATGAACATCATGCTGGTGTCGGTGACCGAGCGCACCCGCGAGATCGGCATCCGCTTAGCGATCGGGGCACTGGCCAGCCAGGTGCTTACCCAGTTTCTTGTCGAAGCGGTTGTTCTGTGCCTTTTGGGCGGTCTCCTCGGCATCACACTCGGCCTGTCGATTGCGGCGGCAGGCAGCTACTTCCTCACCATCCCTTTCAAGGTGGCGCCATATGTCATCGCTCTTTCGTTTGGCTTCTCAGGCCTGATCGGCTTGATCTTTGGCTATTTCCCTGCGCGCCGGGGGGCCAACCTAGATCCGATCGAGGCACTGCGCCACGAATAGCGCATCACCGCCCCGTCAACTTGGCGATGAATTCCGGTGTTGGATAGCTGTCGGCAGGCCAACCCATCTTGATCTGCTCGGCCTTCACGGCCGCACGCGTACCAGAACCGATCTTGCCATCGGCTTTCCCCACATCATAACCCTTTGAAGTGAGGAAATTCTGCAGCGCCACAACCTGCTCATAACTCGGCACGCTCACCTGCGCCCGACCGTTTGACACTACGGGTGCCCCTGCAATGCGGGTGGCGAGATAGGCCGCCGTGGTCGAATAGACGAGGCTCTCGTTCCACTTCATGTAAGCCTTGGTGAAATTCGGATAGGCGAGGAACGCTGGGCCATCCTTGCCCATCGGCAAGAGCAGCGCAGCGGGCATCTTGTCGGGTTTCAGCACCGAGCCATCTGCAGCAACCACACCCCACTTCGCCCATTCAGCACGGCTGTGATTGATCGCGAGATCAGCCTGATCCCAAGGAAGGTCGGCTGTGATTTTCACTTCCTGCAGCCATGGCTGGCCCGCCTGCCAGCCACTCTTTTTCAAGAGATTGGCGGTGGAGGCAATCACGTCCGGCACCGAGTCCCGCAAGTTCACCTTGCCATCGCCATCGAAATCCACACCGCTGGTGTCATAGTCATAGGCCATGAATTGCGTCTGGCCGATTTCACCAGCCCAGGCCCCGCGCATCTGTTCCGGCGCCAGCCAACCCTTCTGCATCAGGTTGAGCGCAGGCACGATCTGCGGGCGGAACTTCTCGGGCCGCCTGCAATCCCACGCCAATGTCACCAGCGATTGCACCGTCGGTGAATCCCCCAGGAAGCCACCAAAATCCGTTTCCAGCGCCCAGAAGGCGGTGATTACCGGAGCGGGGACGCCATAGCGTTGCTGCACGGCGTCAAACGTGGCCTTGTTCTTGGCAATCAACGCCCGCCCCTTGGTCACGCGCGCTTCAGTGGCCATGCGCCCGGCAAACACGAGGAAGCTCTGCGCAAACACATTCTGCGCCCGGTCACGCTTGATGATGCCCGCATCATATTGCGCAGCATCGAAAACGCTTAGCGCCCCACCCGAAATGCCCTGAGCCACAGCCTCTTTGCGCACTTGTGCCTTGAACCCGTCAAAGCCCGCCGCCGTGTTGCCGCAACTGGCTGCAACGGCTGAGGCAGACGCAGCACAAAGCAGTGCGAGTGAGAAAGCGGCGTGGCGCAAGTTCATGAAATTCTCCCGAATCAATTTCGCCGATCAAACGGCCAATCCCTGCTGCCGTCAAATGGCGGCAGCACCATGGCATTCATGGCTGGTGATGGTACTTCGGAGCGCGGAGGAATTCGCGCGGGCCCAGAATGAATGCCAAAATGACGCCTGCGAGAATGCCCGATGTGAGATCGACAAAAATGGTGAGCAGGAAAGTGGCCAGCATGACCAGTGTCTCGGCCTTTGGCGCTTTCAGAAGGCTCCAGAATTGTGCCTTGTCGGCCATGTTCCAGCATACGGTGGCCAAGATGCCGGCCAGCGCGGCCAAAGGGATGTAACCCAGCAAAGGCGCCGCCACTAGCATGAAGAGCAGCAGGAATACGGCATGCAGCATCCCTGCAACAGGGCTCTTTGCACCCGCCCGGATGTTTGTCGCGGTGCGCGCGATTGTGCCCGTGGCGACGATGCCTCCGAACAGCGCTGCGGCCACATTGGCAAGACCTTGCGCCATCAGCTCGGTGTTGGAACGGTGAAAACGCCCGCTCATGCTGTCGGCCACGATGGCTGAAAGGAGGGATTCAATACCGCCCAGAAGCGCCAGCGAAAGTGCGGACGGCAGCAACTCCACGATCCGCGACATCGATGTGTCTGGGATGTGGGGCATTGGCAGCGCCGAAGGAATGGAAT
The DNA here is from genome assembly GCA_031424315.1 of Aestuariivirga sp. Taxonomy (GTDB): domain Bacteria; phylum Pseudomonadota; class Alphaproteobacteria; order Rhizobiales; family Aestuariivirgaceae; genus Aestuariivirga. Next base: position 20,616 of record JANPHF010000152.1, read on the forward strand.
GGAAGCGCGTCGCGATGGTTTCAACCGCCCCCGGCATAAGCAGCGCCGCCATCGATGCCAGAACCACGGCGATGAGCAAGCTCGGCCATTGCGGCCGCCACATGCGCAGACCTTGGATGAGGGCAATGCTCGCTACAGAAATGAGCAGCGCGAAGGGATGCAACGTGCCGCTCACGCCCCACAACGCCCCAAGCTTTGGCACAAACGCCGAGGGCTCTGCACTCAATATCAGACCAAACAGATCCTTGATCTGGCTGGCGAAGATGATGACGGCAATGCCCGCCGTGAAACCAATGGTCACCGCATGCGGCACATAGCGAATGAAGCGCCCCAACCCGGAAATGCCCACCGCGAACAAGATCACACCCGCCATCAGCGTGGCCAGCAACAGCCCATCAAGGCCCTTTGTATCAACGATGGAAGCGATGAGGACAATGAAGGCCCCTGCCGGCCCACCGATTTGATATCGGCTTCCACCCAGCGCTGAAATCAGAAAGCCGCCAATGATGGCAGTGTAAAGCCCACGCTCCGGGGAAACATGCGAGCCGATGGCAATCGCCATGGATAGCGGAAGTGCCACGATGGCCACCGTCAGTGCGGCGATGACATCGGCGCGAAAACTCTGCGCCCCATATCCCTCGCGCCATGCGGTGAAAAGTTTGGGGTGAAATCCGGTTTGCAGATGCGGCATGATGCGACTCAGATGAAGGTCTTTGTTCTATACACGAAAAAGGGCCTGCAGTTTCCCGCAGGCCCCACTCGAACACGGCGACAAAAATCTACGCTCATGCCAACCAGGACCGGGGGCGATACCTTGACTGGCAAAACACAGACCTGAATCGTCAAGCCAATGCTCAAGCTCTTGAATGTGAAATGGACCCCGGAAACAGATTGCCGGAAATTTCAGGAATTTGCAATGTGGAAGCGAAGTTTGGCACTGCCCAAAATTCAGGCGGGTGGATTGCAAGCCAAAACGACCGCTCTCAGGTGCAGCAGCAACCAGCCGAACACAGTATGTGCAACAATTTGGGGGATTCAAAGCGCTTAAGGCGACAACGCCCGCTGGAGACTCTGGCACAGAAGCACAACCTCCGCCTGCTGTGCGCCGACATCAGTCGCCGCCAGAACAGCACAGGATGAAAGCATGAGTCCGTCATCCAGGACTTTCAGGCCGTTGGCCTTGAGTGTTGCACCACTGGTAGTGATGTCCACAATCAACTCCGCGCTGCCAGCGGCGGGCGCGCCTTCCGTGGCCCCAAGGCTTTCCACAATGCGGTAGCCAGTCACACCCTTGGCCGCAAAATAGCGCCGCGTGAGGTTCATGTATTTGGTGGCCACCCGCAGCCTTCGTCCGTGCACGGAATAAAACTGCCGCGCCACATCATCAAGGTCAGCCATCTGCGCCACGTCGAGCCAGCAATCCGGCACAGCAACCACAACATTGGCGGGGCCGAACCCCAGACGCAGCAAGACATCAGCTGCCTTATCGCCGGGCGCAATCGCCTCCCGCAGCAGGTCTTCACCCGTGATGCCACAATCCACTTCGCCGGATTTCAATGCCGCCGCAATATCGGAAGCCGAGAGGAACACAATGTCGACGCCCTCGATGCCTGTGAGCTTGCCACGATAGCCGCGCTCCTGCCCCGTGCGGTCAATGCCGAGGCCGGCTTTTTCCAACAGACCTTGGGCCTGCTCCATCAAGCGGCCCTTGGAAGGAATTGCGAGAGAGATGTTACTCATGCCATCACCGCCTGCAAACGTTCGGTGTGGATGGCAAAGCCAAACGCAGGAATGCGTGATGCAGCTCCAAGGTCAGACAACATGTCGTCATAGCGCCCGCCACCGGCTACAGCCACGCCAGCCATTTCGATCTGAAACACAAAGCCCGTGTAATACTCGATCTCACGACCAAAATTTGCAGAGAATTGATAGCGCCGCGGGTTCAACCCCTGCTCTTCCAGCGCCGCTAGACGCTGCTCATAGGCGTTCACAGCCTTCACATAGGAAGCACCTGATGAAAGTGCCCGCAGTTGCGGCAAGACTTCATGGGCAGCGCCCGCCACATTCAGATATGTTTCAATCGCAGTTACGGCACTTGCAGCAAGCGGTGGCTCGGAACGATCAGCCAATTTTTCGGCCAGACGCTCCGCAACTTCATCCATCTTGCGCGCGCCCTGGATGGATATGCGTTTGGCCTCAATCCAGTTCAGCGCAGCAGCCTTGGCTTCCCTTGCATCAATGGTGTCGATGATGTCCGAAATGCTGGTGCGCGTGGCCTGTGGCGGTTGCGCGAATTTTTTCAGCAGCGAACGGAAAGCCTGCGGCCGCCAGAACTGGTGGCGCAAGCGCCGCCGCCAACGCTCTGGCATCGCGGTATCCGACAGCAACGCCGAAAAAAGCCCAACGTCACCCAAAGTCACTTTCAAGTTGGAAGCTCCGGCTGCCTCCAAAGCAGAAACAGCCAGCTTCAACATGCGCGCTTCGGCAGCGACGGGATCGCCTGCGCCAAACCATTCGAGCCCTGCTTGGGTGAATTCCTGTGGGCTGAGCTTCTCATCCGGAAAACGAAAGGCCGGGCCAAGGTAAGAATAGCGCGCCTCCTTCTCAGGCTGCGCGGCATGGCTTAGATGAAAGCGGCACGCCGGAACCGTGAGATCAGGCCGCAGGCAGAGCTCATTGCCATTGGGATCACTGAACACAAAGGTGCGTGCGCGAATATCCTCGCCCGAACGCTCCAGAAAAATATCGGCGGGCTGAATGATGTCCGGCGCAACCTGCTCAAAGCCCGCGCGTTCAAACACCGCCATCAAGGCCGTGTTCTGCCGAGCCAGTGCTTCGCGTTCTTTGGCAGTGCGTCCGGCCATTAGCCCAGCATCTTCTTCACTTGCGCCACAAGCTCGGCCTCCGGCACTGAAACCTGTGCGAGACGTTGCGAGGCGTATTCTTCTCTGCTGGCAATGTTGGCGGCCATTTCTGAACCGAGGCGCAAATCCTTGATAGTGACTTCGCCCTTGGCCTTCTCGTCTCCACCCTGAATCACGACGAGCGGGCTTCCACGCTTATCGGCATATTTCATCTGCTTGCCCATGTTAGCCGCACCCAGGCTCATCTCGGCGCGAATGCCTGCGGCGCGCAGGGCCTGCACCATGCGCCAGTAATCGCCGATGCGGTCTTTATCCATCACAGTGACAACAACTGGCGCCAGCGCATCTTGCGTGCCCGCCTTGCCCACCAGCTTCAGCGCCGAATAAAGCCGCGACACGCCAATGGAAAAACCCGTGGCCGGAGTCTGTTGGCCGGTGAAGCGCGCGACAAGATCATCATACCGCCCACCGCCTCCAACGGAACCAAAGCGCACGGTGTTGCCGTCTTCGTCTTTGGTCTCCATTAGCAGTTCGCACTCGAAGACAGGGCCAGTGTAATATTCGAGGCCACGAATTACTGCCGGATTCACACAAAGCTGGCCCAAAGTGTACCCAGCAGCCTCAAACAGATTGATCATCTGCTCTAGTTCATCAAAACCCTGCCGACCAATAACACTCCTAGCGACTATATCCATTTGTTGGTCGCGAGCTGTTGGGCCTTTGGCAGTTATGAACGCAACTATCTGGTCGATCTGCAAAGTACCTAAGTTTGCACCTGCGGTGAAATCACCACTTTCATCCTTACGGCCGGATCCGAGCAGATGTCGAACTCCATCCACCCCCAACCGGTCAAACTTGTCTATCGCACGGAGAACAATCAGTCGGCGTTGGGCATTTTCTGAACCTGAGAGGCCAACCGCCTCCATTACTCCATCGAGAACTTTCCGTGAGCTTATGTTGATAACATACTGCCCCCGCTCAATCCCGAGCGCTTCCATCGTATCCGCGGCCATCATGCACACTTCGGCATCGGCGGCCGGTGAAGATGAACCCACCGTATCCGCATCAAACTGCATGAACTGCCTAAACCTGCCCGGCCCCGGCTTTTCATTGCGGAACACCCAGCCCTGGCGATAGCTGCGGAACGGTGTCGGCAGCTTCTGGTTATTCTCGGCCACATAGCGCGCCAAGGGCGCTGTCAAATCATAGCGCAGTGACAACCATTGCTCGTCTTCATCCTGAAATGAAAACACCCCCGCATTGGGCCTGTCTTGATCGGGGAGAAACTTACCCAGTGCATCGGTATATTCAATGAAGGGCTGTTCTACGGGCTCAAAACCATAGGATTCATAGACGCGCTGGATGGTGGCCAACATGGCGCGCGTGCCGCGGATTTCGTCAGCGTCAATGTCACGGAAACCCTTGGCCACACGGGCCTTGGGGCGGGAGGTTTTGGCTTTATCACTCATGCGCGGCCTTCTAGCCGCTTCACTTGTCGCGCACAACCTTCTGCCGCTGAACACCCAGCCCCTCAATCCCGATGACCATCTTGTCCCCCGGCTTCAGATATTGCGGCGGCTTCATGCCCATGCCCACGCCCGGCGGCGTGCCTGTGGTGATGATGTCGCCCGGCATCAGGGTGAAAAACTGGCTGAGATAGGCCACCAGGAACTGTACACCATAAACCATGGTCTTGGTGTTGCCGTCCTGCACGCGCTTGCCATTCAGCTCCAGCCAAAGGTGCAAATCCTGCGGATCCTTCACCTCATCCTTGGTGACAAGATAGGGCCCGATTGGGCCGAAAGTGTCATAGCATTTGCCCTTGGTCCACTGGCCGGATCGTTCAATCTGGAATTCACGCTCCGAAAGATCATTCACCACGCAATAGCCCGCCACGTGCTTCATGGCGTCAGCTTCCTTGATGTTCTTGGCCTTGCGCCCGATGATCACCCCAAGCTCCACTTCCCAATCGCTCTTCTGCGATTTGGGTGGAATGGTCACCGTGTCGTTAGGTCCCGAAAGGCAGGATACATGCTTGGTGAACACCACCGGCTCTGGTGGAACCTTGAGGCCGCTTTCCGCTGCATGGTCAGCATAGTTAAGACCAATGGCCACGAATTTTTGCGGGTTTGCAACGCACGCGCCGATGCGGGGCTTGCCGGGAACCTTCGGCAGCTTTTCCACATTCACCTTCTTCAGCTTGGCCAAGCCAGCGGGCGAAACGGCCTCGCCATCCAGATCCTTGATCACTTTCGCAAGGCTGCGGATCTTGCCTTGGCTGTCCAAGATGCCCGGTTTTTCCTTGCCCTTGGGGCCATAGCGCAGAAGTTTCATGTTCGTTCGTCCCATTGTTGCGCGGAAGAATGCCAGCGCGGTTGGTATCCTCGCGCCAAAATGGCGGTGATTGAAGTTGGTGTCAAAAGCTTTGCAGTAGGTTCAATTGGAAATGCGCCGTCATAGCCTGCGAAGCTCCAGCGCAGCATCTGCCCGCGCCGGATCGCAAAGGCCGCATGGCCCACGCAGACCATCGCCCCATCGGGTAATGGCGCAGAAATGTCCTGCGGACCGCGCATACGTTCCTGATGTACGCGCCGATCGAAGGCATCGGCCCTTGCGTCGGCCAAGAATGCCTTTGCTTCAACGCGGCGGCATTCAAAACAGGGTCGGTGCCCGGCAGCCAATGCCGTCACTTCATCCAGAAAGAACAGTGACGTATAGCCTGCCCCCATTGGCTCGTGGTGCCGCCCCTCGAAATCCAAATCGCAACAGATCCAGTGGTGGCTGGCCCAGCGCCGTTTGCCAAGTGTCTGGTCATCACGGTGAAATTTGCCGCCCCGGTTTCCCATCAACGTGCCTCGCTCCGACACGGCATGGATCACGCCAAATGGATCAACGCGATTTTGTAGTGGCATGGCCAAGCAGGTTGTGCCGCCCGATGCCCGCAACTGTGCGTTCACCACACAGTCCCATGGTGGTCGAAAGCTCCGATTGCAGGATTTCCAGCGCGCGGGTCACACCCTGCTCGCCCCCCGCTCCCAGGCCATAGATATAGGCGCGGCCCACCATCGTGCCCTTGGCGCCCAGCGCCAGCGCCTTCATCACATCGATGCCGGTGCGGATGCCGCTATCGAGCCACACTTCCGTTTTCTTGCCCACAGCATCAACCACGGGGCCAAGCATGTCGATGGTCGGAGAACAGCCATCAAGCTGCCGCCCGCCATGGTTGGAAACGATGATGGCATCAGCACCTTTCTTAACCGCAATCTTGGCATCCTCAACATCATTGATGCCCTTGAGGATCAGCTTGCCGCCCCACTGTTTGCGGATGAAATCTACCGAAGTCCAATCAAGGGAGGGATCAAACTGCCGGTGCGTCCAATTGGCCAGGTCAGCCATGTTCTCCACATCCTTGGCATGGCCATGGATGTTGCCGAACACCCGGTTCTTAGTGCCCAACATGCCCAGCGCCCAGCGCGGCTTGGTGGCAATGTTCAGCATGTTCTTGAAGGTGATCTTGGGCGGCGTAGAAAGGCCGTTCTTCACGTCCTTGTGGCGCTGTGCCAAAACCTGCAAATCCAGCGTTAACACCAGCGCCGAACATTTGATGGCCTTGGCCCGCTCTACCAGCTTGGCGGTGAATTCACGCTCGCGCATCACATAAAGCTGGAACCAGAAGGGCTTTTCCACATGCGCGGCCACTGTTTCCATCGAGCAAACGCTCATGGTGGACAGTGTGTAAGGTACGCCAAATTTCTGGGCCGCACGGCAGGCATGGATTTCGCCGTCAGCATGGTTCATGCCGGCCGAGCCCACCGGCGCCAAAGCCACAGGCATGGAAACTTTCTCGCCGATCATCGTGCTTTCGGTCGAGCGGTTATCGATATTCACTGCCACGCGCTGGCGCAGATAGTGCTTTTTGAAGGCTTCCGTATTCTCGACAAAAGTACCGGTGGTGTAAGACCCCGTCTCACAATAATCATAAAACATCTTGGGCACGCGCTTCTTGTAAAGATCGCGCAGGTCATCAATGGCGGGGGCTTGGGATGGTTTAATCATACAAATGCCATAGCGCGGGAAAACGCCAATTTCAATGCGCTCCCAATGCGCCCCTAGAACTTCCCGATCAGATTGATGAACACGCCGTGGTTGTCATGAGCGATGTGGGAGATATCGTCACTGAAATCGCCAAAGTTATAGCCCAGGCCAATCTTGAAGTTATCGCCCAACTGACGGTAAATCGCTGCCACAAAGCCATAGTCGGTGGTGCCCGTGGTGGGTGACCACAGCGCCCGGCCTTCGGCCATCGCATCCCACTCATTCACAATGTGATAGTCCAGACGGATGATGCCAAGGTGAGCTTGGGATTCAGTCCAATCCGAGCCCAGCGAACGATCCCTGATTTCGCCAATGCGGAAGGCATATTTGCCGCCGATGGAGAATTTCTCATTCAGCGCATAAGTCGCATCCGCCGAGAAGATGTGCGAGATCTGCGCGGGCGAGGAGGTGGTTCCGTCAACCGTTACTTGGCCAGCACCCGGATTGTCATAGAGATACTGATACTTCACCAGGGCATTCAGTTGGTCGCTCAATTCCGGCCGGTATGCTGCGCCAATCACGCCGCTGATATAGGTCGAGTCCTTGGTGTCATCCGTAGCATTGGAAAGCACCACATCCAAATTGGCCAAGGCGCGCCAATCCTTCGACATCTTGGCGCCCACGCCAAGCTGGAGCAGATAGGCCATGATCTCGGATGAACCATCATCGCTCATGTCCCAGCGCACTTCGCCCTTGGCCTTGCCATCAAGCCCGCCCTTGTCGTGATAGATCGCCGACAGCGATGCGGCGTCACGGTAGATATTGGGATTCTTCAGGCTCGTGGTTTGGTTGATTGTGTTGTCATAGACTCGGCCCGCTTCAAACGCGCCATCAAATTTCCAGTTCAGGTCCGGCGTGTATTCAACCCCGTAAGTCGTGGACAAAGACCGGCGTTCACCGAAGAAATCAAAGTTGTCTTCGCTATACATCGACCATTGGTCATTGAACTTGTGATGCGCACCCAAGACGATATTGCCAAGGTCGCTGCCGCTCAGCAGATACGGCGTTGAGGGAGACGTGGAGCGGAACGCATCGCGGCGATAACCGATCGTATAACGGTCATCTGCCGTAGGCGCATATTCAATTCCGGCCTTGGCATCAATACCCACAGTACCTTGCGAAATTTCGCCAAAAGCCGTCATGCGGTCGTTGAACTTGGCGCGCGCACCCACCCCGGCACGATCATCGCGTGACAGGGTGCCCGATTGTGCAAACGTGCCTTGGCCAAACACATAGGCCTCGTGATCGGAATCCCAGTGATAGGTCACCTGCAACCCAGCCACGCCGCGGGAGCCATGTTCGGTCGACGCAACCGAAGTGCCCTCCTGCTCGGTATATTTGGCATACGGCTCCACATCCACACGCTGTGACACGGGAATGATGATGCGCCCTTCGCCCGCCCGAGTCAGGCTTTGGCCATAGGCATTGTTTTCGCTGTAACTGCCCTTGGCCTTAACGCCGCCATCAGTCACCTTGGCTTCGGCGTTCACGCCCCACTTGACTGTTTCAGTAGTGGCCTGGGTCTCCGGCGAAGAGAAACCTGGGTCATAGTGCTCATAGGCGCCATCCACATGGCCCTGTACCTTGCCCTTTGTCACTTCATCCAGTGAAGCGGCACCCTGCACGCGCCAGCCATTGGCGGGAACGCCAGTGACGCCAGCGCCAGCTTGTGTCTGCTGCGAAAGCCCACCGTCGATAGAATAAGTAGAGCCAAAGCCCGGCCCTTCCGAATGCGCCACTTCACCTTCGATATAAGTCTGCGGTGAAGACTGTACGCGTACATCCGCGCCATAGATGGTCTGGTTGGCGCTCTGCTGCTTTTCGCGCATGCCCGTGGCACCCAGGCGCACATGATCGCCAACCCAGGTCTCGGCCCGCCCGCCATAGGCATAAGCGTCCGAGTCGGATGCGATTGGTTGATATGAATAATGCGCAACGAGATAGTTCTCATAGCCTGAAGAATTGTTCGAAGGCAGCGGTGAATTAAGAATGAGAACGCCATTCACCGTGTCGAAGCGATAGTCAGTGCCATTCACCAGCTGCTGCCGCGAAATCACCCAGCCCGTCGTGGCATTGCGCACTTCAATGCTCACCACGTCAGAACCAGCGATGATGTCCTGATGTTTCATGAAATAGGCCGAGCCGCCTGTGCCGCGGAACACATCCGTCTGCGGAACGGTGTTGGGCTGTGCCGCATAAACCTCGGCGGAACGCTTGGGCGCGCCGTCCTTGGTCACATCTTCCGAGTGATAAACCCCGCTCGCGCCATAGAGCGCGCGGTTGGAAGCCATGAACTTGGTGCCCGAAATATCGGTTTTGAAATTGCCCCACATCACATGCAATGCGCCGCGGTCCAGACGGATGTAAATCTTGCCGCTGGTGGGCGCATCTTCAATCAGCGTCGAGTCATCACCGTAAACCGGGTAATAGTCATTCGGACTGATGCGCTTCAGCATGGCGCGCGGATCTTTGCCCAGCATGTCGCTGAACATGCTTTCCAGTGTGCCTTCGCCCGTGTCGGCTGAAGCCGTCAGGATATATTGACCCTTGATCTTGCCCTTGAGATACATCGCGGCGCGGCCGCGCGTCCACGTGCCCGGGAATTCATCAACGCCCGTGTGTTCAATGATGCCATTTCCGAAATTGTGACCCACGGTGAGATCAGCCAATCCAACGCCGAACCATTCATTCTCCGGAATTTCAACTTCGCGGGCAAAGGCCAGGCCCTTGCCATCCTGCGCCACGGAAACATCAACCTTGTGCTTGCCCGGCGGCATGATGCGCTGAACTACAAAGTTGTTTTCGTTGTCGACAGGCACCGTCTCACCCATCACGCGCACGTCATGGCCAGCCGGAACATGCTTCCCGTAAACCGTGATCGCACCCCCATAGACATTGATATTGCGGAAGGCCGTACGGTCTTCACCATAACCGGGCGCAACCACAGTGTCAGTCTCCTTTGGCAGGGGCAATGTGGTGTCAGCATGCTTGAGCGGCATGGGCCGCGTTTCGTCAAAGCGCCCGTCCTTGTCATAAACGCGCAAGACATAATCCATGTCATGGGGTGCATCAGCGGGCATCACCCATTCCGCGGCTCCCGCCGCCGAAACCGGGATCACCATATAGGGCTGCGAAGAGCTTGCGCCCGCATCACCGGAATGAATGCGCACTTCGGCGTGATCGATCCACGCGCCATAGTTGAAGCTGCCGAGGAAACGCACATGATCGCCGGATTTGAAATTCACCTGCAGCGGGAATGAGGAGACATTGAGGATTGGCTTTACGCCCAGTCCGTCAAACTTCACCTGAATGTCCACACCATTCAATGCGGCCTTGTCAGCCTGCATCGCCTTGGCGAGGTCAGCGCTCGAATCCACCTTGTCGCCATCCACGCTGATGGAGAAGGGAATGTCCTGCGCGGCAAAGGCAGAAGGTGACTGGCCAAGGGCAGCGGCCACAGCAAGCGTGGCAGCTGATTGAACCAGAAGTTTCCGGAGGCGGAGGATCATCATTATTTACCCTCCTCCAGGGACGTCTTGATGCTGAGTGGATAGTCGTTGCCAGCGCCGGCCCAAGCGTCATTCACCAGCGCCACCACGGCATCCAGCCGCGCCTGCGCCATTTCACCTGTCTCTCCACCCTGGTGATAGACCAGAAGCAGCGTGCCTTTGCGCGACTTCAAAATCTTGACGAGCTTATCAACGCCAAGGCTCCACTTTTCAGTGAGATCTGCAGTGCCCGGATCAAAGGCCTTGCCAGTGAGATCCACCTTCACGTCATGCACCTTGGCAGCACCGAAGTTCAGCAGCGTCACCTTGCCGCGCGTCACGCGCACATCGCGCGGGTTCTCACTCGTCACCTTGTAGCCAGTGGGCAGGGTGCGCGGATCGAGCTTGAGGAGGAAGTTGGAGCCAATCGCCGCATCGGGGATTGCAGCGCATGGCACGTGATACTTGCCCTCAGCATCAGTGGTGATCAGCACACCATTGACAGTCGCCAGGCGCACGCCCGGCAAGCCGGGCTCGCCGTCGTTCATATAACCATCACCGTTCAAGTCATCGAACACGCGGCCAATAATGTCGCTGCAGTCAAACACGGCTTCGGGGACCACTTCCACTGTGGCCTGCGCCACACCGATCACCTGGCCCGAGCCCGGATCGATCAGGCGGGCATTGTTGATGAACTTGCCACCAGACAATGTGGTGGAAGCCAAGAGGTTCAGCGTCAGCGTGATCTTGCTGGCCACTGGCGTCAGTGGCGTGAACGTCAGCGTCTGGCCGTTGATCACAGCTGACGCCACCGCAACACCGTTCACTTTTGCCGAACCGGCCACATAGCCAAAGCCCGGCGGCATGATGTCTGCGATCGTGAAGGGGCCAGCACCCAAATTCATCGCCGTAATGGTGTAAGGCACCACTTCGCCACGCTTCACCTGAGCGCGCGCCGCGGTCTTGGTCAACACAGGCTTGGCGGCCGATAGCTGAACCACCGTGGGCCGCTTCGGATTGGCGGTCAGGCTGGCAAAGTCAGAGTCAGCCGTTACAAAATCGACGCCCGGGTTGGCTGCATTCCAAATGCCCTTGGCCGTGGCTTGGTTGTCATAGTGGCCAGCGGTTACATCCGCAGGCTGCACGATATAGGTGGCCTTGAATGGCGAAGCCGGGGTGCCGTTGTCCTTGAAAGTCACGGTATCAGTCGCGCCAGCAGCAAGCAGGGGGATAGACGCGGGCGTCAGCGTCGCGTTGGCATCTGTCAGTGTCACATTGGTGAGGTCGACATTGCCCGTGTTCGTCACCCGGAAGCTGTAGTGAATGATATCTCCCGCATCATTGGCGCCATTGCCATTCACATCCTCGACAGCAGCCGTCTTGATCACGGCGATGGCAGGCTTGGCCGTCAGCGCCACATTGGTAGGCGAATTGCCGGCAAATAGGCTCGGGTCAGAAAGATCGGCTGGTGAATCCCCCTTGACGGCATTCTTACCCACAGCCGAGAGCTGGTTGGCGATGGTGCCAGAGATGATGTCAGCATTGGTAACGGTCTGGCTCACCGTGAAATGCGTGGCGTCGGTTGCACCCACCACCAGCGCGAAGGGATGTGAACCGTTGATCGTGCCAATGTGAGGCGCCACTTCGGCCAGCGTCACATCAGTAAAGTCGACATTGCCAATGTTCTTGACAGTCACGGCATAGACAACCTTGCCGCCAGCAACCGGATCCGGCACCGTCACGCCAGCCGCCGTTTCAAAGTGCGAGAAGGTCTTGAGCACCGCGATTTCAGGCGACGCGCCGATGATAAAATGCGTTGGCGCGTTCTGGGTGTAGCTCGCAGGGTCAGAGTTATCCTGCACGATCAGCGAGCCCGGAGTCGTAGTACCCTGCGCCTTCACCTGTGCGTCATAGAAGCCCGCTGTCACGTCAGCCGGTGTCAAATCATGGAAGGCAGTGACACTGAGAATGTCTTCCACGCCCGGCGCCAAGGTGCCACTGATCAGGCCCGAGACTGTGAGCGTAGGCGTTATCTTGGTCACCGTAATCCCAGTCAGCGGCACGGCTCCGGTATTTTTCACCTTCACCACGTAAGTGAGCTTGTCACCAGCATCGACGATGCCATTGCCATTGGTGTCGGCCCAGCTTGGCGGAGACAGAATTATGCTGATGGTGGGCGTCGGCTGAACCGGTGTGTCGGTCGTGCCTGGATTTGAACTTCCGACAATGCCATTCTGCGAAACAGCAGAGACGGTCGTGCCGCTGTTGATCTGCAAAGCCGTGACAGTCGCGCTGTTCTTGACAATGCCAGCGGTTTCATCGGCGGTGGTTACGATATGGTTGGCCGTGAATGTGCCACCATCGATGGTGTTAGGCGGCAGAGAAAGGGCAGGATTGCTGTTGCCGACAGAACTGCCCGCGTCGCTCAGCGACAGATTCGTCAGTGTAACATTGCCAAGATTTTGGACCTGGAATGTGTATTTGAGAATATCGCCAGCATCGATGATGTTGTCGCCATTGCTGTCAATCCAGCCGACTCCCTTGGCCGGGTTGATCGTCTTGAACAGGGCCACTTGCGGCATTTGCGGGACAGGCGTCACAGTCGGTGCATTGCCTGTGAAGACGCCGGGGTCAGATTGATCAGTCACATCCGGGCCGGAAGGCGGTGTGCCGGTCACCGTTGCAGTGTTGTCCACATGGCCCTTGTCGGCATCGGCTTGCGTGATGGTGTAAGTGCCGGTGAAAGTGCTGGCATCAATGGTACCCGGTGCAAAGTTGTTAATCGGTCCACCAGAGATCGCATTGGGTGCACCCGGCATCAACGGGTCGGTCACATGCACATTGTTCAATGTGGAATTGCCGGTGTTCTTCACCGTGAACTTGTAGGTGATCACATCCCCAGCCATGACCAGGCCATTGGGATGGGTGGTGACATTTGTCACTTGCTTGAGCAGTGCAATAGATGGCGCAGCAGAAATCGGGACGGTGGTTATGCGGTGCTGGTTCGGATCAGCAAAGTCAGACAGCACTGGCGGCAGCGGCCCGCCGGGCGCGTTGGCGTTCACCGTGGCCTGATTGTCATACTTGCCGGCGTTGATGTCAGCCTGTGTGATCACATATTGCGCAGTGTAGTTGGTATTGGTCACACCCGGCGCCAGCGAAGCTATCGGCGCGCCAATCAGCGTCAGCGGCGCATCCTGCAGCGTCACATTGCTCAGCGTCACGTTGCCGAGGTTGGTGATGGCAAATTGATATGTGATCACGTCGCCAACTTGCGGCGTCGTGCCATTGGCCATGGTCAGCGTGCCAGTTTTCACCACTCCAATCTTCGGCGCCTGAGTCAGCGGCACCGAAGCACTCGCCGTTTTCAGCAAGGTGTTGTTGGCCGGGTCATCCGCCGACGCCTGTGCCGTATTATTCACCACGCCTGCATCGATATCCGTCTGCTTCAGGACATAAGGTGCCGTGAACACATGGGACTCGCCCACATTTAACGTCGGCCAGGAAACTGGTGTGATCGAGGCCGTAGACACATTGTCATAGGTCTTGATGGCTGAGAGCGGCAGCGCATCCTGCACCTGCGCCAAGACCTCACGGCCCTGCACATGGTAAGTCAGATAAGCATTGGAAAGCACTTCACCCGAGAGTGCTTCTTCAGGCGTAAGGTCACGCGTGAAGATGATGGAAGCCCCATCCGTCACATTGGGGTTGAGCAGGCTCACGTCGCTGCCGAAGGCCACACCGTCTGGCTGGGCAATGCTGATTGCGGTCAGCGGCACATCGCCGGTGTTGGTGAGTGTATAGAGGAAGCCAATCTTTTCGCCCGGATCAAGCGGGCCCGCATTGCCAGACATGCGCACCAGCGTGCGGCTGGCCACGAGACCAGTGTTCACTTGCGGTAGCGCCTTGGCATTCAGCATCGCGGCGCCTTCAGCAGAGCCCACAATGCCGCTGCTGGCCGTGTCAGCCCCGCCAATGCTGGCCGTGGCCAACTCATCTGTGGCGGGCTTTGCAGCGCCTTCCAGCAGAGCAATGTTGCGCTGGAGCATGGCGGCATTGGAAGCCAGCATCGGATCTGTCACTGTCACATTATGAAGCGGCACATCTCCCGTGTTGGTCACGGTGAGCGAGTAGTTCACAATGTCACCAGCTTTGGGCGGCGGGCCGGGATTAGCCAGCACGCCAGACTTGCTGAAGGTCATCGCCGCATTGAAGCCAAGCGCCGTCGTCACATTGCCATTGGCCGTGATGGCGGGTGAACCCACCGGCATCGGATGCCCCGTGGCCGTGGCCGCGTTGGTGTAAGAACCTGAGGCAATTTCACCCGCCGTCAGTGTATGACTGCCGGTGAAGGTCGTGCTATCTGAAGTGCCCGGAGCAAGGCTTGAAATCGGCCCGCCCACAAGTGTCGCGCCAGCGTCAGTCAGCGTTATGTTCTTGATCGTCACATTGCCTGTGTTGGCAACAGTGAAGGTATAGCTTATCACGCTGCCAGGAACGGCCGGGCCAGTGAAGCTGGCGGATTTTACCAGCGTCATCTTTGGCGTGGTGGTCAACGGCGTCACAGTCGGGTTGTTGGCCACCGTGCCTGGCGTGGTCGGGTCAGAGTTATCCGTCGCCGTGCTGCCATCTGGCGCGGTGCCATTGGCCACAGCGGTGTTGGAAACATCGCCAGCATCGAGATCGGCTTGCGTCAATGTATAGGCCGGGGCCGCGCACGTCTCACTGGCATTGGGGGCCAGCGTGACCGCCGGGCAGGAAATCGGCGAGACTTTGCTGTCGCTCACCGCAACACCCGTCAAAGTCACATTGCCAAGGTTATAAACCTTGAATGTGTAGGTAATCGTGTCGCCCGGATCAGTCACACCATTGCCATTGGTATCAGCCACACCAACCGACGTCTTCACCAGGCCAATCTTCGGCGTAGCGGAAAGCGGCGTTTCTGTGGTGGCATTGGCTGTCGGGCCGGGCGTGATCGGATCGGAAGGATCGCTCACCAGCGGGCCACCCGGAGTCTTGGCGGTGGCCGTGGCTTGGTTCGATACCTTTCCGGTGTTGATGTCGGGCTGCGTGATGGAATAGGCCGGCGTCGTGCACGTCGTGCTGGCCCCTGGCGCCAGCGTAGTGACAGCGCAAGTGATGGCGCCCAGCTTCGGATCGGTGACCACCAGATTAGTCAGGGTCGTCGTTCCCATGTTGTAGGCGGTGAAACTGTAGGTGATCGTGTCTCCAACATCGGTCACGCCATTGCTGTTGGCATCGGTCACACCGCCCGAGACCTTCACCAGGCCAATCACGTTTTGCTGCGGAATAGTAGTGATGGTCTTGACGTCATTGCCTGGCTGCGGCGAGGTCGGATCGGAAAGATCAGTCACCGCCGGGCCAGAAGGTGGCGTGCCTGAGGCCGTGGCCTGGTTGGTCACCTTGCCAGCATCAATATCCGCCTGGGTCAGCACATAGGGTGCCGCGGTGCAGATGGTGGAAAGTGTGGGAGCCAGTGTGGTGGCCGGGCATGAAATGCCAGGCACCATCGGGTCGGTGACGCCAATGGTGGTCAACTTCACATTGCCGGTGTTGGTGACGGTGAAGCTATAGGCAATGGTGTCGCCCGCATCCACCTTGCCATCGCTGTTGGCATCAACAATCGCACCCGCTGTCTTCACCACGCCAATGGCGGGCGCAGGGGTGAGGTTGGTGAAGGTGGGTGCATTGGCTCCCGGGCCCGGAATGGTCGGATCGGAAAGATCGGACACTGGTGCATTGCTGGCGGTCAGCGCGTTGACCGTCGCCTGGTTGGAAACGCCGCCATTATCGATGTCGGCCTGTGTGATGGAATAGGCAGGCGCAGTGCACGTTGTGCTCTGACCAGGCAGCAGCGTAGTGGCTGGGCACGAGATCGGCGACACTTTTGTGTCCGTCAGCGCAATGCCGTGCAACGTCATGTTGCCAGTGTTGCTGACAATGAAGGTGTAGGTGATGGTGTCACCCGCATCCAGCACGCCACTGCTATTGGCATCCGCCACGGCGCCCGCCGCTTTGACAAGGCCAATCTGTGGTGACGCTGTTAGGGTCACAATCGTTTGGTTATTGTTCGCAGCACCCGCCGTTGTCGGATCGGAAAGATCAGTTACTGCTGAGCCGGTGGGCGGCGTGCCGGAAACCGTGGCCTGATTTTGCACCTGGCCAGCGTCAATGTCGGCCTGCAACAGCGTATAGGCATTGCCCGTGCAGCTCGTCGTCTGGCCCGGAGCAAGAGACGTGGCGACACAGGTGATCCCAGACACTTTTGGATCAGTGACGCTGATGGCATTCAGCGTAGTGTTGCCGAGGTTGGTGACGGCGAAGGTGTAGTTCACCTTGTCGCCTGCATCGATCACGCCATTGGCATTTGTATCAACAGGTGCCGCGGCGGTCTTCACAAGGCCAATTGCAGGCTGCTGCGTCAACGTGGTGGTGGTCACGCCATCATTGCCCGGGCCAGGCGTGGTTGGATCGGAAAGATCCGTCACCGTTCCACCAGTGGGCGTATTGGCATGGGCCGTGGCCTGATTGGTCACAGTTGCCGCATCGAGATCAGCCTGCGTCAAAACATAGGGGTCTCCGGCGCAATTGGTGGAGCCACCGGGCAGCAACGTCGTGGTGGGGCACGTGATATTGCCCACCTTCGGGTCTGTCACGCCCACAAGATAGAGCGTCACATTGCCCGGATTGGTGATGTGGAAATTATAGGTGATCGTCTCACCAGCATCAGCCCGGCCATTGCCATTGGTATCCACCAAAGCGCCCGCCGTTTTCACAATGCCGATGCCGGGCACTCGCGTCAGCGGTGTCAAGGTTGGTGCATTGTTGGCCGGGCCAGCGGTGGTTGGGTCGGACTGGTCAGTTACATTGGCACCAGAGGGCGGCTTGGCCGAAACCGTGGCTTGGTTCGAAACCGTACCGCTATCGATGTCCGTCTGCGTCAGGTTATAGCTGCCGGTGCAAATCGTGTTCTGGCCAGGGTTCAGCGACGTCAACGGGCACGAAATGCTGGCAACCTTCGGATCGCTCACGCTGATCGGGTTCAGCGTCACATTGCCCAAGTTCGAAACCGTGAAGCTGTAGTCAATCTTGTCGCCCATATCGGTGACGCCATCGCTGTTGGCATCCACAACAGTGCCCGTCTTCACGAGGCCAACCTTTGCAGCAGGTGGGATTGTCACGGTTGTCTTGGCATTGCTGCCGGGGCCCGGCGTTGTCGGGTCAGAAAGATCTGTAACGGGCGCACCCGTCGGCGGTGTGCCCGAAGCGGTGGCCTGGTTCTGCACGCTGCCGGCATTCACATCGGCCAAGGTCAGCACATAGGGTGCCGCTGCTGTGCAGGTGGTGGAGGCTCCTGGCGCCAGTGTTGTGGAGATGCAGGAAATCGAGGGTACCTTCGGGTCGGTCACGCCAACGCTTGTCAGCGTCACGTTGCCAAGGTTGGTCACAGCGAAACTGTAAGTGATGGTGTCGCCTGCATCGGCGATGCCGTTGCTATTGGCGTCAACAATCGCGCCAGCGGTTTTCACCAGGCCGATCTGGGGCGAAGGCGAAGCCACGGGAACTGAGGCCGTGTCGGGCGTTGATGAATAGGTGGTCGATTGATAATCGCCCTTCGCCGTGGCGGTATTGTCGATCGTGGCGTGTGCCGCGGAAACCTGTCCCAACCATGCCGCCATCAAAAGCACCAAAGGGGCCACCGTTTTCACGGTGCCCCTGAGCGCCTTGCGGCGGATATTTTGGATCAGGCTGCCCATCCTGCTTGCCCCACGCGGCCGTCCGCATGGGGCAATTTCCTGTTAGCCGTGGTCCACTTCGGCCTGGGTAACGGTGTGGACCCAGGTGAAGGTGACGGTGGCGCCAGGCGCAAGCACACTCCAGATGCCGTTGTTGGCCGTGGCGTCAGACGAAGCACCAGCGCCCAGCGGCCCCGGCACAGTCAACGTTTCACTGGTGATGCCGCCCGCACCCAACGGAACCGCAACGGCCGGTGTGCCGTGCAAGTCGTTCACGCTGACAGCGGTCATCGACACGTTGCCGGTGTTGGTTACAGTATAGGTATAGGTCACCACGTCGCCGAGATCAGCTTTGCTGTTGGCATTGGTATCGGTGGTCAGAACAGCTACCTTGGCAATCGTCAGCTTTGGTCCAGCCGGAATGGTGGTTGTAGCGGTGGCCTTGCTGCCGTTTGGAATATTGTAAACCACCGCAGCCGGCGTCGTGCCGGTGGCGCCTGCGGTGTTGGAAACACCCGAGGCGATGCCTGCACCGTGGTCAACGTCAAGCTGGCTCATGGTGTAGGTAGCGGTGAACACTTGCGTCGCATTCGGCGCAAGAGTGGCTGAGGCGGGGCTAAATGCGCCAAGCGAACCTGTTCCGGCGCTGCCATTGAAAGTCGGGCCCGGGTCGGTTGGCACCACGCCAGTCATGGTCACGTTGCCGGTGTTCTTGACGGTGTAGGTATAGAGAATTGTATCGCCCGAATCCGCGATGGTCGCATCAGCACCTGCAGACACTGTTGGAACAGCAGCGGCTTTGGTGATTGTCATGGTGGGCACGGGCGCCGCCACAGGAACATTCTGCGTCGAGGAGCCGTAGTTGGTGGGTGCACCTGCAGGCGGCGTGCCGACTGCATTGGCTGTGTTGTCGATAGTGGCAAGAGCCGGAGTGATTTGTGCGGCCATAAAACTGCCGGCCAAAGCGCAGGTACAGAAATTTCGTGCGATGCGTTCGAGTCGGTAGGCTGTGATGAGATGCGAGCTTTTAGTCATTCATGGTCCCCTTGGAGAAATTTTGGCAGTTGGAGTGACGGAAAAGTCTGACGTGGCGGGTGTGAGTCCCTGCGCGGCCTTCGCCGTCGCTCTTTTCCCTGAATTCTTTGCATGTGGATCATTTGTGACCGTCCACATTTTGTTGTTCTGAAGGTGGTCCCGGCACCCATGAGTGCTGGTACAAGCTATTGATTTTGTTGGGTTTGACGTGTGGGACAGCAGAAATGGCAAGGCCCCCGAGATCCATGTCACCATGGACCAGGCTTGAGGCGGCACCCGACGAGGCGGTTGCGTAAAATGCATTCCAAAAACACCTGCTGAAACAAAGCCAACCCAACTAACCGGCGGTGCTCAGGCCATGCCCGCTGCACCACAATCCGCGGCGCGCAACTGGCGAACCGGATTCAATTGGTTAATTTGCTTAAGTTTCAAGGGTTAATGGTTGGTTAACCGTGGGTTGAATTGTGCCGCATTGAGACGGGGCCACGGCAATTCATTAAGCACCACAAGCTCAATAGAAAGCCACATAAACTCGCCAAAGCTTCAAGTTACGGCAAGCACAACTTTAATTTGCATAACATCATTGAAGGTGCGGGCTTCCGACAAAACCGACGGCACATTGGCCGAGAGTCGGATGGCAAGTAAAAAAAGCTGGAAATAAAGTGGTACCGCCACCCCGGCTCGAACGGGGGACCTCTAGATCCACAATCTAGCGCTCTAACCAACTGAGCTATGGCGGCCCGGATGAAGGAATCGGCGTCGTTTCGCGGCGACCCAAACCTTGCGGACCCGCTGTTAGCCCCTGCCAAAGCCAATTTCAACCCGCAAAAACCATTCGGTTGGCCAAGTTTCGTCTCCGATCAGTCAAAACAAGGTTTATAACTCCTTAAGGAGGGCTGGACGTTTCGTCCAAAACTTGATTATTTCGACCTTTCAACAATTTGAGCGAAACCAAAGCCAGTGACCAAGTCCCCACCCACGCTTGAAGATCTGCGCCAGTCGCAGCAAGCCGCCTGGCTGTGGGACGTAGACCGCGCCCGCTTGGTGTGGGCCAACGCTGCCGGCATCAAGGCCTTTGGCGCAGCCTCAATCTTCGAATTGGTCGACAAGCCTTTCGACATGGATGAGCCCGGCCTCAAGACTCTGAGCGAAATCAAGGTCTCCTTGCAGCGCGGCTCATCGCAAATGTCCACGTTGGAATTTCCATCATTGGGTGCAGATGCAATTTTTGAAAGCCGCTGCTTCCTGCATGCGCTCGCCGACGGGCGTGATGGCCTGCTTGCCACCACCGAAGCCGCCAAGTCTTCTGCTGTGCCTGCCAATGCCCATCTGCTTGAAGACCTGCCTGTTGCAACTTGCACGTTGGCCGAATTGGGTGACATTCTTTTCGCCAATGAAATGGCACGCCGCATGTTTGATCTCCGCGTCACGCCTAACCTTGCCACGTTGTTGGCGCCGGAAGTGGCTGCCAGCCTGCTCGCACGCTTGCATCAAGCCAAACTGCTCAGCGACATCTGCGCCTATCAAAGCCCCTTCGGCCCGCGTGAAGCGCGCCTCACTTTGCGTCGGCCCCAAGGCAGCGACCAGATCTTTGCACTGATGGTGCTAGAAGATGTCACCGATCGCCGAAAGCTTGAACGCCAAATGGCTGAAGGCGTCAGCACCACTGCCCCGTTGGCCCCTCAGGAAAAGCATGCTTTCGAGGAATTGGGCCGCAAACTCAGCGAAGCGACATCTGTTGCAGTGAAGTCCGCAGCGCCAGTCGCACCGTCAACGACACCACAAGAACCAAAGGCCGAACCCGCAACAGCCCCAGCGGCAAAGGCGGTGCCTCAACCACAACCAACGGCAGCTTCAACCAAATCGGCCGCAACGGCCACTCCACAATTTCCGCATTTCGTAACCGACGCGCTGGAAAAACAAGGCAAGCCCTTTGCCGTGATGCAAGGCCGCAAGCCTGCTTATGCAAGCAGAAAGCTGGCTGCGCTACTTGGTTACCGTGAGACTGCAGCGGTGATGCAGGATGTGGAAATCTGGAAGCTTCTGTCTGAAACTTCAGAAGAAGGCGGTGTCATCGCCTTGCCCAGGATCAATGGAGAAGTAATAGATCTTGCGGTGGAACGTAGCGTTCTACCTTGGCAAAACGGCAAAGCCGATCATTTTACATTTGAGCCCGCAGTCATCCGTGCGGCAGCGCCCGCTCTGGCGGCGCAGCAGCCATCTGCGCTTCCAGCGTCAACACAAACAGCGGCCACGTCACGCCCCACTCCAGCTGCGAAACCCGCATCGACTCCAGCCACAGGCAAGACCAGCGAAGTTGAACTGCGCTCTATTCTCGACATCGCTTCAGACGGCATCATCACGCTCGATGCCAAGGGCCAGATTCTGGATTTCAGCGCGGGAGCTGAAGCCACTTTTGGTTATGCGCGCGCTGAAGTGGCAGGCCGACGCTTTGATGGTTTGCTGAACCCCGATAGCGCCGCCACTTTCCGTGAATATCTCGCAGGCCTGGAAGGCCAAGGTCTGGCCTCAGTCTTCAATGATGGCCGCGAAGTGACGGGCATTGTGAAGCAAGGCGGCAGTGTGCCGCTATTTCTGAATATTGGCCGCTTGCAAACACCTCACTCCCACGCCGTGTTCTGCGCCGTGATCCGTGACATCACCAACTTCAAGCGTACCGAGCGTGAATTGTTGCAAGCAAAAGAGTCCGCTGAAGAGGCCAGCCGCCACAAGTCTGAATTTCTCGCTCGCGTCAGTCACGAGCTGCGCACGCCCCTCAACGCCATCATGGGATTTTCCGAAATCATGCGTATGGGCCAGTTCGGCGAGATCAAGAACGACAGGTATCGTGGCTACTTGAACGACATTCACGCCTCAGGCGGCCACCTCTTGTCGATGATCAATGACCTGCTCGACCTTTCGAAGATCGAGTCAGGCCGCATGGAATTGAATTTCACCTCCGTCAGCCTGGGCGATTGTTTTGACCACGCTGCCAAGCTTTTGCAGGATCAGGCCACGCGCTCGCGCGTGCTGGTGCGCAAAGCCTTCCCGGAAAACCTGCCCCGCGTAGTCGCGGATCAGCGCGCCATGCGCCAGGTGATCTCAAACCTGCTCTCCAACGCCATCAAATACACCGATGCTGGCGGTCAGGTGATCGCTTCGGCCTCGGTTTCCAAGAATGGCGCTCTTACCTTGCGCTTGAAAGACACTGGGATCGGCATGAGTGAGACCGAATTGAAGCAGGCCGTGCAGCCTTTCATGCGAGTGGAAACGCCCGGCCGCGAGAGGCAAGGCACAGGCCTTGGCCTGCCCCTCACCAAAGCACTGGTGGAGGCCAACCGCGCCGAATTCACCATGTCCTCAGAACCTGGCCAGGGCACGCTGGTGGAAATCACCTTTCCCACCACACGCGTGCTGGCTGAATAGCTTCACGTTGAATTTGCGCGCGACCTGCCGCATCATCACATCATGATCAAAGTGCAGCACGAAGCTTTCAACGTTGGCGCGGAATATGCCGCCCTCAAGGCTCGGCGCACAGATATTGGCGGTTTCGCCCTGTTTATTGGGTCGGTGCGCGATCTCTCGGGCGACCAGGATGTGTATGCCATGACGCTGGAACACTATCCGGGCATGACAGAAACCGCCCTTGCCGCGATTGAACAGCAAGCCCGTGCCCGTTGGCCACTGGATGATGTGCTCATTATTCATCGCCACGGCCGCTTGATGCCGGGCGAAGACATCGTCCTCGTCATCACGGCTTCGGCCCACCGCGAGGCCGCTTTTCAGGCTTGCGAATTTCTGATGGACTGGCTCAAGACAAAAGCGCCATTCTGGAAATTGGAAGAAGGCACAACTGGCCCGCGTTGGGTCGATGCCAAACAATCAGACGATGCCGCCGCCGCACGGTGGCAGAAACCATAGGGAGTGAAAATGGCGGAAGCAGAAATTGGCGTGATCGGCATGGCGGTGATGGGGTCAAACCTTGCGCTCAACATTGCAGAAAAAGGCTTCAAGGTTGCCATCTGGAACCGCAATGACAAGGTGATGGAAGAGGTGCTGCGCCACGCCGGCCCGCTGGCCAAAAATCTCGTGCCCTGCAAAACCTATGAGGAACTTGTCGCCGCCATCCGCGCCCCGCGCCCGATCCTGATGATGATCAAGGCCGGTCCGCCAGTCGATGAAGTAATCGGCCACTTGAAGCCCCAGCTGCAAAAGGATGACATCATCATCGACGGCGGCAACGCCAATTTCCACGACACCATGCGCCGCTTCGATGCGTTGAAGGATTCCGGCCTCACCTATATCGGCATGGGTGTTTCAGGTGGCGAAGAAGGTGCACGCCATGGCCCATCCATCATGGTAGGAGGCAAGGAGTCGTCGTGGCATCGCGTCGAAAAGGTACTCACCGCCATCTCCGCCAAATACAAAGGAGTGCCCTGTGCGGCCTACATGGGCCCCAATGGCGCTGGCCATTTCGTGAAAACCATCCACAACGGCATCGAATACGGCGACATGCAGATGATCTCCGAAGTGTACGGCCTGATGCGCGATGGCCTGGGCATGAAAGCCGTAGAGATCGCCAAGGTCTTCGGAGATTGGGACAAGGGCCGCCTGAATTCATATCTGGTGGAAATCACCCAGAAAGTGCTCAGTGTCATAGACGCCAAGGCCAAGAAGCCGCTGGTGGACATCATCGTCGACAAGGCAGGCCAGAAGGGCACGGGCAAATGGGCTGCCATTGAGGCGCAGAACCTGGCGGTCAATGTCAGCGCGATTGAGGCTGCCGTGGACGCGCGCATCATCTCGTCAATGAAAGATGAGCGTTTGCAGGCCGAAAAGGCCTACAAGATTCCAAAGAAGAAGATGACGGTGAAATCACGCGCCGCCTTCCTCCGTCAATTGGAAGGTGCGCTCTACGCAGGCAAAATCGCCGCCTATGCCCAGGGCTTCGCAGTGCTGGAGGCCGCTTCAAAGAACTATGAATGGAACATTCCGTTGGGAACCGCCGCCGCCATCTGGCGCAATGGCTGCATCATCCGTTCGCAATTCCTGGGTGAAATCACCCAGGCATTTGAAAAATCAAAAGGCGGCAATCTGCTGATGACGCCATTCTTCATCAAATCAATGAAGAAGGATCACACCAGCTTGCGCGCCGTTGTGGCTCTGGCCGCACAAGTCGGCGCACCCGTGCCCGCACTTTCCAATGCGCTCTCCTATTTCGATGGCTACAGGCAAGGCCGCGGCACCGCCAACCTCATCCAGGCCCAGCGCGATTTCTTCGGCGCGCATGGCTTTGAGCGCATCGGCGAGCAAGGTGCCTTCCACGGCCCATGGGGCGATCACCCTTAGCTCAGGTCACGCTGATCGGTTTGCTGCGGTTGCGCTTCACGGTTTCAGGCTGCGCCCTGCGGCAAACCACAGGAGGCAATCCTTTCAGGATCAATTCCGCATCGGCCACCGCCTGTCTGCCGATGTCGAAGAGGGCCTCAGGCATGCCGCCGCTGCGGTGCGCAGAAAGCAACACGCCGTCGAGCTTGCGCACGGGATCGCCTTTGGCCACAGGTTCAACCGGGAACACATCTGTCGCCGCACGGAATTTCCCCGCCTCCACCCGCGCCAGCAGGGCCGGAAAATCCACCACCGCAGCGCGGCTCATCAGCAGAAAGATGGCATCTCCCCGGATCAGATCGAGCTGCGGCCCACCCAGAAACCCCTGATTTTCAGATGTGACCCCCGCAAAAACAAAAATCACCCGCGCCGTACCAAGAACCTCTTCAAGGCTTGCTGGCTTGCAGCCAAATCTATGCAACACATAATCCGGCACCCACGGATCATGAACCTTGATGTTGCAATCAAAAGGCTGAATGAGTTTGTGCAGTGAGCGCGCCAGATCTCCAAAACCAATCAACCCAACATCAGCCCCACGCAAGGAAAAGCATCCAGCGTTTCCTTCAAGTCCATAGCTTTCAAACCCGGCGCGGAAGTCGCGGTCCGCCTTGGTTATGCCCCGCGCCAGATCAATCGCCATGCCCAAGGCCGATTCCGCCACCGCATCGGCAAAGGCCGAGCCGGGGGTGAGCACATGAATGCCATGCGCGAAACAATAATCGTAATCGATGGCATCGGTAAAATTCGTCTCAACATCTATGATGGCGCGCAGCTTCTTGGCTTTTTTCAACCGCGCGTCATCCATGCGCGTCTGCCCCATGATGATGGAAACCTCGGCCAAATGTTGCTCAACCATGGCATCGGGCATGCGCTCACTTTCGCAAATCACTAATTGGCCCAGGCTTTCCAGTTTCGCGCGGGTGGAGGCATCGCAAATCACATCAAGCGTTCGGGGCAACGGGTCAACAAGAATGAGGGGGCGCGTCACGGCTTCTCCTGAAAAATGCGGTAAACTTAAAACAAAAAAGGGTTGAGGCAAGCCGCATTTGGTGCAACTCTAAAGCCAAAGGGGAAACGTGATGACGCCTTATCCAAGAGACATGCGGGGCTATGGGGAGAAAGCGCCCAACCCAAAATGGCCCGGCGGCGCCTACGTCGCCGTGCAATTCGTGCTGAACTATGAAGAAGGTGGCGAGAACAACATTCTTCACGGCGATGCCGCCTCTGAGGCCTTCTTGTCCGAAATCGTAGGAGCGGCCCCATGGGTGGGCCAGCGTCATTGGAACATGGAATCAATTTACGAATATGGTGCGCGCGCCGGGTTCTGGCGTCTGCACCGCATGTTCACCTCACGCAAGATCCCCGTCACTATTTATGGCGTGGCTACAGCCTTGCAGCGCAGCCCCGAACAAGTGGCCGCGATGAAAAAAGCCAAGTGGGAAATCGCCTCCCACGGTTTGAAGTGGGTCGAACACAAGGACATGCCGGAGGATATGGAGCGCGCCTCCATCGAAAAGGCCATCCGCGTTCACAAGGAAGTCACAGGCGAGCGCCCTTATGGCTGGTACACAGGCCGCTGTTCGATGAACACCACGCGATTGGTGATGGAAGAAGGCGGCTGCCTCTATTCATCAGATGACTATGCCGATGACCTGCCCTATTTCCTCAACAAGCCAGATGGCAAGAAGCATCTCATCATCCCCTACACGCTGGATGCCAATGACATGCGCTTTGCCACGCCTCAAGGCTTCAACACCGGCGAGCATTTCTTTCAATATCTGAAGGACAGTTTTGATTGCCTCTATGAAGAAGGCAAAAAGGGCGCGCCCAAGATGATGAGTGTTGGCCTGCATTGCCGCTTGGTGGGCCGCCCCGGCCGCGCCATCGGCCTCGCCAAATTCATCGATTACATTTCAAAGAAAAAGAAGGTCTGGATCCCCCGCCGCATCGATATTGCCAAGCATTGGTGGAAGGAATTTGGGTGAGGGATGGCCGAGGAGACATGGCGGATACCCGAATTTGCGGCAAGGTTTATTATCGCGCCAAACACAGTTGCGGTGCCTATCCATAAGGGTAGGATCGTCTTTTTCATGTTCTGTGAGCTTATCCTAATTAGCGTTTTGATTTTGATTGAACGATGTTATTTGCTTGCCCTGAGTCAACGGCCTTCAATCCTTGCCCAATGGCAGGTGTCGGTTCTAATTTGGGTTTCAGCTGCGGCCATTGCATTGCTCGTTGTCTATCAGTTTTGGCTTCTGTTTCGCCGCCGCAAGCCATTATATTTGTTCGCGCCACAAGGCCTAGCGGTTGCAACGACATCCTATGAAATGCTGATCCCATGGCAATTTGTGCAGGAAGTCCACGAACTAAAATTTGATAGGCACCGCTCAAGTGCAGGGGGTGATTACGTAGCTCTCAAAATTTCTGAGAGCGATTTTGTTTTGTTGAAGCCCTCCAAACTCGCCGAGATGTTATTTTATTCCAACCGCAAATTTGCTGGCTATCCTTGCATGACTCTGAATTCAGAGATGACTGTTTTGAATCAGATTCAGCTCTATTTGCTGACGAAATCCTATGCCGAGAAATATTCAGGCCTCTCCGACGAATATGCAGGTTAACATGATGCAATGAACCTACTCGTGTTGGCTGAGAAGTTCATCATTCGGCGTGGAAAACAGTGCGCCCCACCTGCAGCCCCCTCAACAAAATCTCCGTCACCGCTTGCTTCACCCGCTCCCTCTTCGGTTCCTCACCCAGAACCGCGGCCACCTGCACAGAAAAATCAGCATAGTGTTGCGTCACCGCCCAGATTGAAAAAATGAAATGCGGCGAGTCCACTGGCGCAATTTTTCCATCGGCCATCCATTGCCGGATCACCGTGGCCTTCTCCTCCACCAAAGCCTTCAGCGGCCCTTTCAAGAATTTCTGGATATGCGGCGCGCCGTGCAGGATCTCATTGGCAAACAGGCGCGAAGCCTGCGGATGCGCGAAGGAGCTGTCCACCTTCTCTGAAATATAGCGCGTAAGCTCAGCAATGGGTTCGCCCTTCACATCAAGAACGCGCAGCGGCTTCAGCCATTCGTCCAGAGTCTCTTCCATCACGGCGACATAAATGTCTTCCTTGCGCCGGAAATAATAGAGCAAGTTGGGCTTGGATAAGCCCGCCTTGGCTGCAATTTGGTCAACGGTCGTGCCGCGGTAGCCATAGGCCGAAAACACCTCCAGCGCGGCGGCCAGAATTACCGCCCGGTTTTGATGCTGGATGCGCGATTTTTGCAGCGCTTTTGCCTCTTGCTTGGGCATAAACCCATCCTGTTATTTCTTGATCAAATGGTCAAGAGCCGATAGCGTGTGCCCACAAGAACAAGACCGCGGGGAGACAAATTTGGCGGCAAACGTCATTTCGGCAAGCGATCTCGGCCTCATTTTCCAAACCGGGGATGGCGCGGTTGAAGCCCTGTCCAAGATCAATCTCAGCATCGCGGAAGGCGAGTTCGTTTCCTTCATCGGCCCCTCCGGCTGCGGCAAGACCACACTGCTGCGCTCCATCGCCAATCTCGAACACCCCACATCCGGTACGCTTACCGTCAATGGCATGAGCGCTGAACAAGCCCGCCTTGCCCGTGCCTATGGCTATGTATTTCAGGCCCCAGCCCTCCTGCCCTGGCGCACGGTGGAGAACAACGTCGGCCTGCCGCTCGAAATCATGGGCCTGGATGATATCGCAGGCCGTGTGGCGCGCAATCTGGAGCTGGTAAATCTCAAGGGTTTTGACACGAAATTCCCTTGGCAATTGTCGGGCGGCATGCAGCAGCGCGTCTCCATTGCCCGCGCGCTTGCCTTTGACCCCAAGCTGCTGCTGATGGATGAGCCCTTCGGTGCACTTGATGAAATCGTGCGTGACAAGTTAAACCAACAGCTGCTTGAACTTTGGGCTCGCACCAACAAGACCATCGCCTTTGTGACCCATTCAATTCCAGAAGCGGTTTTCCTCTCAACCAAGATCATCGTCATGTCGCCGCGCCCAGGCCGCATCATTGATGTGATTGAGGTTGGCCTGCCAACAGTGCGCAAGCTCGAAATCCGCGAAACACCGGAATTCCTGAAAATCGCCCACCGGGTGCGTGAGGGCTTGAAGGCGGGGCACAGCTATGAAGACTGAAGCCGCTGGCAATCTTCTACCTCTGGCGACAGTCACCCTCGGCATCCTGCTCCTGTGGTATCTCGCAGCAATCCCGATGAACGCCGTGCTCACCACTCCAAAAATCGCAGCAGCGGGTGGGGGTTTTTGGAACACTTTGGCCTTTTCATGGAACGAGGCACGCCCCGTTCTGCCTTCGCCACACCAGGTCATCCGCGAAATCTGGAACACGGTTTTTGCCGTGGAGCCCTGGTCAATCAAGTCACTAATCTTCCATCTCTGGATCACGCTCTCTTCAACCTTGGTTGGCTTTGTGATGGGCGGGCTGCTCGGCATTCTGTTGGCTATTGGCATTGTCCATGTGGGTTCGATGGAAAAAAGTCTGATGCCTTGGGTCATTGCCTCTCAAACCATTCCCATCCTGGCAATCGCGCCCATGCTGATTGTGGTGCTGGGCAAGACTGGGCTGCCCGACATTTTCACCAAGGCGACGATCTCGGCCTATCTCTGTTTCTTCCCCGTCACCATCGGCATGGTGAAAGGTTTGCGCTCGCCCGACGTAATGCAGCAGGATTTGATGAGAACCTATAATGCGAGCAGTTCGCAAACGCTGTGGAAGCTACGACTGCCCGCCTCCCTGCCCTTCCTCTTTGCATCACTGAAAGTGTCAGTCGCCATCGCCCTCACTGGCGCCATCGTGGCCGAATTGCCCACGGGCGCTGTTGCAGGCATCGGCGCGCGCCTGCTCAACGGCTCTTACTATGGCCAGACACTGCAAATCTGGGCTGCGCTTTTCGTGGCGGCCTTTGCCGCCGCCATGCTTGTTTGGCTGTTGGGTGAGATGGAACGGCAAAGCCTGAAGCGCATGGGGGCAAAACCATGATGCGCGCAGGTGTAACGGTATCGATCAGCTTGGCCCTCACAATTCTTGTGGCGCTGAGCTTCAGCCGCGCCAACCCACCCACCGGGCAGGATTGGGCCCTGTCGCTCGCATTTGTGATTTTCAGTTGGGTAGCTGCTTGGAGTCTGAGTTGGCTTGCCGATCTGGTTCTTCCCAAAGTCTCAACACGTTGGCTTGTGCCCACGATTTTTGGAATCGGCGTGATCGCAGCCTGGGAAGCCTACGTGCACGCTTCCGCAATCCCCGTGGTGCTCTTGCCCTCGCCCGCCGAAATCGCCGCCAAGTTCGCCTCCTCCTTGCCCACGCTGGCCGCAGATTTTGTGCAAACCATTATTCGCGCCGTCATTCCCGGCTGGCTCATGGGCTGTGGGTCTGGCTTCCTCGTGGCCATCCTGTGTGATCGCAACGATTTCCTGCGCCGCGGACTGCTGCCGTTGGGTAACCTCGTGGCGGCGCTACCCATCGTCGGCGTGGCCCCCATCCTGGTGATGTGGTTCGGCTTTGACTGGCCCTCCAAGGCCGCGATGGTGGTGGTGATGACTTTCTTTCCCATGCTCATCAACACGCTGGCAGGCCTCAACGCCTCGGGCCACATGGAGCGGGATTTGATGAATTCCTATGCCGCTAACTGGTCCACCACATTGCTCAAGCTGCGGCTACCTGCCGCCATGCCTTTCATTTTCAATGCGCTCAAGATCAATTCCACGCTGGCGATGATCGGCGCCATCGTGGCGGAATTCTTTGGAACACCCATCGTCGGCATGGGCTTTCGCATGTCCACCGAAGTGGGAAGGCAGGGGCTTGATATGGTTTGGTCTGAAATCACGGTGGCCGCCATGACAGGCTCATTGTTTTATGGGTGCCTCACGCTCCTCGAGCGGCGGGTCACCTTCTGGCATCCGTCTTATCGGCGGTGAATTTGGAAAGTGGAGAAGGAGAACGTCAAATGAAGAAACTACTCTTGAGTGTTGCGGCTTTGGCCATGCTCGTGGGCACGGCGCAGGCGGAAAAAGTTACTTTGCAGCTGAAATGGGTCACCCAGGCTCAGTTCGCTGGTTACTATACTGCGCTTGAAAAGGGTTACTACAAAGATGCTGGTCTTGATGTCACCATCAAGCCGGGCGGACCTGACATTAACCCTCAGCAAGTGCTCGCGGGTGGTGGTGCAGATGTCGTGGTCGATTGGATGCCGTCCGCCTTGGCAACTCGTGAAAAGGGCCAGTTGATTGTGAATATCGCTCAGCCTTTCAAGAAGTCTGGCTTGATGCTGGCATGCCGCAAGGAAACCGGCATCTCGAAGCCGGAGGACTTTAAGGGCAAGACAATTGGCGTATGGTTTGGTGGCAATGAATATCCGCTATTGTCATGGCTGACCCAACTCAAGCTGCCAACTGCAGGTGGCAAGGACGGTGTGACCCTGATGAAGCAAGGCTTCAATGTTGATCCATTTCTGCAGAAGCAGGCGGATTGCATCTCGGTGATGTCCTACAATGAATATCACCAGATCCTTGAGGCAGGCGTGAAGCCGGAAGATGTCGTCGTGTTCAACTACACGGACTACAAGGTCAACAATCTTGAGGACGGTCTTTACGTCATGCAGGACAAGCTAAAAGATCCAGCCTTCCTGGCCACTATGGCAAAATTTGTGAAGGCTTCAATGAAAGGCTGGAACGACCTCGCCAAAGACCCGAAGGGCGCTGTCGCCGCCGTTCTCAAAAACGATGCGTCCGGTGCACAAACCGAAGCGCACCAAGCTTCAATGGTCGATGAAGTGAGCAAGTTGATCGCTGGCTCCGATGGCACACTCGACACCGCTGCTGCCGAACAGACAGTGGCCAACCTGATGCAAGGTGACTCTCCCGTCATAACCAAGAAGCCGGACGGCGCTTGGACGGACGTGGTGACAAAGGCCGCCGCCGCGTTGAAGTAACACAATACCGGTTCCCCCTCCCCCTTGTGGGGAGGGGTTGGGGTGGGGGTCGCTCAGGCCTCCACCCCTTTACCCCACCCGAAAATCACAAGGGTGATTTTCGACCTCCCCACAATGGGGAGGTGGATCAATTCGGAGGAGCGTCCCCATGTCCACCCTGCTCATCAAGAACGGAACCGTCGTCAACGCCGATTTTTCGGAAAAGGCCGATGTGCTGATTGAGGATGGCAAGATCATTGCGGTCGGGAATAATCTGAAGGGCGACGCCACGATCGACGCCACGGGCTGTTACGTCATGCCCGGCGGCATTGACCCGCACACCCATATGGACATGCCCTTCATGGGCACCACCACAGCGGATGATTTTGAATCCGGCACCAAGGCGGGCCTCGCCGGCGGCACAACGATGACGGTGGATTTCTGTCTGCCTGCGCCGGGTGAAAGCCTTCTCGCCGCCTACCAGGCCTGGCGCCATAAGGGCGAGAAGGCCGCCGCCGATTACGGCCTCCACATGGCCATCACCAAATGGTCGCCGCAGATTCACGACGAAATGGAAACCGTGGTCAAGACCTACGGCATCAACACCTTCAAACACTTCATGGCCTACAAGGGCGCGCTGATGGTGAATGATGATGAAATGTACAACTCCTTCCGCCGCTGCGCCGAATTGGGCGCCCTGCCGCTGGTGCATGCCGAGAATGGCGATGTGGTGGCGCGCATGCAGGCTGATCTTCTGGCGCGTGGCGTGACGGGGCCGGAAGGCCACAGCTATTCGCGCCCGCCCGAGGTGGAAGGTGAGGCCGCCAATAGAGCCATCATGATCGCCGATATGGCGGGCTGCCCCTTATACATCGTGCATGTGTCTTGCGAGGAAACCCATGAAGCCATTAGGCGGGCCAAGCAGGCAGGCAAGCGCGTATATGGTGAGCCGCTGATCCAGTTTCTCGTGCTCGATGATTCAGAATATCAGAACAAGGATTGGGATTATGCCGCCGGCCGCGTGATGAGCCCACCCTTCCGCAACAAGAAGCATCAGGATTCATTGTGGGCGGGTTTGCAATCTGGCACGCTCAGCGTAGTGGCAACGGATCATGCCACTTTCACCAAGGCGCAAAAGCGCATGGGCGCAAAAAACTTCACCCAGATTCCCAATGGCACTGGCGGCCTGCAGGATCGTCTGCCCGTGTTGTGGACCGCAGGCGTGAACACTGGCCGCTTGACCAAGGAAGAATTTGTTGCAGCCACCTCAGCGAACATCGCAAAAATTCTGAACATCTATCCGCGCAAGGGCTGCATCAGGCCAGGCGCTGATGCCGACGTGGTGGTGTGGGATCCCAAGGCCACCAAGAAGATCAGCGTGAAAACCCAGGTGAGCCGCATAGACTACAACGTCTTCGAAGGCTTCGAATGTGTTGGCCTGCCGCGCATTGTCATCTCGCGCGGCAAAGTGGCCGCCGAAAATGGCCAAGTCCTCGCCAAGGCCGGAGACGGCCAATATATTGAACGCCCCGCCAACGCCCCGGTGCACCAGGCGAACACGATTTGGAAAGGCTTGACGCAGCCGAAGGGCGTGAAGCGGATTGATGTAGTGCCTTGAGTTTGGAAAATATCCGATTGAGAATTGCCTCAATCTCCATTTTGATGCTGGCTTTCGGCGCCTCTGCTACAGCATCTCAAAGAGCATGCTATCTAACACTCGCTGGAGGAGGATGGACAGGTGTTCCGCTCGCCTACAAAACATGTTCAGCTTGTGAAGCCGTGAAACACAACATCTTAAAGTTCGCAAAAAGCCGCAACAATCCTGCAAAAGGCATTTGCAAGTTGGGCGTGCAGCAATAGTTGGAAATATTGATAGCAATCGCGATAGGTACTTGGCTCAAGTAATTCGCCTTTATTCGCAGTTTGCCCAACCAATCCATGCCCACTCCATCATCAAGGCAAAGAAAGAGCGGTGCCCGTCAACCCTTTTTCCGCAACCTCTTGGCATTGGCCCGCACTGTCTTGCGCGCGGGCGCGGTGGCGGCATTGACGACGCGCGCGGCGGCGCGTTTCGCGCTGGCAGGCGTTGCAAAAGGTGCTACCCAGAAGCGCAAGGCTTCCTGCATCATTTGCGTCTGGGCGGAGGCCATTCCATCCACAAAAGCCTTTTGCTTCTCGGCCACCATGCGAGTCACTTCGCGTTGACCCTCGGGTGTTGGGGAAACGGCCTGCCACCACAAAATTGGCATGCGCCGCAAAATGGTTTCCGCCGCATGGCCCGCAGTTTTTATGTCGCGCTTCTTGATCATGATTGCATCGTTCCACCATCAAATTGCGTCCGCAATAAGAGGCCATTAGAGAATTGCGTTGTCGCACCAACTCCGCAATTCAGTGCACATGAATTGAGCACGTGCTAAGCTGGTAAAAAACAAACTGAAGCGCAAACTCAAAATGATCCGTCACGTCGTGCTGTTCAAGCTTCGAAGCGATCTTCCTGAATCCACCGCCGATGAAGTCTTCGCCGCCCTCCAGGCTCTGCAACATCAGATACCAGGCATCATCAATGTCAGCTTCGGTAAAGACGCCAGCCCCGAGGGTTTGCAGCGCGGAAACACGCATGGCTTCACTGTTGATTTCAAAGATGCCGCAGCCCGCGATGCTTACCTGCCTCACCCCGCTCATCAAAAGGTAGGCGCCATGATCGTGGCCGCATCCGAATGTGGTGTGGATGGTATCACCGTAGTGGATTGGGAAACCTGAAAGGCAGTCAAGCCTCCGCAAAATACCTCATCCGCCTATCCTGCCGATACGCAGGCGAAGACCGTTGGCGCTACTCCTTGATTTGCCCTCTCCCTTCAGTACGACGGGAGAAGATGCCGACAAGTGGATCAGGGCTCTTTCTCAAGATTCTCGAGATTCTCACAATTCCCTTATTGACACTTAATTCCTAGAGGATTATATGTACATTCAATGGACCCGGAAAGGAGGGGACAATGTGCACAGCGTTCTCATATTGCCGGGATCATCAGCAGCGCCTGCAGGCGGGGGGAAGTTACGCGCCCAACGCTTCCGGGGGCTCCGGTTCTGGACCGCAGGCATTACGACCTGCGCGCCTTCAATGGCTATCGAATATCAGCTCCGGATCTCAAATCGCTGCGTTTCGAAAGTGTCGGGGCCCAAATCCCGCCACAAGCCGGGCTTTTCGCCCTCTCTCTTTCCAGAATTCTGATTGGCGCAAAGCCTGGCAGAAACATTTCCCTCCGGTATTCGCAAAGCCAGAAGGCGGGGTTTCGTTGACCTGATCCCCGCTTTCCCCTTCTCTCCGCCCCGCAAGCCACGGGGCGAACAAGGGCGGAGCTGTGCCCGAACCCCACTCCCTCCGTCAGCGCGGCTTTCTCGAGAAATTCCAACAGGCTCGCCAAGACAAACAAATCGTTAACGAATTGCAAACCATATTTCCCCTACAACTCCGTATTGGTAATTCTTTGAGGGCCGAAGCAAACGGACCACTTCCTTGAGCAGAGTGGTTGCAGGCAAGGGTTGGAAGGAACTGGGGATGAATGTGAAATTAGGCTGCGCGGTTGTGCTGATCGCAAGCCTGCTTGGCTCAGCTCCGGCATTGGCCGACGCGCCCACCGCCAATCTCCAATCTGTCACTGGTAAGGTTCTGCTTGATCAAGGCCATGGCTATGTCCGGGCCAACCCCACAACGGCGTTAAAGGCTGGTGACCGCATCTTCATCGGCGCGAAATCAAGCGCCATCTTGGCTTTCGCCGAATGCGCAGTAACGCTCGACAAACCCATGGTCTTCACCTTGGCCGCCAAGGCGCCTTGCAATGCCGGCCGTGTCACCGCCGATATCGGGGGCACCTTCATCACCCCAGTGCGCGGAACGCTGGTTGGCGGCGTTGGTGCCAGTGCACCAGCCGGCGTCACCACAGCTGTCACCATCGGATTCTCGGCGCTCACGATCGGTGCCACGGTCAACAATTTGGCACTTCCCGTCAGCAAGCCCTGATCAGCCCTTGCGATGATGCATCGACTGTTGAATGCTGAAGGCAAAGGATCGTTCCATGCCCTTCACCGGCTTTCCGCCTGAAACTTTTGCCTTCCTCAAAGGCCTTGCCAAGAACAACCGCAAGGATTGGTTTGAGGCCCACCGCGAGGACTATGAGAATTATCACCTTGCCCCGGCCAAGGCCTTTGTTGAGGCCATCGCACCAGGCCTCAGGAAGATTTCAAAATCACTCAATGCAGAACCAAAGGTCAACGGCTCCATCTTCCGGATCAACCGCGACGTGCGCTTTGCCAAAGACAAGCGCCCCTATAAGACCACCCTCGATCTTTGGTTTTGGGAGGGCGAAAAGCGCGGTTGGGAAGCGCCAGGTTTCTATCTCCGCCTGATGCCGAACGGCTTCGTGGCAGGTGCGGGGCTTCACACTTTCACGCCGGACCAGCTCAAGCGCTACCGTGCCGCTGTGCTGAATGATAAGGCAGGTGGTGAACTTCTAAAGACGATTGCCAAACTCGATAGCCTGAAGCTCGGCGAAGCCACGCGCAAGAAAATGCCGCGTGGCCTTCCTGCAGATCATCCGCGCGCACCCGTCCTGCTGCTGGACGGGCTTTACTGCACCCACGAGGCTCCCTTGCCGAAGGCCGTGCACAAGGCGGAATTTGTTGATCTTTGTTTGGGCATTTTTACGCGTGCCCATCCGCTTTCGGTCTGGCTTGGTAAATACGTCACGGGCAAGGCATAGGGCGCTGGACGCAATCTCATGATCCATGACCTCGCCCTTTCCGTCGTTATGGTCACCGCTACAGTGACCATCCATTTCTTCGGCCTGCTCATCCTTATCTATCTCTTGCGCCGCCACGGTACAGGAAAGCGCGTGCAGCACTCCACATTCCGCCAGGGCTTTGTGATCCTCATTGTCATGCTCGGCATATTTGTCATCCACACCATTGAGATTTGGCTCTATGCTCTGGCCTTCTGGTTCCTGGGTGCCCTGCCCGATTTTGAACAGGCGCTCTATTTCTCCACCTCCACTTTTTCGTCAGTGGGTTATGGTGATATCGTGTTGCCAGTGCAGTGGCGGATTTTCGGTGCCATTGAGGCTCCAAATGGGCTCATCCTCATCGCCTGGTCGACCGCCTTCCTGATCTCACTGATGAATCGTCTGCGTGCGTTGGAGCATGATTGGCTGGAGTAGCGGTGGCAAAACGATTTTGTTTCCGCCTTGCCAAATTCGCCGCTGAAACATCCCGGGTATAACTAAGCTTATCAATGGCCGCCCGCAAGAGGCGAAAACTATTCTCGCGAATACCCGGCCGACCATTAAGAGCGCGATCAAAGGTCGCTAAGCTGAAACCCGCCTCCCGCGCTATGTCATGTACCGTCGGCCCTGCCACCAGAATTTTCCGCTTCGAAGTTCATTTTGCATGAGGTGCGTCATCCAGCAAGCAAATACCAGAGTAGCAGTACAAATGAGAAATTTTCAAAAACTGATCTCGGCTTCTTAGATAGAAACGCTCCATAACAGAATTGGCAACATAACATTACTCGTTGGGCTTGCTGATCGCGGATAGTCATGAGTCGGAAGCAATCATCACCATCCCAGGCCTGCTACCGGCAAAGGAAGCGGAGAATTCTGGCTTCATGTGATCTATTATTTGGGAGCGCAGCAGCAACACTAAGACTCTACTCAAGAGCGGACCGTAGTTGGGCCTAAGTTCACCGGGGATACATTTCAAACCTTGTCGGCTGGAGTCATCGACTAAGCCGAAGATGCGGCATTACCGGAAGAAGTGCGTGTCGAGGGAGATCTGAGACAAAACCTTTCATTCTTGAAGCTCCCGACAATTTCATGTTGACGTGACACCAAAATAGCCCATCAATAAATCTTACAAGGTCCCGATCTATCTAGACAACGACGTGCCGCACTCTCCGTCATTGATTCAAGTTATCGAAAACTTTTGCACGATTGATCCAACGTCTGCGCTGACAATACACTGAGACTCAGAGCTGCTGAATCTGAATCGCAATTAGTTTCTCAAGTAGACAACATTTTGGAGAGTCTTCTATTGCATTTGCAATCGATCGCTATATCGTGATTTTGGACGGCGTTGTGTTTTCTGACTTAGTGGAGTTAGTATGCGTATCGTCAGCGTTTTTGGAACCCGCCCTGAAGCCATAAAAATGGCGCCTGTCATTGCAGCGCTTGGCGATTGTCTCAACATTGAATCAATTGTTTGCTCTACAGGCCAACACCGGGAAATGCTCGCCCCTGTGCTTGAGTTCTTCGATATCAAACCGGCGCACGAACTAGATGTCATGCGGCCAGGTCAAACACTCAATTCACTCTTTGCGACGACGCTGGCAAAATCATCGGAGCTACTTGCAGCCATTAAGCCTGATCGCGTCCTTGTGCATGGAGACACAACAACTGCAAGTGCCACTGCCCTCGCTGCATTTCACTTGAATATTCCAGTTGGACATGTGGAAGCTGGCCTTCGGACGGGAAATATCAAAGAGCCGTGGCCAGAAGAACTTAACCGCCGAATAGTGGATTTGGTTTCTGACCAGCTCTATGCGCCAACAGAGCAGGCCAAGACCAACCTTCTTGATGACCACCTGGGCGCCAGAAGGATTTCCGTCACAGGAAACACTGTCGTGGATGCCCTGCTGTTCACGCGCAATAAATTGCGCTGCGACAACGTCCTTCAACAGAAAATCGAAAGTGGTCTGCCCCCGCTGGACCCAGCGAAGAGACTGATCCTGATTACCGGCCATCGGCGTGAGAGTTTTGGTGCTGCGTTCGAGCAGTTTGCGATGGCATTGAAGACTTTGGCTGCAGAGCCTGATCTGCAACTGATCTATCCCGTTCATCTCAATCCGAATGTTCAGGTTCCAGTGAGGAAGATCTTATCAGATCTACCTAATGTACATCTCATCCCGCCGCTGGATTACGCTGCGTTTGTCTATTTGATGGACAAGGCAACTCTCATCATCAGCGACTCAGGTGGAATTCAGGAAGAAGCGCCCTCGCTAGGCAAGCTTGTCTTAGTCACACGTAATACCACTGAAAGACCTGAAGCAGTTGAAGCAGGTTCGGTTGAACTGGTTGGCACCAACAAGACAAAAATCATCGATCGTTGCATGCACTATCTACATAACCCAGCTCTGCTCGAGAAAATTTCGACAATTAAGAATCCCTATGGCGACGGGAAGGCGGCACAACGCATTATCAAGGAGATTGTACAATGAGTTTGCGTATTGTTAGTTCAGCGACACCAGTATCATATGAAATAAATACCGTAAGTGTAATCGGCCTTGGCTACGTTGGGCTCCCTGCTGCCGCCATGTTCGCCAGAGCTGGCCTCAGGGTCGTCGGCGTCGACGTTGACGAACGCATCATCAATTTTGTGGCGAGAGGAGAGGTTCATATTGTTGAACCTGGACTTGTGGAGATTGTGCGAACAGTTGTTGAACAAGGCAACCTCCAAGTGACGAGGAAGGCGCAAGCGGCCGACGCGTTCGTGATCGCAGTGCCGACACCTTTCCGCCATGACGGCACACATGCTCCCGACCTGGGCTATATTGAAAGTGCTGTGCGATCAATTGCGCCTGTCGTGAACCAAGGCAATTTGTTGATTCTGGAGTCAACTTCACCGGTTGGAACGACTCGGCACATAATTGAAGTAATCAAATCCATTCGGCCCGACCTGAAAATGCCAAATCCAGATACGGGAGAAGAGGGTGATCTTGATTTCGCCTACTCGCCAGAACGCGTGATTCCGGGCAGCACCACAAAGGAAATCGTTTCCAATGATCGTGTGATCGGCGGCGTCACGGCTCGCGCGGCGCTGCGCGCCCGCGATCTATATAAATCGTTTGTTACAGGAAAATGCCACATCACCGACGACAAGACGGCCGAGATGGTGAAACTTTCCGAAAATGCCTTTCGTGATCTCAACATCGCATTTGCCAATGAGGTTTCTATTCTATGCGACCGCTTCGGGATCAACGCTTGGGAGATGATCGAACTGGCGAATAAGCACCCGCGCGTGTCCATCCTTTCACCTGGTCCGGGTGTGGGCGGCCACTGCATATCAGTGGACCCCTGGTTCCTCGTTGCAGGTGCACCCGATCTGGCAAAGCTCATTCGCACGGTTCGGGAAGTCAATGATTTCAAGCCACACTATGTTTACCGTTGTGTTGAAGAGGCAATGATGCGCAACCCGCACGCACATATCGCCTGCCTTGGCCTGAGTTACAAACCAGATATTGATGATTTCCGTGAGAGCCCGGCTTTGGAAATCGCGCTCCGGGTCAACGCCAAATGGACAGGGCGGGTTGTTGCAGTTGACCCCAATGCACAAACGCTTCTTGAAAGAGATCACCGTGCTGGCGCGCTGACTCTCGTGGACATTCAAGTCGCTCTGCAGCGCTGCGGAGTTCTAGTCTGCCTCGTTCCTCACAAGTCATTCACGGATTTGTCTATGCCAGATGGCAAAGAGATTATCGACGTCGCGGGTATTTGGGCAAAATCGGCGGGCCACAAGTTGGTGCAGCTCGCCGAAACC
The DNA here is from genome assembly GCA_031424315.1 of Aestuariivirga sp. Taxonomy (GTDB): domain Bacteria; phylum Pseudomonadota; class Alphaproteobacteria; order Rhizobiales; family Aestuariivirgaceae; genus Aestuariivirga. Next base: position 60,777 of record JANPHF010000152.1, read on the forward strand.
GCGGCCAGTTGGTCAGCTGCCTGAGCTAGGCTTTCTGCAGAGAAAAATCTTCTCGCCACGCATCAAACCGTGGCGAGAGACTTCGGGCTCTTCCGCCGTTAATTCGCTTACGTCAAAGCCCGGAAGTGCCAGCCGCCGACGTGCATCGGCACCAAAGAAGCGAACGTGATCATGTTGCCCAAAATACAACAGTCGCTCTTGTGGCGTGACCTTAGTTGAATCTTCGTAAGAACTCTCCCAACCCTCGACCATCGGGAACATTGCAATCAGAATCCCGCCTGGCCGAAGGATGCGGTACAATTCCTGCGTCGCCTTCTTGTCATCCACATGTTCCAACACATGCAGGCACAGGACAACGTCAGTGCAGGCGTCACTCAAGTTTATATCTTCAATGTTGAGTTTCAAATCCACGTTGGGCGCAAATAGATCCGCGGTCCGATAACTTTTCATACGACGGCGAGCCAGATATGTTCGCATGCATGTCTCGGGAGCAAAGTGAATGACATCTTTGCCAGCAAAGAAATTCTGCTTTGAATCCGCGAGCGCCAGAAATCGGTGTCGCTCCAATGCGGAACAAGAGGGGCAAAGCACGTCACAGACAAGTGGATAGCCATAGGCCAGAAATCGGCCCTCATGGCCGCAAACAGTACAGTGTCTGGGATAACGGCCAAACATTCCGCTGAATGAGCGGAATGCAAATTTGAGTGTGTGGTAGTAGGGTCTTATCGAGTCCGTCAATGCATGTGACAAGGCTTCACCTTCTTTACTCAGTTACTCATTTACTCAGAGCCGACCCAGAACAAAGCTAACCCGTCGAACTGGCCGGATCAAGTAGTTTGCCGTGATTTGCGTTAAGAGCAGTGCGCAATCCTTCACGATAAGTCTGGAGAATGGCGCTGCGGCGGATGGGCTCAAGGACACCATTCCGCTGCGCCATCTCGAGCGCGGCCTTTGCTTTCACCTCGTTTTGAATCAATTCATCTATTCCCGCAGCTACTGTCTCGTCCGAGTGGGGGTTGCACCGCTTTATGAATGAGCACTCAGGAAGAATGCCATCGATGCCCATGTGCTTCGAAATGAGGATGGGCAGCCCGGCAAAAAGTGCTTCGGCGTGAACAAGCCCATAACTTTCGCGCAGGGTGGGCAGTACAAACGCTGCGTAATCTTTCAAGATTCCCTTGATATCAGAATTCGCGACAGGCCCCATGAATTTGACGTACTCCCCTGCTGCGGCCTCCGCGACGGCCTCGCGCGCAGCCAAAAATGATGCCGGACTGCCACCACCGTAGATATCAAGCCTGATGTCGGGCATCCTCTGTGCGAGCAGCTTCACCGACCGTGCCAACGCCGAAAGATTTTTGCGCCGCCAGCTATCCAGATGAAATATGCTGACAAGCCTTGGCAAATGAATGGCTGCGCCAGCAGACAATGTGTCATCTGCTGGCATAACGGGCAACAGGGATGATTTGTTTGCGGCTCCCGGAAACTTAAGTGAAACTTGATCAACCGCCCAGGGTGCAAATGGAAACAACCTTCGGGATGCCGCCACATGATCTGAAAATACAGATGATAAATCCGGGCGCGCGTTCATCACCTTGATATCCGTATCACCTTGAACCGAGAATACAATTGGAAGGCTAAGTTGCCTGGCAATTTGGAATCCAACGATTCCATCAATTGTCAACTTATGTGCATGGACGATATCCACGTTAATATTGCAATGGGCGATATGCTTCAGAATGGCCCGCGCTACGCTTTCCAAGCGAGACCTCAAGAACAGTCCTTTTGGGGGAGCGCGATAGGCAACTGAGAATCGGCCTTCGGCGAAGGGTATGATCTCGGTGCCAGAAAATCCATCAACTCGGTTCAGAGAATAGACAAAATGCTGGTGCTCCGGCGTACCATCAACCAAACGTTTGATCGCCTGTGTCTTGTTCGGTTGAAAGACATCAGGAAAATCACAACTGACGTGCAGGATACGAGCCACGGCTATCTCTTTTCACACATGTTTCACGCAACTCGCTTTCCCGCCAGAGCGGATCCAAGACTGTCCCACGAGCTGTTTGATGGCTTTCTTCCCGCATAAAGGTCAAAGGCCAAACCTGTCATGCGCGCCCATACTTCAGGCACACGGTCCAACATTTTCTGCAAGTCTTGCCGTTTTGTAACTCCTGCGGACATTGCAAGGAAAGATTGGTGGGCCACCCGCGCGGCGACCTCCAGTTCCGATGTGGAAGCCAATGGAGGCAAATTGAGCAGAACCAGATCATAGGCCCCGGAAACTTCTTTGACGAATTTCTCAAACATAGGGCCCGCAATCAACTCATGAGAACGGGCAACAGCAATGTTAGAGTTGGCCGAAATGTACGCCAAGCTGTTGTCGCCATTCTTCATGATTGCCTCTCTCCAAGTCAATCCGCCAGCAAGAACATCTGGTAATCCCAAGTTCTCATCAGGGCAGAGTTTGAGAGAAAGAGTTGGATCGCCGGGACAACAATCCACCAACATGACATTGATGCCAGAATTCGCAAAGCATTCAGCAATCTTCAACGCCATTGAGTCTTTGGAATCTCCGAGACCGGTCACGCCAACTACATTTGCATCCTTCCTCATATTTCTCGAAAGTGCCATGCGTAACTGCCATAAATCCTGAGGGTGGGCAGCAAGTGTGGCCTTACGTCTACCAACCAGCGGGGAAGAATTGCAAAGCGCGAGTACGCGAAGTCCCGTCACCATTTGCGCATCATCCGCATCTCGGATGGAATGATCCAGCCTTTCTCTCAGGATCGCGATTATCAGCCCCATCAACAACCCGACACCTAGAGAAGCCCCGGTGATCAATGCCCCCGACATATTTGAAGGACTGGCCGGGGGCGTAGCTTGCGCAATCACACGAACGCCCTGCATCGGCAAAGTCTCCTGCTGACCGACCTCCTTGAGCCGGCCCAAAAAGGTTTCATAAAGTTTCCGCACAGACGACGCATTGCGCAGCAACTCCCGCAAATGAATAGTCTTCTCACTAACATTCAACTGACTCATCATCAGATCACTTCGCGTCGACTCCAGCTGTGCAACTGTTGCAGCCTTTGAATCCGCGTCGCGTAAAAGCCCTTCTTGATACTTGCGAACCTCGGCTTCAAGCTGAGACCGGGCCGCTACCGCCGCAACATGAGCATCAATTGTGAGTTTGTTCTGCTTGCCTGCACGACCCTCGAGCTCCTTTTCCCGGCGCTCAAGATCCAATGCACTGTCTCGCGCCTTACGGGATGAACTATCGGGAGGTGCCATGATCGCAACGGAATCAAAATCGCCCTGCTCAATTAGGGCGCCAGCGTGCTCGGCCTGTACTTGTGAAGCTGTTGCTTCGCTACGGGCTTCGGTGAGCTTCGTAATCAATTCGGACAGCTGCTGATCTGCGGGAAGTTTTGCCGTTGTGTCGACCAGATTATTTTCCGTACGATAGTTTTGAACCTCTTCGTCAGCGAGTGCCACTTTCTCGCGGAGTTGAGCAGTGCGATTTTCCAGCCATGTTGCAGCCCGTTTTGCTGAATCTGCATTCACGTTAATTTCAGTGTTCAAGTATGCATCCACAAACGCGTTGGATATCAGGGCAGATTTTTCTGGCTCCCGAGAAGCAAACTTGACCTCCACAACATATGTCGCCCCTAAACGCCGCACATCCAGGTTCATTTGAATCTTGTCGGCCACCGCAGCTTCAATCTGTGCCTTACCGATTGACTTTGGAACAAAAGCGAACTCCCGAATATGCCGAGTCAATTTCCCAATCGCAGATTCCGCAGTAAATTCGGAATCGTTAGCGAGGTTCATATTTCGAACCACGTCCCGAGCAATGGCATCTGACTTGATAATTTCCACCGCACTATCAACGACTGAAGAGTCAATTGCATTGAGCGCCATCACTTCCTGTGCCGCAAGAACATTGGGGCGCGCGGGATCAACATAAATGGTAGCTGTTGCCTGATAGGTCGGCTGACGCATTACGAGATAGGTAATCGCAAAAGCTGTAGTGAGTAGCGGAACCAGCGCCAAGATCGCTCGATGTTTGCGAATGGCACGGAAAATTTCACGCAATACATCTTCCAAGTCATTGTTCGAAGGCAACCCGTTCTGATTGGAATGATGAGCGAGCCGCTTCTCTGCAAAGTTCACCGCGACCTCACTGCGAAATATCCATTGCAAAGGACATGACAAACGACTCCCCACGAGCTTTTCGCTTGCGGTAAACTTGGTCGCGTCCCGGGGAAACATCAACTGCAAATCAAGTCAAATCCAAGGCAAATTATAGGGTTATTGCGCGTTGCCAAGGTTTCGATCTCGTGCCATAGATTTTGGGCGGCAATTTCATGTTCACGTAACGAGGGCGCTTCATGTCGTCCAAAATTGCTATCGTAAGAAATTTTCTGTTTCGAAATGTTTCTGTGCGCCTCACGCACTGGTACTACGCATTCATATGGGGCATGGACATTGGTCGTGGTGCACACATTTCGCGAAGTGCAAAGCTTGACCTTTCCAATCCCAAGGGCATCCATATCGGAGAATATAGCTGTATTGCATTTGATGCCGTTGTACTGACTCATGATTTCGTGAATGGCGAACACCTGGCAGTTCATATTGGCGCCTATTGCCTCATTGGCGCGAGAGCCGTGATCATGCCCGGCGTGACTATTGGCGATCATTGCATCATTGGTACAGGCTCAATCGTGATGCGAAATGTACCGCCGAATTCTGTGGTGATGGGCAATCCCGCTCGCGTAATTGAAACGGGAATCGACACTGGAAGATGGGGTTCGAGGATCAAGAAATCCAGGACTCCGCCCGAGCAATTGAAATCTGCTTCCGCTATGGGTGCAACTGGGTGAAGGAATGGCAATGAGGCAAATCATAGAGGGAATTTTTGCGGAAATCTGGCGAGAGGAACATGATGGTACTCCGCCGCCGTTGAGTGACAACACAGTCCTCGTCGAAACCGGACTGGACAGCATGGCATATGCCGTACTCGTGGCCAGGCTTGACGAAGAACTCGGGATCGATCCCTTTTCCGATGCAACCGAGGCCTTCTACCCCATCAATTTCAGAGAGTTTGTCGAGTTTTATGAGAAGCACGCAAAGCCACGGCTCGTTCACGACCTGCCTGCATGATTTGGGTCTTCCGACGTCCAGAGTTCTGGCTTGCGATGAAGCTGGATCGCTGACAGTTGGTGAAATATTGGGGTTCCAAATTGATCTCCCCAGCGCTGAAGCTGCAACTGGGGTTGCGCTATGCCTGACTTCGGTTTTGCAATTTATCAGAACGATCGCAGCGCTCGACGGCAAGTCCGAAAATCTTCTTCTGCTTTCACCAGAACTTCAACCTGCCCTCATTCAGGATTTGATGGCACAGACCGACACGAAGCTCCTGATATCAGATCGATCCGATCTCAAGGCATTGGCAAAAGCCCCGAATGTTTTCACTCACAGAGAAATCCGGCCACCATGCCGACAGACGAAGTGGCTGCTCACAACGTCTGGAACAACATCACGACCAAAGATTGTTGGTCACAATTTACAGAGCTTGACCCAAAGTGTTCGCCGCTCGAGGCCAGATCAAAATCCGATTTGGGGCCTTCTGTATGAGGCGAGCCGGTTCGCGGGCCTTCAGGTCCTGCTCCAATCACTCTTAGGCGGGGGGCAATTGGTTGCACCAAGCACGCTTCTGAGTCTTGAGGATCGAATTCATCTACTGGCTTCTAAACGCTGCTCCCATTTGTCTGCAACGCCAACACAGTGGCGCAGGATATTGATGTCTCCTCGCGCAAGCAAATTGCCATTACGCCAGATCACGCTGGGTGGCGAAAATTGCGATGGCAAGATTTTGAGCGCACTATCGGCCCGCTATCCCACAGCACGGATCACCACAATCTATGCTTCGACGGAACTAGGCGTGGTGTTTTCTTCGAGCGATCAAAAGCCTGGATTCCCGTTGGATGTGATCGATGCACAGAACTCTTCGCTGGCATACAAGATTGAAGAAGGCATGTTTTGGGTGAAGGCTCCAGGGCAGCGGGTATTCATATCAACCGGTGACATGGCCGAAATTGTAGATGATCGAATTCATATCCGCGGCCGCCTCGACAATACCGCCAATATAGGAGGAACCAAAATTCGCATCGAAGATATCGAAACCGTTGTGCGCGAACATGAAGACGTCGCCGATTGTCAGATTTTGATCAAACCTAATCCGATTGCCGGAATGATCCTGTCACTTTCCGTACTTGGAAGAGCACCTGTTCGCGACTGTGACGCCTTGAAGAACGCACTACGCCACTGGTGCAAGACCCGGCTGCCCCCGGAGGCACGGCCGGCGATCATCAATATTGTTTCCAACCTGGATGGAAACGCCGCAGGAAAGTTGAGCCGCGCCAAATGAAGAGCGTTGTTGTCAGCGGCGCAACACGAGGTTTGGGATTGGCAATCAGCCGCTTGCTCCTTGGAGAAAGATACGCCGTCATCGGCCTGAGCCGCAAGCCGAGCGCCGCCTTTTCGTCTCTCATGGCCCAATATTCGGGCCATGCATTCCACTATTCCGTAGATATCTCCGATGCCACTGAAACTACAACGGTTGCGAGGGCACTGACAAAAAGCCATGATTCAATTTACGGGCTGATCAACAACGCCGCCATCGCCGGTGATGGGGCTCTTGCCAACATGCATGCCAGTGAAATTGAGCAAGTGTTGCGGACGAATCTGCTCGGGCCCATGACTCTCACCAAATACATCATGCGCTCCATGTTGCTGAAAGGCGAGGGCCGCATCGTAAACCTGAGTTCCACGGCCGCGGTGACGGGTTACAGTGGGCTTTCAGTCTATTCTGCGACCAAGGCCGGCCTAGAGGGATTTACCCGTTCACTCTCACGCGAGGCAGGGCGGAGGCAAATTACCGTTAACTGCATTTCACCCGGTTATATCCCAACCGAAATGTCCTCTGGCCTCAAAGATGATAAACTCGCCGCGGTCAAACGGCGCGCACCACTCGGCCTTGCCTCGCCAGAGGATGTTGCCAAGGCTGTGCTGTTCTTGCTGTCAGACGGTGGCGCTAAGATCTCTGGGACCGTAATCAGGGTTGACGGCGGCGGGGCGGCTTAAGGATGCCTGCAGCTTGCGCTTTGCTCCCACCATTGAAGCTGCGATGCACAATGCCACGGTAGTGATGTTGGCCACGCCTCCAAATGCGCTCGATTCCGTGATGCCGTTCATGAGTACGAACAACAATAGGGTGACGATGAAGCGCTCTCCCAAATAAGCAGCAATCACAAAGCGGCTGGATAGCGCAAAGAGAAAAAGGGAAAGCCCAACCAAGCCCGTCGTCATCCAAAGTTGCAGCATCACGTTGTGTGCATGTGGTGCGGCATGTCCCATCAGGCGCTCATATTGAGGCATGACAAACACGCTGCTGCCATAGCCCCAACCAAACAATGGCTTTTGCGAAATAAGCATTTCAACAACCGTCCAAATATGGGTGCGGCTCGTGCCCGTCTCGATCTCCTCAGCACTTCCGGAACGGGAGAGCAGCTCCATTATCTTTTCCCAATACGGCGCGAACACCATGATACCCGCCAAGAGTACGGCCACGAGTGCCAACAGGTAAGGGATGTATTTCACTCTAGCGAAGAAATGGATCGACAATAGAATAATTGTGATCGTGATGGATGTACGGCTATTGGACAGGACCAAAACCAGAGACAGCAGAAGGGCAATTAAAAGTGGGCCTGGTCTCCACATTTCCGAGATGCGCTTCCATTGGTGAGCGACAATGAGAATTCCAAAACAGCAAAGTCGTCCAACTGTATTGGGGTGCCCTGCGATTCCGGAAAGGCGACCCGAGAGCACGTGCACATTGCCCGACCAAACATGCATGCGTCCAAACGAAGGAATCGCGAAATAGACGATCAGCGAAACAATTGCCAACATCAGAATGCCCGCAAGAACGGCCAACAAAAGGTCATCCATCGATATTCGATCATTCATGCTGGCAAATAGCAGATAGAATGCGAGGATGCTGGAAGCAGCAACCGCCGCGTGCTCGGGCTTGGGCGCCCACAGGCTGGTAATCAAGAGAAACGTAAATAACAAAGTCCAAGGCAAGCTCGCTGTTGAAAGCACAACCTTCAGCGCCTTGCCACCGTTAGCTGCGGCTAGAAGCAGAAGCAGGAGCCAGGAACCGACCTTAATGAGGATTTGGAAGTCGACCACTTTCTCGTCATAATCTCTGACGCGAAATACGGCCTCCAACAAAAAGATCGATATGGCCAAGAAGGCAAGCATGGACAATCTGCTGCCTTCGATTGCCCGCATGAACATCACCAAAGGCAAAATAATCAAGGGTGGCCCAAAAACCAAAACAGCAGCGCGCACGTCGTCGAGCGCAAGCAAAACTGCAGTTACCGCAACGATCGCAACAAAAACTATCCAAAACCACTTCTGGTCACCCGGATTGGAAATGGTCTCGCCAACAATGACGGAACGAGTCATGTGCGGAACAAACCTTTAGTCTTTGAACGGTGCCGACCTTGCTCAAAGGTGCCATAAGTGAGATGGAATGTCGACCGGTAGCCCCATTTAAATCACATTCAAGGGTAACTTGAATCTCGTCATCCGCCCTGAAGTGGAGAACGCCCTTGCATCGCAAAGCATTCAATTTATCTCTAATCTTTTTCTTCTGCACGTTAGGCAGCGCGGCTTCGGAACCATTGATGCCGCTGCACGGCATCAACGCGACCGCGTGGTATACTTGGCCGCGCTTTGATAGCTTTGAAAGACCGGGAGTCTACTGGCCGCCGTTTCCACCTAACCGTCACATGCCAGAGCAGAAAGATTTTGAAGAAATCCATAACCTGGGCTTCAACGCAATTCGCATCGGTGTTGAGCCCGCGCTTTTTATTGGATTAGAGGGCGCAAGACTCGACCTCGTCGAGCGCCAAATCCTCGCGAGCGTGGAAGCCGCCCGGAATGTCGGGCTTGTCGTAATTTTCGATCTCCATCCAAACAGCAAGCACAAGATCTATGGTCAGTCGGCTCTAAGCGCTATGGACGACGGATCTGCGGAGTTGAACTTCTTGCTTGCCGTGAAACGAGCATCACAATTGTTGGTCACCCTGCCCAGTGACAAAGTCATTCTTGAGATCATGAATGAGCCTCGCATCAAATGTTCGGGGGATGAGGAGACGAGGTGGGAGAACTTTCTGGACAAGGCAATCACAGAAATCCATAGCGAAGCACCTCAACTGCCTATGATGATCAGCGGTGCCTGTGCATCAAGCGTGGATGGACTTATGTCACTTGATCCTGCACGTTGGAAAAGTGCGAACCTCTATTTCACTTTTCATTTTTACGATCCATTTCCATTTACTCATCAGTCTGCCCCATTTACCCCATGGCCTGAAAAATATCTGACCAACTTGCCCTGGCCCCCGCGAGGTGGTGCAGACATTTCCCAGCTCGAGTCCGCCGCAGAAGACAGAATTGCAGCACTCGCTCCAACCGATCCGGTGAAATCCAGGGAAAATGCCCATGCTGTTTTACAGAAATACCTTTCCAGTGGCGCCAGCGCTGCGACATTGGCGCAAAGGCTCCAGCTTGCGGCTGACTGGGCGGACAGAAACCGCATTCCGCGCGATCACATTTTCATGGGTGAATTCGGTGTTTACCACGATTCTGAAAAAGGCATCGGCGCAACATGTGAGGACCGCGCAGCATGGGTCAACGACGTCAGGGCTGAGGCGGAGCGCCTGGGCTTTTCATGGTCATACTTCCATTTGGATGGGCCATTTGGAATTTTCTCGGCGAAGACCGGCAAGCCAGATGGAGCATTACTCAGGGCTCTTGGTTTTCAATCTTCCGGTGCATGCCAATAGATCAGTGGGCCTATTCTGAAAAATATCCATAAGGATCGTCAGCCAGATATCCAGCATTTGGGAAGCACCCGCCTCTCCCAAGTTGAATGTCACTGCGAATAATCTTCGCTGGATTTCCAGCAACGATGCAATGAGATGGCACATTCTTGGTGACCACACTGCCGGCACCAACAATACACTGATTTCCAATGCGTATGCCTGGCAGAATAAGGCTGCGCCCACCGATGAAGCATCTTTCACCAATGTAGGTGTCAGCCCTAAGCCCGCGGGTCATGTCATGTGACAGAACCACTGCTTCAAAGGCAACATAGCTCTCTTTCCCGATGTGAATACCCTTTGGGTGAGACTTGTCCAGTCTAGCAGATAGTGAGAAAGACGCCGTTGGATGAATGTCCATGCCGAGTACATCGGTGTAGTACCGTCTCTTGATCGCAAGGAGCATCAGTCGGAAATGCCGCATCATCTCAGCAGGCTTCACATTGAAGATTCAGGGTAAAGGTATGCATTGATATCTATGTCTCGCTTTTTTATCTTCGCTGGATTGCCGGCAACGAGAACACCCGGCGGCACATCGTCCAACACAACCGAGTTGGCCGCCACCAATGACCCTTTTCCGACCTTCACTGGTCCCAACACGATCGCACCGGGCCCAATCATGGCGTTCGCTTCAATCTGAGGCGCACCGAGCTTGGGCCAATTGCTTCCCAGAATGGCATGCGTCCCGATCTGGCAGCCTGGTCCAATTTTGCAATCTCGCGTGATCAGGACGGCCAAGCCGTTATGACTAAAGCGAACCGTCGGATGGATCTGCGCCTCGGCGGGGATGCGTGCCGAACACACTACCCTGATCATTCCGTCCATCAGCCTTGAAACAGGTTTGAAGCCTCGATCGAGCAGCCATCGCGACCACAGATGCATACGCATGATCAATTGCATGTTGCCCTACATTCCAAGGATGCACTGCTCTTCAGAAGCAACACTGCTCCTCCAATAACGACGATTGACCATCCGCCAATGGTAGCGATGGCCCCCCCAATATCACCCCAGTGAGCCACCAACACCGGACTTAAGATCAACATGCCTAGACCACAACAAGCCTGAACAATCGAATAGCGGCTTTGGAGGTTCAGATATGAAATATAGGCATCAGTAATGGCGGCAAGATTGATAAAAATCATGATCACGGCCCAAAGAAAAAACGTTGGGAGATGTGCATCATAACGACCGGCATAGGCCAAGTGAACAACCTGGGAACCAAAGATCGCAAGCCCAAGCCCAAAGGCTGAAGAGAGCAAGAAGCTTCTGGTCACCCTGGATAGATATTGAGCCTGGATTGTCCCGGCTGCTGCCAATCTGTCAGCATGAAACCGCGCTTGCCTTACAACATCGCGGCTGCGGAAGAAAATTTGTGCTGGTTGATAAAGTGTTCGCATCGCGCCAAAAGCAGCAGCTTGCTCCGGTGTCGCATAGATCGACAGCGCGAAGACAGGCACGTGGCTGCAGGCCACACCGCCTAAGAGATAGGCTGCCGAGCTCGGGCCAAGTTTGTGTATGCCCCGTTTCATTTGAATAAAGCCCTTGCGCCAGCGAAAGGCTGGCACGGCCGACAAAACAACCAAGCTGCGCAAAATTCCGAGCCCCGCCATTGCCAGAACCAGATGATGGAACGGCAATTTGAATCTGACGACACACAGAGTTGCAACGGCCAACAAAGTAAGCTGGCTGAGGCTCATGATCACAAGCCTGAAGAACGCACGCTGTTTGATGAGAAAGCCACGTTCAAATTCATAACCCAGGAACCACAAACAAACCCCAGGCGCGGCGATCGCAGCAAAGTGCCACAAATCTCCGTCTAGAATACGCGTGACTCCCCACAGGACGAGCGTGGTCAAAATAACTGCAGTCACGATGGCAAACACATGCACTGCGGCGAGAGCTGGCAGTTTTCGCCAATACCAGGAATCAGGTCGCACTGCCGAAGGCATCGTGAAACTAATGCGCAACACAGCGATTGCAACAAAGGCCGCCGACAGCGCAGTGATGTAACCCGAAAAAACTGTCTTATCGTAAATTCGGGCCACGGTAATCGAGATTGTGAAATTCGCCAGAGCGGTCATGGCCGCTTCGCAAAAAACCAGAGCATGAGGCCCTACTCTCAATGCTAGCCGTCCGAATCTCGCATTATTGATAGAACCATTGAGCAGTGTCACTCCGGATCGCATGTGGGGGTTTCCTTGCTCCATCAAACTAAGGCATCACACGCGCGACCGCGACGGCGCCGCCATTAGTTGTCGCCACGCCGAGGCCCAGGAGATTGAGGAATTTTCCCAGTTCTGTAGAAGATGAATTGGCAAAATACACCACATCCCTGTTCTTGATCGGGAAGCGCTGGGCGGCCAGCAGACTGGCGGGATTGTGGAGATTCAACTGATAAACCACAGCCTCTGCCGCATTGCCTCCGCTCGATCCAAACAAGCTGCGGCAGACATCATCTGATTCATAGCGGAACACAAAAACACCTGCCGGGTCAGAGCGATGGTCATCCAAACCTCCAGCCCGCCCAATGGCCTCAGCAAGGGTCAGATTGTCCGAAGCAAAATTGATTTCAGCACTTGTATTGCTTGCTCCCATGGCAACGAATTTCTGAGGATTCTGAAACACCGATATCTGATCACCAGGCTGCAATTGAACATTTTCGCCCGGCCTTTGAACGAGAGCTGTGAGGCGCATCTCTTCGGACAGACTGCCGCGTGTGAGTTTCACGAAACTGTCATCCTGACGGCCCTTCGCGCCGCCTGCCATCGCGACGGCATCGAGTAGGCGTTCCTTGCCAGTGTCAAGCGGCACGCGTCCTGACCTTTCAACATCTCCTGTCACTGTCACCAGCCTGCTCGCGTTGGACGTGACGGAAATGATGGCCTGCGGCTCCATGGCACGTGAAGACAGACGCTTTACAATTATTGCCTGCGCCTCCTGGGGCGAAAGGCCCGCGACGTGAATGGCACCAGCATAAGGCACAGTGACCTTTCCACTGTTGTCCACAGTCTGCGGCGGCAGAGTGAGGTGCGGAGCGCCATTCTGGTCGCCTTCCACTTTCGCCGAGAAGAGTCCGCCTGTCCCTGACTCATAAAGCGAGATGGTTAGAACATCACCAACTCCAATACCGCGCGCGGGCCTAATAGGCAGGGTTGAAAATCGCCCGCGACTAATCACCGATTGACCCACAATCTCAGCAATGGCGGGCGTGATCTCAACAATTTTATAGGGCGACGAATTGCGTTCACCATCACTCGCCGCTGCAACAATCACCTCTCTTGATGAAGGTCCACTCGCAGGTAATTCGGCGCAACCCGGAAATATGACGACACACATACACAACGCAAACTTACGCACACCAACCGCTCCCTGCCCTATGCAACACGCCACCCCAAATCCATCTCAAGAAACGCTTGAGCCTAAGAACCAATCACGACTCAACGCAGCAGTCGCCATTACATGAGGAAATTGGCGCCAATCTTGCGCTTCAAATAATGGATTCAAGTCTTGCGCCATCGAAGCGCAATCCACAGCCGGGTTGTCATTCATCACAGCCCAGCCACCAGAGTGAACACGCGGTGTTGCCTTGTTCTTACGTGCCAGAACCGTCCCGCTATTAATGCAACACGCGAAAAGGGCAAATCTATGATTCTGCGAAACCGGCATCATCATCCTGAACTCACCTCTCGTGTCTGTATCAGTCGCCTCGCAGCAATTTTGAAAAGAAGAGCGAGAAATACGGCGTTCGTGCGTGTGTAGCGCCACCACATGCGCCCTGGCTCCTGATAAACGCGATAAGCCCATTCAAGCCCGCTTCGCTGCATCCAGAGCGGTGCTCTCTTCACTTTGCCGGCCAACACGTCAAAAGAGCCGCCCACACCCATAATGAAGGGAACGTCCAATTTTCCACGCCATTTCGCCAACAACCGCTCCTTACGCGGCGTTGGCATGCCGATGAACAAGCAGTCAGCATGAGAAGCCCGAATCTCTTCTCGAACCGCATCCTCCTGTGCTTCGCTGAAATAGCCATCGCGCACGCCGGCGAATACCAAACCGGGATATTTCTCACGCGCGGTCTGTGCTGCGGCCATGACAACGGATTTCTCGGCACCAAGGAAAAATGGGTGATAGCCCCTGCTCGCACAAAGTAACAATGCATCGCACAAGAGATCGACGCCAGAAACCCGAGGAACATTGCGGTGTCCCATCACCTTCAAGGCAAGCACAATTCCCATACCATCGATGCCCACGATATTGCTTGAAATAACATCGTCGCGGAGCTCTGAATTTGTTCGCAGCGCAACCAACTTTGCAACATTCAATGCAACGTGTTGCAACCTCACTCGCTTGGCTATCGATTCATCGATGCGTTGAATGGTTTCTCGAGCACTTAAAATATCAACAGGCGATCCCAGCAATTCCACGCGCATCGCTTACTCCAGAGCCAACTAAAAAAAATACAACAGCAAACAACTATTCTTGAGTCAAAATACTTCGCGTGCAATAATTTTGCCTCAATTGGAATTGCACTATCGAGACAGGAATTGTGTATTCCACTTCGGCGGCGATGAAAACTAAAATTGAATCTTACAGTTTGTTGTTTATGCGAGCCGGGCACATGTTGAGTTTAAATTCAGAATAGTTTGTCTCAAAATTTTTCTGCTCTGAAGAATCGGGTAGCGAGAAATGCGAGACGCAAAATGTCCAAACCTTTGAATGAAGCCTTGGCGAGATCCAAGGATATCGCGGCAGCGCCGGAGAATTACCACTCAGGCGAGGAAGTCTTTTCGTTGAGCAGGTTTGCAAGCGACGCGAGTGCGGCCACGAGCGGTGGCAGAACCAAAAGCATTTTCAAGGTCCTTACAATCACTGATCCCGCCATCGTGGGTGCGATGACAGTTTTTGACGCCGCCATGATCGCCGGGGGCTCAACATTGGCTTGGTATGTTTATCACAATGTAAGCGGTATCCCTTTGCCGGAGTGGCAGATATATGTGATGGCCAGTCTGCTGCTTGCGGCGATTTTTCTGCTTCGCAGTCTCGATGGCAGCACTTACACAAATCTTCTCAATGGCAATGCTCAGCAGGCCGTGTTCAAGACTGGTGCTAATTTCACCCAGGCTTTCATGTTGTTCATCACATTTCTGGTGATGACGCGGTGGGATTTGACCTACTCACGTGGCAGCCTTGTATTGCAATTTCTCTTTTGCTGGATATCCATCATGATGGCACGTTCCTTCGAACTGAGGCTTCTGCAGAATCCGACAATCAGGAATTATGTGGTTGCGAGCAAGGTCGTGCTCATTGGATCTGCGCAGGATATTGAAAAGGTGCAGGAACGTTGGCGCACGGAAGGTGCCAATGTTCTTGTCGTCGGGTCATTTCCGCTCACCATAAATCAGTGGTCGCAGAATGAGATGCGGGCAAAGCTAGGATCCTTCATCGGCCGGATCGTGCAGGCCGGTCGGGCTCTCAGGCCGGATCGTGTCGTGATCCTGCTCCCCTGCCATCATGGCGAAGAAATCAATCTGCTCGTCAATGGGCTTGCGGTCTTGCCCTGCAGCATTCTGGTTTCGACAAGCACGCTGAGTGAATTTCAAAGCCGCCCGGGCGCGGTGGCCATCGGCGGAATGAATATGCTGCGATTGGTCCGCAAACCATTGACAACGCGTGACCGCATTCTGAAGCGTGCTTTGGATTTTAGTGTCTCGGGAATTTTGCTTCTGTTCCTAAGCCCCGTGCTCATCTTTGTCGCGTTAGCAATCAGAATCGATTCTCGTGGCCCAGTCTTGTTTGTTCAGAAGCGCCGGGGCTTCAACCGGCGTCAATTTTCAATTCTAAAATTTCGCACCATGCAGGTGTCCACGACGCATGAGGGCTTCCGCCAAACCGAAAGAGGAGACAGCCGAATTACACGAATTGGCAATTTCCTGCGGCGCTGGAACGTTGATGAGTTGCCTCAGCTCATGAATGTCCTGCGTGGTGAGATGTCATTGGTAGGGCCGCGGCCCCATGCAATTGAGCATGACGCGATGTATGACAATGATATCGCGACTTATGCCAGGCGGCATAATATCAAGCCGGGAATCACTGGCCTGGCGCAGATCCATGGCTGCCGTGGCGCCACTCACACTGTGGCGCAAATGGAAGACAGGGTCCGGTTCGATCTTGAGTACATTCAGAACTGGTCGTTTCTGCTCGACATCAAGATTCTTCTGATGACTATTTTTTCACCCAAAGCCTTTGCAAATGCATTTTGACTCTGGGATTAACATAGTTCTGAAAAGATTTTTGGTCAGTGCCGAGGTACATAAGAGCCAGTGACCGGCCAAAGAGGCGCTGGCCATTGGCATGTCAATCCGCGGGAGTTCTGGCAAATGACTTGATGACCGATGCGTAGCTGGATGAGGCCTTCTGGGTCAAGAACCTCTTGGGCCGTGATCATGCATAGTCCCTATTATGCAAACGACAAGCCGGATCCGCCACCCACTATTGGAGTTATTTCCAGTATGAAAAGCAAGCTCCCGCAAAGCCGATTGGAAAACGGAAGCTAGGGCAAAGTCTATTCGATCAGCCTACTGGCGATACCCAGGAATTTGTCCTATTGCCGTCTCAATTGGCAAGGAGAGTTGAAGTGAGTGATGTTGTCATACACAAGGAACTGACTCCCGCCGGTGGCCGCTATGTTGCGCGCATCGATGGCGTGGCTGGTGAAGGTCAACTGGTCTTCACAACGCGAAGACCAAATCTCATCAGCGCCGATCACACCGAAGCGCCCGAAACCATGCGCGGCACTGGCGCCGCTTTAGCCCTTGTCGAACATATGATCGCTGATGCACGTGCCAATGGCTTCAAGATTATTCCGGTGTGCCCTTATGTGAAAGCGCAATACAAGCGGCACGCTGAATGGAGCGATGTCATGACTGCAAGTCCGCCAGCAGTGGCAGTCTGACGCAATCTCGATGACTTTGCTCGACTGGAACACCTTACTCACAGCTTACATCACGGGCTTTCAGCCTCACGCACTTCATATCGCCCTACGCCCGCCGCCTTCGCGAGAAGTTTCAACCTGTCGGCCACAACTTCACTATCGGGAACCCGCGCGGCCCGCGTGACTTCTAGAATCACGCAATCAGACTCCAAATGCACCTTCGATTCGTTCAGAACTTCCGGCACACCGCCTGACAGGCGATAGCCGAGCAAGATGGCGCGGCCCAGAATTTGTGCGCGCCGACGCGCGACTGGGGCGAGCAGCGATATCGCGGGAGAAAGCCATGGTGCATCCGGTTTGCCTGCGTATCTTGCATGCAAACTCACGGCCAAGAAGACCCGTTCTGAATGACTGATGCCGATGAACGGAAATTGCAGTATGCGGCGGAAAGTCTCTTCGGCGCGTAGATCTGGATGATCGCGCCACGACATGTCAGAGAGCGCGCAAACGGCCACGCGTAGTCGTGCGTCTGCAGGTTGCTCGTCAGGAAACAGGCCGGCCGTCCATGGCACGAGAGCCTGCGGGAAAGTGTGCACCCGGGCGAGTGGCAGGCCGATCAACCTGGCACCCTCAATCAGCGGATCGCGATAGCGTTCCTCGATTGGCAATTGCCCATAAAGCCAACCTTCGCGAAGCCCCAAAGCCGAGAAGATCACCCGCTCCGGTGCGAGCCGCTTTAACAACCGGTCGAGCAGCAGTGCGGCGCCTGGCGTGGTTCGGACCCGCCGCTCAGCGAGACCAGGCAAAGCGGCAACCTTCGCCAGTGATAGTTTTGAAAGAGACTTGGCAAAGTCCCGCGCTTCATTCACCGCAAGTTCGTAGCCATGCACCACCTGGACGGGACTCTTCTTTGCCACCATGTGCATCTTGGCGATGGCCCGCCAGCCACCGCCCACGGCATAAAATACGGGTTGGGCCAATGTGGCAGGCAAGTGCTTGGCCAACATCTCGTCAATATGGCGCTTCGCGTCTGCATATCCGCTTTTGAGCAATGTTTCGACCGGCAGAGCGCCGAGCGGCAAGCTGGTCCACTGCTCGCCCGGCCGGTCATCAAGAGCTTCTGAAATCTCGAGGCTGCCGCCGCCCATGTCGCCGATTAAACCAACCGGCCGGAAGAACCCGGAAATAACGCCATAGGCCCCGAAGTGGGCCTCCTCCGCTCCGTGCAACACGCGTACTTTTAGGCCCGTGGCTTCATGGATCGCCGCCGCAAGTTGAGGACCGTTGGTAGCTCGGCGGATCGCCTCGGTTGCGGTGACGTCGATCCGGGAAACGCGCATGGCATCGGCGATTGCCCTGAACCGGCAAAGCACTTCGACGGTGCGCCGATAACCCTCGGGCGAGATCGAATCAGTCTCCGCCAGCCCCTCGCCCAGACGGCATAGCGACTTCTCCACATAGCGAGGCAAGGGTGCCCTGCCCATCTGATCGTAGACGACCATGCGCACCGAGTTGGAGCCGATGTCGACAATGGCATAAGGCTCACGCGCCTCGGTGCCCTGCAGCCCCAAGTCGAGATCAAGCGACCGAACAGGACCCTTGGAAAGGGAAGATCCAAGATTCATGACCCACGGTAACAGATATGGGAGTGCTCAGCAAACTGACAGGTGCAGTCCGCGAAGCCAGAGTAAGCGCCCTGCGATATCGCAGGGCGCTCTGCGTGATGCGTTCCACCGCGCCAGCGTCAAATTCGGCCAGCGCAAATGCGGGCCATTCTTCAAACCTGACGGAAATATCAAATCTCACTGAACTGGATGGTGGAGCGAAGGGGGATCGAACCCTTACTCGCCACAACTACAATCCAGTGTTTTCAATAGCTTATGAACTGTCCCACGGCGCATACTGTAGCACTATGTTGGTGCACTTTCCAGCTCTGGATTAATAAATTTAATGCTCCCTTCTTGCTGGCCAATTTCAGCAGATTGGGACAAGGTCAAGCAGCATACTGCTTCTCATAATTTGACCTCGAAATGCTATGCGAGTGGTAGCGATGGCAAACAGTTCAGAGTTGGACCTCAAGCAGCCACCGCTTGGCGTTCCATAATCGAATTCAACAAATTCGAAATAAAGGCTACGTCAAGAATGCCGAACGTGAAAGGTTTAAGACTCCTGCCGTCCATGTGAACTGTGATGCTAGTAGAATCTGCATCGAGGCCAAGTATCTTCGGGTACTTTAGTGTGAAAGCCCTCTTGCTGCCCTTAAAATATATTGTCTTGTCGGTGAATACCAGCCAACCGCTATCGGTGGTTTCAGTGACATCGTACTTGACGGATTGCCCTTTGAACGACCCGACATGATAGTACACGCCCTTCATGAGCCTAACGGACAAACCGTTGGTCCCCCCGACAAAGGTCGAATGCGTTTTTGTCTCCAGTAACGCTGCCGCTGCAATCCAAATTGTGACTTCGTTCGGGCCAATAAAGATGCCCATAGAACCATCAGCCTGAACAAGTGATGGTTGCTTCCCGGCGTTCAACTCCCTCAAGATCGTGGATTGAACTAATTTTCTCTGTAATGGGCCGGACTGATCCGCATGACAATCGTTGCCAAAAGCTTTCCGAATATCTATCACTTTTGCTGTGTCCACTTCTGACAGCGGACCAGCCATAGTACCAGCATCGATCATGTTATTAAGGCCCTCGGAAATTGCTGCGTTCAGTTCAGAGGGGTTTAACAGTCCAACCCGACCTGCGTCCCGCACGACACGCACGAGAGTGGCAGCATCACCAGTCCATGAAGCTACTAACTGCGGAATTTTTGTTGACGCCTGATTGTGCGCCACTACACAAGCTTGATGTACGGTCGATAATACACCTGCTGACTTACCACAATACCTACACGAACCCATGGACCACCTCCCTGAAAAGTCGTCAAAATATGGATCCAAAATTCTAACAGAAAGTTATGTGGTAACCCCTGTTCCGACACGCTTTATCTTATTGGTTAATCGTCTTCGAGCGTTTGGCTTGGGCCTCACAACGGACACCATTGATGTTCGCGAATTTCATTTCCATCTCCTAAGCCATCAGAATTCAGCGCTTCACCGACTCCAGATTGCGCAAAATAGGACTGTCTGACGAGCGGCTCAGGTACCGCTTTTTGCTTCTTGGCAGATACACTCTGCTCTTAGTTGCTTCATTGATCGTCGGGTCAGTTGTGACGACCGCAGTGAACTTTTGCCATTTCGGGCAGAAGTCAATTCCTGGCAACGTCTTGGTCGAGGTGTGGTGGGAAACTTTGCCGCCGTGAGGGA
>JANPHF010000153.1:0-4457 GCA_031424315.1 Aestuariivirga sp.
CGCGCCGCCCTCTTGCGGCGCGCCACTGCCTTTCTCTCTGGACCGCAAACCCTAAGGAGAAACCCATGAAATCGATTCCCATCTTGATCGTTTTGGCCATTCTGCCGTCCGTCATCGCAGCCGTTCCAGTAAGGGCAGAGACGGCAGTGGCACCAGAAGTCTCTCCGCCTGGCGATATTCCGGACAATCAGGCCTTTGTCACCTTCAATTCACCCCTGGGTTATTCCATCAAAGTGCCTGAAGGTTGGGCCCGCAAAGATGAGGGCACCAAAACAACCTTCAGTGACAAATACAATCACATCTTGCTTCAGCAGAGCGATGCAGGCCCGACAATTGACGAAGCTTTCGCCAAATCCACGCTGATTCCTGACTTGCAAAAAAATGTTCGCGCGCCGGATCGGATCAAAATCAAAACCATTTCTCTGAAATCCGGCCCTGTGATCGCACTCGATTATGACTCAAATTCCGAACCAAACGCTGTCACCAACAAACAGATTCGTGAAGAGAATGAGGCCGTTTATTTCGGGAATGGCGGCAAACGTGTCACCCTCACGCTTTCAGCTCCGAAAGGTGCAGACAATGTCGATCAGTGGAATTTCATGATTAATAGTTTCCGGTGGAAGTGACTTGATGCATATTCTTGAGGCTCAAGAACTTTATCGTTTCTTTCATACGAGAGATGAAGAGATCAAGGCCCTACGCGGCGTGGACTTCTCGTTGAATCGCGGAGAGCTTGTGGCCCTGATGGGGCCATCGGGCAGTGCAAATCCACTTTGTTGGCCTGTCTGGCAGGGATCGATGAGCCGGATGGCGGGATGGTTCACGCCATGAAGGTACCTCTTTCCCGTAGATCAGAGGTCGAGAAAACAAGGCTTCGCGCCTTGTATTTCGGAACCATGCTGCAAAACAACAATCTGCTTGGTCACCTCACAGTGCTCGACAATGTTTGTCTCGCGCAAAGTGTGTTGAAAGTGCCCGATATTGGGGGCGTTGAAGTTATACTCTCTCGACTCGGCATCAAACACCGCGCGGAATCCATGCCTGCACAATTGTCGGGCGGTGAACGCGCTCGGGCTAGCCTCAGCGTGGCCTTGGCCAATGCGCCGCCAATCCTCTTGCTCGATGAACCCACAGGTGAGGTTGACGCCGAATCAGAGGCCGCGATTCTAGATGTCCTCGGCGAACTTGCCCAACTGGGCACCGGCATTGTGCTGGCCACCCACAGTGCGGCCGTCGCCAAATATGCACACCGGATCATTGGCATGAGAGATGGAATAATCCTTGATGTCTGACATTCTGGTGCAGTTGGATGACGTGACGCGGCACCATGTGGTGGGGTCAGAAACTGTCTTTGCTTTGAAGTCGGTGAGCTGCTCAGTCAAGACTCAGGAGCACGTGGTAGTCACGGGTGCCTCTGGCAGCGGCAAATCCACCCTTCTCGCTCAAATGGCCTCACTTGATCACCCGGACTTTGGCATTGTCAGTTGGCCGTCTTTCCCCGCACAAGCCCATCTGCGGCCTCAATATGTGAATGTTTCTTTCCAGTCTCCCAGCTTGCTACCGTCCCTCACGCTACAGCAGAATGTCCAAGTGCCGCTCCTTGTGCTTGGCCAACAAGACATCGAGCAGAAATCCATTCGCGCATTAGAACGATTAGGCATCGCCCATTTGCGTGAGCGGCTACCCGATGAAATTTCCGGCGGCCAGGCGCAACGCGTCGCGCTGGCACGAGCTATGGTGACAGAACCCGCTCTGCTGCTGGCCGATGAGCCGACTGGCCAACTCGATCAGGAGACGGGCCAAACCGTTATCGGCACGCTGATCGCTTGGGCCAAAGAGGCGAAATGCACGTTGGTTGTCGCCACGCATGACAACCAGGTGGCACGAAGATTCAAAACTCACTGGAGCATGAGCTTCGGTGTATTGAAAGCTATTGAACCGTGATGATAAAGGCTTGGGTCTTCGGGCTTCTGGCGCAACGCGGCAAAGCCATTTTTGCAGCTTCCGTTGGCATCGGCTTAGCCGTGTGCCTGCTTGCCATTCTGGGGCTTTTTGTAACCCATAGCGCCGGCACCATGACAGCGAGGGCCATCGCAAATGTCGGCCCCTATTGGCAGGTAGAATTGATGGGAACGACCGATCCCTCGAACGCCTTAGAGAGTCTGAAAGCCACGGTAGCAGACGTAAAGACCGAGCGCGTGGACTATGCTGACGTGAGCGGCCTTTCGGCCAGCACAGGCGGTACCGAACAGAGTACCGGTGCTGGCAAGGTGGTCGGTATTGCGTCAAGCTATTTCAAAACGTTTCCGAAACAAGGCCGCTTGCTCGCCGGAACATGGGATGGCCCGCTTTTGGCGCAGCAAACCGCCGCCAACCTCCATGCAGGGCCAGGTGACACTGTGACAGTGGCGCGCATTGGCCAGCCTGCAACCGACGTCACCATTGCGGGCATCGTGGAAATGCCCAGCGCCGATCAATTCTTCCAAATTGTAAACGGAACAGCCCAAACTACCCGCAATGCCCCGCCCGACAATGTTTTGCTTCTGCCGCCGGATCAATGGGAGGCATCCTTCGGCCAGCAGTTGGAGAATCTGCCACAAACGGCACAACGCCAAATCCACGCGAGCTTCAATGCTGCAGCTCTGCCGTCTGATCCAGTGGACGCTTATATTGACGCCACGGGACTTTCAAACAATCTTCTGGCAAAACTCGCTGGTGAAGGAGTGATCACCAATAACCTTGCCGCAAGGCTGGACGGCGTACGTTTGGACGCGCTTTTTGCTAAAGTGCTGTTCCTTTTTCTGGGACTACCCGGCGCCATTGTTGCACTGCTATTAACTGTTGTTCTAGCCCAGGCCAGCGCTGAGCGACGGCGGCAAGAGATAGGGCTGATGCAGCTACGCGGCTTCACCCCAAAACGCATCATGGCCTTTGCAAGTATTGAGGGAATTCTCATGGGCGTCTTGGGCTTGGTGTTGGGTGTTCTACTCACCGATTTTGTTGTCACTTTCTTGCAATCGGTAATCAAAGATGGGGGCCGTCTATTCTGGTATGCCTTGTCGGCGCTCTTGGGTTTGATTTCAGCATGGACGGTTGTGGCGCTGCCCGCCTTCACCTTGACTCGTAAACCGGTCAACCAGAACTTGGCCGCCATCGCCACGACCGCAATGATCAATCCCGCCTGGAAACGGCTCTGGCTTGACCTCGTGCTTCTTGCCATAGCGACGTTCATCTTGTGGCAATCCGCAACAACCGGATACCGCGTTGTCACTGCGCCCGAAGGCGTTGCTACTGCGACCGTTGACTATAAGGCCTATCTGGCACCCGGCCTCATGTGGATCGGTTCCGCTATGCTGCTCATGCGCTTGATAGACATTTACCTGAAATCCGGAAATACTTCCTTGGCGGCGATTATCAAGCCCATCGCTGGGCGTTTTTCGGATCTGGTGGCTTCGGGCATGGCGCATGAACGTGCCCGCATCATCAAGGGTATTGTTCTGGTGGCGCTGGCCATGTCTTTTGCCACCTCCACCTCGATCTTCAACACTACCTATCAGCAACAATCAGCCATTGATGCTTCTTTGACCAATGGAGCGGATGTGTCGGTGACGGGCACAATCGATCAGCCAGCCTCGCAAGTCTTGGCCAAGCTCCAAACCCTATCCGGTGTTGCCGCCATTCAGGCCATGCAGCATCGCTTTGCCTATGTCGGCACTGACTTGCAGGATCTCTATGGCATAGACCCCGCACACTTTGCCGAAGCAACGCCGATGTCGGACGCCTACTTTCAAAACGGCGATGTGGCGGCAACTTTGAAGCAATTGCAATCTATCCTGGACGGGGTCCTGGTTTCTGACGAAACCGTCACGGATTTCCAACTTAAGCCTGGAGATAAAATCAATCTGCGCCTGCGCAATGCCAGTGACGGCGCCTATCATGTGGTGCCCTTCTCCTTTATTGGTGTGGTGCGAGAATTTCCGACAGCCCCCACCGATTCCTTCCTTGTCGCCAATGCCGCCTATGTCGCCAGCCAAACCGGAATTGCGTCGGCTGAAACACTTTTGATCAAATCTGCCGTTGCGCCACATGATCTTGCTGCCACGATTGCCAAAGCTCTGCCCGCACTCACGCCGCTAAAAGTGAGTGATGTCAGCGACGCCGCGCACCGCATCGGCTCTACCTTAACGGCTGTTGACATGCATGGATTAACGAAACTGGAGCTGGCCTTTGCCTTGCCGCTTGTGGCTGGGGCGTTGGGCCTTGTCTTCGCCTTGGGTCTCTCAGAAAGGCGCAAAAACTTTGCTATTCTCCTGGCACTCGGTGCAAATGAGCGGCAGCTTGGGGCGTTTCTGTGGAGTGAGGCGCTTTTGATTTATGCGCTAGGCCTCACTTCAGGGATGGTCATAGGTTGGTTAATTGCCTGGATTCTAATCAAGCTGATGACTCACGTCTTTGAT